>NZ_ARWE01000001.1:3625320-4241730 GCF_000384395.1 Geopsychrobacter electrodiphilus DSM 16401
TGGTGCGCGGATTTATCACCACACCCCTGGAGCGGGTCATCGCCGCCGCCGACGGCATCGACTACATCGAATCCCAAAGCGCGCCGGGACGCTCCACCATCAGTGCCCGACTGAAACTCAACTACGACCCGATCAAGGCGCTGTCCGAGATCAGCTCCAAGGTCGACCAGGTGCGCGGGGATCTCCCGCCCGAAGCCGAAGTCCCGATCATCAATGTGGAATCAGCCGACAGCAAGTTCGCTTCGGCCTATCTGAGCTTTACCTCGAATATCCTCAAACAGAACCAGATCACCGATTACCTGGTGCGCGTCGTCCAACCCCGCCTGTCGGCCCTGGAGGGTGTCCAGCGCGCAGATATTCTCGGCGCGCGCACCTTCGCCATGCGCATCTGGCTCAACCCCGAGCGCATGGCGGCCTTCAATATCAGCCCGGCCCAGGTGGTCCAGGCCTTGACCTCGAATAATTATCTGGCCTCGGTGGGAAGCACCAAGGGCTCGCTGATTCAGGTCAACCTGACCGCCAACACCGACCTGCGCTCGGTCGAGGAGTTCAAACGCCTGATTGTACGCGAAGAACATGGCGGCATCGTACGCCTTGAAGATATCAGTAAGATTGTCCTCGGCGCCGAAAACTATGACACCGAAGTGCGCTTTTCCGGCCAGACCGCTGTCTTCATGGGGATCTGGCCGCTGCCCAACGCCAACTCTCTCGACGTCATCAAACGGGTCCGGGCCGAGATGGAAGCGATCTCCAGCCAACTGCCCGCAGGCTTAAAAGGGCGCATCGCCTACGACGGCACCGCCTATATCAACAATGCCATTCATGAGGTGGTCAAGACCCTGAGCGAGACCTTGTTGATCGTGGTGATCATCATCTTCCTCTTTTTAGGCTCAATGCGCGCGGCGATTATCCCGGTGATCGCCATCCCCCTCTCCCTGATCGGCGCCGTATTCCTGATGCAGGCCTTCGGCTTCACCATCAACCTGCTGACCCTGCTGGCGATCGTGCTCTCCGTCGGTCTGGTGGTCGACGACGCCATCGTCGTTGTCGAGAACGTCGAGCGCCACATGGGAGAAGGAAAATCGCCGATGCAGGCGGCCATTCTGGGCGCACGTGAACTGGTCAGTCCGCTGATCGCCATGACAATTACCCTGGCGGCGGTCTATGCACCGATCGGTTTACAGGGGGGACTGACCGGCTCGCTGTTCCGCGAGTTTGCCTTCACCCTGGCCGGGGCCGTGACCATCTCCGGCATTGTCGCCGTCACCCTGTCGCCGATGATGTCCTCGCAACTCCTGAAAGCAGGGATGAATGAACATGGCTTCGCCGGAGTCATGGACCGTAGCTTCAAAAGGTTGCGGGCCTTTTACGGACGCTTACTGAACGGCAGTCTGAATGCCCGACCGGCGGTGTACCTGGTATGGCTGGTAGTGACACTGCTGACCATCCCGATGTTCACCATGTCGGCCAGAGAGCTGGCTCCGAGCGAGGATCAGGGGGTCATCTTCGGTATTCTGGACGCGTCCGCCAACTCCACCCTGGACCAGACCAGTCACTATGCGGCCGCGGTCAGCAAAGCGTTCCTGAGCGTCCCGGAAACCCAATTTGTCTTTCAGGTCACCATGCCCTCTTCCGGATTTGCCGGGATGGTGGTCAAGCCCTGGCAGGAGCGTAAGCGCAATATTTTTCAGATTATGCCCGAGGTCCAGCAGAAGCTCCACGCCATCCCCGGCATCCGCATGTTTCCGGTCACCCCGCCGGCGCTTCCCGGCGGGGGGTCGTTTCCGGTCGAATTCATTCTGGCCTCAACCGCCGAGCCCGAGCAGATCCTGAAATTCGCCAACCAGATTCAGCAAGCCGCAGCCAAAAGCGGCATGTTCGCCTTTCCGCCGCTCATCGACGTCAAGATCGATCAACCACAATCCGAGATCGTCATCGATCGCGAGAAAGTGGCGGATATGGGCCTTAATCTGCGCCAGGTGGGGTCTGAGATGGCGACAATGATGGGGGGGAATTTTGTCAACCGCTTCAACATCGCCGGTCGCAGCTACAAGGTCATCCCCCAGGTCCAGCGGATCGACCGCCTGAACCCGGAGCAGCTCGGCGACATCTACATCAGCGGACCCAACGGCCAGCTGATTCCCTTAAGCAGCATCGCGACCATCAAGAACAGCACCGTACCGCGCTCATTAAATCGCTTTCAGCAGCTCAACGCTGTCAAAATCAGCGGCGTGGCGATGCGTCCCCTGGACGAGGCGCTGCGTTTTCTGGAAAGAGAAGCCGGCAAAATTCTGCCCCAGGGCTATGTGCTGGATTACACCGGCGAGTCGCGCCAGCTGCGAACCGAAGGGAACAAATTCCTGCAGGCCTTCGCGTTGGCTGTCATCCTGATTTTCCTGGTCCTGGCCGCCCAGTTCAACAGTTTCCGCGATCCCTTCGTGATTCTGGCCGGCTCGGTGCCGCTGGCGATGTTCGGGGCAATGATTTTCACTTTTCTCAAGATGCCCAATCCCAACGTCCCCTTCTGGACTCAGGGCTGGACCACGACCATGAATATTTACTCCCAGGTGGGGTTGGTCACTCTGGTCGGGCTGGTCGCTAAAAACGGCATTCTGATCGTGGAGTTCGCCAACAAGCTGCAACTGAAGGGACACAGCAAACGGGAAGCCGTGCATGAGGCTGCCATGACCCGCCTGCGTCCGATCCTGATGACCACCGGGGCGACCATCGCCGGTCACTTCCCCCTGATTCTGGTCACCGGTGCCGGGGCTGCGGCACGAAACTCCATCGGTCTGGTCCTGGTCGGAGGAATGGCGGTCGGGACCCTGTTTACCCTGTTTATTATTCCGTCGATTTACATGCTGGTGGCCAAGGACCACAGCCAAGACCAACGTCAAGAGGACGCGATTACCACCGGTTAAAATATCCTGACCGTAATCTTTTCTGCCTGCCTTAAGGCAAACGATTTCTCGACGAAAAGGTCCTGATACCATGGCACCACCCGTTCAAAAAACTTTCTCTCTCCATCGCCTGCTCCCCCTGATGGTGCTGGTTCTTTTTATTGCGGCGCTCTGGGTGTTGCATGGCGTCCTGAGACAGTTTCACTATCACCAGGTGGTGGTGCAACTCAGGGCGATCCCGGCCTCACAGGTACTGGCGGCGCTGGGCCTGACGATTCTGAGCTACCTGATCATGACGGCCTACGATCAGCTGGCGGTTCACTACATCCGCCATCCTCTGCCGAAGGGCAAGGTCGCGCTGGCCTCCTTTGTCAGCTACGCCTTCAGTAACACCATCGGCCTTTCCCTGCTGACAGCCGGATCGATCCGCTATCGTCTTTATTCGGCCTGGGGCCTCTCTACAGAGGAGATCGCACGACTGGTCACCTTTACGGTGCTGACCTTCTGGCTGGGCATCGTCACCGTCGGCGGCATCACCTTTGTAACCGAACCCCTGGCGTTACCGGTACTTGAACACCTGTCGATCCATTCAGCGCGACCACTCGGGCTCCTCTTCTGTGGTCTGGTGGTCGGCTACCTGCTCGTCATCTTCATGCGCAATAGCCCTTTCCGTTTCCGCAACTGGGAGCTCCCGCTACCGACGTTGCGCCTCGCCGGAGCACAGGTTCTGATCGGCGCACTCGACTGGGCGCTGGCCGGCAGCGTCCTTTTTGTCCTGCTCCCGACCCATGCGAAACTCTCGTTTCCACAGTTCCTCGCGATCTTCCTGCTCGCTCAGGTCGTGGCCCTGATCAGTCATGTGCCGGGCGGTCTGGGGGTTTTCGAATCGATGGTTCTGCTCTCTGCCCCCGAGATCCCGGCCGATGTCCTGCTCGGCGCGATGCTGATCTACCGCGCCATCTACTATCTGTTGCCCCTGATGCTGGCCGCGCTGCTGCTCGGGGGGAATGAACTACTGCAACGCAAACGATTGATCAAGCAGGCGGCACAGCTGGCGGGTCGCTGGGGGGGCGTCATCATCCCGCAGCTGCTGGCCGCAACAACCCTGGTCAGCGGCGCGGTGCTGCTCTTCTCCGCTGCCACGCCAGCACTCCCCGAGCGCCTGCACTGGCTGCAGGATTTTCTGCCGCTGCCGGTGATTGAGCTGTCACACTTTCTCGGCAGCCTGGTCGGAGTCGGGCTGCTCCTGCTGGCGCGCGGGCTGCAGCGTCGCCTCGATGCCGCGTATCTGTTGGCGGCCGTTCTGCTTGTGGCCGGCAGCGCATTTTCGCTGCTCAAAGGAGCTGACTACGAAGAAGCCCTGCTGCTCGCCCTGATGCTGCTGGCCCTGCTCCCCTGCCGGCGTTATTTTTACCGTCACGCCTCGCTGCTCAGTGAGCCGTTTAGTTTCGGCTGGAGCATCACCATCCTGCTGGTGCTGGTCTGTTCATTCTGGCTGGGCCTTTTCGCCTATAAGTATGTTGCATTTTCGAACGAGCTCTGGTGGCATTTTGCGCTGCGCGGGGATGCTCCGCGCTTTCTGCGCGCCACCGTTGGCGCAACCGCGCTGTTACTGGTTTTTGGGCTGACCAAGCTTTTGCACCCCTCGCCACAGGACCCTGACCTGCCTGGCTCCTCTGAATTAGACGCAGCGAAGCCGATTCTGGCCCGCTCTCCGGTCACCATGCCAAATCTGGCCCTGCTCGGCGACAAGGCATTGCTCTTCGATGACCAACGGAACGGCTTTGTCATGTATGGCGTTGAACGGCACTCCTGGATCGCGTTGGGGGATCCGGTCGGACCACCCGAGATCACTCAGGATCTGGCCTGGAAGTATCGCGAGCTGGTTGAGCGCCACGGCGGACAGACGGTGTTTTATGAAGTCGGAACCGCCATGCTGCATGTCTACCTGGATATGGGGTTGACACTCTTCAAGCTCGGCGAAGTCGCGCGCGTCCCCCTGGCAGAATTTTCCCTCGAAGGCGCAACGCGCAAAGGGTTACGCTACACCTACAACCGCCTCAATCGCGACGGCTGCAGCTTTGAAGTTCAGCCGGCCTCGGCGCTCCCCGAACTGATGCCGGAACTGCGGCGGGTTTCGGATGCCTGGCTCCGCGAAAAAAGCACCCGGGAAAAGGGCTTTTCCCTGGGCTGTTTTGATGAGGACTATCTGCTGAATTTCCCTGTCGCCCTGATCAGACAAGAGGGAGAGATCGTCGCCTTCGCCAATCTCTGGTGCAGTGGCAACCTTCAGGAGCTCTCCATCGATCTGATGCGCTTCTGCAGCGACGCCAAAAGCGGCGTCATGGAATTCCTGCTTATCAATTTGATCCTCTGGGGGAAGGAACAGGGCTACGCGTCTTTCGATCTCGGCATGGCGCCCCTCTCCGGACTCAAAAATCGTCCATTCGCCCCCCTGTGGAACCGGATCGGCGCGGTCATCTTTAATCAGGGCGAGCACTTTTACAACTTTGAGGGGCTGCGTGAGTACAAACAGAAATTCGATCCGATCTGGGAACCGCGCTACCTAGCTGGTCCGGGGGGGCTGTCTCTGCCGCGCATCCTGCTCAATATCGCGGCCCTGATCAGTGGCGGGATTAAAGGGGTTATCGCCAAATGACCTGGAGTATCTGGCCGCAACCCACAGGAAGTTAAATGCGCCTGTTTCTAAAATTTGATGAGATACGCGACGCGCTTTTTACCTATTTGGAGAGACGCTCAAAAACAACCCTCTTCAGCTGGAGCCTCGGGCTGACAGCGCTGACCGGAACCCTCGATTATTTCACCGGCGGTTATTCTTTCATCCTCTTTTACCTCATCCCCATATTCCTTGGGTCCTGGTTCATCAACCGGACCGCCGGGACTCTGATTTGTATCGTCAGCTTTGGCTCCAGTCTTCTCGTCAATCCCCTGCGTTATGTGCTTCATCATTACACTCACCCCTCGTTTTATTACTGGGATATCTCCCTGGAATTTATCTATCTTTTGCTGTTAAGTCTGATGTTCTCCACCCTGAGAGCACAATTCAACACCGAACGTGAAATGTCCCGCATCGACCATCTGACCAGGGCCCTGAATCGACGCGGGCTGCTCGAACTGGTGACCTATGAAATGGCGCAATGCTCGCGGCATAACCGCGAACTCAGCATGGCTTTTCTCGACCTGGATAACTTTAAAACGATTAATGATCAGCGCGGTCACGCTGAGGGGGACAGGGTCCTGTGTGCCGTCGTCTCTACACTGCGGAAAACTCTGCGGCAGGCCGATACAATTGCGCGGGTCGGGGGGGATGAGTTTGTCGTGATGCTGCCTCAAACAGACGCCGAAGCCGCCGGAGAACTCCTCCGCAAGGTGCAGAAACAACTCTTGATATCGATGGAAAACCAGGATTGGCCGGTGACCTTCAGCATTGGCCTCATCACCTATGTGACCCCTCAGGGCACGGCAGAAGAGCTGATTGCACGGGTGGACCAACTCATGTATTCCATCAAAAACCGGAACAAAAATGGCCTCTTGCATCGGGTTGTGCCCTGATATACAGAGGCTCTGATATACTTCCACGGGGACAATACTATGCATGCCGTGGCATCATCCGCAATTGAGGCATCAACAGATGGAGATTCATGATCGACCTGTTCCCTGGCTGCTCTTCGGTGCTGAACTGCTGGGTACGGCGCTTCTGGTTACGGTTGGATTATCCCTCGTGATCCTGGCCTTCGGTCAGGGCAGCCCGCTGATCCAGCTGATCCCGAGTTCTGGAGTGCGCCGCCTGCTCACCGGGTTTCTGTTCGGCACCACCGGTGCCCTGATTGCGCTCTCGCCCCTCGGCAAGGAAAGTGGCGCGCATATCAACCCGGTCGTGACCCTGGCGTTCTGGCTGACAGGCAAGCTGAAGGGGTGCTACGTGCCGGGGTATATCATCGCCCAACTCGCAGGGGCGTTGTTGGGATCCCTCCCCCTCTTGACCTGGGGCGCGATGGGGCGCAGCATAGACTTTGGCGCGACTCTGCCTGGCGCTAACTACAGCACCGAAGCCGCCCTATCGGGGGAAGTTATCACGACCTTTTGCCTGATCACCGGACTGTTCTTTTTTCTACGCAATGAGAAATTGCGTCCCTTCACCCCGGCGCTCTTCCCCTTCCTTTATGCCCTGATGGTCTTCATCGAGGCGCCAGTCTCCGGTACCAGCACCAATCCTGCTCGCAGTTTCGGTCCAGCGCTCATCTCCGGCAATTGGCAGTCCTGGTGGATCTATTGGGTCGGTCCCTTACTGGGGATGTTGCTGGGCCTCGCCGCTCTTCACTTCAGCGGGCTGGGGTGGTTCAAGATCGAGGTCGCCAAGCTCTATCACTTTGGTCATGATCGCTACGGTGTTTTTCACCGACAGGGTGAACCCAGGCAACAAGCGACGAAAGGAACCCCATGAATATCAGACTTGATGGCAAACGCGCCCTGGTCACCGGCGGCAATTCCGGCATCGGCGCGTCGATCGCCCTGGCCCTCGCCGAAGCCGGCGCGCAGGTCGCGATCAACTATGTTACTCACCCGGAAACCGCCCAAGAGATGGTCGCACAAATTGAGACCGCAGGCGGCAAAGCGCTGGCGCTTGAGGCCGATGTCGCCGATCCCGCTGCCATCGCGGCGCTTTTTGCTAAGCTTGATTCCGCCTGGGGCGGGATCGATATCCTGGTCAACAACGCCGGAATCGACGGCGGCCGGGCCCTCAGCTGGGAGACCGAGCTCGCAGCCTGGCGCAAGGTGATCGACGTCAACCTGCTGGGCGCCTTCTACTGCGCACGCGAAGCCTTGCAGCGCATGGTCACGCAAAAAAACGGGGTGGTCGTCAATCTCAGCTCGGTGCATGAAGAGATCGCCTGGTCCGGTTACAGCGCCTATGCCGCGAGCAAGGCGGCGGTCAGCATGCTGACCAAGACCCTGGCGCAAGAAGCCGCACCTTTTGGGGTACGCGTACTCTCCATCGCGCCCGGGGCGATCAAGACGCCGATCAACCGCTCCGTCTGGAGTGATCCACAGAGTCTGAAGGATCTGGTTGAAAAAATTCCGCTGGCCCGCATCGGCGAACCGGCGGAGATCGCCAATATGGTGGTGGTGCTGGCCTCTGAGGTGGCCTCATACATCACCGGGCGCACAATCTTTGTCGATGGCGGCATGACCGATTATCCCGATTTCGCCCATGGTGGCTGAGCGGGATCAATGCACCAAAGAAAGGCAAACCATGGAAGCTTCAACACATAACGCACCCGGCTGGCCGGGCATTCCAGCACGCTGGACCTCCAGCGCCAAATCCGGTGTCGGGGCCTCCTTCGGCACCCACAGCCGGGTCTGGTTCACCTTAAGTCACGGCATCTTTAATGAAATCTATTATCCGCGCATTGATCAGGCCTGTGCGCGTGATATGGGCTTGATCATCACCGCCGGCAACGACTTTCTTGCCGAGGAGAAACGTGACACCCAGAGTCGCGTTCACTGGCTGAGCGAGGGAGTCCCGGCCTTCGGTCTGGTGAATACCTGCCATCAAGGCCGCTTCCGCATCGAAAAGCAGATCCTGACCGATCCACGGCGCGACGCAGTGCTGCAACAGACCCGCTTTAGCGCCACCCAGGGCCAGCTCGCCGATTATCGCCTGCATGTGCTGCTCGCACCCCATCTGGGCAATCAGGGGGCCGGCAATACCGCCTGGATCGGCGACTACAAGGGCGTCCCCATGTTGTTCGCCGAACGGGACGGCCTGGCCCTGGCGCTGGCCTGCTCTGCTCCCTGGGGCAAACGTTCGGCCGGGTTCGTCGGTTTTTCGGACGGCTGGCAGGACCTGCTGGCCAACCACCAGCTGACCTGGGACTACACGCGCGCCGAAAACGGTAACGTGGCCTTGGCCGCCGAGATCGACCTGACGGCGGGTCAAGGCGAATTTCTGCTGGCGCTGGGCTTTGGCCGCAATAGCGCCGAAGCCGGTAACCGTGCCCGCGCGGCACTGCAGGATGGCTTTCCGTCCGCCCAAAAGGGCTACTCCGACGAGTGGCGCATTTGGCAAAAACAGCTGCTCCCGCTGGATGCAGAACACCAGGAGGGGCAGCAGAATTTCTACCGAGTCAGCACTGCCGTGGTCCGCAGTCATGAATCCCTCAATTTCCCCGGCGGGCTCATCGCCAGCCTCTCGATCCCCTGGGGTTTCGACAAGGGCGACAACGATCTGGGCGGCTATCACCTCGCCTGGCCGCGCGATCTGGTTGAATCGGCGGGCGGCCTGCTGGCGGCCGGCGGCAAACAGGAGGTGCGCCGCGTGCTCGGTTTTCTGCAGGCCACGCAAGAGGCGGATGGCCACTGGGCGCAGAACATGTGGCTCGATGGTTCCCCCTACTGGCACGGGGTGCAAATGGACGAGACCGCCTTGCCAGTGTTGCTGGTCGATCTGGCGCGGCGGGAAAAGGCCCTGACCAAGGCCGATCTGA
Source organism: Geopsychrobacter electrodiphilus DSM 16401 (assembly GCF_000384395.1). Lineage (NCBI taxonomy): Bacteria > Pseudomonadati > Thermodesulfobacteriota > Desulfuromonadia > Desulfuromonadales > Geopsychrobacteraceae > Geopsychrobacter > Geopsychrobacter electrodiphilus. Next base: position 3,634,730 of record NZ_ARWE01000001.1, read on the forward strand.
CCCGTTTCTGGCCGATGGTGCTTGCCGCAGCGACCTATCTGGTACGCAACGGACCGGTCAGTCAGCAGGACCGCTGGGAGGAAGACCCCGGCTATTCCCCCTTCACCGTCGCAGCCGAGATCGCCGCGCTCCTGGCGGCTGCCGAACTGGCCGACCTGCAGCAGGAATCAGGTATCGCGAACTATCTGTGTGAGACCGCAGACAGCTGGTACACCGCCATTGATCGCTGGATGTATGTCAGCGGGACCGACTGGTGCCAGAAATATCAAGTTGCCGGCTATTACGTACGCATCGCGCCGGTCGAGGACGATGACGGCCTGACCCGTTTTCAGACCAGCATCCCGGTCAAAAACGTCGCGCCCGAACAGGCCGCAAGCCCCGCCTGCCATCTGGTCAGCCCCGACGCCCTGGCGCTGGTCCGTTTTGGTCTGCGCGCAGCCGATGACCCGCGCATCCTCGACACGCTCAAGGTAGTGGATGCCTTGCTCAAGACCGAGACCTCGCAGGGTCCGGTCTGGCATCGCTACAATGGCGACGGCTACGGCGAGCACGCCGACGGTAGCCCCTTTGACGGCACCGGCATCGGCCGCGCCTGGCCCTTACTGACCGGCGAACGCGCCCACTTCGAGTTGGCGGCGGGACGAGTCGCCGAAGCAAAACGCCTGCGAGGCACTCTGGAATCCTTCGCCGGAGCTGAAGGTTTGCTTCCTGAACAGATCTGGGACGCAGCGGATATTCCCGAACGTGAGCTGTTTTTCGGCCGCCCCTCCGGGTCGGCGATGCCGCTGGTCTGGGCCCACGCCGAACACCTGAAGCTGCTCCGTTCCCTGCATGACGGACGGGTCTTCGACCTGCCCCCGCAAACGGTGCAACGTTACCTGGTGGATAAAACCGAATCCCCCTGCATGTTCTGGCGCTTCAACCATAAAATCCGCTCGCTGGCAGCGGGAAAAAGTCTGCGCATCGAGACACTCTTCCCTTCGGTGATTCACTGGAGTGATGACAGCTGGCAAAGCAGGCAGGATTGTCCGACCCTTGACACAGGTCTCGGGGTGCATTTCGTCGATCTTCCGCAGGCCGCGCTCAAGAGCGGGACGACCCTGGTTTTCACCTTCTACTGGTCGGAAGCGAACCGCTGGGAGGGAAGTGATTTTTCGCTGAACGTCGAGTGACTTTCCTATACGTCCTGGCTTCGGCAAGGCCGGCCAGTATCAGTAAGTAAGGAGAAAGAATGAATCTTCTGCAAATTTTTATGGGTGCCACACTCCTGCTGGCGGGACGACGCCTGTTCTGGTTGGCGGTGGGAATTATGGGGTTTCTGTTCGGCTTCAACTGGATGAGCTACCACCTGATGAGTTGGCCCGCCTGGAGTGCCTGGCTCATTGCAGCCGGCCTCGGCCTTCTCTGCGCGCTCGGCGCGATTTTTCTGCAGCGGGTCTCCTTTGGTATCATGGGCTTTCTGGCCGGCGGTTATCTGCTAGTAAAACTGCTGCTCGTCCTGGAAGTCCAAAGTGATCCGGCTCCGGTTCTACTCTTTTTACTGGGCGGCGTGATCGGCGCAGTTCTGGCTCTCGTCTCAGTGGACTGGGTGTTGCTGACGCTCACGTCCCTCGTCGGGGCAGCGGTCATAAGCGAAGACATCAGCGTCGGCCCCTGGCTCTCAGGTTTGCTATTTCTCGGTCTGACTCTGATTGGAATCGCGGTCCAATCGGCCAGCTTAAGAAATAAAGATGAGCGTATTCCCGCTCCTTCACGCCACAGGTAAGCGAGAGTTTGCCACCATGAAGAAAGTTTCACCATGAATGCAAAAAATTGCACAATCGGGGTCGATCTGGGAGGCACAAAAATCAAGGTGGCCCTGGTGACCGAATCGGGCAGCATCCTGAACAAACTCAAAGTAGCTACCCCCGCCCAGGACGGTCCGACAGCTGTCATACGAAAAATCGTCACCGCGGTCCACGATCTTTTGCAAGAAGAAGGGATCTCCCCCCACTGTCTCGGGATCGGAGTCGCCGGACAGATCGATAGCGCTGGCAAAACCGTGCGTTTTGCCCCCAACCTGAATTGGCATGAGGTCCCGCTCCAGGCCGAACTGCAGAGAGAGCTTAAGCTGCCGGTCGCCCTGCTGAACGATGTGCGCGCGGCGACCTGGGGTGAATGGTTGTTCGGTGCCGGCAAAGGCTGCGCTGATATGGTCTGTCTGTTCGTCGGCACCGGCATCGGCGGCAGCGTTGTCAGCGGCGGCCGTATGCTTGACGGCAGCAGCAACAGCGCCGGCGAACTCGGCCACATGACAGTTGATCTGCACGGTCCCCTCTGCAACTGCGGCAATCGCGGCTGCCTCGAAGCTTTGGCTGGCGGCTGGGCCATCGCCCGGAGCGCCAGGGAGGCGGTGACCGCCGATCCCACTGGTGGAGCGCTGCTAAAAAAAATGGCGGAAGGTTCGGTGGCGGCAATCACAGCGGCACTCGTCGCCCGGGCCGCCCAATCCGGCGACCCACTGGCCGGCCAGATCGTTGCCAGGGTGAGCGAAGCCCTGATCAGTGGCATGGTTGGTCTGATCAACGCCTTCAACCCGGAACGGCTGGTGCTGGGCGGTGGCGTAATTGAGGGGCTGCCGAAGCTGGTTGGCGAGGTTGAGCGAGGGGTGAAGGGGAAAGCCCTGCAGGCCGCCCTCGCACAACTTCAGGTGCTCCCGGCTTTACTTCACAATGACGCCGGGGTGATTGGCGCGGCAGCCTTCGCCATGCAGCGCTGCGGCACAAATAAAAACCCGGGATGACTCTGTCCCCAACAAACTGGAGTGAACGCATGCACCTCGGCATCGCCGCCGACCACGGCGGGTTCGAACTCAAACACAGGTTGATCGATGAGCTGCAGAACCAGGGGCATACCCTGATCGATTTTGGTGCTGCGAACCTCGATCCGACTGACGACTACCCCGACTTCGTCATCCCCCTGGCCAGAGCGGTGGCCGCAGGAACCATAGAGCGCGGCATCGCCATCTGTGGCAGCGGTGTCGGAGCCTCGGTGGTCGCCAACAAGGTCGACGGGGTGCGCGCCGCCCTGGTCCATGACTCCTTCAGCGCCCACCAGGGGGTCGAGGACGACGCGCTGAACCTGATGTGTCTCGGTGCACGGGTTATCGGTCCTTCCCTGGCCATAGAACTTGCGGGCATATTTCTGCAGGCCCGTTTCTCTAAAGCCGAACGGCACCAGCGCCGCCTGTCCAAGGTCGCGCGCCTGGAAGAGGACAATTAAAATCGCACGATAAGGAGCAATCCATGTCCAAAGTCTCCAGCATAACCACCCTGTTCCTCGATATCGGCGGGGTGCTGTTAAACAACGGCTGGGATCGCCAGATGCGCAGACTGGCGGCCCAACATTTTGATCTCGATTACGAGGAGCTGAACGAACGCCATCACCTGATCTTCGACAGCTATGAAAAGGGACAGCTGAGTCTTGAAGCTTATCTTGAACGCATCGTTTTCTACCGGCAACGCAGCTTCTCCCCCGAAGAGTTCAGGGCCTTCATGTACGCCCAGTCGCAGGCCTGCCCTGAAATGATTGAACTGATTCGTCGACTCAAAGCGCGTTACCAGCTGAAGATTGTCGCCGTCAGCAACGAGGGGCGCGAACTCAACGCCCACCGCATAGAGAACTTTGGCCTGACCGCGGTCATCGATTTTTTCGTCTCCTCCTGCTACGTGCATCTGCGCAAGCCCGACCCGGAGATCTTCCGCATGGCCATCGACATGGCTCAGGTTAATCCAGGTCAGGTCATCTACATCGATGATCGGGAAATGTTTATCGACGTGGCCCAGAGCCTTGAAATCCGCGGAATTCTTCACCGTGACGTCAAAACCACCGGCGCAGAACTGGCCAGGCTCGGCCTGACCCTGAACTGAACTGAAAGAGACTGAACCTAAGGCATAAGGAGACAACAGAATGACCACAAAAATTGCCGAAATCGGCATGATCGGATTGGGTGTCATGGGCCGCAACCTGTTACTGAACATGGCCGATCACGGCTTTGTCGTGGCCGGTTATGACCGGGACGCGGACAAAGTCGCCGCCCTTGCCACCGAAGGGAGCGGCAAAAAGGTTGCCGCCGAGCAGAACATCAGCGCCTTTCTCAACTGCCTGAAACTGCCGCGCGCCATCATGCTGCTGGTGCCGGCGGGGGCGCCGGTGGATGCCGTCATCGCCGAACTGCTGCCGCAGCTTGACACAGGGGATCTGATCATCGACGGCGGCAACTCGCACTTTATCGATACCGCGCGCCGCACTCAGGAATTGGCAGCGCAGGGGTTCGAGTTCCTCGGGGTCGGCGTCTCCGGCGGCGAAGAAGGCGCCCGAAGGGGGCCAAGCATGATGCCCGGTGGTTCAAAAAAGGCCTATGCGCGGGTCCAGAGGCTTTTCGAAACCGTCGCCGCCAAAGTCGCTGACGAACCATGTGTCACCTGGCTCGGCCCCGGCGCGGCGGGCCACTACGTCAAGATGGTCCACAACGGCATCGAATACGGTCTGATGCAGCTCATCGCCGAAAGCTACGACCTGATGAAGCGCGGCCTTGGACTCAATAACGCCCAGCTGCACGAGATCTACCGAAAATGGAACCAGGGGATTCTCAGCGGCTTTTTGCTCGAGATCACCGCCGACATCTTCGCCCAACCCGACGAACGCACCGGCCGCGACCGCATCGACCTGATTCTGGATGCCGCGCGCCAGAAAGGGACCGGAATGTGGACCAGCCAGGAAGCGATGCAACTTCAGGTGCCGATCCCGGTGATCGATATGGCGGTAATGATGCGCGATCTTTCCGGCGACAAGGCCGAGCGCGATCTGCTTGCAAGCGCGCTGGATTCCTCATCGCGGCCCGCTCCAGAAGGTGCTGAAGGAGATCAGCAAGACCTCATCGATGCACTGGAGAATGCCCTGTTTGCGGCCATGCTGCTGACCTACGTCCAGGGGATGGCCCTGCTGCATAAGGCATCAACAGAGCATGGCTATGATCTGCAACTGGCGGAGGTCGCGAAAATCTGGCGCGGCGGCTGCATTATCCGTGCGGCCCTGCTCGACGACCTGTGGAGCGCCTACAGCAAGCAGCCGCAGCTCGCCCATCTGCTGCTCGACCGACGGCTGACACAAAAGGTCCTCGACCGGCAGCAGGACCTGCGCCGGGTCGTAAGCAGCGCGACAGAACAGGGGATTCCAGTGCCGGCGCTGATGACCTCCCTGGCTTATTTTGACGCCTATCGCAGCGCCCGGCTACCAGCCAACCTGATCCAGGCGCAACGCGACTATTTTGGTGCCCACACCTATGAGCGGATCGACGCCACAGGAACCTTCCACAGTGAATGGCAACGGAGCTGAGCCTATGGAACGCAACAATCAACCCCAACCAACCGTGTTTGTCATCTTCGGCGCCAGCGGCGACCTGGCCTGGCGAAAACTGATTCCGGCCCTTTACAACCTCTATCTTGATGACGAGCTGCCCAAGCGCCTGGCGATCCTTGGAATCGGTCGCAAGGCTATCAGCGATGAGGAATTTCGCGCGCACCTGCGGGATGGCGTCGATCAGTTCTCACGCCGCGGCAAGACGGAGAAAAAGTCGTGGGACGAATTCGCCGCCCACCTTAACTATCTCGCCGGCGACCTGGCCGAAAAGCAGACCGGTACGGCGCTGGCGGAACAATTGAGACAGTTCGATCAAACCTGGGGCCTCGAGGCGAACCGGATCTTCTACCTGGCTATCCCGCCGGCCCTGGCTGAAACCGTCGCCGGCCAGCTTGCCAGGCTCGAGCTGTGCAAAGATTGCCGGCGCGACCGCCTGGTGGTGGAGAAGCCCTTCGGTCACGACCTGGCCTCGGCGCGCGCCCTCGACCTGACCCTGACCGGGATGTTCTCGGAAAATCAGATCTATCGCATCGACCATTATCTGGGCAAGGAGACGGTGCAGAACCTGCTCGCCTTCCGCTTCGCCAATGCCCTGTTCGAACCGATCTGGGATCGCCGCTATATCGATCATGTCCAAATTACCGTGGCCGAAACCGTGGGGGTTGGCAGTCGCGGCGGCTACTATGAACATGCCGGCGCCCTGCGCGACATGGTACAGAATCATCTGCTGCAGATCCTCTGCCTTATCGCCATGGAGTCGCCGGTCTCCTTCGACGCCGATGAGATCCGCAACAAAAAAGTCGACGTGCTGCGGGCGATTCACCCGATCAAGCCGGACAAGGTGCATCAGTACGCCGTCCGCGGCCAGTACGGCAAGGGGCAGATCGGCACGCAGAAGACCCCCGGTTACCGCCAGGAAGAGGGCGTCGCACCGGACTCCAGCACCGAAACCTTTGCCGCCCTGCGGCTGTTCATCGACAACTGGCGCTGGCAGGGGGTGCCCTTCTACCTGCGCACCGGCAAGTGCCTGGCCGATAAGGTCTCGCAGGTCTCGATTTTGTTCCGTCCCGTCCCCCATCAGTCCTTTCCGGCCAGTGCGGTCGAGAACTGGCAGCCCAACCGGCTGGTGATCCGCATTCAACCCGAAGAGGGGATCACCCTGCGCATTCAGGCCAAGCAGCCCGGCACACGCATGGTCCTCGCCCCGGTTGATATGCAGTTCTGCTACAGCGACGCCTTTAACACCACCGCGCCGGAAGCCTACGAGACCCTGCTGCTTGATGTGATGCGCGGCGACGCCACGCTCTTCATGCGCGCCGATCAGGTCGAAAAGGCCTGGGAGGTCATCGCCCCGGTGCTGGAGAGCTGGACCTCGGTGCCGGCTGGCGATTTCCCCGACTATCGCCCTGGCAGCTGGGGGCCCGAGGCGGCGGCGGCGTTGCTGACCCAGGACGGGCGCAACTGGTTTGAGCCGGTCGCAAGCAGCGCCAAATGTGGGGAGCAAGAGGACAAAGAGTGATGATTCAGATCTTCGATGACAAGGAGCAGCTGAGTCAGGCTGCGGCCAAACTGTTTGCTGAAGAGGCCTGCAAGGCCGTAGCCGCGCGCGGGCGCTTTTGCGTCGCCCTTGCGGGTGGCAGCACCCCGCGTCAGACCTATCATCAGCTGGCGCTCGCGCCGCTGTGCGAGCAGATCCCCTGGTCACAGGTCCACATCTTCTGGGGTGATGAACGCTGTGTGCCCGGAGATGACCCACGCAGCAACGCCCGCATGGCCCACGAGGCGCTGCTTGACCGGGTGCCGATCCCCGCCGCACAGATCCATGCGATGACCTGCACTAGAAATCCCGAGGCCAGCGCAAGACGCTATCAAGCCCTGCTGCAGAAATTCTTTGAGCCTGATGCGCCGCGCTTCGACCTGATTTTGCTCGGTCTGGGGGAAGACGGCCACACCGCCTCGCTGATTCCGGGGACTGCGGCGCCGCAGGAGCGCGTGCGGCTGGTTACCCCGGTGCAAAAACCGGGGGAGGACTTCAGCCGCCTCAGCCTGACCGCCCCGCTCATCAACCAGGCCCGGATGGTGGCCTTTCTGGTCTCAGGTCCGGCCAAAGCCAAAATTTTGCGCCAGGTCCAAGCCGGACCGCGCGATCAATTCCCTGCGCAGCTGATCGCCCCACTGAATGGTGACCTCTGCTGGCTGGTTGACAAGGCGGCAACGGAGCAGGCTTCCTGATGGAGCTCTGGATTCAACAATTCGGGTATCTGGCAGTTCTGGTGGGAACCTTTCTGGAGGGGGAGACCATTCTGGTGCTGGCCGGGTTTGCCGCTCATCGCGGCTATCTGCATCTTTCCGGGGTCATTATCGCCGCGTTTATTGGCACCCTGTTCGGCGACCAGCTGTTCTTCTATCTGGGCTGGAAACACAGCGATTATCTGCTGAAGCGGCGCCCACACTGGCAGCCGCGCCTGGAACGGGCTCAAAGGTTGATCCGCAACTATCAGATCTCGATTATGCTCGGGTTCCGCTTCCTCTACGGCTTACGCACCATCACGCCGTTCGCCCTCGGTATGAGTAAAGTGCCCTTACGCCTGTTTATCCCTTTTAACGTCATCGGTGCCCTGGTCTGGGCCGTTTTTTTTGGCAGCGCCGGCTACCTGTTCGGCCGGACCCTCGAAATCTTCCTGGGTGATGTAAAACGCTATGAGCGCTGGGCCTTTGCTGCGCTGATTGCTATTAGCTTGACAGGCTGGGTTATTTATCTGGTAAGACGGAAGCGCCATTCCGATCAAAACCCTGTGCCGAAAGCCTGATGCATATGCAAACAAGAAGACTCATCTTTCTCCTCTCCTCCGCGGCCCCATGCCGATGACCTGGTTTTTATCCCATATTGTTCTGCTCCTCGGCTTCTGCCTGGCCCTGGTGGTGATTGCCCGGATGATCCGTCAGCGCCGCTCACCGGCAGGATCTCTGGCCTGGCTGCTTATCATGGTGCTTGTCCCCTATTTCGGGATTCCCCTGTACCTGATGTTGGGTGGACGCAAAACGCGCCGCCTGGCCGACAGCAAAACCGACCTGGCGCTTCAGGATCAGCAATCGCCACCCCCGCAAGAAATCCCGGAGATTGATCGCCTGCTGCGCTCTTACGGTATTCCAGGCGCGAGTGCCGGCAATCGGGTCCAGCTGTGTCTTTCGGGGGAAGAAGGGTATACCGCCCTGACGGAGCTGATCGATCAGGCGCGAGAGAGCCTCTGGGTCAGCACCTTCATCCTGTCTCCGGATGTGGTCGGCCGCGATATCATCGAACGGCTCGCGTGCCGGGCTGCGGCAGGGATCAAGGTGAAAGTGCTGCTCGATGGCGTCGGTTCGCTGCACACCGGCAAACACGCCCTGGCACCACTGAGGCGCGCCGGTGGGGAGGTCGCTTTTTTCATGCCGGTCTTGCATCGCCCCTTTCGTGGCCGCACCAACCTGCGAAACCATCGTAAGGCCGTCATCGCCGACGATTTACGGGTCTGGGCCGGGGGAACCAATATCGCCGCCGAGTACATAGGCCCGATCCCGGTGCCAGAGCGCTGGTGCGATCTGTCTTTCCTGCTGGAGGGTCCTGCCACCCGGCATTATTTGAGCGTCTTCGATTCCGACTGGCAATTTGCCACCGGACGAGAACACACTCCGCCGCAAAAATGTCCGCGATCCTCTACACCCGCCGGGAACGCCATTCTGCAGGTGGTGCCCTCAGGACCGGATGTTAATGGTGACCCGCTTTACGCCGCGCTGATTTCAGCCGTTTTTCAGGCAAGAGAACGTTTATGGATTGTGACCCCCTATTTTATACCCGATGAAACCCTGGCCGAGGCTCTGAATCTGGCCGCCCACCGTGGGGTCGATGTGCAGGTCCTGGTACCGGCAAAGTCGAATCATCGCCTGGCAGATATGGCGCGCGGTCCTTACCTCCGTGACCTGCAGGCCGCTGGTGGGCAGATTCAGCTCTACCAACCGGGAATGCTGCACGCCAAGGCTCTTCTGGCCGATAACCACCTGGCGATCCTCGGCTCGGCCAACTTCGACATGCGCAGCCTTTTTTTGAACTATGAAACGGGGCTTCTGATTTATAGTCCGTCTGAGATTAAACAGGTTCATGCCTGGATCGAGACCATCCTGCATGATTGCCGCTCCGGCATCGGGACAGTCGGCGTACTGCGCGACTTAAGCGAAGGTGTGGCAAGGATGCTGGCCCCCATGCTTTGAACGATGACACAGGGGGGTTATACAACCGCGAAAACTTTGTGGTACATACCATTATGGAGAACAGATGTTAAAAACAGCTTGTCATAAAAACAGACTGACTGGTGCCATGCTCATCGCTTGCCTGTTTCTGGGGGCCTGTTCAGCCTGGGGGAGCGAATCAACCCTTAAATATGGCCGTTTCGGCAAACTCACCCTCTATCAAACCTCGGCGCAGCCGAACCATGTGGTGCTGTTCGTCTCCGGTGATGGCGGCTGGAATCTGGGCGTGATCGACATGGCCAGAAGTCTGGCTGGCCTCGATGCCCTGGTCGTCGGGATCGATATCACCCATTACCTGCGCCAGCTTCGCCGCTCATCCGAGAACTGCTCTTACCCTGCAGCTGATTTCGAGAACCTGTCGAAGTTTATCCAGATGAAGCTGGGCTTCGAACACTACCAGACCCCGGTGCTGGTCGGCTATTCATCGGGCGCAACCCTGGTTTATGCCCTACTGGCCCAGGCGCCGCCAAACACCTTCCGCGGAGCCATTTCATTGGGTTTCTGCCCCGACCTGCCGCTCAACAAGCCCTTCTGCGCCGGTCACAGCCTGACGAGCAAACCCGATCCGGCGAATCACGGTTATGATTTTCTCCCCACCTCTGAGCTTAAAAATCCCTGGATCGTCTTTCAGGGGACCATCGATCAGGTGTGTAACGCTGGCGCGGTCGAGACCTTTGTCAAGGGGGTCAACAATGCCGAAACGATCCTGCTGCCCAGGGTCGGCCACGGCTTTTCGGTCCAGAAAAACTGGCTGCCCCAATTTCGCGCGGCGTTCACCCGCCTGATTGCATCGGACAAGAGCGGCAAGGCCACAGACCAACCGGCCTCCGTAGTCACAGATCTTCCCCTGATCGAGCTTCCTGCTAACGGCCCGGCCAGCAACCTGCTCGCGATAATTCTCAGCGGCGACGGCGGCTGGGCGTCCATCGATCGGGACATCGGCACAACCCTGGCGGCCAGAGGGATTCCAGTAGTCGGCCTCAATACCCTGAGGTATTTCTGGACCCCCAGCTCACCGGAGCAGTCCGCCCGGGATCTCGAACGGATCCTGCGCCACTATATGTCAGCCTGGAAACGCGAGCGGGTGGTGCTGATCGGCTTTTCGCTGGGCGCCGACGTGCTGCCGTTCATGGCCAGCCGTCTGCCGGACAAGCTGCAATCCCGGATCGCGACAGTTGCACTGCTCAACCCGGGGAAAACGGCCAGTTTCGAATTTCACCTGAGCGACTGGATGGGCGGAGGCGGGCCCCCCGGGCGACCGATCGCCCCGGAACTTGCCCGACTGCAGGGACTGAACGTGCTCTGTGTCTACGGCAGGAACGAAAAAGACAGTCTCTGCCGTGACCTGAAACCAGACCGTCTGACCAAAAGCGTTGGGCTGGATGGTGGGCATCACTTCGACGGAGACTACAAGAAACTGGTTGAGTTGATTTTGGCCGAGGTCGACACAAAATAATTGATTCTGCGGGCTGCTCTCAGTTGCCGTCAAATGGGGGCATGCGCACTGACGGCAATGAGCTTGTCATCGACCTCTACCCCTGCCAGGGATTCATGAATAAACCTCTCACCTCGCTTGATTTTTAACCGGCCGCGGTAACCGGACCAAGCACTGCTACGATCTCAGCCAGTCGCGCTTCAGCATCAGATTCACCGATTTCAAGCAGTCGCTTCAAGTAACCAGGTTCAAACATAATCATACTCAGCCAATCAGGACTCAAGGTTCTGTGTGTCCCTATGCCTCGCATCAAATGGCGAAACAGCCCCGACAGATGAGCTTCAAATTGGCCGGAAAGTTCGCCGATATCGCAGGAAGGACGCAACATAAAGAGTTCAACCGGGGATGGCCCGGGATCTAACCCCTGAGGGATTTTACTGAGCAGAAAGTTGACCATCTCAAGCGACCGCGCGTCCTGATCGAGCACATCCAGAAAGACCGAATTCATCATCGTGCCCAGAATCTGAGCCGGGGGTGGATAACCATGCACCATCGAAACATTTGCCTCTGCCATCGAGCGCTCATAGCGGGTCGAGATTACCAGAATTTTCCCGGCTCCCAGGTGCAGCGCTGGCGAGAGTGGAGCCGATTGACGGATTCCGCCATCGCCGAACCAGTTGTCCCCAACCTGAACGGCCGGAAAAAAAAGCGGCAGGGCCGCCGAAGCCATAATGTGCTCTACCGTCACTTCGGTTGATACACTTCGCCGGTGCGGGCGTTCCCACATCCTCATCCCCCGTCCCTGAACCCAGGTCACTGCCTGTCCCGTCCCGTAATTGGTCCCGGTAATCGCCAGGGCCTTCAGCGACCCCCGTCGCAGGTTCGCCCTGACCCCGGTCAAGAGGCCATCATGAGGAGCAAGTTGTTCCAGCAGCAACTTCAGCAGCGGAGAAGTATCCACCAGCCCACGGACTGAAGGAGAAATTCCCAGTCCGCCAAACAACAGATTGATTCCCCAGCGCGAGACGATTTTAGCCAGACTCCAACTGTCGGTACGAAAAACCTGTTCGACCTCAAGCCCCGACCACAACCTGGCAAGGTCAGCCACAGCCTCTGCAAAGCTCCCGCTATGGTTGGCGAGAAAAGCCGCATTGATTGCGCCTGCCGAAACGCCGGTTAAAATTGGAATCTGCAGCTCAGGATAATGTCTGGCAAGGCAGCGTAAAAACCCAACCTGATATGCTGCCCGGGCACCACCTCCGCTCAACACCAGAGCCAGATCATTTTTTAAATTTGCCATATACTTATCTTCACTGACCTCGCGTGAGAAGAGCAACCCTCGTTGATCGATAAGTGTACCTTTTTTTGCGCCACTGTTCTCGGCAAATAACTGACCCAATCGGCCTGAGACGGACAGGTTGTCCCTGATTTGGATTAAAATCTACCGGGTGAGTATGCTAATCTCCTCCAGCTGATTCTTTATGTGCGAAAGGTAAAAACCTGGCATGAAGATCTAACCGGAAAAAGCGAAAGGCTTGAGTATGCGCCACCTGGAAAATCACCGGACTCAACGCATCGGCTGGCTGCGCGCCGCCGTTATGGGGGCGAACGACGGGATTGTCTCGACCGCCAGCCTGATGGTCGGCGTCGCCGCGGCCCAGTCTACGCGCAGCAGTATTCTGGTGGCCGGGGTCGCTGGACTGGTGGCCGGCGCGATGTCCATGGCCGCGGGAGAATATGTGTCGGTCAGTTCGCAATCCGATACCGAGCAGGCCGACTTAACAAAAGAGCGACAGGAACTGCTGACCGATCCGGTCCATGAACTGGCTGAATTGACGGCTATCTATGTCGATCGGGGACTTGATGAGGATCTGGCGGGGCAGGTCGCAATCCAACTGACCAATCACAACGCGCTGGAAGCCCACGCCCGGGACGAACTGGGCATCTCCGAAATGACCACCGCGCGCCCGGTCCAGGCCGCACTGGCCTCTGCGGGCACCTTCGCGGTCGGGGCGGCCATGCCCCTGCTGATTTCGGTGCTGGTGCCGCTCAAGGCGATTATCCCAGCGATCTCTTTGACCTCGCTGGTATTTCTGGCCTTGCTGGGGGGAGTCTCTGCCCATGCAGGCGGGGCCGACCGGGGCAAGGCCGCAATCCGGGTCTGCTTCTGGGGGGCCCTGGCAATGGCGTTGACCGCAGGGGTCGGGGCACTCTTCGGAGTTGCAGCATGACTCTTCGCCCCCAGTAATCCCCCCGGCTCTAAGCCTGGAGTACAGCGGTAGCGCAATCCCAAACTACAGGTGCTGCCCAGGGCTGAGGCAAGATCTGCAGACCATGTCTTTACCTGATCAAAAAATTATGCTACCCCCTTATCTGGTTTTTTTATAAGCACTGCCCTGTCGGCCGCTTAAGGGTTTGAGGCAGGCGAAGAATCGACCCTGTGGGTCTGATCTCGGAGAGAATATGCGCCCCTCAAAACGACTGATGCCTTATCTGCTGGTCTTTTTCTACATTGTGCTGCAAAGCGCCAGCTGCATGGCCGCCGTTACGGCCGCACCCGGTCAATCCGCCGGGAAAACTTCGGCGCTGACCCTGGGGCAGGCGGCGGTTCTGGGAGTGGTTGAGGGGCTGACAGAATACCTGCCGGTGAGTTCGACCGGGCATCTGCTGCTTGCGGAGCGAGTGATGGGGATCGGCGAGAGCGTCGCCCTCACCCCCGAAGAGCGCAAACGCACCAAGGAGGCCTCGGATGCCTACACCATCTGCATTCAGGCAGGCGCGATCCTCGCGGTTTTCGGCCTCTACTTCCGCCGGGTCAGGCAGATGCTGCAAGGCCTGATGGGTAAAGACGCCGCCGGACGCCAGCTGCTGACGAATGTCGTGGTCGGATTTCTCCCCGCCGCCGTCATCGGGCTGGCCTTCAATAAATTGATCAAATCCTACCTGTTCGGCACCTGGCCGGTGATTCTGGCCTGGTTTTTTGGTGGGCTGGCGATCCTCGCCGTCAGTTGGAGAAACAAACATAAAGAGACAGGTGCTCAGAGTGGGCTGTCGATCATGGAACTCAGCTGGCGCATGGCCCTGATCATCGGCTTCGCCCAGTGCATCGCCATGTGGCCGGGGGTCAGCCGCAGCCTGGTGACCATCGTCGGCGGACTGCTGGTCGGACTCACACTGTCGGCCGCCGTCGAATTCAGCTTTCTGCTCGGCCTGATCACCCTTTCCGCCGCCACCGCTTATGACGCGCTCAAACATGGTCAGGTCATGCTCCAGACCTTCGATGCCCTGTCTCTGGCCGTGGGCGTTTTCTTCGCCTTCGTTGCAGCTGTCCTGTCGGTAAAGTGGATGGTCGGCTACCTCAACCGTCACGGGCTGGCCATCTTCGGTTACTACCGCGTCGCTCTGGCGCTGGTGGCGGGGACGCTGTTAATGAACGGGGTATTGTAATAACAGCAGGCTGAACTAGAAATATCGCCCGACCTGCAGGGTGAACGCGTTGATCCCGTGGTTTTCATGATAAAGGTTACCGTTAGACAGATGATAACCTCTGAAGGCCGCATACCAGCGTACCTTGTTCGATGACAGCCATTCACTGCCGATACCGGCTTGCGGATTAAAGTTGAGCCGCAAGCCCTGCCCTTCGACCTGAAAATCGCTGTAAACCAGGCCAATGCCCCCTTCAACATAGGGAGAGAGAGTCCGGGTCTCCAGGTTACGAAGATAGTAGAGGGCGAAGATATTGGCCGAGACCAGCAATTTTTTACCCGCGGGGTCAGCGAACCCAACACTCCCCTCTATCTTAAACCTGAGAGGTTCCGGTGCAGGGTGCGGCATGATTTGTTCATAGTCGTAGAGCGCCATCAGGCTCAACTGCCCGATACGAAAGGCAGGTTGTGGAGCGTAACTGGTTCCATACACCATGGCCAGCCCAAGGTGTTGTGGCTGGTCCAGCGACACCGCGCCGACCGGAAACGGGGCAAGCAGGCATAAAGCGAGCAACAGACAGACCATAGGCCCTCCGGTCTTTGGCATCATAGATCACCCCGGCTTAGGTGGATTACAGCATATTCGCCGTCGTTGCCGAAACGCAAACAACCAAGCGCACTGCAGGGGCGTGTCTCGCGGATCACCCCACCCTGATAGTAATCACCACCGTCATCACTTGAAGGGAAGAGCAACCCGCGCTGCAAGCTCAGGGCCGCAACAGCCAAATCAAAAGCCGGGCTAACCGGGGAAGCCCCATAGAGTGGTGAATAACAGGCCACCGGTTGCCCATTTGCCACATATTGACCGTAAGTGGCGCCATTATTAAGGAGGCCCTCGCACCCAAGGATAAGCGGCCTGACGATCTCTAACTGCGGCTTGCTACCACAGAGGTTACCCACCTTAACGCTGTTAATTCGACCGTAACGCGCTGGGATGGGGGTCTCTCTTTGCAGCAGGAAGAAGGCTGCACCCTCGCCGACGATGCCAGTCATCCGACTAAAATCAAGAGGTGTCATCCTCTGTGCCCCAGGAATTTCACAGAACTTCTCCCAGCAATGACCCAGAACCGGACAGTATTCGTCAACCACCCCCAACAAAACCGCGTCAACCCGCTCTTCTGCCAGCCCTTGCCATGCAGAGAGCAGTCCTGCTGCCAACGATTGGTCAAACTGACTGATTGTCAAATTCGGTCCGGTAATCTGAAGCTGCATGGAGATATGCGCCGCCGCCGCATTGTGGACTGAATTGGAAAAGGCCGTCGGTGAGGCGCAAATGTCACCATCTTCAATCACCGAATCAAGGAAGTCGAAGGTGGTGGTCAGTGGGCCGAACCCTGAAGCCAGCACCAGCCCGAGACGACTTTTATCCAGCGCCGGCTGTGCGGCATCTTCCAGAGCCTGAAACGCCCCGAGCAGTGCCAGCCGCGAGAAGTGATCGATGCGACGCAGGGCACGCTTATTCAGGAAGTTTTCCAAGGGTGCGCTGTCGGCCTGCAACAGGGGGATATGATGATCCCGCAGCGCAACCGCGACGGGCGAGACTTCACCCTTCTCCAGGGCCCCCAGCAATGCCTGTTGACCGCAACCAAAGCCTCCAACCAGGCCCAGGCCGTTAATTTGGATGGCAGTCACCGGGGCACCTCCAGACCAATCAGCAGGGCCGAATTGTTGCCCCCGAAGGCCAGTGATTCGGAAATAGCCAGGGTTCCGCGTACCCCTACCGGTTCTGCTGAAGGATAAACGGAAAGCTCCGGGTCGGCGTGGGTCAGGCCGACATTGCCTGGCAGTTGTTGTTGTTCGAGGCTGGCCAAGGTGAGGACCGCTTCGATCGCCCCGGCAGCACCCAAGGTGTGGCCGGTGTAGCATTTCGTGGCAACCAGCGGCGTCCGGGGGAAGAGTTGACCCAGCACCAGGCTCTCGACCCTGTCGTTATCCGGGGTACCGGTGCCGTGGACATTGATAAAGCTGACCTGTTGTGCCTTGACGTTGGCAGTTCGCAGCGTTTCGGCCAGCGCCTGACGCAGCCCACGCCCCTCGGGATGGGGCGCGGTCAAATGGTAGGCGTCGGTGCCGCTGCCGTAGCCGAGCAGGTAGCCGCGCGGGCTTTTCCCTCGCGACCTCAGCGATGCGGCTGATTCAAGCACCAGCATCCCCGCCCCTTCGCCAAGATTAAGACCACGACGTTGTTGATCAAAGGGCTTACAGGGTTTGGAATCGGCGATCATCAACGAGGCAAAACCGTTATAGGTCGTGCGACAGAGTTCGTCCGCCCCGCCAACCAGAGCAATATCGCAAACTCCGCTGCGCACCCAGGAAGCCCCCAGCCCGATAGCATCGGTCCCCGACGCACAGGCGTTGACCACCACCTGACAGGGGCCATCCAAACGGTAATGACGGGCCACAGCTGAGGCCGGATTGCTACGCAGATAACGCTCAATGGGCGCCATTGAAGGATCAGCCCCGGAGCGAAAATCTCGATAGAAATCCTCGTTATTCATGGCACTGCCGACCGTTGTCCCAATGCAGACTCCGACCTTCAGCCCGAAAAGATCAGCGTCATCCAGCCCGGCATCAACCAGCGCCTCGGCTAAGGCGCTCAAGGCCAGACGCGTGGTCCGCAACAGTTCAGGATTATTCCCTTGCCGGGGGAGTGCAGCCAGAACCTCAAAAACCGGATAAGGACTGGGATGACTGGTTAAAAAAGCCCGTGGCGGACCAGGATTACGCTCACGCCGCAGCATCGATGCAGAGGCGCTCGCCAGAGTCATTCCGGCGGCGCACAGGCACCCGACCCCGCTGATGGCAACCGCCTGATTCACCGCGGTTGCTTTGACTCAATGAAAGCGGCCAGGGTGTTGATCGACTGCAGCGCCGGACGCCCCTCTTCCATATCCTTGATCTCAACCCCGAAATGCTTCTGGATCACCACCACCAGCTCCACCGCATCAAGGGAATCAAGTCCCAGTCCCTCACCGAACAACGGCGCATCATCTGCGATCTCAGCCGGGGTCACATCTTCCAGATTCAACTCTTCGATCAGAATCTGCTTCAACTTTGCCTTGATATCCATCATGACTCCTTGTCGTTATTTATCGGTTCGGGCTGCTGACGCAGCCAGAGGTCAAAAAAATTAAAAAACTGGTAAGGCTGTTCCCGGCAATACTGCTCGAGTTCTGCAGCAAATTCCGCAGCATAGGGGCGAAAGGTCTCGGGCTTGCGCCCTTTCAGCGCGGGGACGCGCACCACCCGCGCCAGGTTCAGGCGGTAGCTGGCCGAGCCATCCTTATAGCTGAAAAAGACCACCACCGGCGCCCCGCTGGTCGCGGCGATCTTGTAGGCGCTGAAAGGGATGGCAACCGGTTGGCCGAGAAAGTCGACCGCCACCGTGTTGCGTTCACTGCCGAGCTGGCGATCCCCCATGACACAGACAATCTCTCCCTGCTTGAGCGCGCTGAGCATCTCCAACGTTCCGCCCAGATAGCCGGTCGGGTCGATAACCCGGTAAGGGCAGTCGAGCCCCGCATGTTCGTAATACTGGCGATCAATATCACCATCTTCTCGGCGCATCAGCATATGTACCGGGCGCTCTAGAAAATTCAGGGACGACATCGCAACCTGCCAGCAGCCGACATGGGCGGTCATCATGATCATCCCCTGCCCTGCATCGCGCAGCTTGAGCAACGCCTCACGGCCTTCGAGGGTGACGCTCAACGTCTGCGGCCCGAGGATGCCGACCGCCGCCCGGTCGATCAAGACCTGCCCGAAGGATAGAATCAAACGATAGCAGTGCCAGAGGCGCCGCGGACCGGACCTGCCCGGAAAGCGCCGGCTCAGATAGTAGCTGGCGCGCTGGCGGGCCAGACGGCTGAACAGCACATAGTAGGCGACAACGACATAGAGCAGCAGATAGGCCGCACGTCTGCCACCCAGCCGGATCAGCAGGTAAAACAGCTGATGCTGCCAGTTGCGCCCGATGCTGCGACTGCTCCAGTTCGCCTTGGGCGCGGCGCTATCCTTTTGCGACTGTGGCATCGTTCTTCTTTATCATCAGGGTGAGCAACAGGGTCAGGCCCCCGACCAGTCCGGCCAAAAGCGGAGCCAGCACCAGAGAACCTAAAAACCACTCGTACAGGCGTTGCACCGCCTGGTAGCCGAGGGTCTGCAGTGAAAATTCGGTCAACCATTCCCCTTGGCGCATGAAATACCCCAGCTCAATACACAGGGCCGGCACCAGGGGCGGCATGCACAGCTGGCTGCTGCTGATCGCCGCCGGTTTATTCAAGCGAAAAAAACTGCAGGCGAACAGGATCGCCAGAGTATGACAAAAGAGCAGCGGCAGGGTGCCGAGGAACACGCCGAGCGCCGCCGAAGCGGACAGCTGCCCTGGCGAGCTATGTTCACGCAGCAGTTGCCGCAGGGAGCGCAAGGGGTGCAAGGCCGAAACGGAAGCGCCCGGAGTCCCTTTCACACTCTGCAGTTCGATGAGTTTCGGGTGGGGCCAGGGCACAATCGAACGCAGGGTCAGATGGGTATTCAGCAGGGTCAGACGCCAGTTGTCCATAAAACCCCGAAAGTGCGAGATCCGTTCATCTGCCGGAGGATAATAAACCGAGATATCGACATCCCGCAAATCCACCCCGGCCCAGGCCGAACGCACCAGCACTTCGACTTCAAAATTGTAACGCCGGGTCCAGAAATTCAAACCGGCAAAAATCAGCAACGGATAGGCGCGAAACCCGCTCTGCACATCTCTAAGACGGCTGCCGGTCTGCAGACGCAGCCAGAAATTGGAAAACTGCCGGCCGAAACGCGATGCTCCCGGGATCGAGGCCTGCTCAAAATCGCGATGGCCGACAATCAGCGCCTGCGGATGGGCCGCAATTTCGGCAAAAAATTTCGGTAAGTCAGCCGGGTCATGCTGGCCGTCGGCATCGAGGCAGACCATATGACTGTAGCCCTGCTCCAGGCCCCAGTGGGCCGCAGTCTGCAATGCCGCGCCCTTGCCCCGGTTTTGCGCATGTCGCAACAGCTCAACCGGCAGCCCGACCAGGCTTTCGGCCGCGCCGTCGTTGCTGCCGTCATCGACCACCAGCACCCGTTCATGCTGGGTTAAGACCCCTTCAACGACCCGCCGCAGGGTCGTCGCGTGGTTATACGCCGGAACCACGACAAATGTCCCCCCCTGATCTTCAAGAAGAGCCATAACGCTTGTTACTCAAGGCAAAACGTAAAAATTGTCCGGCACTGCCAGCAAAGCGCAGCCAGCTGTCGGGGGATTTCCAGAGCATGGCCAGATAACCGAGCAGCACCCGCTTGCGTTTGAAATGGCTCTTGTAGAACTCGATAAACAGCTTCTCCATCTGCGCCTTCTCCATCCCCTGCGGGATAAACTGAAAGTGCATGCAGTCCATCCTGGGCCAGTCTTCGTCGAATGCCCCGAGTTGATGAATCGTCTCGTAGATCGGTGACCCCGGAAAGGGGGTAAACTTGGCGAGGTTGAAGTCGTCGATCGGCAGCGAAAAGACATAATCCATACTGCGCCGGATTGAAGCCTCAGTCTCGCCGGGCAGCCCCATCATCAGCAACCCCTTGGTGCGGATACCGCAACTCTTGATGGTGCGGATGGTCTCGGCCAGCATATCGAGATCAGCGTTCTGCCGGTGCCGGGCGAGCAGCTCTTCATCGCCGCTCTCGATCCCCAGACTGACCATCCAGCAGCCGGCGGCCTTCATCAGCTGCAGCAGGCCGCGATCGACATGCTCGGCGCGTACCGCACAGTTGAAGGTCATGCCCAACGGTTGCTCGATCATCAAGCGGCAGAATTCTTCGACCCGGCCGCGATGAAAGGTGAACTGGTCATCGTAGAAGTTGATATGCCGGATCCCGAAGCGATCTTTTAAATAGAGCAGGTGCCGATAAAGGTAATCGGCCGAATTGTACCTGAAGGTCTGACGAAACACGCTGCGGTCACAGTAACTGCAGCTGTAGGGGCAACCACGACTCGAGATACAGCTGCTGTTGGGCGCCTTGGGGTAGTTGAAGATCGGCAGCTTGTAGGCGTCGGGATAACCGGCAAGTTTATGGTAGGCCGGAAAGGGCAGCTCATCGAGGACCAGCGCCTGGCGCCGGTAGCCGTTATTGACCAGACCGCCGTCGGCGGCGCGCCACACCAGTCCCTCGACGTTTTCAGGCGAGTCGCCGGCCAGCTGCGCCAGTTCGAGCATGCTCTGCTCACCCTCGCCGATCACCGCATAATCGATCAGAGGAGAAAACTCCAGAACTTTCTCTTTTAAGGCCGAAACATGCGGGCCGCCGAACGCCACACGCAGACCCGGCAGTTCGGCCTTGGCCAGTTGCGCCAGTCGTACCCCATCATGAAAGCTGGCGGTGGTGCAGCTGATCCCGAGCAGAGCCGGGCGCTGCTCACGCAGCAGTTGCTGCAGGCGCTGATCGGCGTCGGGGAACGCATAACAGTCGAGGATCTCGCAGCAAAGACCGGCGCGCTCCAGGTAAGCGGCGATGCTCGCCAGGCCGAGGGGCGGCATGATATTCGCCTTGCGTGAGATGTCCCGCGCTGCCGCCGCCAGCTGATAACCGAGCGGGTGCAGCAGCAGAATATTTTTAGCGTTCAGTTGCGCCATGGTTTTCCTGGTTAGAGATTATCTGCGCTGCTTGGGGAAACGGACCAGCTGGTCCCACATCAGGCCACGATAGCCGAACTTTTTCATCACCTGCAGCCGCTTCAGCCCCTCCGAGGGGGGGAAGATGCGATTAGCGCGCCCGGCAAAGCTGGCGGTGATCCGATTTTCCATCAGCTGCCGGTCGAGGCGCGGTGAAAAGTAGTAGGCCGGTTTTAACAGCAAAGTCTCAGCGGCTATCAGCCCCTCGGCGACCGCTCGCAGATGCAGCGGGGCGTCGGGAAAGATCCGGATCCCTGAAAAAGCGAAGACCACCGAAACTCCGAGCAGCTGCAGATTCCGCAACCCCTCTTCCAGCGACTGCTCATCCTCATCCGGACCGCCGAACATGACAAAGTGGGCCGCGGCCAGACGTTCGTCCAGGCAGGCCTGATTGACCGCAAGCACCTCATCGAAGCGCAGCCCCTTGTTGATCCCGGCCAGGGTCTGGTCGGCGGCGGCGTCGGTCCCCAGCTCCAGGGCATAGAGTCCGGCGCGCTTCATCAACGCCAGCTCCTTACGCCCCAGCCCCTGTGGCCGGAAAAACGCCGACCAGCGCAGCTTCAGATCGCGTCGCAGCAGCTCCTCGACCAGCTGCAGGTAATGCCCCTGCGGATCATTAAAGATCGAGTCGGTAAAAAAGACCCGCTCGACCCCGTGGTCCCGGGTCAAGCCTTCAAGCTCATCAACCACCAGCCGCGGGTCGCGCACCCGGAAGTGGTCCCCTTCGAGATGCGGATAAGAACAGTAGCTGCAACAAAAGGGACAACCGCGCTTGGTCTGCAGATTGACCATGCCGCTCTGCCGCAGGTAATAGTCGATCAAAGACTGATCGAACAGCGGCGCGCTGAACTGGTCTCCCGTCAGCGGACTGGTACGCGGAATAACCAACGGCGCGCTTTCACCGGCGGCCAATTGCCGCACCAGCTCAGGTAGAGAGCGCTCCCCCTCGCCGATGATCGCATGATCAACCTGCAGAAATTCGGCAATCGCTTCCGGCATGATGGTCAACGCCGGGCCGCCGACCACGATTGGGACCGCACTGAACCCGCGCAGGGTTTCGATCAGGTTTTTTGCCTGTTGCAGGTACCAGCCGCCCTCCCCACTAAAAGAATCGACGTCGTCGATATTGCGCAGCGAAATTGAAATCACTCCCGGAGAAAACTGTTCGAGGGCGGCACCCAGCGGCTCTTCGCCCTGAACCAGAAGGTCATACTGCCGAACCTGATGCCCGGCCGACTGCAGCGCCCCGGCGACTACCGCCATGCCCAAGGGATAGACCGGGTAAGGCTCGGTCGCCCTGTTGCTCGAGATCAAAAAGACGCGACTCACGCCTCCGCCCGAGTGAAGATCCGCCGCTTGCGCGGATTGTAACGGTGATAGGTGCCGTCATCCATCTCGCGACGAATGACCTTTTTGAACAGCTCTCCCATCTTCAGCTGATGACCGCTGTCAGCATTGAAGGTATCCCAGGCGTAGTAGTACATCTCCTGCAGCTTCTCCGGGGTCATCTGTTTCGGCTGGAAGACGACCTTGTCGGCGGTGTAGTTGAGCCAGTCGTTCGAGAGAATACGCCCCTCCTTCTCCATTTGCCGTCTGACCGGTGATTGGGGAAAGGGGGTCATGATGGTGAACTCGGCGACATCCAGTTCAATCTCGATGAGAAAATCGACCAGGCGCTTGATGTCGTCTTCACTCTGATCATCGGTGCCGAGAATGATCGTCCCTTCGATGCCGATACCGTGATCCTTAAGACGCTTGACCCGGTTGCGGATGGTGTCAGAGGTGTCGAAGACCGCCTGGTAGACATACCAGGCCCCGGCCTCGGCGGCCAGTTTGAGCACCAGATCATCATCCAGAATCGGATGGGAAACCCATTTTTTCTTCAAGGGCGCCATGGCGGTGAACAGATCGATCAGCCACTGCCTGTCCTGAGCCAGGGAGTTGTCGACGATAAACAGGCGGTTGTTCTGAATCGCCTCCATCTCGGCGATGACCTTGTCGACCGGCCGCGGGCGGAACATCTTGCCGCCCAAGAAACCGGTGCAGCAGGGGAAACAGTCAAACCTGCAGCCGCGCGAAGCGTGGACCAGATCGAGCATCTGCACCCCGCGATAGTTGTAGAGCTCGCGATCGAGAATCTCACGTCTGGCGGTACCGACCAGGTTGATATCAGGGTGATTGTTCATGTAATTGTAGACCGGCTTGAGCGCACCGCGCTCAAAATCCTCGATCACCCGAGCCATGCGGCCCTCGGCCTCACCCAGGAACACCGAATCGGCATGCAGCTGCACCTCTTCGGCATGAAGCATGGTGGCGATGCCGCCGAAGATGACCTTTTTGCCCCGCGCGCGAAACTCGCGGGCTATCTCGAAGGCGCGCGGAAGCTGCGAGCTGAGCATGGTCGAGATCGCGACCAGATCGCAGCTGCCGTCAAAGTTGATGGTCTGCAGGTTCTCATCGGTGAAGTTGATCTCCACCCTGTCGGGCAGGGCCGCGGCAAACACCACCGGTCCATGCGGCGGCAGATGAAACTCGGTCTGGCGGTCCAGCTTCGGCCAGCGCGGGTAGATCAATGCCATTTTCATCGGTTTTCAACTCCTTTTATGTCAGCGGCAAACTCCTCCGCGAAAAATCTATCGATTCGTTGCCAGACAGGCCTTAATTAACGCAGCCAGATCTGCAGGTCTAACTCCATCAAACCAGACCTCACCCTTGTCCAGTTTCAGTTCACCGTATGTCCCCTGCTCCCCCGGCTCGCGCCCGAGCAGCAGGAAAACCGCCCCGGGGAGATCGTCCCCATCACCCCTACCAGCCACCACATCCAGATCGGGCTGCGCCAGGTCACAGATCCCGGCCAGCACCGCCTGCTGATCGCTCCAGGCCAGCTCTTCGAGGGCAAAACGCAGACTCTCAAGACGGGTGTTATCCGCACGATTCAGCACCAGACTGGTACCGGTCAGACCGAAGCGCAGCGCTGCTTCACCGAGAAAGCTGTTCGGCAGGGTATAGGCGAACAGATTCGGGCTGGCGAGTTTTCCCCCTTCAGGGAGCATGGTCTTAAGGTAGGCGATATCCGTTGCCAGGCAGCCGTAGCGACTGGCGGCAATGATGCCGATAGGCCGTTTTTCCTGCCAATCTTCGGCACCGGCATCACGCAGACACATGGCCAGTGCAGCCAGCCCAATGCGCGAAAAATCATCCAGTCGGCCGAAACGCCGGTCGACCTCGCTAAAAATCAGCTTGCGCGTCGGTATTTCGAGCTCTCCCGCCACCAGCGGTTGCTCAGTGGCAGCGCGCCCCATGCCCAATCCCGCCGGAGTCAACCAGCCGATGCCGTTGATCCAGGCGTTCATTGTGCCCCCCGCTGCAGGATAACCGCGCTGTTAATCCCGCCGAAACCCGAGTTAGTGCAGAGCAGGTAGTCGCCGGATATGGACTGTGAGCTATTCATGACCCGGCCCCGGGTGGCTTCTTCAGGATCAAGACAGCCACAGGTTGCGGGGATTGTTTGTTCCTGCAGCGCCCGTGCGGCGATGGCGATCTCAACGCCGCCGGCCGCGCCGAGGCAATGCCCCAGACTCCCTTTGACACCGTGCATCGGCGGCAAACTGTCGCCAAAGATTTCGCCGAAGGCGGTTAGCTCCATGGCGTCGTTATAGACGGTGCCGGTTCCGTGAGCGTTGATCGCCGCGATCTGTTCGGCGGCGAGCGCGGCCTTACACAGCGCCAGACGACTGGCCCGGATCAGCCCGCTGCCATCACGCGCCGGGGCGGTGACATGATGGGCGTCGTTGGCGACCCCCCACCCGGCGACATATGCCAGCACTGTTTCTCCCGCGGTCCGGGCGCAAGCTTCACTCATCAACAACAGCGCCACTCCGGCCTCACCCAGGGTCAGGCCCTGACGCTGACGATCAAAGGGACGGCTCGGTTCAGGCGAGAGCGCCTGCAGTGCCGAGAACCCTGAGAAAACAAATTCACTCAAAATATCGGCGGAGTAGATCAACACCGCTTCGGCCTGCCCGGCGGCGATTTGGGCGGCCCCACGCGCCAGCGCAATGCTCGACGAGGCGCAGGCCGCGTTGATGTTGCTGCCGGGATCGGCCAGATCGAAACGCCGCGCGATCTTGGCCAGCAGCGGCTCGAACAGCACCCCACGCGGGAACAGGGTTCTCTGGCGGCCGACAGTCTCTAATCGATCGATCTCCCCCTTTGTCGAAGCGACCAGCAGCCGACAACCGACAGGCAGCGGGCCCAGCTGAACGGCAACCCGTTCCAGCAGCGGATCGAGCCGCGACCCGCCTGGCGGAGCCTGCAGACCCGCGATAGCGCCGCCCAAACCGGAGAGGTAGTTGCCGCAGTCAAAATGCGTCAGCGGCGCAATCCCGCTCTCCTCCCTCAGCAACCCCTGCCAGAGGCCGGCGAGGTTCTCCCCCAGCGCGGTGACCGGCACTGCGCGGGTCAGGACCACGCGACTCAAAACAGGGCCCCCGCCTGCCAGCGCTCACGAAAATCGGCATAAAAAGGGGGGGGCAGCATCAGCACCTGCTGCTGCTCGTCCATCAACAATTGCACCGAATAACCACTGGTCGTGACTTCTCCGGCCGCGTTGCGCAGGATAAACTCATGGTTCAGCCTGGTCGCGTCGCTCCAGTGCAGAATCGCCTCGATACTGAAGGCTTCGCCGAAGCGCAGCGGCAGCTGGTAATCGACGAACAATTGCTTGATCGGTGCCAACACCCCCTGCTGGTAGAGATCCATGTACCCGAGGCCGTAGGTTTGCCCGAGCATCACCCGCGCGTCCTCGAAATAACTCGGATAGCGGCCATGCCAGACAATCGCGAGGGGGTCGACCTCTTCGAAGCGCACCACCCGCTCGACCGTACAGCGCAGGGGCGGTGGCGCCCCCGCCTTCATCGGGAAATAAGGTTTCTTCATACCGCGGCCTCCTTGCCCAGCAGCAGGGTGAAACTGGCGGCCAGTTCAGCGGCGACCATCAACCGGGTCACACAGCGCCACTGACCCTCACGCTCCTGACAATTGACGACCACCTCGATCAGTTCGCCGGGGCGCAATTGGCGGGTGAACTTGGCTCGTGTAAGCTCCTGAAACTGCAACGTCTCCCCGACAATCTGCTCAGCCAGCAGCTGCGCCAGCAGGGTCTGCAGAACCCCCGGCAGAATCGGATAGCCGGGAAAATGTCCGGCAAAGCCGAGAAAGTTTTCGGCAAAACAGAAGCTCTGTGCCCCGCTCGCGCCGGTCAATCGGGCCGGAGCCACAGCGGCTTCAACAAGTGCCTGACGCATGCGATTCATAATTCCTGTTTCACCTCTTTTTGCCAGAGGGACAATTTGACCCGGTGTGTCTCATCGTTGAACAGAATCTCCTCGGGCAGGCGCGCACCGGCATAATCGCGATAGTCGTTGTAGATCACCTGCCATTCGCCGCTTTTCGCCTGCTGGCGGGTTTCACGCAGATCGCCGGAGCAATCAAAAATAAACTCCAGCTGGCCATCGCTAAGGCTCCGCCGCAGACCCTGGCTATTGCCCTGGGTCTGCAACAGATCGTTCGCCTCGGGCAACGGCTGCAGAAAGATCCGGCGTAAACTCTGGGCGACGCCCCGAGCCACGGCTTTGTGCTCTCTGATCTGGGGGATGGCGCGATGCAGCACTTCCCCCTGCTCTGTCACCTGCAGATCAAACAGCACCAGGCCCATTTCGTTCAACGCCAGCAGCCGCGCCTCTTTGTGTCGCAGGTCGAGGCGCAAGAACCCCTCAAGCGGAATCTTCTTCGACCCGATCTCCAGCAGCGCAGCCTGGCGCAAGCGCCAGATATGGGGTTGCTGCCGCCAGTTACCGGCAATCAGTTGGGACCGAGACTGTGCGGCCCGGCAGTTTTCGGGCAGCTGCAGCGTGGAAAGCGTCGGTCCGCAGGCGCCAAGCGCCAGCAGCAGACAAATGGATAAAATACGCAAGCCTCAGTTCCTCTTGACGCGCAGGGCCGGAATCACCAGCACCGCGGTCGGAACGGCGGCGCTGATCCCGAGCAGAACCGTCAGTCCGATAGAATGCAGCGCCGGGTGCTTGGCCAGGACCAGGGCACCGAAGCCCGCCAGGGTGGTCAAACCGGAAACCAGCACCGCACGGGACGAGGCCAGATCCTCCGGCTGTTGGCTATGACAGACCATGAAGATCCCGTAATCAACCCCCAGACCGATAATCAGAATCGCCGCCGCCACATTAAACAGGTTCATCTCCAGCCCGAGCCAGCCCATGCCGCCGAACATCGCCAGCAGTCCGGTCATAACCGGCAGGAGCGCCAGCAGCACCTCCGGCAGGCGGCGAAACAGTAACAGCAGCAGCAGCAGCACGGCCAGACCGGCGAGCAGGATAAAGTGCTTGAAGTCGCTGGAGATCTCCTGACTGAGCTGACGCCCGAAGCGAGTCTGCGAAACCAGGGTCAACCCCGGCAACGCACTGAGCTCGGAGTCCAGACTGCTGATCAGCTCAGGGCGGTCGGGAATCAGGGTCAGCACCTGATAATAACCGCGCTCGTCCTGCAGCAACAGATTCTCCAGCAGCCCGCCGAGACCCCAGCGCTGCAGGGTCGGGACATCGAGCACGGCCTGCGGCTGGGCGAGGCGCGCAAAAAATGGCGCAAAAGCGTCCCCGGCAAAGCCGTAGTGCGCCCCCGCTTTCTGCACAAGGGCTTCTGTCGGCAGTCGCCGCTCCTGCCAGAAGCTCTCCCAATTCTGCAGATGTTGCTGCTGAGTCCGCGCCGAAGGGAACAGGGGAGCCAGGCTGACCGACTCCGTCTGCAGGCCTTTTTCTCCCAGCAGTTGCCAGAGGCGCTCATTGAGTTGCAGGGCGGTTTCCAGATCAGGCGCTTCGGCGAAAGCCAGGGCCCGACCGCGCATATTGCCCCAGACTTTGGCCAGCTGTTGTTCGTTCTGCTGCAATGCGGTGGGCAGATAGCTGAGCTGACGAAGTTCGCCGTTGATCGACAGATGCCGAGCCTGCAGCGCACCGAGGCAGCACAGCCCCAGCCACAGGCTCAACACCGCCCAGCGCAACCAGGGTTTACGCAGATAGATATGTCGACGATAGGCCTTGCGACTCAGGGGATTCACCGGGCCACGGGCCACGATAAAGTGGGGCAAAAACAGCAGCGCCAGAAGCAGAGCCGCAAGAATCCCGGCAATCGCAAAGATCGCCAGCTGCCGCTGTCCGGGCAGTTCGGAGCGCAAGAGCGCGGCAAAAGCGGCCAGGGTGGTCAGAGCGCCGAAGATTACCGGCCGCGCTACCGCCCGCAGCAGTTCGGCGGGCTCCCCCTGCCCATAGCGCAGGGCAAAATAGACATGCAGGCCGAAGTCGATGGTGATGCCGAGGAGGACCGCGCCGAAACCGACCGTAATCCCCGAGAGACGCCCGTAACAGACTGATGCGACCAGCAGCGCCAGCGCCATACTGAAGAGTGGCAACAGGTAGACCGCCAGCGCCCGCCAGCTGCGGAGGAACACCAGAAACAGCACCAGAATGCCAAGTCCGGAGACCAGCAGGACCAGCCGCATGTCGTTCTTTATTGCATCGGCATTGGCCAGGGTATAGCCGTGCCCGCTGATCAGCGCAGCGCTGATCCCGACAGGGAGCTGCTGTCGAGCCTGACGAAACGTCTCAAGCAGTTCCCGCGCACCCGCCGCATCGGTAATCAACACCGGAGTATCTGCCAAAATCAGGCTGCTGCGGCCATCGGCGCTGAGAAAATGGCCTTCGACCAAACGCACCCCGGGGAGCGGATTGACATATCCAAGTTTGGCCAGAGCCAGACGCTGCAGGTTCAACGGATCTCTCTGGATCTGTTGTTTCAACGCCACGCCCTGCGGCTGCAGCAGTTGCGCCAAATCTTCAGCGATGCTGCGATCGATCTGCTCCGGCTGCAGCTGTTGGTCAATTTTCTGCAAATCCTGCGCATCAGCCAGCAGCGGCAAAAAATCCCCCAGCTCACGCAGCAGGGGCGAACTCCCCAGCTCACCCGGTCCACTTACGGGATGAATAAACAGATCCGGCGGGAGAGAATCACGGAGTTGATCGGTCGCTTTCATTAAATCGCTGACCGCAACCCCCGGCGCCGCGCGCAGATGAATGACCAGCTTGCGCGCAAAAGGAGCTTGCTGCAACAGATGAAAGTCATCGGCGACCCGCGAATCGCCGTCCGGCAGCATGGAGACGATACTCTCCTCGATCTTTAAATGGGCCAGATTCCAGCCACTGGCGAGGACCAGCAGCAGCAGAATCAACACCAGCCAGCCGCGTCGCTCGCGCATCAGGATGTAACAGGAGGCAATCAACTTCATTTAAATTCCGGGGCCTCAAAGGTCGCGACTGGCAGCGCCGTATTCAGCTGAACGTTAGTAAAACGCAGCAGGGTACTGTCCCCGCCCTGCTCCTTGAGCAACACCTCGGCAACATGGCTGCGATCCCCGGCAAACAGAATCTGCAGCTCCTCGATGAAACCTGCCTCCCCTTTATCAAGGGGGGTCAGACGCAACCTGACCGGCGACTCGGCCAACAGCTCCATGCGGTAACGACTCTGCAGCCAGTCGAGATCAACCCGCGCCCAGGCCAGCAGCTGCCGGGCAATGATCCCCATGATCGGATCATTGGCCACCGAAAAGTCACTGCGCTCACGGCTGAGGCTGTTCCAGCGTTCCCCCTTGTCACCACGCAAGACAAAACCCGAGTCTATGGGGGTCAGCAGTTCCCAGCGCAACCGGTCCGGCTGTTGATAGGCGAAGCGCCCTGCGGACACCAGCTTCTCGGAAAAAATTGCCAACTCTTTCTCCTGGATAAAATCACTCTTCAGGGAATGAGTCTGTCCTGCGGTATCCTGCAGCTGCCGCAGCAGGGTGTGCAAGTCCGTGGTTTCGGCGGCACCGAGAGGTGCGGCGACCAGGAACAAAACCACCAGCAGGAGGTTCAAACAGCATAATTTGCGCATTTTCAGTTGATCCATATCTTGATTTCACCCCGTGCGATCAGGGTTTTATCTGTCCAGATTTCACCGTCAGCGACGGCAAAACCATCCAGTTCGGCCAGAGTGCGGATGTGAATCTGCAGACAATCCCCGACCCTCGTGCTGTGTAAGCGGACGAGCTTCTTGATCCCGACCAGAAAACCCTGACGCACCGGGAATCCGGCGCGCCGGTCAAGATAACCCCGGAGCGCGGCGAAGCTCTGAGCGATCAGTTCGATCAGGGCGACATCCTCAAGTTGACCCTGTTCATCGACCAGCGGACAGTCGGCACGCACCAGCGCCTCGACGACGCCGTTCTGGCCGTCAATCTCAAGTAAGCGCTCCACCAGCCGCATCGGCAAACGATGCGGCACCAGGGCTTCGGCCGCCATCGGCAGGCTCAGGTTCATCACTCTCTCCATTGGGGCGATAGCTTCAGCAGGCACCCTCAGCCGGGTGTGCCGCGCATCTCGTCCAGGGCAGCGGTCATGCGACCCTTCACCAGTTTACGCAGACGGCTGTGCCCCTCATCATCGTTGAAGGCGCGCGTATCAATCGGCTCCAGCGCGCGCAACCGGACCTGACAAGGACGAAACAGCTTGCGTCCGGGCGGCAGCAGCCGGTCGGTGCCATCGATGCACAGTGGGATCAGCGGCACCCCGGCGTTAATCGCGACCTTGAACCCGCCGGAGTAGAAACGCTGCAGTTGACCGTCGCGACTGCGATGTCCCTCTGGGAAGAACAGCACCGTCCCCCCGGCCGCAAAAGCGCTCTTACTGTTGCACAGGGTCTCATCCCAGCTGCTCCCCTCGACATCCAGATAGCGCGCCAGGCGCATGAAGCCGCTGTACCAGAACATGCGGAACGGCCAGGAGCGCACCGCGAATGTGATGTCATGCACCGGCAGCAGCGCCATGCAGTAGGTATCAAAAAACGACAGGTGATTCACCACGAACAGGCATGGAGTATCAGCCTTGATTAACGCCATCTGCTCGCGGCGGAAACGTACAAAGGGGCTCATCAGCAGCAACCAGCCGCGGCCATACAACCAGATAAACCAACGCGCCAGCTTGTCGGCCGGCTGACGCAGAAACAGCAGCCCCAGGCCGAAAGCAAAGGGGAAAGCCAGGATTCCGAGCAGGGTCCAGAGCAGCAGCGTGCCGTAACACCAGAGATTCATCAGCAGCAGTATCACTCAAGTCCTCACTTGCATAGCGGATGATCCAGAATAAATCCCAGACTCGACCTGTTCCGATAGCTCAACCCTGTTCAGCAATTTTTTGCAGGACAAAGTTGTGGATATCACTAAGGGTGCGGATGGCCCGCACCGATTCTTCTTCGCGAATCTTGAACTTGAAGGCGCCTTCCAGAACGATAACCATATCGACGGTGTCGAGGCTGTCCAGGCCCAGATCTGTATAGATATTAGCCTCGGGGGTCATAGCCTCCCGGTCGAGTTCGAATTCATCGGCCAGACTGGAATCGATCAGTTCAATCACGTCCGCTTCAGTCATACATGCTGCTCCTCATGATCAGGGTGCAATTTATGCCCCCCATGGCAAAATTATTTTTCAATACAATTTTCGGTGTTGTCTGCTGGTTCTGCTGAAGATGCCAGAGGCCACAACACTGCTCATCAACCTCGTCGAGATTGCGCGTCCGGATCAGTTCACCCTGACGCATCATACCGATGCAGGCCGCCAGTTCAATCGAACCACTGGCCGCCATTGTGTGGCCCAGATGCCCTTTAAGGCTGCTGACCGGCACCCGATCGGCGACCAGACGCCGGATCGCCTCGGCCTCGGCGACATCCCCCTGCAGGGTTCCGGTGGCGTGGGCGTTGATGTAATCGAGATCGCTGCTAGCCAGCCCGGCATCTTCCAGGGCAAGACGCATGCAGTCGTACATTGCTCCGGCATCGGGATTGGCGATACTCGAGGTGTCCGAGGTGGTCGCGAAACCGATGATCTCGGCCAGCACCCTTGCCCCGCGCGCTGCGGCAACACTGCGTTTTTCGAGCAGCAGGATGCCGCTCCCCTCACCACACACCAGACCATCACGGGCGCGATCGAAGGGACGAGGTGCGGCGTCCGGTTGCTGATTGTAGGCGGTCGAGGCAGCATGCATCACATCGAAGGTCGCCACCGTCAGGGGGTGAAACTCGTCGGCGCCACCGCAGAGGATGGCATCCTGGCGGCCGAAGGCGATCTGTTCATAGGCATAACCTAGCGCCTGACAGCTGGTGGCACAGGCCGCCGAAGGAGCCATGACCCGGCCGGTAATCCCCAGCGACTGGGCGACATTTGCCGCGCAGGAGTGCCCCATGATCTGAAAGAACAGGCCGGACTTCATCCGTTCAAGACTGTGATCGCGGAAATAGTCGGCGAAAAACGCCTCGCTGGTTTCGGTACTCCCCAGGGTTGAACCGATCATCACCCCGGTGCGCCCGCTGGCCAGCAGCGCCTCCGGATAAGCAGCCATCGCCAGCGCCTGCTGACTGGCCAGATAGGCGTAGACCGACATATTTGACATGGAACGCCGGATTTTGCGGGGGATATTTTTAGGCTCGACCCCCTCAACTCGTGCGGCCAGGCGCGAGCGCAAGCCGCCGATATGGTCTAGCTCGGGTACGATTTTGACCCCTGATTCCCCGACGTACAGAGCTGCCATCAACGCGTCAAAGGTGTGCCCGAGGGGGGAGATAATCCCGATTCCAGTCACAACCACAGATTCTAACGCCATATTTTTAGCTCTTTTCGCAGATGTTCATGGCCCAGGATCGAACCACAGGTCAGGTAGCTGGCAACCAGGGCCCCCAATAGACCGGGAGCGGCAATCGCCTGACCGGACAGAAACAGGCCGGGCAAACGGGTCACCGGGGACGGATTATACTGGCCAATGAAGCGCCCGACCCCGTAAATTGCTCCCGCCGGAGCATTGGAATAATCGCGCAGGGTCAATGGGGTTGCCAGTTCAAGGAGTTCCAGGTCAGCGAGTTCTGGGCAATTCGCCGCGAACATCCGCAAAAGGGTTTCTCCGATCGCAGTTTTATGCGCCTGGTAATCCCGGGCATGACGTTGATCTTTGCTGTCCCAGGCCGCGACTTCAGCATAACTCGCGGGAACGATGCCGATCAAACCCATAAGCGCACCATCCCGCCCCTGATCTGCTGCGGTCAGGTAGATGGAGCGCTCAGTCAGTGGCTTCTGTGCGTCATGACCGAAGATCCCGGCTTGCTGCTGAATAAAGAGGTTTCTGTGGCGCAGGAATTCGAGGGGTTTTGCGCTTCTGGCGAACACTATATAGGCAGATGAGGTCTGACGTAAATTATTTAAACGCTTCAGATAAGCCGGTCGCAACACTCCCGGCGGCAACATCTTTGGCAGCAGCGCCGGATTCAGGGTGACCACCAGCTCTCTGGCCGGTATTTTCTCGCCGCTGAGCAGCTGAACACCGCTGACAGCACCAGCATCCGTGCGCACGGCTGTGACCTCTGCGCGACACCGAACTTCCACCCCCGCGTTGGTCAGAAGTTCAAGTAGAGCCTCGACCAGCGCCCGGCCACCCCCGACAATCCCATGCACCGAGTGGTAATAGGAACCGGCAACCTGAGCGTTCAGGGTTTCCGGCGCATCTTCCGGGGGAACACCATAGAGCAGGCTGTGCATCGAGAGCAGACCCTGCAACTGCGGCCAGGTACTGAATTCCTGCAGGCGTTCATACAGGGATGGTCCATGAACCGTCTGCATGCCGAAAGCGCTGATATCGGCATCCAGATCCAGATAGGGGAAGGAGCACCATTGCTGAGCGATCAGATCCAGATAACTCTCAAGCTTGGCGCGGGCGGCGGGGAACCTCTCCCCCAGCTCAGCCTTGATCGCCGCGAAGCCGACCGGCAGCGCAAAGGTCTCACCGGTTGCCGCGATGCGTAACCGATCGAACCCCCGCTCGGCATAGGGGAAAATCTCCAGCCTGGCGGCCAGCCCCAGATGCCCCAAAAATGAGCCCAAGGGGCCAGCTGCTCCCAGGCCACCGACGTAGTGGAAACCGCTGTCGAAATACAGACCGTCACGGCTGAAGCCACGCACCACCGGTGCCGGCTGGTGGTGTCGCTCGAGGATCAGCACCTTACGACCGCTGCGGGCGAGCAGCAGTGCGGAGGTCAGACCGGAGAGCCCCGCTCCGATAACGATAGAATCATAAGCCATAAACTCAGGAAAACCGGAGGACAAGCGCAGAGTTGGTGCCGCCAAAGCCGGCTGAATTACACAGCACCTTCGATGGGGCCTGATGAATGGTCTCGCGAATGATGTTCAGTCCGGCAGTGTCAGCGCTCGGCCGGGTATAGTTGATATTCGGCGCAATAAATTTCTGCTGGGCCATGATCGTCGCATAGACCACCTGCGAGGCCCCCGACATCCAAAGTTCATGACCGGTCATCGATTTCAGGGATGAAATCGGTGGCGTGCTGGCCCCGAAGACAGCCCGGATATTGGCCGCCTCGGCAGCATCACCCGCCGGGGTCGACGTCGCATGGGCAGAGAGATAATCGATCTCGGCCGCCGCGAGGCCGCTCTGATCCAGGGCCATGCGCATCGCCCGACTGATCCCGTCGTGACTCGGCACCGCTAGCTGTCCCCCATCCGAGGAGAAACCATAACCGAGCAGTTCACCCAGAATGCAGGCTCCCCTTTTTTCAGCCAGATCGTAACGCTCCAGCACGACGCTTGTGGCACCGCCGCTCGGCACCAGGCCATCGCGTTCGGCGTCGAAGGGGCGGCTGGCAGCGCAAGGGTCCTCAACGCGCGGCGAAAAGGCCCCCAGCCCGTCAAAACTGCACATCGATTGCCAGTTGATCTCCTGGGCACCGCCACAGATCACGCGTTCCTGACGCCCGAGACGGATCAGATCGGCGGCCTGCCCGACGGCGTGTCCGCCACTGGAACAGGCCGAACTGAGGGACCAGCAGGCGCCGCGGGTTTGCAACAGGGTGTTGAGGTTCATGGTGACGGTCGAAGTCATAGAACGGAAGATCTGGCCACTGCCGATGGAGTGAGTGTCTCCCTTTTCGGCCAGGACAGCGACCTGTTCCACCGCCGCGACACAGCTTGAATCGCAGCCGTAAATCAGGCCGGTCATATCATTCGCGATTGCTGCCGCGTCAAGCCCGGCCTGCGCCAGCGCATCCCGTGCCGTGGCATAGGCCCAGACCGCAAAATCGGGCATGCTCTTGCGCTGCTTGCGTGACAGCAGGCTGTCATCAAAGTTACTGATCTGCCCGGTCAACGGACTGCGAAAACCCATCTCGACCCGCCGCGGATCAATGACAATTCCGGAGCGCCCGGCGCGCAAGGCGGCGCCCACTTCCTGAAGATTGTTCCCTAGGCAGGAGACGATTCCGATTCCGGTGATAGCAACGCGATACAATGAGAATTCCTGTCGTTTAAATATGCACGCCGCCGTTGACGGCAAAGACCTGACCCGTGATGTAGCTCGCCCGCTCAGAACAGAGAAAACCGACGAGGCCCGAGACCTCTTCCGGTGTTCCGAACCGCCCCAGAGGGATCAATGGCAGAATCTGCGCCTGCGACAGTTCGGCGGTCATTTCAGTCGTGATAAACCCCGGCGAGACGGCATTGACCAGAATATTCCGGCGCCCGACTTCTGCGGCCAAAGAACGGGTCGCGCCGATCAGTCCGGCCTTGGCCGCCGAATAGTTGACCTGGCCAGCGACTCCGGATTCACCCGAAGTCGAGACAATATTGATGATCCGCCCCTGACGCTTCCTCAGCATCCGGGCGACCACCAGACGGGTAACATTGAAAAAGCCGTTGAGGTGAACGGCGAGGACATTGCCCCAGTCGGACTGACTCATCATCGCCATGATGCCATCGCGCGCAAAACCGGCATTATTCACCAGCACGAAAGGCACCTGCTCCTTGAGCAAGGGTTCCAACGCGGCCTCAACCGCGACGGGATCAGCGACATCAAAAGGAACCAGGATGCAAATTCCCCCGGCGGCTTCAATCTCTTTAGCGACTTGCTCAGCCGCCAGATGATCGCTGCGATAATTCAGCCAGATCGCAAAACCGGCTGACGCCAGCTCACGCGCAATCGCAGCGCCGATTCCTCGACTCGCCCCGGTCACCAGAGCTATCCTCGCATTTTCAGTCAATGAAAAAATCCTCGCCTTCTACTAACAACAGTAACCTGCACCCTAAAAAAAGCTCCAGCTCCCAAAGAGCCTCGTGTGACGTCAATCCGCGCGCGGCAATCTTGTCGAATCGTCAACACTCATCCTGTCTAAGGCTGATGAAACATAAAAATAACTCTTTTCCTGTTATTATCGTTAGATAAAAGTAAATCTTTTGCGCGACTTGGCCGTGATCACAATTTTAATCCCGCCCGGAGATGATCGATCTGGCCATCCTGCGGGTGACATCGGCTGCCAATCCTTTGAGGAATTATCTGATGTTCAACTCCACCCGCTTCACCCTGAAAATTCGTATTCCTGTCCTCCTGGCCGTTTTTATCCCGCTGCTTTTAACGGGGTGTATCAATGCGCCCAAACCCTCGTCGCTGGCCACAGCCACTCCCTACCTTGCCGAACCGGGAGATCAACTGCTCAATCGCTTCGCCCCGGTGTTCTGGATTGAAGAGAACAGCACCGACCATAACCGCATCGGTACCGTACGCGCGACTTCTGACGAGGAGGTGTTTATCGATCCCGACACCGCGGTGATCTATGCAGCGCAGCGACCATTCACCACTCCCAGGGGTGACTACACCAACCTGATTTACCGGGTTCACTTTCAGGAAATTCCGGGCGGCCTCAGCCCATTCTATCTGGGGGCCGGCAAAAACATCGGGCTGCTGATTGTGATCACGCTTAATGCGCAGCACCAGCCCCTGCTCGTCACCAGCGTCCATACCTGCGGCTGCTACCTGGCCTTTATTCCCACGTCATACCTTACGCCGCCGGCGTTCCCTCAAGGCTGGCCGCCAGACCGCCAGACGGTTTTTTCCGAAGATCTCCCGGCGCGGTTAAGCTATCCGCAGGCCGGTGCGGCACCACTCCGCATCCAGATCAGCATCAGGCCCGACACCCATCGGGTTATGAATGTCTGGCTGGCTCCAGTCGATACAATCCAGACAAACACTATCCCGATGCACCTCAAACCCCTGGCAGATTTAAACAACCTGCCGATCTCGAAGCAGCATACCACCTCGATGTTCGTAACCTCCGGAGCACGCAAAGGCTATGTGAAGGGGAGCTTCAAAACCCGCGAACGCCTTTTTATGAGCTGGTGGGCGCTCGATTGGCACATCGGCCAGGATAAGGTCCTCGGCAAAGACAAACAGGATGGTACGACTTTTTACACCAGTCTCAAACCCTGGGCCCGTGACGCATCAGATATGCGGGATTTTAGCAAATTTCTGGCGTATTGGGGCTGGGGTTTGTAATGTCGTTCCACAGCTTGAGACCACTCAATCGTCCCCGTCTCGCCATCAGGAGAGTCATCCTTTGCGCCCGCCGGAGGATGGCGTCGAGCAGGGAATTTCCGGTCTGCGGCAACACCTCCGGCGAATTGTAACCCCTCTCACTTTTACTCACTTTTACATATGGTTACTATTCTCATACCCCCAGATAATTGAAAAAGCAACTTGAAGGAGGCAGATTTAGCGATGACGGACCAGCACTTGAAAGCAAACCTTCTGTTCCCGGCAGACCCGACGGTGTTCATCATTGCTCATCGTGGTGCCCGCAGCAGCGCGCCAGAAAATACCCTCGCCGCCGCGGACTGCGCCCTCCGCCAGGGAGCGCAGATGTGGGAGCTGGACGTCTGCCTCACCGCAGATGGTATCCCGGTGGTTATGCATGACGACAGCCTTCAACGCACCACGGATATTTCCCGGCGCCCGGAATTTGCCGGTCAAGCTCCCTGGCGCGTCTGTGATCTGACTCTGGATGAAACCCGCCGGCTGGATGCCGGCAGCTGGTTTGCCGCCTCGGACCCCTTCGGCACTGTAGCCGCACACGAAATCAGTGATCATCAACTTGCGAGCTATGTCGGTTGCCGGCTTCCGACCCTTGAGGAGGCGCTGCACTTCACCCGCGAAAAGGACTGGACGGTTAACGTCGAGATCAAGGACCACGCGCGGCTCAAGGGGCATAGCCGCGTGACAGCCAGTGTGGTGGAAATGATCCGCTCTTGCGACATGGTGGAGAGGGTCCTGTTGTCCTCATTTCAACATCAGTATCTCGCCGAAGCGCGCACCCGGCTCCCGCAACTGGCGCGCGCCGTTCTGGTGGAAGGGACGCGCCCCGCTGACCCGCTGGAGCTCTGTCGCGCATACGCAGCGACGGCCTATCATCCCGCTGCCGCGTTGGTCACCAAAGAGGATGTCGCGCGGCTGCGCACGGCGGGGATTCATGTCAATGTCTGGACAGTCAACGACGTTGAAACAATAGATGAACTCACGGTCATGGGCGTAAGCGGCCTGATTACAGATTTTCCTGCCCGCACCCGGCAGGTAGTGGACCATCTCCTGCAGTTGAAGCAGAGCAAATAGCCCAAAAAAAACCTGAATCGGCGGGGGCTCTGGTATCAGGCTGCGATGATAAAACCTCTTTTTTAAGCGGTACAAGCGGAGGAGGAAGGCGTCAGGCGAGTCACTTTGACGGATCAAGTGCGTAACCGGGCGCTCAGATCTCGATCTGCATTCCCAGTTCGACGACGCGGTTCGGCGGCAGACCAAAGAAACTGGTGGCGGTACGGGCGTTGCGTGACATGGTAGTGAAAAGATGTTCGCGCCAGAGAGCCATCCCCGGCCGGGACGAGGGGATGATCGTCTCGCGCCCCAGGAAGAAGGTCGTCTCCATCAACTTAAAAGGACGCCCCCCCACCTCAAGAGTTGAGAGCACCTGCGGTACATCCGGTTCATCCATGAAACCGTAACTCAGCACCAGCAGATAGATCCCCTCACCGACATCTTCCAACTCGCTCCGCCGGGCTTCCGGCACATGCGGCACATCCTCGGTGACGACGGCGAGAATAATAATGCGCTGGTGCAGAACCCGGTTGTGCTTGAGATTGTGCAACATCGCCGGGGGCGCAATATGCAAGTTGCCGGACATGAAGACCGCGGTCCCCTCAACCCGCGGCGGCATGGAGACGCTGATCGAGGAGAGGAAGTTGCTGATCGACAGGGATCCCTCGCGCAGCCGTTTGGAGAGGATTCTGCGCCCGGTCTTCCAGGTTGACATCAGGGTAAAGACCAGGCTCGCGACCAACAGCGGGAACCAGCCGCCGTGCAGTATTTTGGCGAAGTTGGCGCCGAAGAAGGCGAGATCGAAAATCAGGAAGCCGCCACAAAGCAGCAGGGATGTCCTGAGCGGCCAGTGGAAGCGTTCGCGGGTCACGAAGAAAAAGAGCAGGGTGGTAATGATCATGTCGGTGGTCACCGAAAAGCCGTAGGCGGCGGCCAGGTTGCTGGAGGAGCCGAAGCCAATAACAAGACCGATGCAGCTGAACATCAGCAGCCAGTTGACGGCAGGCAGGTAAATCTGCCCGCGTTCCTTGGCTGAGGTATGGGAGACGGTCAGACGCGGGCTGAAACCGAGCTGGATCGCCTGCATAGTGATGGAGAAAGACCCCGAAATAACCGCTTGCGAGGCGATAATGGTGGCTGCGGTGGCCAGCACCACCAGCGGCACCAGCGCCCAGTGTGGTGCCATGTGATAGAAGGGATTTTCCAAGGCCTCAGGGTGTGAGAGTAACAGCGCGCCTTGGCCGAAATAATTGATGACCAGCGCCGGCAAGACCAGGCTGAACCAGACCAGCCGGATCGGACGCACGCCAAAATGGCCCATATCAGCATAGAGCGCCTCGCCGCCGGTGACGACCAGAAACACCGAGCCGAGAACCAAAAAAGCCGGCCAGCCATTATTGTACAGGAAGTGCAGGGCGTAATGCGGACTGGCCGCCATTAAAACCTGAGGGTAGGTGATGATCTGGCGGATCCCGAGGAGGGCCAGGACCAAAAACCAGACCAGGGTGAGTGGGCCGAAGACCGCGCCGATCTTGCCCGTACCCCGCGACTGGAAGAAGAAGAGAATAACCAGGACCGCGACCGTCAGTGGAATAATCAGGGGAGCGATCGATGGCGTCACAATTTTCAGCCCTTCAATCGCCGAGAGAACCGAAATCGCCGGGGTAATCATGCCATCACCGTAAAGCAGGGCGGCGCCGAACAGGCCGAGGATCACCAGCAGCTTCCGGTTTCCCTGATCGCGCGCTTTCCGTGGCAGAATCAGGGCGGTCAGGGCCATGATCCCGCCTTCCCCATTATTATCGGCGCGCAGGATGAAGCTGAGATATTTGAAGGAGATGACCAGGATCAGGGCCCAAAAAATCAGGGAAAGGATCCCGAGCACGTTGTCCGGAGTCGGCACCAGTCCATGACTGCTGTGAAAGCATTCCTTCAGAGCGTAGAGCGGGCTCGTCCCGATATCCCCGAAGACGACCCCAAGAGCAGCCAGACTCAGTGCGGCGAGGGAGCTGCGCGGATGCCCCGGAGGTTGATCGCTGTCTGGAACAGGATTGACTGGTTGTTTCACAAAGATACATCCCTGATCGAAAATCGGCAGAAGGACCGGTTTCGACTGTGTCCGGCCGGGAGGAGAAACCTACCACAGGCGCTACAGCCCGACAAGAGCTCACTGGCTATGACTATCACCGCGGGAGTCGACACCGGAGCAGAAGTTAGCGCTTAAACGCCATGAAACATATTTGATAACCGGCGGCCTGCTGCAATTCTACCTTGTATGGATCGGTTCAACAGGAATCGGCACATCAATCATCTCGGAATGTTGTTGCATAAAGACCGCCTTCTACTGACTGGTTAATTTATGTGCTCCGGCTCCCGGTCAACAACCAACGCGCCAGCTTATTCCCTTGTCAGGGTATGACTGTCCATGCTAGCGTTTTTTTATGAAACCTCACGGCCTGATCCGCCCGTACCAAAAACCTCTGCTGCAGATTTTACTGCTGATCTTTGTCGTCCTCGCCTCGGGTGGGACCTTCTCCACCAACCTGACCTCCGCCCAATCCGGAGGGAAAACCTGTTTCAGCGTCAAGGTCGGGTCCGACTCGCTCGCTGTCAGCCTTACAAAAATTGATCATGTTTTACACGTCGCCCCGGCCTTTACTCCAAAGGTCCTCGGCTTTCTCCGTATTTCCGTAGTCCGGCACACCCCCCAGAGTGCCATTTCCAAACTGACTGCGGCCACCCCCTGCCGAGCTCCACCCGGCGCCTTTCTCGCCTGACCCTAAAAAACACATTCAGACTGGCCGTCCCCTGCCGTCAGAAACTCAGCATGTACAGTCCTTTTTCAGGATGTTTTCCGGCCGCCCGCCGGTTCATCCCGCTTAAGGCCACCACCCCTTATGCAGGTTCACGGCCCGCGTCCACAAAATGCAGGACAGCCATACCCTTAATCAGCAGAGATGCGCCCCCTGGGAGAAGTACTCCGGGACGCATCTGAAAGGAATACGCAGATGTCCAATCAACTTAAACGAAGACTGGGTCTGACCCTCTTCTTTCTCCTATTGTCGTTTTTATCGCTGGCTCCAACCTTCACCAGCCAACTCCCCGCCTGGTGGAAAAGTCCTCTTCCTCAAGAGAAAGTCCACCTCGGCCTCGACCTGCAGGGCGGCTCACAGCTGGTGCTGGCGGTCAAAACAGACGTCGCCGTTGCCGGCTACATGGATCGCCTGGCGACTGAGCTGGAGGATGAACTCGTCACCGCCAACTCCCCCTTCAAAAGCATCACCCGGACGAGCGGCAACCAGCTGCAGCTGGTGCTGTATGACCGGGACATCGCAACCGGTATCCACGACCGTGTGAAAAAATCTCACCCTGATCTCGACGTATCACAGCCCGCCGAACAGTCCGGGATGTTCCCGGTACAGATCAGTATCCCCGCCAAAACCGGGCAGAAGCTGAAAGACCGCACGGTTCTGCAGGCATTGGAGACGATCCGTAACCGCATCGACCAATTCGGGGTCTCAGAACCGCTGGTTCAACGCGAAGGGGCGGATCACATCGTCGTCCAGCTGCCCGGCATCAAGGACCCGCAGCGCGCCATCGACCTGATCGGCAAGACCGCGCTGCTCGAATTCAAGCTGCTGGCCAAGGGCGTCGATCCGGCAACCCCGGCTGCGTCCCTGCCCGCCGACGTGCAAATTCTGATGGAGAAGCGGGTCGACTCCCAGGGCGTCGAAGTGGGCCAGATCCCCCTGGCTGTGCAAAAACGCGCCGTCATTACCGGCGATCTGCTCAAGGATGCGCAGGTGAGGATGGACCCCCGGACCAACAG
The DNA here is from genome assembly GCF_000384395.1 of Geopsychrobacter electrodiphilus DSM 16401. Lineage (NCBI taxonomy): Bacteria > Pseudomonadati > Thermodesulfobacteriota > Desulfuromonadia > Desulfuromonadales > Geopsychrobacteraceae > Geopsychrobacter > Geopsychrobacter electrodiphilus. Next base: position 3,677,411 of record NZ_ARWE01000001.1, read on the forward strand.
CCCCTACGTCTCCATCACCTTCGACACAGTGGGCGCCAGAATTTTCGACCAGGTCACCGCGGCCAACGTCGGCAAGCGCTTTGCCATCGTACTGGACAACACCATCTATTCGGCGCCGGTGATTCAGGAGCGGATCTCGGGCGGCAGCGCCCAGATCAGCGGAGCCTTCAGCGCCAAGGAGGCGGCCGACCTGGCGATCGTGCTGCGCGCCGGGTCGCTGCCTGCCCCGGTCGAGATCATCCAGAACGTGACCGTCGGCCCTTCTCTCGGTCTGGATTCCATTCATAAGGGGCTGATGGCCGGCGCCGTCGGCGTGCTGGTGGTCATGCTCTTCATGGCCATCTACTACCGCTTCGCCGGGCTGGTGGCCAATGTCGGTCTGATACTAAACATCCTGTTGCTCATGGGCGTCCTGGCCGCCCTCGGTGCCACCCTGACCCTGCCGGGAATTGCCGCCATCGTGCTGCTGGTCGGCATGTCGGTCGATGCCAACGTGCTGATCTTCGAACGCATCAAGGAAGAGTTGGGTCTGGGGCGAACGCCAGGGGCCAGTCTGTCCGCCGGGTACGACAAGGCCTTTCTGACCATCATGGATTCCCATGTGACGACCCTGATCACTGCGGCAGTGCTGTTCCAGTTCGGCACCGGCCCGGTCAAGGGGTTCGCGGTCTCCCTGAGCTTGGGGATCCTCATCAACCTCTTCACCTCCCTGGTGACGACCCGGATCATTTTTGATCTGGTACATAACCGCTTTCGCCTGAAAAGCAGCAGCTTCGGCGGCACCGGCTTTGCCCTGCTGAAAAATCTGCACATCAACTTCATCGGTAAACGCGCCCTCGCCTTTCTGCTCTCGGCAATCATCGTCCTCACCGGCCTGGTCGGGGTGGTCCAGATCTCCCGCGGCGCCGCCAACCTCGGCACCGACTTTACCGGCGGCACCGCCGTGCAGCTCAAATTCAACAAACCCCCATCCCTCAACGCCGCCCGCGATATTCTCGCCCGCCACGGGCTGAAGGAGGCGACCCTGCAGGAGATCCACGAGGGGAACAAGCTGCAGATCAAGGTCGGCAAAAGCTACCAGCACGAGGGAAGTGTCGCCGATGCGATCAAAAACTCCTTCACCAAGGAGATGCCGGATAATGGTTTCGTCGTGGAATCCTCCAGCGAGATCGGCCCTTCTATCGGCCACAAGCTCAAACAGGATACCCTGGTGGCGGTGGCGATTTCGCTCTTCGCCATTCTCTGCTATGTCGGCTGGCGCTTCGACCTCAAATTTGCCGTCGGCGCCCTGGCCGCCACCCTGCATGACGTGCTGGCGCTGTTCGCGGTGTTCTATGTCATGGACAAGGAGATCAACCTGCTGTTTATTACCGCCGTGCTGACCATCGCCGGCTACTCCCTGACCGATACGGTCGTGGTCTTTGACCGCACCCGCGAGAACCTGCGCAAGGGAACCTCGGAACCGCTGGAGACCATCTTCAACCGCAGCCTCAACGAGGTCTTCTCGCGGACCATCGTCACCTCGCTGACAACCTTTCTCGCCGCGGCTTCTCTCTACTTCTTCGGCGGCGAGGTGATTCATGACTTCGCCTTCGCGCTGGTCGTCGGGGTGGTCATCGCCACCTACTCTTCCATCTTCGTCGCCAGCCCGGTGGTCATCGAATGGTGCCTGCGAACGAACAGAAAAAAACCTGACACTCCGGACACAAAAGCGCAACTGCCCGCAGTCGACGCGCCTAAAACCGGTCCGGGTGCTTCTCTCCCCAAGGAGATCAAGGCACGCTGAGGCGAGCTAAAAAGCCCCTGCTTCGGAGCAACGAAGCAGGGGCTTCTGTCGCCAAAGTACGCACCGCTTTGGCAAGAGCGGCGATGCTCTCAGGGCGAGCTGACCTGTGCTGCCGAGCTGCGAGGTCGGGTTGTTGACACTCACCCAAAAGAGTCGAACATCGCCCACGCAGGGAGCTCTCTAATCAAGACAAATCCACAATACCTGCCCATTATCTAAGCAAAGATGCACAGATAATGATCGACTATCTCTTCGTTTCTCTCTCTATTCCCCGGATTAAGGCCTTTTAGCCGCTGGCATGACATATGCGAAACACTGTCGGTGGAAAGGAGCGCTCATGTCTGAAATGAATCCCCAAGAAGAACGCCTGCTGCACGCCCTCATCAAAATCGGCCGCGAGTTTATCTCCACCGTCGATCTCGATGAACTCCTCACCCGGATTCTTACTGCCTCGCGTGAAGTGTTCGGGTTTGAGAATGCCATCATCCGCCTGCTGGATACCGAGCGCGGACTGCTGGTGACGGCCGCTTCTTATGGCTATGAACCCGCTGCGGCCGATTATGAAATATCTTTGGGTGAAGGGATCATGGGGGTTGTGGCCCAGACCGCGGCACCCTTACTCGTGGGTGATCTGGCAACCGCCGCTTATGTGCAGGGGATCAGTGACGCACGTTCGGAATTGGCAGTCCCCCTGCTCGTCAATGATCGTCTCATCGGCGTCTTTAACGTCGAAAGTCCTGTGGCCGATGCGTTTACAACCAGCGACATTGAACCACTCATGACCCTGGCCGGGCTGGCGGCCGTCGCCATCGAAAATGCCCGACTCTACGCGGAATTGCGTCAGGCCGATGAAGAGAATCGCAGCCTGAATCAACTGAATCAGCGCATTCTCGAAAGTTCCGGGTTAGGGATCTACACCCTCGATCGAGAGTTGCGGGTCAGCTCCTGGAACCGGCAGATGGAGCAGAGCAGCGGGGTGAAAAGCACCGAAATTCTCGGCCAGTCGCTGCTGGAGAAATTCCCTGCCCTGCATGACGAGGGTTTTGATCAGGCGTTGCTGCATGTTTTACGCATGGGAACTTCGGAAAGTTTGCGCCTGGCGCATCGCAATCTCAAGGGGGAGCTGCGTTTTCAAAAAAGGCGTCTTTCGCCGCTGTATGAAGCCGATGAAACCTCAGGCGTGCTGGTGATAGTCGAGGACATCACCGAATTTCGGCGGCTGCTCGAGCAGACGATTCAGTCGGAGAAGCTGGTCGATATCGGCCGTCTGACTGCCGGGATAGCCCATGAGGTCAACAACCCGCTGGCGGTCATCTCCTATGCGGTGCAGCTGCTGCAGCGCGAGACAGTCATCGGCCCGGAATCAGCCGAACTGCTCGCGCGCATTGCGGGAGAAACGGAGCGCTTAAAGGTGCTGACCGGTGGGCTGACGAGTTTCACCCGCCAGGCGGATACGCGACTGGGACCGGTCGATCTCAACCAGGTCATCAAAGATGTGCTGTTGCTGGTGCACTATGAATTGTTGAACAAGCAGATCGAAGTCACCAGGTCACTCCCCCCGTTGCCGGTGCTTCAGGCCGACGCCAACAAATTGAAACAGGTGTTTTTCAATCTGCTGATCAATGCCGCCCAGGTCCTGCCCCGCGGGGGACGGATTCAGGTCGCATCCGGGATTGACGCCGGCGGACGGGTCTTTGCCACTATTGGCGATAACGGCCCGGGAGTGGCCGCAGTGATCCGTGAACAGATTTTCGAGCCATTTTTCACGACCAAGGTGGCAGGCGAAGGGACCGGGCTCGGACTTTACCTCTGCCGCAATATTTTGATCGAGCATCACGGCAGTCTCATCCTGGAAGAGAGCCCCGAGGGGGGAGCGCTTTTCCGCTTGTGTCTCCCGCTTGATCCCCCTGAATAACATGATCCCTCACGACCCTCTGGAGGTCCTATGAAAATTGCACTTATTGCCGATGATGAGCCTTTGATACGACGTCAGGTCGCCGAATGTCTGTCCGCCTACGGTTTCGATCGCGTTGTCGAAGCCGAAAACGGTGCGCAGGCCGCTACCACGGCAGCCATTGAAAAACCTTTATTGATCGTACTGGATGTCAACATGCCGGTGATGGACGGGATGACGGCGGCAGAAAAAATCCGGCAGACTATTTCGGCGCCGATTATTTTACTGACCGGGAACACCGACGCAGAGACCATTGCCCGCGCGCGCGATGTCGGCGTCAGCAATTATCTGCTGAAACCCTTTCATGCCGAACAGATGAAGGCGGCAGTAGAGCTGGCCATTCATCGCTTTATCGAGATCAGTAATCTGCAGGATGAGAATACCAGGCTGAAAGAGGCTCTCGAAACCCGCAAGCTGGTCGACAAGGCCAAGGGTTTGCTGATCGGCAAAGGCATGAGTGAGCCAGACGCTTATCGCAAGATGCAGAAGATCGCCATGGATAAACGCAAATCGCTGAAAGAGGTCGCCGAAGCAATTTTACTGATGGAGAGCTGAGCCGATGACGGCGAGCTCGTTCAACCGGTGCAACCTGCCGCCCTGGGCGATCGCCTCGCGCCACTTTAACGCCAAACCGCAACGCCTTGAGATTTCAGGCGTGCGCCAGACCAACCGCTTTCTGTTTGAGCGACTCGATCAGCTGGATTCTCCAGAAGACCGCGGAATGCAGTTTCATGACTATATGGACGTCAAATTCCAGCTGCATCAGTGGCAGAGAGAGATTTCGCTGAGCAGTCGCAAGAGTTTAAAAAACAGTTATCTGCGCTTTTTACGCGGCTGGCTGTTCGACAGCAACGCGCAGGAGGGGGCGGTGCTCAAGGGCTGGGTTGAATCGCGTTTCGGCCTTGCGCCGACCTTCCATCGCCAGCCGATTGCCGACCCTGAAGGTGAGGCCTACCAGCGCTTTGCCTTCGACCGCATGAAGGGGGCCGCACGCACCAACGCGATCTTTCCGCAGCTCGATCTGCTCTTTGAATTTGTCCAGGACGAATTACGCCGGCGTTATCCTGACCAGACCCACCTCGCCCTGTATCGCGGCATCTACGATTTTTCCGAACACCAGGTGCTGGAGCAGCGCGAACGCAATAAGTACCTGGTACGCCTGAATAACCTCAACTCCTTTACCGCCAACTTTGAACAGGCCTGGGAGTTCGGCAGCCGGGTTTTAAAAACTGAAGTCCCGCTGGTCAAGGTCTTGTTCGGTACAGGGCTGCTCCCCAAGGCTCTGCTCAAGGGGGAAGGTGAACTTCTGGTGATCGGTGGCGAATATGAAGTCGAGGTTTTAACCGGTGGCTAAGAAACTGCTTGATCGTGCCCGGGCCAGCTTTCTGGGCGTCGCACTGGGCGATGCCCTGGGCGCGACCACCGAGTTCATGACCCCCGCCGAGATTCAGGCGCAGTACAGGGTGCACAGCAAGATCCGTGGCGGTGGCTGGCTGGGAGTGAAACCAGGGCAGGTGACTGATGACACCGAAATGTCACTGGCCATCGCCCGAGCGGTCGATTTGGCTGGCGAGTGGAATTTAAGAGGGATTGCGGAGAATTTTCTGGCCTGGATGCGCGCCAAACCCATCGATATGGGTTCGACTGTACGCAAAGGCATCGTTAATTTCCGCCGCACCGACAAACTGTCTGTGCCTCCCGGCGACTGGGACGCCGGCAACGGCGCGTTGATGCGCATGGCACCGATAGTGATATTCAGCCTGGGCGATGAGCAACTCTTCCAGCGCGCAACCCTCGAACAGGCCCACCTGACGCACAACCATCCGCTGTCGGATGTGGCCTGTCTCTGTGTTGGCGCCATGGTTCAGGCCGCCCTGCTGGGAGCCGATCGTTTTGAGCTGCACGCCATGGCGCGGGGGTTGGTCGCGGGTTATTCCACCTTTCAGTTTTCCGACTACCGTGGTCTGGCCTCAGGCTATGTGGTCGACACCGTCCAGACCGTGTTTCACTACTTTTTCAGCACCGGCAGTTTTGAAGAATGTCTGGTCGGAGTTGTCAACCAGGGTGGGGATGCCGACACCACCGGGGCCATCGCCGGGATGCTGGCCGGTGCCTTTTACGGTCTTGATGCCCTGCCGTCCCGCTGGTTGCGAAAACTCGACCGGAACATTCTCAACGAGATCGAAGCATTGACCCCGCGGCTCCTTGGTCTTTCACCCTGGAGTCGGCACGACAGAAAGGAACAGCAACATGGATACGAGAAAAATCAGCATAAATGAAGCTGCTGCCCGCTTACAGAGCACCCCCCTCAACGTGCTGATGCATATCAAACGCAATCTGCTCTCTGGTGAAGAGGTCGACGGCAACTGGTTTGTCGACGCCGCAGCGCTGGAAGATTTTATTGCGAGTCGCGAGGGCGCACCCAAAGAGAACGTCTGTCAGAGCCGCTGTGCACACAAGTGCCCGAGCTGTGGCTAGGGGAGAGATGCGATGGGAATTGAAATCAAACCCTCCGACCTCTACTACCGCTATCCGCGCAAAAAAGAAGACCGCGACCTGCCGAAGTTTTGCGGTAAACCTGATCCGCGTCCCTTTGACCGCTACGATCTCTACGAAGTGATCCCGATGTTCGAGGCGGTGATGGATAGTCTCGCCAGTCAGGATCAGGATCTGTTGCAGCGCATCGAGGAAAACCTCGACAAGATACCGGCCTTCATCGATACGCGCGAAATGATTTTCGACGCGCTGCTGGATGGGGTGAAGGATTTTGTCTGAACTTTGGAAAGGACCTTATGCAAATTGCCAAACCCGGTGATCGAGTATCCATCCACTATATCGGCACCCTGGATAACGGCTATGTTTTCGACAGTGCCGAGAGCGACAACCCCTTGAGTTTTACCCTGGGCGAAGGGGAAGTTTTCCCCGCGCTGGAGCAAGCGGTGGTCGGCATGCCGGTTGGCAGCGCGATGAATATCGAAATCAAAGCGGCCGAGGCCTATGGCCCACGCCGCGCTGAAAACCTGTTGCGTGTCGCGCGCAGCCAGTTTCCGGCGACCCGCGAAATACGTGTAGGGGAGAAGATTTCACTGGCCTTTGCCGATGGCGAAGAACGTGTGATGCGGATCGTCGAACAGGATGAAGATCAGGTGACACTCGACGCCAATCATCCCCTCGCCGGGCTGGATCTGACCTTTGCCCTGCAACTGGAGGCGATTTTGCCCGGGGAGAAGCCAAAAGATGCTGATTGATGCTGCCCGCACAGCCGACATCCCCGCCCTCTGTACACTGCTTGCAAGCCTGTTCAGCCAGGAAGCCGAATTCAGCCCCGACAGCCGTGCCCAGCAGGCCGGCCTGAAGCTGATCATCGAGAATCCCGAGATCGGCACCATTCTGGTCGCGCGCCACGGCGGTCAGCTAGTCGGCATGCTCAATCTGCTCTTCACCGTTTCAACGGCGCTGGGAGGACGGGTCGCACTGCTGGAAGATATGGTTATCGCTGCGGCGCACCGCGGGACCGGAATCGGTACCCTGCTGATGGGTAAGGCGCTGGACTTCGCCAGACAGAACAGCTGCCAGCGGATCACCCTGTTGACCGATGCAGACAACGCAAGCGCTCAGCGTTTCTACCAGCGTCAGGGCTTCAATCTCTCACCGATGATCGCGTTTCGGCGGCACCTCGCCTGAAGATCAACGGTTGAGGGGATCAGGGTTTGGGCGGATCAGGGGATCGGCAGAATGAGCAGCAATACTTTCACCGCCAGAATCTTACTGATCAGCGCAACCGGGTAGACGGTTGCGTAGGCGGCCGGGGCATAGGTCGAATTCGACAGGGTTCCGGCGGCCGCCAGGCCCGAGGCGCTGGTCATGCCGCCGACCAGCACGCCGAGCAGGCGCAAAAAGCGCACCCGCAACAACCACAGCCCGAGCGCCGCGCCGACGATTACCGGCAACAGGGTCACCAGCACACCGGAGAAGAGCAGAGCCAGACCGCGCTCCTGCAGGGTTGGAATAAACGAGGTGCCGGCCGAGGTGCCGACCGCCGCCATAAAGAGCGCCAGCCCCAGGTCGCGGATCAGTCGATTGCCGGCCAGAGGGACATCCCAGATCAAGGGACCTGTCTGGTAAAGGGCACCGAGGACAAGACCCGCCAGCAGGGTCCCGCCGGTGGTGCCGAGGGTCAGGGGCCCAACCAGCGGCAGCGGAATGGTGATGCGGCCGAGCAGGAAACCGAAGAGCAGCCCGACCAGAATGGGAAAGAGGTTGATATCATAGGTCGACTTCAGGTCGTTGCCGAGCATTTTCGAGACATTGCGCAGCGCGCGCTCGTCGCCGACGGCATGCAGCACATCGCCCAGATGCAGGCGGGTGTTGACGTCCGGCACCAGGTCGATCCCGCTGCGCGTGATGCGCGCGATCTGAATATTAAAGGTTTCGCGAAAGTTGAAATAGCCGAGCGTGGTGCCGACAAAGCGGCGCTTTGAGACCACGATGCTCTTCTTGGTCAAAATCCGGTCAAAAGCGATCTCGCCCGATACCGGCTTACCGATGAGAATCTCGATCTTGTCCAGATCGAGGCTCCGCCCGACCACGCGTAAATGGTCCCCCTCCTGCAGCACAGTATCTCCCCCCACCAGGATCGGCTCATCAGCCCCCGCACGCAAAAGACGGGTGATGGTCACCGCTGCGATCTGCTTGAGAAAGATGGCGTCGACGCGCTTGCCGAACAGGTTGGGGTTGGTCACTTCAACATGCCGGAAGCTGATCGGCGGATTGATACTGGTCAACTCCTCGCCCAGCTGCTGCTCTTCGGCGGCCAGGTTGATCCGCATCAGGCGCGGCAAGAGTTTAATGAAGAGCGCCACGCCGATGACGCCGAACCCGTAGGTCACGCCATAGGCGGCGGGAGCTCGATCGTAGCCGACGATCTCGACCGCGGTCGCCAGGGACGGGGTGCTGGTCATGGCCCCGGAGAGCAGTCCCGCGCCGGTGCCGGCATCGAAACCGAAGAGCTTGCAGCAGGCCAGGGTCACCAAGGTGCCGGTGACCGCCATGGCGATAACGGTTACCGCCATGGCCAGGCCGTGACTGCGGAACGAGCTGATAAAGGCCGGTCCGGCCTGCAGGCCGACGGCATAGATGAACATCGCCAGGCCGATAACCTGGATACCGGCGGGGAGGGTTACGCCGAAGTGGCCGAAGGCCAGAGCGACAAAGATGATCGCCGAGGGACCGAGGGAGAGCCCGCCGACCCGGATCTTGCCAAGCAATTCACCGAGAACGATGATCAGCAGCAGCAGGAAAATCTGGTTGTGCAGTAAAGTCACGTGCGCTCCGCAGACGGAGTAAGGGATTCAGAGGCTGGCTCGCAGCGGATCAGCGTTGCAGAACTATATCATGCGCACAGAATTGTCCAGCACAAAGCCCGGATTCAGACGCTTATCCTACAGGGGAAGCCCTTCTCCCTCAGGGAGAAGGTGGCCGAAGGCCGGATGAGGGGGAGATGCTATTGCGAACCGTCCCCCCTCTCCCTCAGGGAGAGGGAATGTCATTAATACGCAAAACTGAGTTCATTTTATCTGTTTAGCGCGTTTTACTTATCTGCAGACAGAGCTCGCGGGTCGCCTGAGTCGGATCATCCGCCGCGCAGATCGCCGAAACCACCGCTACCCCATGCGCGCCCGCTGCGAAGATTGAACGGAGATTCCCCGCATACACCCCGCCGATGGCCACCAGCTTATGGCGGGAGATCGTCCGGATCGCGCGGATCCCCGCAAGGCCCAGGGGCGGCTGCAGATCTGTTTTGGTGGCGGTCGAAAAGACCGGACTGATCCCCAGGTAGGCAACGTCCAGCTGTTCCGCGGCCAGGGCATCGGCCACCGATTCCACCGACAGGCCGATAATCGCGGTCGGTCCCAGCAGCTCGCGCGCCATGGCGTAGGGCATGTCACGCTGGCCGATATGCACGCCGTCCGCGCCGAGCGCCAGGGCGATATCGACCCGGTCGTTGATCAGGAGCGGCACCGCGCAGGGCTTCAGCTCGGCCAGCAGCGCACGGCCCAACTCCAGAAAGTCGCGGGTCGAACAGTCCTTCTCGCGCAACTGAACGAGACTGACCCCGCCGGCGACGGCACCGCGTACGATCTCGACCAGCTCGCGCCCGCGCGCGAGGCCGCGATCGGTCACCAGGTGCAGATCCAGTTTGAACTCTTGCATGAGGTCGCCTAGCGCAGAACCTGCTTGATCTGCTGTTCATTAAGATTGAACAGACTGTCGATAAAATTCATCTGCAGCGAGGCCGGACCCGCCGCCGTTTCGGCCGCAAGTTCACCGCAGATCCCCATCACCGCCATGGCATGACTTGCCGCCGCCAGCATATCCGAATTGATCGCGGCAAAGGCACCGACCAGCGCCGTCGCCGTACAACCCAGGCCGGTGACCCTGGGCATCAGCGCGTGACCGTTGTTGACGTAATGTTGGGTCGCCCCGTTCGTCACCAGATCGGTTTCGCCACTCACCACCACCACGCAGCCATACTCCCTGGCCAGTCTCGCCGCCGCAGAATCTGCCGTGCGCCCTGCGGCCGAACTGTCGACCCCCCTGGTTTTGATGTTCGAATCGAGCAGCGCCAAAATCTCAGAGGCGTTCCCGCGGATAATCGTCGGCGCGGTTTTTTGCAGCAGCTCCAGGCAGGTGCGGGTCCGATAACTGGTGGCTCCGGCACCGACCGGATCGAAAATAATCGGAATCCCTTTTTTGGCGGCGGCCTGCATCGCCAGCTCCATCGCCGCAATCCATTCGCGGCTGAGCGTACCGATATTGATCACCAGCGCCGAGGCGATGCCGACCATCTCCTCGACCTCTTCCGCCGCGTGCGCCATCACCGGTGAAGCGCCGATCGCCAGCAAGGCGTTGGCGGTATTGTTCATCACCACATAGTTGGTGATGTTGTGTACCAGCGGTGCAGCGACCCGCAGTTTTTGGACATCATTCCAGATGCTCTTTGCGTTCATATCTTATCTCCAGGTATTTCGCTTGAAAGGAAATGGGCATATTACTGAGGTTATCAGGAGGAACAACCGCGTGGACCTGTTCCTCCTGGCTGGTATCGAACCCCGACTCTATTGAATCCCTGATCAGCGTCCGGCCGCGCGACAATGCTCCAGATAGAGCTGCTGATGGCCCTTGATAATCTCTGGGATCTGCAGATCGTAGGGGCAACGGTCGATGCAGATGCCACAGGCGTTACAGTTGGCGACGCTCTCCATCGGCCCCTGGCAGAAGTCGACCGCCACCGCCGGCGACATGCGGTTCACCACGATCTTGTAACCCATCGCCGGGGTGATCAAAACCCCGTTCGGGCAGGGCAAACAATATTCGCAGCGACGGCAGAAGCGTTTGCCCAGCTCCTGGCGATAGTCCTCCATCAGGTCCAGGTCCGCGGCCTCGACCTGATTGGGTGCCGCGTAAAAATCGACGACCTCGTCAACCTGGGCGGTTGACTCGAAACCCGGTATCGGAATGCAGGTCGGGTACTGGCGCAAAAACTTGAAGGCGACCGCGGCGTTATCGATGGCCCCGCCGCCGAAGGGCTTCATGGCGATGAAGCCCATCCCCAGCTGCTCGGCCAGGGGGATAAGTTCAAGAGCGGCGCCCTCTTCGATGAAGTTGAAGGGGAACTGAATGGTGCTGAACAGCCCGGTACGCACCAGCTTAATCGCCATCGGCAGGCTGTGCGAGGTCACCCCCAGGTAGCGGATCTTCCCGGCGTCGCGCGCGCGGATGATCTCTTCCAGGGCCCCGCCGGGTGCGCTCACCGCCTGCCAGTCTTTTTCCTGGGCAATCTGATGCAGCTGGTAAAGATCAATATAATCGGTACCCAGCATCTGCAGGCTGCGCTCCAGATGCTCACGCACCCCCTTGGCATCGCGCAGCAGGCTCTTGCTGGCAATCACGATCTTGTCACGCTCTCCCTTCAGCGCGCGGCCGATCTTCTCCTCGCTGTCACGGTAGGCATTGGCGGTATCGAAAAAGTTGATCCCCCGCTCCAGGGCATGGCGCAACACAGCAGTTGCCTGCTGTTGCTCCAGTCGAATAATCGGAATGGCGCCGAAGCCGATCTCGGACACCTGTAGTTCGGTTTTCCCCAGTTGTTTCATCTGCATGGCTATCACCCCTGTTTTTTTTTGCAACGCGAATAATCATTTAAACCTACAACAAATCAACCCCTGCATCTTAACTTTATCGCCGCCAGAATTCACCCCCGGCCGCATAAAAATATCCGGGGATAACAACAACCATTCCGGGAATAGCGCTCGCCCGCCGCGTCTTATATACTGAACGGAGCTAAGCGAATTTATTTTTAAAAGGATAAAGAGGTGCGAAGGAGGTAAAAGACATGAATGAATTTGATCCTGCTGCCTATAAAAAGATGGTCAAATCATACCAGGATAGAGACGATCCCACGGGTTGGTTTAACAGCATCTACACCGATGCGCAGGGGGATCATCGCGCGGTTTTCTGGGCGGATCTTGAACCCAACCCCTATCTATTAGCCTGGTTAAAGGAAAGTGAGGTTAAACATTCAGGCCGCAGGGCCATTGTTGTCGGATGCGGGGTTGGCGATGATGCTGAGGCCCTGAGTGCAGCAGGATACCAGGTGACCGCGTTCGATATTTCACCTGAAGCCATACGTCTTTGCCAAAAGCGTTATCCGGACTCCAGCGTCACCTACCTGGTCGCAGATCTTTTTGATTACCCGGCGCCATGGGCTGAAAGTTTTGCGCTGGTTTACGAATGTAACACCATTCAAGTTTTGCCCGGCAAGTACCGCATTCAGGCACGGGATGCCATGGTCTCACTCCTCGCACCGCAGGGATATCTGCTTGTCTCATGCAGAAGCCGCCTCAAGGGGAAACAGGAAGATGACATCCCCCTGCCGCTGGATAAAGAGGAGATAGACGGCTTTATCCGCTGTGGCCTTAAGGAAGAGAGTTTTGAAGCATACGATGATACCCAGACACCCCCGGTGCCGCATTTTTTTGCAACCTATAAGAAATAACGGCCATTGTACCCATCCGAGTTGCCGGATGGTCTCTGACTAGTGATTTTCCCGGGTTCGCTTCTGGTAGGTCTTCTCGCTGTTGTACCCGTGTTCGCCGAAGGGTTGCAGGGTCTCAAGCCAGTGCAGCTCGAGTGCGGCGAGGGACTGCTCGGCATCTTCATCTGGCGCAGGCTTATCCAGCACCGCGAGCACGGAAAACTCAAATGCATCTTTCCCGAGTTCATCGAGATCCTCTTGCAGCTCGCGGCTGAAGGGGACCGACCCCATGCGCAGCTGAAATAGTCGGCTGTTCCGCTCACCCTCCAGGTTACGACTGCTGGCGATATATATTTTGCCATTGGCCAGGTTGCGGATCTGGAATACGCCCATATCTGGCGCATCCTGCTTGTATGTCCTTTTGATCGCGCTGCGTGCTGACTTCTCCATCTGCTCTGACTCTTTTCTGTTTGGAACCGGCAACACGGGGATTGCCGTTGTGGGGTTAGTTGAAAGTTCACGCCAATAGGTCGCCCCTTCCCGCCGAATCAAGCCTTCATCGACCAAAAGTCTGCGGATCAGGCAGTAGTCATCGAACAGGGGTAAAATCAACTCCGTCACCTGCTGCTCGTTGTAGCGACTATCCAGCGCAAACCTTGCGACAAACTGCTCGAGCACGATGAGCCGTTTTTTGTGTTGCGCCGGTAACTTTTCAAGCCTGCCGTTGTGAAAGAAGGTTTTCAAAACCTTCGCCTGATACACATTCATCCGGCTGTCCTGCAACTCCCGGCTCAGTGGATGCGCCGCGACGATCTCGCGCAAGGTCGTATCGAAGATCTCTTTATTGGCGCTGAAAACCACGTAATACTGTTCCTTCTGACTGCTGACAAGCTTGGCTTTTTCAAGCTTACGCAGATGGAACGAAATCGTAGACGCTGCCAGCGCGTGCCGGGTTGCCAACTCTTCGACATACTGGGAGCGCTCCAGAAGAGAATTGATGATTGCCAGCCGCGACGGATCAGCCAGCGCCTTCATGATGGTTATGCTCTCCTCGAATTTCATCTGCCGCCTCCTGATTCGATATCTGTCGAATTAAAATATTCGACCATATGGTTATTTGTCAATATGTTTTTATACATATCGAATCATAATCCATATCCACGAGAAACATTTCTACGGCGCAGATCACCATAAATATGACGGGATTTGATAAGGGTGATTTTTCAACCATCTAATTTCACTGGGACTTATCTTGGCGGCTTGCTTGACAGGAATATCTTGAATACTCAATAGTGTTCGTGGATTTACATGTTGAAATTATAATATGCAGCGGAGGGCTGCCGTGCCTTAAGGGGATGGCGAGCATGGGCCGTCTGCAGCTGACGGGCCGGCTTTTTGTGTTTCTGATATCCAAAGCGCCAGCCCCCTTCCCCACCCGATCCACCGATCTTCACCCAGGAGATTAATGATGAGCCCAACCGAAGATCAAACCAAAGGCAAAAAATTGCTGCAAGAAGTCGCCCTGCGCTACGCCAGCCAGCACGGCCTGCGACCCGACCGCATCGAATGGGATGACCTGGGCTACGAAAGCGGCATGAAGATCATCACCGCCGAGCATACGGTGCGGGTGATCTTCTCGCCGGACGAGATCGCATTCTATTCTGCCGAGGGTTTGGTTGACAAAGAAGCAAAGCTCAAGATTCGCAACGCCTTTGCCAGCCTGTCGATGTGACCATGATGCCTGCCGAACGTACACCCATAGAAACCTGCCGCGCGGCGCTGACTGCCAACGGCTTTGAGGTTTTTGTCGCCAAAGATCCTGCCGAGGCGCGACAGATCTTCTTTACGCGGATTCTGCCTAATGTGAAGGCCGACCTGGTCTCCTGGGCAGATTCCCTGACCATGGAAGCCACCGGGGTGCTCGACGCGCTGCTGGCCGACCCGGCGATCAACATGATCAAAACCTTCGATCCCACAGCCGAGCGCGGCGAGATCATGGAGCGGCGGCGGCAGGCGCTATTGGTCGATCTGTTTCTCACCGGCAGCAACGCCGTGACCGAGTGCGGCAAGCTGGTCAACCTCGATATGATCGGCAACCGCACCGGGGGCATCTCGTTCGGGCCAAAAAAGGTGGTGCTGTTCATCGGTCAAAACAAGATTGTGCCCGATCTGCAAAAAGCCATGGAACGGATCAAAAATCACGCCGCACCCCTCAACGCCAAACGCCACAATATGTCCACCCCCTGTGCCAAGACCGGCCGCTGTCATGATTGCAGCTCGCCGCAGCGGATCTGTAATACCTGGGCGATTGTCGATAAGTGTTACCCGAAAGGGCGGATCAAGGTGGTGTTGATTGAGCAGGATTTGGGGATTTAGAAAATAATTGAGTGAGGTGTCCCCGGAATTCGGGAAGTGTCCCTAATTGTTTTCCTGGGAAACCAATCGTTTTCAGGAGAAAAGATTCCGCCTGCCTCTGCGGCCAACAAACGGTTGTCAGGCTTGATTTCGCGGCAAGCTATTGAATATTGCTATAAAGCATTATGAGCATGTTTTGTGCTGGTCCGTTCTTTGTGTATTGAAAGGTGTAGTCCCCATAGAAGTCTGAATAAGCTGAATATCCTATTTGGGAACTGTAAGGGGTCACGCCGCAATGCCCTAATATCAGGGGAAAAGAGATAGGAAGTTGATGGTAAAATCTGGATGCCACGCCCGAATCGAGCCCGTATGTCCCCTCTGGAAGATCCCGGAACGTATAGCGTGCAACTTGTGCCTTCCCTATGAGGGTCCACGAGGGTGGGTCTTGGCCAATATAGTGCTCTTTGGGGATGGCAAACGTATTCATCTCCGGAGATTCGGAATATGCTTGATGCGTTGTCTCATTGACCAAAGTGACAGCCAGCTGAGAATCTGGTAAGGAATCGATTCCGCAGAGAGTTGGTCGCCCAGAAACCGCCGCCGGATCGACATAGAACCGCAGGGTGATTGGCTTGGCCTCCTCGAAAAGGGAAAGGGAGAAAACCAGGTCATCCGCAGCCTGGAGTTCCGGTGACTGCTGATAGGAGGTGGTTGCCTTGGCATACTTCAGGCCCTCTCCCGTGTAATAAGAGACTTTGTCGCATTGCTGCCAGCAATATCCCGACGCGCACTCCGTATGGCAATATTTTGCAGTGTAGCTATGAAGGGTCATCGCCGGATACACGGACCAGTTCTTTTTGACCCAATCCTCGTCGGCAAAGATATTGTAACCCTCCTGGTATGTCGGGTCCGAGAATTCGTCCTCGATTTTATTCCTGTCCCTATCGGAGTCGCCGATGAATCTCCGTTCGTCGATCGCAAGGTTTTTCTCGACAAGATCGAGGAAGAGCTTGGACTGGGCGGTGAAGCGCTTGTCCTGATCGTCGAGAATGCGTTTGAAGTCTTGGTTGTCATTATTCAAATGCTTGCGTTCAGCCAGCAAATTGAGCGCCATGTTTTGCAGGGTCCCCCAGTACGCCATAAACTCTGACATTTTTTGGTAATATTTTTCACTATCATCTCCCTGGTTGCGAAAATGCTCATCCGCCAACTCCAGAAGAGACTTTTGAAAACCTGTGCCAACGAGGCTGTTGTTAATGTCTATCAGGTCGCTCGCCGGGTCATGTTGAAAGTCATTCAGCAGAAAATTCTTTCGTTTTGCAATGTAATTGGTGTAATCCGACCCTTGCAAAGTCGTTGCATAATGAAAACTACTATCCCAGTCCTGTAAATACCCGAGTCCTTTATTCAGACTGGATGCCCTGTCATCGAAATCTGCGTCCTGAATGTCATTTTTCAGGTCATTCGCCAGCCTAGCGTACTGGCTCTCGAGCTGAGCAAGTTCATTCATGACTTTATTGTATTGCCCGTTCGCATTGCCCCCAACGCCCTCCAGCACCCATCCCGCAAGTTGCCCGCCTGTGTAGCTGAGCGCTCCTTGGGCCAGCGCCTTGCCGATGAATTCCGACACCTCCGAAGAGCCCCCGACTACGGACTCGCCATAGGACGAACACTGCTTGATCATGCATGAGTCGAAATTTGCCGGATCGTCCACGTAGCTGGCAATCCGGTGCAAATAGGCATCGACCCCGCCCTGCTCGGCTGCCTTGGCAAGGAGAACATCCGGCGGCAGGGGCGTCTTGAAGTAATAGAGATCATTTGGGCTCATTGAGTCAGGGATATCCAGCAGCGTTTTCACATTGGAGATACATTGCGCGGCTGAAGTCCCCGGATGATCCAGCTCGCAGTAGGCGATGATCGTTGAGAGAGGCCCCACATGGAAAATACCTGGCGAAACCCAATCAGATTGCTGTGTCGCGTAGTAGAGCTTCCCCTCGAAGGCTTTGCCCGTCCCAGCGAACGTACCTCCGGCCACCTCGATGATGATTTGTTTGTCGGCCCCCACCAAAGCGCTTTTGGCCAGTGGAAATCGGAACGCACCATTGACATTCGTAGCGTTTTCATGCGTCTCGAGAGGCCGCATATCCTGGGCATAAAAGGTGACGTCAGCCCCTTGTATGGGTTCACCGAAAGAGGCGGTGCCATCCACGAAAACTGGGGCACTGCCATTTCCACACCCGGCAATCGCCAGGAAACAGGTGAGCGCAAACAACAAGGCAAAAAAACGACAGAAGTTTTTCATCATGTCTCCTCCGAGATCGTCATACCATCAACCGAACTCTCCTGGATGGGCGGCATTATCAGATAGGTAAAGAGGGGGGCACAGCACACAAGGGCCGTCACGATATCGATTCTAATCTGCCATATCGAATCGACCGTTGATTGATTCAGAGACAATGGGGCCAATACCTCCCCGATGAATACACCTTACTGGTTAACCCTGACAATTTCCTTACCGACAGCGGCTGGTACTAAAATTTTCAAGAACGTACCTTTTGCTTCCCCCAATAAAAAGCCTCCTCTCGCCGGGAAAGGAGGCTTTCGATGGTCTACGCCCTGGGCTTATTTCGGCCTCAGTGTATGGCATAGAGGGAACCGTCCAGCGAGCCGACATAGATGGTGCCATCGGCGCCGATCGCCGGCGAGGTGTTTACCGAGTGCCCAAACCCAATAGTGTAGAGCCATCTGAGACTGCCGTCAGGGTTGAGCGCGTAGAGACTGCCGTCGTTCGAGCCGAAGTAGATGGTGCCGTCGGCACCTACCGCCGGAGAAGACTGCACTGCATTCCCTGTGGCGTAGCTCCATTTCAGGGTGCCGTCGGGGTTGAGCGCGTAGAGACTGTAATCCTCCGAGCCGAAATAGATGGTGCCGTCGGCGCCGATCGCCGGAGAAGAGTACACTCCATTCCCTATGGAGTAGCGCCACTTTAGGCTGCCATCGGGGTTGAGTGCGTAGAGGTAGCCATCATTCGAACCGATGTAGATGGTACCATCGACGCCGATCGCCGGTGACGTGCCTACCCAGTCTCCTGTCGCGTAGCGCCACTTGAGGCTGCCGTCGGGGTTGAGTGCGTAGAGATAGTGGTTTCCCGTGCCAACGTAGATGGTGCCGTCAGCGCTGATCGCAGGAGCGTTGTTTACCGCACCCCCCATGGGGTAGCGCCACTTTTCGGTCCCGTCGGGGCTGATCGCGTAGAGACCGTTGCTCAAAGAGCCGACGTAGATGGTGCCGTCGGCACCGATCGCCGGCGAGGAGTATACCGGGCCCCCCATGGGGTAGCGCCACTTGAGGGTGCCGGTGGGGTTGAGCGCTAAGAGACTATTGTCATACGACCCGACGTAGACGGTTCCGTCGGAACCGATCGCCGGCGAGGAGGTTATCCAGATTCCGACGGTGGAGCTCCACTTGAAGCTGCCCTCGGAGTTGAGCGCGTAGAAGTTGCCGTCGCGCGACCCGACGTAGACGGTGCCGTCGGCACCAATCGCAGGAGAGGAGGTTATCCAGGACCCCGTGAGATAGCTCCACTTGAGGGTGCCAGTGGTCGTGCTGGTATCGACGCTGCTGAGCCCGGTGCCTTGGAGACCTCGGTGAAAGCGCGGCCAGGGGGCGGCGCTTCCCACCGATACCGCGCTTGTCCCCGTGACGGTTGTCAGGCCGTCGCTGACCGCCACGGAGACGTTATATTCGCCCGGAATGCCGGGCGAGGCCCATAGGGCGCTGTTGCCGGTGGCAATGCTGTCGATGCCGCCTATCATCCATGTGTAGCTCAGCGGGTCGCCGTTGGGATCATAGGCGCTGCATGACAGGTTGGCCCAGGTCAAGACCGGCTGCGGGAAAATGCTCATGGTCTCAATGGTGGGGACCATGTCGCCTTCGGTGCTGACGAACAGGCGGCCCGAAACGCTCGTGCCGTTGCTGTCGGTCACAGTGACGGTCACGGTGCCGCTGGCGCCGTAGGTCGGTGGGGCGGAGATGGAGACCGTGTCCGTGCCGGCGCCGCCGGTAACGGCCCAACCCGCCGGGACCGTCCAGGCGTAAGTCAGAGTAAGGCCCTCGGCGCTGGAGGCGTCGACCAGGGCAGTCAGGGCGCCACCGGGGGCTGCCGGGGTGCCATCCACGGCCATATTTTGGATGACCGGCCCCACGGGTCCGGCGGGTCCCGTCTCCCCGTTGCACACGTAGTTGACCTGGGCCACCTCGGCCGGATCGAGAACGCCGTTGCTGTTGCCGTCGAGGCCGCTTGCGATCTTCTGCCCCCCAAAGGCGCAGTTCGCTCCGGCAGGCTCGCTCGAGGTGGCGACCAGAGAGGTCAACCCGTCGGCCCCTGTCGCGCCGGTGGCGCCAGTTGAGCCGTTGCACACGTAGCGGACCTGGGTAACCTCGGCCGGATCGAGAACGCCGCTGCCGTTGCTGTCGAGGCCGCTGGCAATCTTCTGCCCCCCATAGGCGCAGTTCGCCCCGGCAGGCTCGCTCGAGGTGGCGACCAGAGAGGTCAGACCGTCAGTGCCTGTCGCGCCGGTGGCACCGTTGGCGCCAGTTGAGCCATTACACACGTAGTTGACCTGGGTAACCTCGGCCGGGTCGAGAACGCCGTTGCCGTTGCCGTCGAGGCCGCTGGCAATCTTCTGACCGCCGCTGACGCAGTTCGCCCCGGCGGCCTCGCTTTTGGTGGCGACCAGCGCGTTCGATCCGTCGGCCCCCGTGGCTCCAGCGGCCCCAACATCACCACTTCCACAACCTCCGACAAGCAGCGACAACGCCACGGCCGTCAACAGAAAGCCTACCCGCGACCATTTTCCAGTCCGAAATTCCCTTGCCATCCTATTGCCTCCAATTCTGCTAGTTTGCTCGGCCCGGCCGTTTAGTGTAAAAAGCGGAAGCTACTATCGGCGCCAGCGGACCTGGCACTTGCTCGGCATTGCACCAGCCAAGTTGGCGCACTCTACCGTACGATCCTGTCAATTTCCTTACAGGGACGAGAGAACCCGAGGGTAAATATAGTGAAAAAATAGAAACCCACATCGTCTCAACGGGAACGTTGCCATTCGAACGATGGGCATCCGGGAGAGCGGAAAGACGAAAAGTGAGCTTGTTTTCAGGGAGTTGGCTCGACTTTGATCGCTGTAATCAGTTCGGCGATCTCGTCGGTGGAGTAACCCTCGTTATGGAGTTCGTCGGTTAACTGCCTGAGGACTTTTTTGGCAAGAACAGCGGACCGTTGTCCCTGAAGCCTGTAGAGAAGTGCATAAAGAAGGTCGTTAAGGGGGGCGTAAGACAATGCTTTTTCCGCAACCCGGATCGCCTGGGGCAAACGACCAGAGTCGGCCAACAGGCCGCTCCAGGCGATGGTCAGTTCCACCATCGCCCCGGTGAGTTTATCCCGGAAGGCACGGATCTGATTCTCGCCGCAGACGCCGGGCGCGAACTCGCCCCGCCACAGCGAATCGGCCAGCGTAAAGGCGTTGCCGGCCTGCCAGTGCTCCTGCAACCTGAAATGGCGCAGGCCGAGACTGACAGCATCCAGGAAACCGACAGCGTCGATCCGGCAGTGGGCCAGCCAGAGCATCCCTTTTTCCCTTCGGATGTAGAGATGCGCCGTATCCTCCTTCAGGGCGTCGGCAAAAGTCTTGCGCAAGCGCGAAACCAGCGTATCGAGTTTGACCTTGACGGTGTCAGGGGGACTGTCCGGCCAGAAGTGGTACTGAATGGTTTCCTGGGGTAATTTAAATGCGGGCGCCGCCAACAACAGGCTCAATAGCTCGCGCTGCTGCGGCGTCAGATCCTGGGCTTGGATCAGAAGGGTGCCGCGACACAGTATGCTGAGATCTCCCAGGGTTCGAATGTCGAGGCGGGGAATGGCGCGGCCGTCGTCCTGCAGGTCCAGGCCGAGGCGGTCGGCGGCGAGGGCCCGGGCGTAATCGGGTTCGATCCCGTGCGTCACGGCATACGCTAGAGTGCGCTGCATGGTTTCTGGAACCCAGGCCCAGAAATTCCGGTAGCCATTGCGACGCATCAACCCCAGGCCGAGTTCGAGATCGCGCCCGGCCTGCTCATGCGCTCCGGTCTCAAGGTAAGCCGCAGCCCGGTGCAGGAGACCGCAGGCTTCGAGAGACCCGCTCGGCATTTGCCGGGCAAGGCCAATCCCTTCACCGAACAGCTCAATCGCGTCTTTTCGGCGGTTGCAGTGAACGTGGGTCAAACCCACCACCAGGTTGTTTACACAGAGGAAATACGGCCCGCCGGAGATCTTCCGCAAGCGCGCCGACTCCTCAGCCGCCGCCAGGGCCTTTTCGGGCTGATGCCCCAAGGCCAAAGCCAGGGCTTTGAACTGCAGGATCTGACTGCGAAAATGGGGGCTGAGTAACGGATGCTTGGTCAGGGCCTGGTCGGCGAGGGCCAGGACGTCCTCGGCATCCCCCCGATGAATGGCGATATTCATCTCCAGTACGTGACAGAAAGGACCAGCGACAGACTGAGAAAACAAGGTAGAACCAACCGCCTCCACAAGCTGATTTTTCTGGTCGAAGTAGTTGCCGAAATCGCCCTCGTGGAAGAGGAAATCAAAAAGCATCAACCGAATGACGAGGCCGTTGAAGGTTCCGACCTCGGGCCGATGTACATAGGTTTCGGCCTCCTCCAGATACGGCCTGGCAGCGGCATAATGTCCTGCCAATATCTGGATGTACCCCATGACCATGAGAAGAGCCGCCTCGAAATTGACCATCCCCTCCTTTCGGGCCAGGTTCAGAGCCGTAGAGGCAAACTTGCCGGCCTCTGACATATCCCCCAAGAAAATGCCGTACCCCATGGCCAGACTGCGGGCGATGAGAACGGTCATGGAGGGGGGCAGAATTTCGGTGGCCTGGGAAAAAAGCCGTTCCGCGCGGATGAGCCTATCCGCCCCATCCCGGTAGTCCCCGGTGGTTGTGATGTGGATAGAGATGATATGGGCCAGGCAGAGCAGTTCGCCCACCAGATCTTCTCTTCCGGAAAAGACGGCCAATGCCTGATCGAGGAGCGGCAGAGCCCGCACGGGCGCCAGGTCCAAATTGGCCAGGGCCAGAAAAAAAGAGGACCAGGGCTGCCTCTGCAGACACTCCTCAGGAATCTTCTCCAGAAACGCGGCGAGGGTAGCTGTCCGATTGATCTCCAGAAACGACATTCCGTGTTCGGCCAGAACGAATTCGACGGCGTCATAGGCCTCGGCCCTCTGCAAATAACGCAATGCCTGCGCTGGGTCTTTCTGGCGGGCACAAAACTCTCCGGCCCGGCGAGACATTTCATGGACGGCCTCCGGACCGAGTTCCGTCAGCGCCTTCTCGTACAGAGATTGCCGAAAAAGCTGGTGCAGAACGAATATTCTCCCCTCCGGGTCGAGCCGGCGGACAAAAAGGTTGCGCCGCGCGAGATCGTCAAGGTCTGCGCCGATCTGCGATTCAGCGGTAAGTTCGATCGCAAGATCAACCGGAATCTCATCGAGCAGGGAGAGGACAAGAAGCGATCGGTGCAGTCGCGGTTCCAGAAAGCTGAAAATCTCCCTGCGAAAGTAGCGCAGGATCACCTGACCATCGGCTTCCTCGTGATCGACCAGAGCGGGAAGAGCAGCCGTACCTTTCTGCTGCTTGATCTGCAACCCGAGCAACAGGACCCCCATAAACCACCCGTCCGTGGTCCGGGCGATCTCACGGATGGCATCCTGCGAAAGATCAAGACCGAGGACCTGGTGGAACAGGTCGGTGGTTTCGCTCTCGTCCAGCACCAGATGCCGGTTGCCGAGACGCAGCATGCCCCGCTTGCGGGCGATCGACCGCAAGTTGTTCAGCGGCAGGGGTTCGCGCGAGGAGAGGATGAAATGGAGCTTGGGGGGTGCCGTTTCGAGCAGACGATTCAGAACAAACAGGCTGGATTCCCAGGAGATCAACTCATGCAGATCGTCAAAAACGATGTACAGGTCCTCGTCCAGGCAGGAGTTGAGATCATTCAGCAACAGGCTGATCCGATTTTCCAGATCGAAGATGGTAAAATCATTTTCCGTCAGGGCCCGGACGGTTGCGGCTGAGGGGCAGTCCGGCAGCAGCCTGTTGACACAGGCCAGAATGGCCTGGAGAAAAAGGACCGGATCGGCATCTTCGGGGCCGACCTGGTACCAGACCGAAGCGATCTCGGTGCGATTGAGAAATTGCTTGATGACGGTGGTCTTGCCCTGGCCGGCCTGGGCCTCGACGAGGATGACCGGCAGCCGCCGGGCACTCTGGTGCAATAGATGGTCGACCACCCGTTCCCGGTAAAGAAACTGCGGGGTATCGACCTGGGGGGGATAAAACTTGTCAGCCTTGATTTGCGATCTGAATTCCGCCGTTTGACGCATAATCGATCCTGTATGCAGAGGGGCCGGCATACAAAGGGGACATTAGTTGAGAAATCCACCTATTCCATCAGTTGTTGGTAGGAATTTGCTTTTGCGGGATGCGTGCCTACAGCGCGCCGCCCCCCCTCCTGCCCTGCTGCCGCCGGATTCGCTCTGAAACCCAGCAGTCTGCTTCATATATCCCATCCATCGCCAACCGTCAAACCCAAAACCCGGCAGGGAAGCGGTGATCGCAAGTTCCGGGGAGACCTCACTTAATTCGTATCCGAATTTATTGCACCTCTACAATTTGATGGTAGCCCCCTCGACTTCACCATCCCCGATTTATCTCGGTTTACTTATGTGGGGCCAGGTTTTGAAATTACGCAGCAGTGTCGCAGCTTCCAGTCAACCTGCCTGAGAGACAAGGCTGAGGACCGACCAGCCCTCTACCGGAGCCACAGTCTCACCGACGCTGAAGACGTGGATCCGCTCGCGCTCGTCGATAGCGAACAGCGGGATGAGACCCTCGCCGTGGGTCGTTTGCAGCTCGGCCATTCCGAAGGATTCGGTCAGGTTGGTTATTTTGATCGCGGCGCCCGCAGCCAGGGCCGACTGCAGCGACTCGTAGGTTACCTTGGTACCGAACAGGCTTTTCCCGCGCCGCAATGCAGAAACCTGCTGTGAATTGGTGCCACCGTTGCTCGGCTTGGACTGCAGGGTGTAGACGTTGTTCTTTCCAAGCTCCATGCGGTAATGGAGTGCGGCTGCCAGGTTGACGCTGTCGTGCGGAGACAGCGCCAGCATGCGGCCGATGCCGATCAGGTCGAGATGGCGATCGGCATGCTCAGACACCGGGTTGCCCAGGTAAGTCGGCAGCCCGCCCATTTTGGCTTTCGCTATTTTTTCCCAACTGTCATCGACGAGCTGGACCCGCAACCCCGCCGTGAGCAAGGCTTTGGCAATGGCCCGCGCCACCTCGTTGGCACCGATGATCAAAAAGCCCTTAGGTTCAGGTTCGGCGACTCCTAACCAGAGCGCCACCAGCCGTGCAGTGGTGCTCTGCAGCAGGACCGTACCGATGATCACCATGAAGGTCAGCGGCACCAGGGCTTTGGCGCTTTCTAAACCGTGATTGACGAGCTGCATGGCAAAGAGCGCGGAAATGGCGGCGGCGATAATACCGCGCGGCGCGATCCAGGCCAGCAGGTGCCGTTCCGGCCACTTCAGCGCGGAACCGTAGGTGGAGATAAGCACGTTGAGGGGGCGGGCGAGGAACTGGATCGCCAGGAACACCCAAAGCGCCGACCAACCGAGTTCCACAAACGAGGTCATTTCCAGTCGCGCCGCGAGCATGATGAAGAGCACGGAGATCAGCAGGATGCTGAGGTTCTCCTTGAAATCGAGTATATCCTCGGTGTCGACCCCCTTCATGTTGGCCAGCCAGATGCCCATCACCGTGACGGTGACCAGGCCGGCCTCATCCTGCAGAGCGTTGGACAAAGCGAAGCTGCCGATAACCAGCGCCAGGGTCGAGAGGTTGTGCAGGAACTCCGGCAGCCAGTGGCGGCGCAGCAACAGGCCGAACAGGTAGCCTCCGCCGGAACCGATGATCGCCCCCACGGCAACGATCTCGGCGAAGGTCAGCATGGTGTGGCCGAGGGCGCCCCGGCCGCCGCCGGAAATAATGAACTCGTAAACCAGAACGGCGAGCGAGGCGCCGATCGGGTCGATGACAATACCTTCCCAGCGCAGAATGTTCGACACCGCCGCCGTCGGTCTGACGGTGCGCAGCATCGGCACGATTACGGTCGGACCAGTCACCACAGTGATCGCACCAAACAGGAACGCGACCTGCCAGGAGAGGTCAAGGGCAAAACGCGTCACCAGGGCCGTGATCATCCAGGTGACCAGCATGCCGATGGAGACCATGTTGCGCACGACTTGCTGCAGGCCTCGAATCTCGCTGAACTTAAGTGTCAGACTGCCTTCAAAGAGGATAATCGCAACCGAGAGCGAAATGAACGGGAAGAACAGGTCACCGAACAGCTCCTGCGGTTTGAAGATATCGAGTATCGGTCCTGAGAGGATGCCGACCAGCAACAGAAAGATGATCGCCGGCAGCTTGACCCGCCAGGCAAGCCACTGGCATAGGGCGCAGACCGCCAGCAGGATCGCGATCGCGGGCAGGATATGTCCGACCATATAAACGACTCCGTATCGTCAGCTTGGCTTTGCGATGATAATTATAAGCATATTTCTGCTTTTATGTACGTTGACTTCGAATCTGGCATTTCGGGGGTAACTTTGGGATTCTTCCCAATTTCCTTCAATTGAGTCACCTCAATGTAGTCCTGTTGCCATTGGTGATAAACTATACCCTGATAAACAATAATCATTCAGAGTAAGGAGGTCTTATGCGCTACAACAGACTTGGCAACACCGGACTGTTTATTTCGGAACTCTGCTTCGGCACCATGACCTTTGGCGGTGGCGAGGGGATCTGGGGGATGATCGGTGACCTGCAGCAGAAGGAGGCCGAACGGCTGATCGCCCAGGCCCTGGAAGGGGGCATCAACTTCATCGACACCGCTGATGTCTACGCGGGGGGCGTCGCCGAACAGATCACCGGGCAGGCCCTGAAAAATCTCGGCGTCAAACGCGATGAGGTAGTGATCGCGACCAAGGTCTTCAGCCAGATGGGGGCCGGCCCCAATTCCCGCGGTGCGTCCCGCGCTCATATTCTCGACGGCATCAAGGCCAGCCTCAAGCGGCTGCAGCTCGACTACGTCGATCTCTACCAGATTCACGGCTTCGACCCCGCGACGCCGATGGAAGAGACCGTACGCGCGCTGGAATCTCTGGTGTCACAGGGGCTGGTGCGTTATGTCGGGGTCTCCAACTGGAGTGCCTGGCAGATCATGAAAGGGCTGGGGATCGCCGACCGCCTCGGCTTCTCCCGGTTTGCCTCCCTGCAAGCCTACTACAGCATCGCCGGTCGCGACCTGGAACGGGAGATTGTACCGCTGCTCGAGAGCGAAGGGCTGGGGCTGATGGTCTGGAGTCCCCTGGCTGGCGGTCTGCTCAGCGGCAAGTACGGGCGGGACCTCAGCGGTGAAGAAGGGAGCCGACGGGTGATCTTCGACTTTCCGCCGGTGGACCTCGAGCGAGCCTGGGGGGTGGTCGACTGCATGCGCCCCATGGCCGAGGCGCGTGGCTGCTCGGTGGCGCGCATCGCCCTGGCCTGGCTGCTACATCAGCCCCGGGTGACCAGCGTCATCATCGGCGCCAAACGTCCCGATCAGCTGACGGACAACCTGGCCGCGGTGGAGATCGCGCTGTCCACGGACGAACTGGCGACCCTCGACGAGGTCAGCCGCCTGCCGCAGGAATACCCTGCCTGGATGCTGGAGCGACAGGGGGAGGTACGCATGACGCAGCTGAAGGACGCGAAACACTGAGCCGGGCTGCGCAAAAAACACGACTTGTTCCCTTCTTTCCGTGGCATGGCATCAAGCACCTTGAACTTGCAACTCGAAGAATGTGAGCATAGGTTCAATCAAAGAGGTCGGGATTTGAGTCGCTGGATCCTTGATGTTTTGCGAAATCAACCCCTAGACCGGTCATGATCCTTAACTAAAATTCTGGTGAGATTTCAATGGGTATTGCCGCCGATATTGTCATAATTGTTCTCGCTGCCTTTGGTGGAGGTTTGCTGGCGCACGCCCTGCGGCAGCCTTTGATTCTGGGCTATATCCTTGCCGGAGTTTTGATTGGCCCCTTCACCGGTGGTGTCACGGTTTCTGATGTCCATGACATCGAAAAGTTGGCCGAAATCGGTGTTGCCCTGCTTTTATTCGCGCTCGGGCTTGAATTCTCTCTCAAGGAGTTACGGCCGGTCAGGTTTATTGCGCTCATCGGGGCACCAATCCAGATCCTGCTGACAATCGGGTTTGGATACCTGATCGGACTTTCTCTTGGCTGGGCCCCGGTTGCGTCTTTATGGCTAGGTGGGCTGGTTTCGCTGTCGAGTACCATGGTGATCCTGAAGACCCTTATGAACCAGGGGATGATGGGTACCTTATCGAGCAGGGTGATGGTCGGGATCCTGATTGTGCAGGATCTGGCTGTGGTGCCGCTGATGATTCTATTGCCGCAGATATCGGATCCTAAGGCGGGCCTGCCGGTATTGGGGATGGCTTTACTTAAAGGGGCTGTCTTTCTTGCGGTGATGCTGTTTGTCGGGTCGCGGATTCTGCCCTGGCTGCTGCGGCGGATTGCACGTTGGAATTCGCGCGAGCTTTTTGTCCTTTCAATTACCGCTATCGGTCTGGGAGTCGGCTATGCCACTTATCAGATCGGCCTCTCCTTCGCCCTGGGCGCTTTTGTTGCCGGTATGGTGTTAAGCGAATCCGATTACGGGCACCAGGCTCTCAGCGACATCATCCCGTTGCGCGACCTGTTCAGTCTGCTCTTTTTTACTTCGGTTGGGATGCTGCTCGATCCAGCATTTCTGTTTCACAACTGGGTCGGAGTTTTACAGCTGGTGTTGATGATCTCTCTCGGTAAGGGATTGATTCTGGCACTCACAACCAGAAGTTTCGGTTATGGGAATGTGGTCCCGCTTGCCGTGGGGTTGGGGATGTTTCAGATCGGAGAATTCTCTTTTGTGCTGGGGCAGGTTGGATTTTCTGGCGGGTTTTTGAGCGGCGAGGAACACTCCTTTATTCTCTCTGCAACCATTCTCAGTATGTTGATGACGCCTCTGATCTCCAGCTTAACGGTGCCGCTCTATCGCCTGAAAACCCGCTATTTCAAAGCAGATTCCATCAAGACGGCTAATCTGCCACCCGAAGGATTACATGGGCATATTGTCATCGCCGGTGGGGGTCGGGTCGGTCAGCATATTGCGAAGCTTCTCACCCAGGTCGAAGTCTCATTTATCATCATTGAGATGAATCATAATCGCCTCGAAGAATGCACAAAACTTGGATTTCCGGCAATTTATGGAGATGCAAGCCAGGAGATTGTTCTTGAAGCCGCAAATCTGGGCGAGGCCCAACAAGTACTGATTACCTTGCCGAATATTATTGCCACCGAAGCCATCGTACGTCAGGTCCACAGTCGATATCCCACGCTGAATATGGTGGTGCGGGCTGAAGGGGTTGAGCAGATGCGGGCGCTGTATGAAGACGGGGTCTACATGGTCATCCTCCCCGAGCTGGAAGCCGGCCTTGAAATCGCCCGTCAGGCGCTGTTGCATCTCAAGCTCCCGATCCCCACCATCCAGCGTTACACTGATGCCTTGCGCCGTGATCACTATCATCCAGATCATGAGATGGGCAAAGGCCATCTAGAAATCAGTCTGTTGAAAAATGCTCGTGATCATCTCGAGCTGAACTGGGAGCGATTGGATCAAGACAGCTTGATGGTCGGGCAGAGTATTCGAACCCTTGACATTCGGCGCACCACAGGGGTCTCGATCGTCGGCGTTTTACGTGAGGGGAGTTTCAGCCCGAATCCGCCGGCCGACTTTGTTTTTTCTGCAGGTGATTTGGTGGCGGTTCTTGGAAACAGCAGCCAATGTATAGAGATTAGTGCGCTGGCGTAACCTGGTCTTTTGAGGTCAGGGAAGAATGTGAACTTAGGGGACGTTGTTGATTTGTTGATTAACCCGGAACTTAGTTGACGAGGCAACAACCTCCCCCTCAACTACTGACAGGACAAGGGGCAGATTGAAAATGGCCGACCCTTTTCGGGGGTAGGCCATTTCTATTTCCTGCCGGAGATTCAATCGCCTGATTGAATCTCAGAGTTCGATCTTCGTCCCGAGAACCTGTAAAAACTTGGAGAGCCATTCGGGATGGGCGGGCCATGCCGGAGCGGTGACCAGATTCCCATCAACATGAGCGCGGTCAACCGCAATCTCCATGAATTTTCCGCCGGCGAGGGTAACATCCGGCCCAACCGCCGGATAACAGGAACAGGACCGTCCCTTAAGAACCCCGGCCGCCGCCAGGACCTGAGCGCCATGACAAACGGCCGCGATCGGTTTGTTCGCCGCAGCAAAATGTTGCACGATCGACAGAACAGTTTTATTGAGTCGAATATACTCCGGTGCGCGCCCACCAGGGATGACAAGAGCGTCATAAGCGTCAGCCTTGATATCGTCAAAGGTCGCGTTCAGGGCAAAATTATGACCGGGTTTTTCGCTGTAGGTCTGATCCCCCTCGAAATCATGCACCGCAGTCCGTACCGACTCTCCCGCCTTCTTCCCCGGACAAACCGCATGAACCGTGTGACCGATCATCTGCAGCGCCTGAAATGGGACCATGACCTCGTAGTCTTCAACAAAATCGCCGACCAGCATCAGTATTTTTTTGGCTGCCATCAGTAACTCCTTTGGTTTGAGTTGATCCGGTCCTAACTCGATTGCAATACTCTTTTAATTGCCCTTTCATGCTACCAGAGTTCTGGTTAACGGCAATGTCGAGGTCATGTGCCACTGGGCATAAAAGGAGACAGATTTATGGCCGTTTATTGGCAAATAAATCTGTCCCCTTTTTGTGTATTTCGAGCAGCAAACCTATGAGGGGTCAGGAACCGGGCTGCAGGCTCCGCAGGTAGATCAGCATTGAGTCGAGCTCGGTCGATTCCAGGGCGAGCACCTTCCCTTTGAGGGCGCCGCGGATACAGGAATTGATCCTCCCCTTGAGCTTGGCGTCGTCGTAGCCAGCAATCTTCTCCAGCCCTTTTCCCTGCGAATGACAACTCGAACAGCTCTTGCCGTTGCTCCCCAGGGTGGGCGACTCGAACAACTGCTTGCCAAGATCGGCGGTCGGGGCCTGGGCGGCGAGACACGGACTGGCAACAAACATTAACAGCATGATAGTCAGGATCAGTTTCATAGTGGGCTCCTTGGGACAATGGGTCGGCTTTTGCGCTGCGATGGTGACATTATACCAGCGAAAAAAACCTCGGAGAGAAGACAACCCATGTATCTGTCTTCTTTCCTCCGCATTTGCTGAAAAAACTAGGGACACTTCCCATATTTCCTTCAATGGGAGCAGGCCAAGGGGTCAGGTTTAATTTCGGATATTCACTGCTGGTTTCGTCGTCCGAAAAACATTAAGCCCCTTGTAGCGCGAAAAGATTAAATCTGTCTGGCAAATGATTTCAGGTCTGAATCAGTCAGTCTGGTATTCAACCTTCGACAGGGGTCCCGCAACTCACCGGATTTTCTCCGGCTTCCCGCTGGGCCTTAATTTTCAGACAGGTATGCTCGCCACCACAGAGAATCTCGCCGCAGGATGCACAGCACAGGTTGGTAATCTCTTCACGGGGGCAAAGATTCAAGAGATCTCCATTAACTCCACCTTTGGCGGGGCAAATGTATTTTGTCATTTTTCGACTCCAGAATGAATAGCTTTGAGGGGACAGGGTCCAAACTGCCGGGGCATTTTAGGCTATCGGCTTGCCACTGTCCAGAAACCTGTGATGATAAACATCACAGTCACCCCACACCCTTCTGCGGTTCAATCCTGCGAATTGCCCGGTTCACGCCCCTGGCCACCAACCTGACCTTGACGATCCCCCTGCCCAACCTCTTTGCACTTCACAGGGTATTTTCCTGATTATTTTGTACAATTTTTCATAAGATAAAAAGGGTGCATGGAAAATATATCTGTTTTCTTTTCGCTCCGCCTTGATCGAGCCGACGACTGCCTGATATCGTCGGTTCGATTTTATTGATCCTGTGCTTTTTAGTGTAAACCTTCTGGTGATTGATCCGTCTAATAGTAATTTGGCCTGCACTCTGCCTGAATAGAATTTCCGTTTGAACAACAATTGAAGGAACCGGGTCGCGATGAAGTTTCAGACCAAACTGATAATTCTGACCTTGCTGGCCAATCTGCTGCTCGCCGCGGGTGCCTGGCAGCTGATGATTGGCGTTAACGCGGTGCAAAAACAGGTGCAGCTTTTTGTGCCTGCGACTGGCTATCTTCAGGGGATCTCCGGTGTTCACTCCGCGCTGACCCGCCAGGCGAGGGAGAGTCTCGATTATCTGATTTCTCGCAATCCTGCAGATAAAAAAAACTTTTTCACGACCGGTAAAGCTTTGGACAAGGCCTTCCTTCTGTGGCGGGAATCGGCGGCACAACAGTTGGCGTTAAAGGTCGAGGGAGAGCAAGAGGATCTTGAACGGGCGGAGGCCACCTACCTGTTGTATCTTGGCTGGCAAAAAGAGATGCGGGAGATTTTTGCACTGACGGATCAGCAGAAATGGGTGATGGCCCTGAAAAAATTCCAGGGGGCGTGGGAGACCCACCTCAACAATAAACTCTTCCCGGCCATCAATCAGGCCCTGCATGACGGAATGGTTGAAGTCGAGGACACCTACCATGGGCTGACTTTGGCGGTTGGAATTATCCCCTGGGATCTCACTGCCAGCAGTAGGCAACTGGATGAGATTCACAACGTGATGAATATTTTGATCGACGGCAATCAGGTTAATGCCAGCGTGAACAGTCAGTTTTCTGCTTTGATCGACTATTTGTTAAATAACAACGCGGATAGCCTTGAACGCTATGAGCACAGCAAAATTATCAGCCAGGAAGCCTTGGCTGACTGGTTACACGTTGCCGAGAAAGCTGAACCGAGTGATCATCAGCCCTCGGCGACGGGCCAGCAAATAGCCGCGATAGACCGCACCTTTCAGCGGTTCGCGCAGCAGGCAGAATCTGCTATTGCATTGAAAAAAGCCGGGCTGACCACCCGGGCCCTCGCGCTTATCGGAGGACAGGATGACAGCCTGATCGCCGACTTTCATAACAGCACGTCCATCACCATCCGCGATGGAGCCAAAGCTCTGGTCACCCGAGCGACCGCAAGCCGCACCACCGGGATTTTATTTTTGTTTTCCATTTTCGGGTTTATCAGTCTCTTTTCGCTGGGAATCGTGCGGGAAATGTTCGCCTCTCTGAAAACACTCAGCACCGGTATGGATTGTATCGGAGCCGGCGATCTGAGTCACAGGATCGTTCTTAAGGGGGATGACGTCACGGGCCGCCTGGCTCAAACCTTCAACACCATGATGGACAGCCTGTGTCACTCCCAGCGTGACTTGAAAAAACTGACCTCCGAACTGGAACAGCGGGTGGAGAACAGGACTCTGGAGTTGGAAGCTGTCAACCGTGACCTTGAGGCCTTTAACGCCATGGTCTCTCACGACCTGCGCTCACCCTTGGCGATTATTTCAGGCTACTGTGAATTGCTATTGGCGAAAGAGATGTCTCAAAGTGATGAGGCCGTAGAGCAAATTGCGTCCGCCGCCGACAATATAGCTCAGATCGTTTCTGCCCTTGAAAATCTGACCTGTGCCAGCCTGAGACCCCTTAATGATGAAAAGATAGACCTGAGCCAGATGGCCGCAAAGGTCATCGCAGAGTTGCAGTTCAATTCCCCGACAAGCCCCCTCGACATCCAGATCCATCCGACGCCGCTCGCGGTCGGTGATCCACACCTGCTCGAAATTATGCTGACCAACCTGTTGGGAAACGCCTTGAAGTACTCGGCCCAGACAGCCTTACCCCGAATCGAATTTGGTGCGTTTAGCGAACAGGGGCAAACTGTCTGGTTTGTGCGAGACAATGGCGCTGGTTTCGACCATCTCAAGAAAGATATGCTCTTCAAACCGTTCGGACGCCTCCACTCGAGCAAGGAGTTCCCCGGCACTGGTATCGGGCTGCTCACGGTGCAGCGCATCATTCATCGCCATGGTGGGGAGATTCACGCCGAAAGCAGGGTGGGAGCAGGAGCAACCTTCTATTTTTCGTTTGGCTGAGACGCAATCCAGCGGTTTCAATGAGCAAAAAAGGACAGATTTATTTATGGCCGGTTATTAGCAAATAAATCTGTTCCCCTTTCGTATGTCAGGGTTTTGCGGACAGGGAAGAAGAGGTCCGTATTTTTCCCTTCAACCAATCAGGCCAACTGCCCTGATCTTCAGACGGGTAAGTCTGTAATTGTTGCCCTTGAGGGTTAAGGAGTTCGGGCCATTTGCATTCCAGGATAGATGCCGCCCCATGTAATCCGGAGACAGCCGCCCCGGACACCCCATGGGCGACCGTGCTCGCGCCGACGAGTCTCAGGCCTTTGATTTCAGTATTTACCCGATAGGCCATAGGCCCAATTTGTGAATAGCTTTTCTCCGTGCCGTAAGAGCAGCCGTTGGTCGCCGCTGTGTAGTGAGCATTGGTGAGAGGCGTTCCCAGTTCACAAAACACAACATGTTCGGTAATGCCCGGGATAACTTTTTCGAGAGTCTTGAAAAACATTCCAACTATTTTTTGTTTAAGAATTTCGTATTCTTTGGGTCTGGATCCAGACTCGGTTCCTTCGAATTGTCGGAAGCTGTCATATCCGACAAAGGTGACAACCTCTAAGGTATGCCCTCTGCCATTGTAACTTGTCGGATCCTTCAGGGTCGGAGCTGAGATGAAGAGGGCCTCGAAGGACTCTTTAGCGTAGAGCCCGGGATCCTGAGCCCTTTGGAAAACCTGGTCAAAATCAGCTTCCGATGAATACCAGATATTCCCGGAATCCAACCCTGCTGCCGCCATATCCATATCAACCGCTAAAAACAGAACAAGAGAGGGGAGTGAGTACCTGGTTTTGTTCAAACGTTTTTTGAGTTTCCTGCTCAGGTGCGTTTCTCCCACCAGACCATGGAAAGTCCTGTGTGGATCAGCATTCGAGATGATGTGTCTCGCCCGCAGTTCTCTGCCATCGGCGAGCTGAACACCCAGAGCCCGACGTCCCCTGCCGGTTGATTCGGTGAGAATTTTCTCTACGCCGAGCCCGGTCAGAACTTCACTCCCTGCAGTACGAATAGCCTTGACCAGTGCCCGGGCAATGGCGCCCCCGCCGCCCCGTGGATAATACCCGCCATGCTCGTAATGACGGGCCAGCCCGGCATGCAGCATCATCATTGTCCTGGAGGGCGGCAAACCCTGATCACCGCACTGAACCGAGAGAATTCCGCGCACCACAGAATCGGAAATCAGCCCCTCCAGGATCCGCTTCAAACTGTAGAGTCCGTAGCGACCGATATGCCGGGTTCGATAGGGCATCAAAATGACATCTTTGATGCTGTCGATCTCAAGGAGGAGGGGGAATTGGTACACAAGGTTCTGGAGCAACTCCATGTACTTGCCGATACCCTTGCCTTCCTGGGGGAACCTTTGCAAAAGACGCTCGGTCATGGTGGGAAGATGGGCGTGGTAGTCGAATTTCACCCCGGCAATGTGGCAATGCTCATAGTGCTGGGGGTTTTGCTCAAAAAAGATCAGATCGTTGGCCGCACCGAGACCTTCATAGATGGCCCTTGTTTCGTCACCTGGTCCCAAACGGCCGACATAATGAACGCCAGGACTGAAGGTAAAGCCGCACTTGCTGAAGTTTTGGCACCAGCCACCCGGGGCATGGTGCTGCTCTAAAACCAGGACCTTTTGCCCGGCACGCGCCAGGGCAAGAGCTGAGGTCAACCCGCCTGAGCCCGAGCCAATAACGATCGTATCTGCATCGAGATTCGTCATCTATCCCCTCTGTATTGATTGTTCCCCAAACAGACCAGATTCATTTTCAGCGCTGTGAATAAATGTATCCCCGAATCGACAAAAAACAAAAAAGGCTGGAAAATAAATCTGCCCTCTGGTCGTAGGAACAATAAAGGCGATGGGCCCTAACATGTCAAGCTGCATGCAGAGCTACTCCCGCGGAGACCCCGCATTCCCGGCTCCGGCCATTGCGGAGCCTTTTATTTCTGTTAATCTTCAAGCGTCAGTATTATTTATGAATTGTTTGTAATTTTTCTGCGGCAGGAATGGAATGCCCTCTTCTTGCAGGGTGTCTGTACGTAGGGAGCGGCGGAGCTATGAACGAACAAGTCGTCATTTATCTCAAAAGCGGGCAGAGCGTCAACGGTCAGCTCGCACGCACGTTTAAACCGAACGATATCGATATCGAGATACTGACCGCGAGCGATCAAGGGCGGGAGTTGTTCTCCCTTGAAGAGGTCTGTGTGGTCGCTTTTGCCAAGGCGCCAAGCTGGCTCAGGTTTGACGCGCCGGATGGAAACGAACAGATTCAGACCACCGCCGGAAAGACTTTTCATGCCGAGGTCTTTTCCGCAGATCATTGCCGGCTCGGTTTCTTCGGCCTGTTGTTGGACAAGACTGCGCCCTGCCGGACAGTATTCTTTACCTTCAGCGGCGTTCGGTCTCGTAATCAGGAGCGCCACGTCGGGCAGATCCTGATAGACGATCAACTCGTCTCGCAAAAACAGATGTCCGAAGTCCTCGACAGCCAGGAACGGCTACGCAAGCGGCGTCTCGGCGAGGTGATCGCCGAGACGGCCGAGGTTCCCATGGATACGATCGAAAAGACTCTAAAAAGTACCGGGCCCGTCCCCGCAACCTCAAGCCATATCCGGGTTGGTGACATTTTGGTCGAGTCGGGGCTGGTGACGCGCGAACAAGTGGAGAAGGCCTTTGCCAGCCAGGAGAAGGGGAAGAAACTCAAGGTCGGCGAACTTCTGGTCAGTCGCGGACTGATCACCGAGAAGCAGTTGCTCAAGGCATTGGCTGACAAGTTCCGCCTCAGGTTCGTCGATCTCAGCACGCTCATCCCCTCTCCCGAGGCCCTTGACGCAATCTCAGAGGGGCTTGTCGGACGGTTGCAGATCTTTCCGTTAGAGTTGAATGATCGCACTCTGGTCGTCGCCACCTCCGCCCCTACCGACCCGACAGTCAGAGATGCTCTCGGTTTCAGTACCGGGTATGCTATCGAACTGGTGGTGGCAACCGAGAAACAGATCGTCCGCGCGATAGAAACCTATTACCGCAGTCAGGATGTCATCAGCAGCCTGCTCAACGATATGGATGAGGAAGCACAGTCGATCACGGTACAGGAGCGCGCGGACGATGAGGCGTTGAGCAGCGAGACCGATTCGACGGTGATCGCCGT
This sequence comes from Geopsychrobacter electrodiphilus DSM 16401, assembly GCF_000384395.1. Taxonomy (NCBI): domain Bacteria; kingdom Pseudomonadati; phylum Thermodesulfobacteriota; class Desulfuromonadia; order Desulfuromonadales; family Geopsychrobacteraceae; genus Geopsychrobacter; species Geopsychrobacter electrodiphilus. Next base: position 3,713,976 of record NZ_ARWE01000001.1, read on the forward strand.
GGTGAATCGCCTGCTGGTCGATGCTTATAAACGGGGAGCCTCCGATATTCACTTCGAACCGGACGGCAATAAAAATCCGATCCTGGTCCGCTATCGCATCGACGGCGAATGTGAGATCGCCCACCGCATCGCCAGTACCTACAAAGGCGCGATTGTGGCGCGATTGAAGATTATCTCGGGTCTCGACATCACCGAACGACGGCGTCCGCAGAGCGGCAAGATTCTTCTTCATTTCCAGCAGCGTAAGCTCGAATACCGGGTTGAGGTCACGCCGACGGTCGGCGGGCTGGAGGACGTGGTGCTGCGGCTTTTGAGCGCATCCAAGCCTCTGCCTCTCGCCGAGATGGGCTTCATGCCCTACAATCTGGAGCGGTTCCGTGCTCTGCTCGAAAAGCCCTACGGCATGATTCTGTGCGTCGGGCCTACCGGGTCCGGTAAGACCACGACCCTGCATTCGGCCCTCAGTCAGATCAACACCCCGAAACGCAAGATCTGGACGGTCGAGGATCCGGTCGAGATCACCCAGGCCGGGCTGCGTCAGGTTCAAGTGAACCGCAAGGTCGGGTTCAGCTTCGCCGAAGCGCTACGTTCTTTTCTGCGCGCTGATCCCGATGTGATCATGATCGGCGAGATGCGTGATGTAGAAACCGCCAAGATCGCCATCGAAGCCTCGCTCACCGGCCATCTGGTCTTCAGTACACTCCACACCAACAGTGCTCCCGAGACCGTCGTCCGCCTGGTCGAAATGGGTCTCGATCCATTTAACTTCGCTGATGCGCTGCTCGGTATCACCGCTCAGCGCCTGGCGCGCCGACTGTGCGCTTCATGCAAGGAGCCGCTTCAGCCCACGCGCGAGGTCTACGACGAACTGCTGGTCATGTTCGAACGCGAAGCCGACCGACTGCCGGAATCGCTACCGGCGTACGCTGACACGCGCTTTATGGCGGCCAAGGGGTGTGATCGCTGCAACGGCAGCGGCTACCGTGGGCGCATCGCCCTGCATGAACTGCTGCTCAGCTCCTCCGGGATCAAGCGCGCGATCCGCAATGGCCTCAGTGTTGAAGAGGTCAGACAGATCGCTCTCGAGGAGGGGATGTGGACACTGCGCATGGACGGAATCATGAAGATATTCTCCGGGGAGACAGATCTGGAGCAGGTCAACAAGGTGTGTATCTAGCGGGACTGGTCCGGGGGGGGGCAAAGCTCTTCCGACATGAGCAGCGGGGTCAGGCTTTCGCGGTCGCAAACTTCAACTATGTCATTCGTAACAACGGTCAATCGTCAGCTCTTAAAAAGGGCCGTTCCAGGACAAAAGGGGTCAAGTCTCCTTTTGACACATTTATCGTCGGTTTGCTACACTCCCCCGTGTGAATCGCGGGCGGCCGGCGTGGGGAAGAGATCTTTTCTGCGTCTGATGACTTTCTGATGTTCATCAAGCTGCTCCAGGAAAGCGCCGAACAGTGGCAGGTAAAAATCTGCGCCTACGGTCTTTTATCAAACCATTACCATCTTCTTATCCAGACACCCTTGGGCAATTGTAATGCTTAATGCGTCACCTCAACGGCCTATACACCCAGCGTTACAATCAAATAAGGACGGACTGTCGATCAGCACCCGCTTTGGTATGGAGGCTATAGCTCCGCAAGCAGCGCAATAGAGCTAATCAATTAAAAGCGGGCAACATGCTCAGAACTTCAGCAACGGATTAATATAATGAAACGACAGCTCGCAGCAGATACGTGTCGAGCGGAGATTTGACACCTCGTTTACGAATTGGAATTGACCATGACCAGTCAGTCGGATCTTATCGAGAGTGTCTATCGGACCGCCAGCGACCCGAATAGTTGGGAGACACTCCTTCGTGACCTGGTAAAAGCGACAGATTCCAGGTCGGCCCGGCTTCTAATCATGAACACCGGGGCCAACCACGTCTTATCCAGCCTCAAGATCAACATTGATGATCACGCCCATGGTCAATATACAGATTACTTCGTCAATAAATGCCCTTGGCGGCCGGAGTTGTTGCGTATGGCACCGGGCAGACTTTATTCCACTTATCTCCATTTTTCCTGCCGGCAAAGAGAATTCTATCAAACCGAATTTTTCAACGACTGGGCCCGCAAACTCGATATTCACCATGGGCTCTGTGGCACCGTCTATCGTGATTCCCGACAAACCGTTCAGCTGTTGATCCAACGTACTCGGGACCAGGGACATTACACCGAGGCCGATACTGGCTTTGTCAATTCGCTGGTCCCTCACATGCAGCATGCTTTGCTCGTAGCGGAACAACTGGCTCAGTCTTATGCCATGGCGCAGGCTACAGCCATAGCGACGGAGAACGAGGCCCTGCCGTTTATCCTATTGGATGAAAATTTGCGCCTTGCATACTGTAGCCAAGGAGGAAAACTCTACCTCAGAGAGAAAGCTCTGTTGCAGATGAAAGATGGCAGGCTTTTCCTCAACGATGTATTAAAGAACCACCGCTTACAGCAGTTGCTCAGGCAATGCCTTGATGCAGCGCGGGCCGTCGATTTTCAGCCCCGCGGCGGAAGCATGCGTTTGCCACGGGCAGACCGGGCAGATGTGCAGTTGCTAGTTAAACCGTTGCACGCGGGACTTCGTCCCCTGGTTGGCAGGTCAAATTCATTTGTCGTCATCTATTGCTATGCACCGGATGCTCAGATCAGGCTCGATCCGGAGCTGTTGCGCGAGCTCTATAACCTCTCTGCTGCCGAAGCGCGGGTGGCTGTCGCCATGGTCGAAGCTCCGGGTTCGGACGAGGTCGCAAGACGCTGCGGCATTAGCCTGCATACCGTGCGCTCGCATATTAAATCGATTTTCAGTAAAACCCAGGCCAAAAACCGGGCTGAACTAATGAAAATTCTCCTGACCAGCCCGGCGCGAAAACTTTAGCTGGATATTGAACAAGTCCGTTCAGGGCGTTCTCAACTACGCCAATCCCTGCCACGGGCCGTTTTTAACTGCTTTTTCGTGCACTCCACAGCGGTATCGCGGCCCCTGGGCTCAAACTATTAAGGACACTGGTATGACGAAGACTTTGAATGCAGTCACGGTCCGCACTGTCTCTGCTCACGACGGTCTGGACATGGTTTGCGATTGTGGCGGGGAAGGAGAGTTGCTGATTTTGTTTCTACATGGCTGGACCTGCCGCCGCACTTACTGGCGGCCCCGTCCTGGGCGCTGCCTTTGTGGCGGGATCTGCTGGCCTGGAGTCCCAACGCTGCCTTTGAGGAGTTGAATATCCCGATCTACGCGATCAATGGAGCCCTGATCCCGGAATCGGCTCGCGATCGCTGTGCCGGATTCGTCACCGAAACTCTCATGCCGGGCGCCGGCCATTTCCTGCAGATGGAAAACCCAACAGCCTTCAATCAGGCCCTGGAGAGGATTCTCGACCGGCTTAGCTGACCGTTATCCTAATCAAGGCTGCAAATAACCGAAGTGATTTTAAACGCACTCATGCCCGTCCCTCCTGGGAAACCTCTGCACTTTCAGTAATTCTGACGTCACTATGGACGAAAAAGTATGAGGTGTGGGCTTTAGCGCGAGGCTGAAGTGTGATGAAACAAAAAGGGCAGGCGATCGGACACAAAGACCGCCTGCCCTTTTTGTTGTAAGGGTTGGCTGACAACCCGGATGCCGAGAAAACTCCCGTCGGTTATTTCCTCGTGCTGGTGTTAATGCCGCCGGTGTACCAGGTGGCCACCGCGCGCGAGGCGCTGGCTACTGCCACCTGGGGAGAGGCATACTCGCTGACCCCGTTGGCCAGGTTCTGGGGTGGCTGCCAGGTGCTGTCGGTGGAGTTCTTCACGCTGGCACGCAGGTCTAAGTTGGTACCGTTGTACTGTAGCCACACCGCGGCGGCATTGCCATCCCCATCCATGGCGACGTAGGGAGCCTGGGTGTTTCCGGCGTCGGTTTCGACCAGGGTCACGCCCTCCCAGAGGCCGGTTGCACTATCGTAACGATTGGCCGCGACATTGTCCTCCCCCTGGACAGTGTCGAACTGATCCCAGACCGCCAGGACATTCCCCGCCGCGTCGGTGGCGAGTTGAAGGGAATTCGACGAATCCGCGCCGGAGATCTTTGCTCCAGGCCCCCAGCTTCCGGCCGCCTCATCGTAGCGGATGGTCCAGATGCTGATATGGGGATTGTCGCCGGGGGCCTCGTCCCGCACCAGCCATGCGACCATGATATCGCCTGCCGGGTCCATAACCAGCTGCGGAATTATGGAATTCGTACTCGGGTCAGTCGGGTCGATGGTCGTCACCGCCCCCCAGCTGTCGCCGGTGAAGTCGTAAGTCGTGCTCCTGATCCGGTTGCTGAGACTGGCGGCGGCATATTGGTTCCAGACGACGGTCGCCTGACCGGCGTCGTCCACGCCGACCTGCCCCCAGACGGCGTCGCCCTCATCGCTTTCGACCTTCAGGGCGGTTCCCCAACCCGAACCGGGGGTGTAGGTGTTGGCCCAGAGGTTGTAGACGGAGGTATCGGTCTGCTGCCATACGGCGACGATCTGCCCGCTGGCGTTGATGGAGACCTGCGGATGGAAGCAGTAATAACCCCCGCTCATGGTGGGAGAGCTGATCTGCTGCGCTGTCCCCCACCCCGACCCGGCAGTGTAAATGTTGGTCCAGACGAAGGACCCGGACGACCCGATCTCCACCCAGACCGCCACCGCATCACCGGCGGCGTTCATGGCCACCTGAGGCAAATCGGGATCGAGGCCCATATCATAGACCGTTTCCCTATTACTCCAGGTATCCGATGTCAGGTTATAATGGCTGGCATAAATGGCTCCAGATCCCGCCCCGTCGCTATAGCGCCAGACGGAAATGGCGTCACCTGAAGCATTCATTGCCAGGTCGGCCCCAAAGCTTCCAGAGAGAGAGTCGAGGCTCTGCGGCGTATGCCAAGTCGCGTTGGTGGTGACTGTCAGACTGTCCGGCACACTGTCGGTGGTGCCATTATTAACTATCAGTTGAATGACAAAATCCCCCGCTACGTCCGGGGTGAAACTGGGAGTCGAGGTGGTTGGAGCAGTCAGCGCGGTCAGCGCGCTCCCCGTGGGGACGGAGCTAAAGCTCCAGTCATAGGTTAGCTGGGCGTTGCCGACATCGTTGCTGGTGCTGCCATCAAGCGTCACCAGACTGCCGGTGGTGACAACCTGGTCAGCACCGGCGATGGCTGTCGGGACATTGTTGGCCGGCGGGGCGGAGTTGTCACTGTTGCTGCCGCATCCGGCTAATAAAAGCACAGAGAGTAACAAACTGACGATAAGCAGTGCTCGCATGGTTTTCCTCCTGAAGATACGAAAATCGAGTGATGAATGGCAAGAAAACACGGAAAAGAGACGATGGCTCTGCCTCTGCGTTCAAATGCCAATAACGAGATTTCTTGTAATTAAGGATGAGTTCTTACCGCCTACCTTTATTTTTTTCGGAAGGCGCGACCATTTAACCACGGCCTCTACCCGATAAGCCCTGCGAACGAACCGACCTACCTTCATGACTTTCTACAGCGAATTCGGGCATAATATCGGAAGAAAGGGTGGAAATCATCGCCCAATTGGGTGAATTTAAGGTGCAAACAGGCGGTCGATGAGGGGAAGATACCTTGTCATCCTCCGGTGGCTTTCTGAGGTTTATCAAGCGGCTCAAGGAAAGAGGCCTGAAAGGAATTTTGATGAAATTAAGGTCTAAGGGCTTGCCAGGGTGCAAACCTGAATAATGTTATGCCAAAGGTTCCCGAGGCACCTCCCCTTATCGATATCCAGATTTACTAAACCACTACACCGCCAGATGAAGTCCGGGCCTGCGATTCGGCTTGAACCATTTCGGCTTTGCCTGTTAACCTGCAGAGGATGGTCTGAGGAGTAGATTTCACCATTGAACTAATAAAAAGGAAAAGATTATGGCTGTAGGATGGGCACGTGACGGAGCAGTGCAGGAGCAGATCGACGCCAGTGTGGCGGATGCGGTGGACCGGGCGAGGAACAACATGCCGAAAGGGGAGAGCCACTCCCACTGTCTGGAGTGTGAAGGAGAGATCCCCCTGGCTCGCCGCAAAGCCGTACCCGGCGTCAGCCTGTGCATTGAATGCCAGTCTGAGCTGGAAACAAAGCAGGGCCCTGTCGCCGGTTATAACCGCCGTGGAAGCAAGGACAGCCAGTTGAAATAGCGCCGCGCCGCTGAGATTGTAAAGACAGCTGTTCCCCTTCGAAAAAAATTCATTAGTTCCGCTCACCCTCCCCCCCTCGCCTAGAGCTTCCCCATCACCAGCGACACATAACGAGAAAAACCAGGGAACTGTGCTTACTTTGTGCCGAAAACAATACTTGCCCCGCCGATGTCTGGCGGGGCCATAGTTATTCCCGAGGCAGTCTTTTGGGGTCAGCTGCCGCCACCCAGGGCCTTATACAAGGTCACCAGGTTATCAAACTTCACCAGCTTCGTGCCGATCAGCTGCTGCCGGGCGCCAAACAGGGAGCGCTGGGCGTCAAGCACGTTGAGGTAGCTGTCGACCCCCTTGTCATAACGGGCTTGGGACAGGCGATAGCTCTCGGCGTCGGCAGCAGTCAGGGCCTGCTGCGCCGCCATCTGTTCATCGATGGTCCCGCGTCGGGCAAGGGCATCGGCCACCTCCCCAAAGGCGATTTGGATCGCCTTCTCGTAGCGGGCCACGGCGATTTTTTGGTCGACCTTGGCAACCTCGAGGCCGGCCCGGCTGCTGCCGGCGTCAAAGATCGGCACGGTCACCTGGGGAACGAAATTCCAGGTCAGCGAACCGCCGGAAAAGAGCCCTGAGAGCTCGCTACTGCCGATACCCAGGGCACCGGTCAGGGTGATGCGGGGAAAGAATGCGGCCCGGGCTGCACCGATGTTGGCGTTGGCGGCCTGCAACTGGTGTTCAGCCTGAAGGATATCGGGACGCGCCAGCAGCACCGTCGAGGGGAGGCCGGGTGCGACCTCGGTGAGTGCGGTCAGATTCTGGTCCAGAGAGGTCGGCAGCAGCTCCGCCGGGACCGTCGTGCCGGCCGCCAGGGTCAGCGCATTTTTATCCTGGGCCACCAGCGTGGTATAGCGGGCGATGTCGACTCGAGCCGCTTCGACGCTTGTTTTTGCCTGCTGCAGGTCGAGAGCCGAGGCGACACCGGCGTCGTAACGACGCTCGACCAGCCCGTAGGCCGCCTGCTGGTTAGCCATGGTCTTCTGCGCCAGCTGCAGGCGCTCCTGGTCAGCGGCCAGGTTCAGATAGCTGCCGGCGACCTCGGCGATTAGACTGATCTGCACGCTGCGCTGCGCTTCGGCGGTGGCCAGGTATTGCTGCAGGGCCTGGTCCTTTAGGCTGCGCACCCGACCGAAGAGATCGAGCTCATAGGCGCTCAAGCCGAGGCCGACGTTGTACTGACGCGTAGTGCTCTGCCGGCCGGTCCCGGAGAGGTCCGCCGGCAGGTGGCGAGCGGTGCTGCTGCCGGTCCCGTCGAGTTGCGGGAAGAGGTCGGCGCGCTGGATACGGTAGGCGGCCCGGGCCCGTTCGATGTTAAGCAGCGCCAGGCGCAGATCACGGTTGTTCTTGAGCGCCAGGTCGATCACCTGGCGCAGCTGAGGAGCGAGAAAATACTCCTGCCAGGGAATGGCAGCCAAGGGCCTGGATCCTGCCGTCGCCGGAGCATCCCCGGGCCAGGCGGCCGCCACCGGGGCGGCCGGCCGGTGATAATCTGGCGTCAAGGTGCTGCAGCCAGCCAGGAGCAGGACCAGACCGAACAAAAAGAATCTCTTCGGTTGCATATCAGTCCACCTCCACTACTTTGACGGGGATGACCTTCTTTTTCCGGGCAACCAGTTTCGACACCATCACGAAAAAGAACGGAATAAAGATCAGGTCGATGAAGGTCGCCGACAGCAGGCCGCCGGTCACGGCGGTACCGATGGCGTTCTGCGCGCCGGCTCCGGCGCCCTTGGTCAGGGCCAGGGGCAAAGTGCCGAAGAAAAAGGCCAGGGAGGTCATGATGACCGGCCGCAGCCGGATACGGACCGCCGTCAGGGTCGCCTCCACCAGCTCCAACCCCTCGTTCAGCTGGGCCTTGATGAATTGGATGATCAGGATCGCGTTCTTGGTCGACAGCCCCACTGTGGTCAGCAGACCTATCTGCAGGTAGATATCATTGGGCAGTCCCCGCAGGGTCACCGCCGCCACCGCCCCGACCAGCCCTAAAGGCAGCATCAACAGGTTGACGAAGGGGATGGTGACGCTCTCGTAGAGGGCCGCCACGGCGAGAAACACCACCAAAAGCGAGATGGCATAGAGCGCCGGAGCCTGGGCCCCCGCCTTTTTCTCCTCGTAGGAAAGGCCGGTCCATTCATAGCCGATGCCGGGTGTCAGCTTGGACACCATCTGTTCCATCTCGGCCATCGCCACGCCGGTGCTGCCGCCGGGCGCGGCCTGGCCGAGGACCTCCATCGAAGGAATGCCGTTGTAGCGCTCCAGCCGTGGCGAGGCGTACTCCCAGTGGGCAGTGGCGAAGGCCGAGAAGGGGACCATCTCCCCCTGGTTGTTGCGCACGTACCAGCGATCGATATCCTTCGGCAACATCCGGTAGCGGGGGTCGGCCTGAACGTAGACCTTCTTGACTCGCCCGTCCTGAATGAAGTCGTTGACGTAGGAGCTACCCCAGGCCGTCGAGAGAACACTGTTGATGTCCGCGATCGAAACCCCCTGGGCGCCGGCCCGCACATCGTCGATGTCGAGCTTGAACTGGGGGGCGTCGTTCTGACCGTTGGGGCGTACCGCGATCAGCTTGGGATTCTTCCTCGCCATACCGAGCAGCTGGTTGCGTGCCGCCATCAGCTTTTCATGGCCGAGGCCGCCGCGATCCTGCAGCTGCAGATCGAAGCCGTTGGCCACCCCCAGCTCGAGCACCGCAGGCGGTGCAAAAGCGAAGGCGAGACCGTCGCGAAACTTGGAGAAAGCCGCCATCGCCCGGGCAGCGACGGCCTTGGCCTTCAGCTCCGGACTGTGGCGCAGATCCCAGTTCTTGAGCTTGACAAAGGCCAGCCCCATGTTCTGACCACGACCGGCGAAACTGAAACCGGCCACGGTGATGACCCCTTCCACTGTTTTCTTCTCATCCTCGAGAAAATGCTTCTCCACCTTGCGGATAACCTGGATCGTCCGTTCCTGGGTCGCGCCGGCCGGCAGTTGAACCTGGCAGATGATGAAGCCCTGATCCTCATCTGGAAGAAAAGAGGTGGGGAGCTGCAGGAAAAACCATCCCATGGCGACGACGATACAGCCGTAGACAAGCAGGTAGCGCAACGGCTTGCGAAAGGAATGGCCGACAATCCGCTCATAGTTGTGACGAAAGAATTCGAAGGCCCGGTTGAAGTAGCGGAAAAACCACGGGAACCAGCCATGTTCGCCGGCATGATGTCCCTTGGGGACCGGTTTCAGAATGGTGGCACAGAGGGCCGGGGTCAGGATCATCGCTACCATCACCGAGATGATCATGGCGGTGATAATGGTGATGGAAAACTGACGGTAAATGACGCCGGTCGCGCCGCCAAAAAAGGCCATGGGCAGGAAGACCGCCGTCAGCACCGTGGCGATCCCCCACAGGGCGCTGGTGATCTGTCCCATCGACTTGACGGTGGCGTCGTGGGGAGAGAGCCCCTCCTCGAACATGATGCGCTCGACGTTCTCGACCACGACAATGGCGTCGTCGACCAGCAGGCCGATGACGATGACCAGGGCGAACATGGTCAGGGTGTTGATCGAGAAACCGCTGATGGCGAGCACCCCCATAGTGCCGAGCAGCACCACCGGCACCGCAATGGTCGGGATCAGGGTGGCGCGGATGTTCTGCAGAAACAGGAACATGATGACGAAGACCAGGCAGACGGCCTCGAGCAGGGTGCGCACCACCTCCTCGATGGAGATCTTGACGAAGGGGGTGGTGTCGTAGGGGTAGACCACCTTCATCCCCTGGGGAAAGTATTGCTCCAGTTCGGCCATCTTGGCCTTGATCCGGTCCCCCGTCTCCAGGGCGTTGGCGCCGGACGCCAGCCGGATCGCCATCCCACCGACCGGTTTACCGTTGTAGAACGACTGGATCTCGTAATTCTCGGTGCCGATCTTGGTCTCGGCCACATCTTTAAGTCGCACCGTCGAACCGTCGGGGTTGGTGCGCAGGATGATAGCATCGAACTCGTCAGGAGTCTTCAGCAGGGTGCGGGCGGTAATAGTGGCATTGAGCTGCTGACCCTTCTCGGCCGGCAGTCCACCGAATTGGCCAGCCGAGACCTGGGCGTTCTGGGCCTGCAGCGCCGCGACCACGTCACTGGTGGTCAGGTGGTAGTTGTACAGCTTGGCCGGGTTGACCCAGACCCGCATGGCGTTCTGGGTGCCGAAGAGAAGAAGCTCGCCGACGCCGTCCAGGCGGCTGACGACATCCTGAACGTTGGAAACCATATAATCGGTCAGAGCGTTACGATCCATCGAACCATCTTCCGAGACCAGACCGACGATCATCAGGAAGTTCCGGGTCGATTTGACGACCTGGATCCCCTGCCGCTGCACGATCTGCGGCAGCAATGGCACGGCCAACTGCAGCTTGTTCTGGGTCTGGACCTGGGCGATGTTGGGGTCGGTGCCGGCCTTGAAAGTCAAGGTGATGGCGACCGCGCCGGTCGACTCGCTGGTCGACGACATGTAGAGCAAGTTGTCGATGCCGTTGAGCTTCTGCTCGATCAACTGGGTAACCGTGTCCTGAACGGTCTGGGCCGAGGCCCCCGGATAGACGGCACGAATAGCGATCTGCGGCGGCGCGATGGGCGGATACTGGGAAACCGGCAGGGTCTTGATCGCCAGCAGGCCGGCCAGCATAACGCCAATGGCGATCACCCAGGCAAAGATCGGGCGATTGATGAAAAATTTAGGCATGGCGGGTCTCCTCTACTTCGCCGCGGCGGCGGGAGTGAAGGGGACGGCATTGATCACCGTTCCGGGACGGGCGTGCTGAAGCCCTTCCACGATGACCCGATCGCCGGGCTTGAGCCCGCCTGTAACCAGCCAGTTGTCGCCAACCGTCCGCGCCACCTGGATCTCCCGCGGCTCGATCTTTTCTCCGGCACCGACGACCATGACCAGGGCGTTGCCGGCAGGATTGCGGGTCACCCCCCGCTGCGGCACCAGCAGCGCCTGTTTCATGAGCCCTTCCTCGATGGTGGCTTGCACGTACATGCCCGGCAGCAGGACCTCCCCGGGGTTGGGAAAGACCGAGCGCAGGGTGACAGAGCCGGTGCTCGGGTTCACCGTGACATCGGAAAACTTGAACGTTCCCTGTTGGTCATAACTGGTGCCGTCCTCGAGGACCAGGTGAACCTTGGCCTGCCCGGCCAGGGTCCCCTTGAGGACACCGCTGGCCAGTTCACGCTTCAGGCGCAGCAGATCGGCGCTCGACTGGGCCACATCCACGTAAACCTGATTCAGTTGCTGGATGGTCGCCAGGGGGGTTGTCTGGCTGGCGGTCACCAGGGCGCCGGTGGTAACCAGAGAGCGGCCGATGCGGCCGCTGATCGGCGCCTTGATGGTCGTGTAATCGAGATTGATGCGGGCCGTATCCCGCGCCGCCTTGGCCACCTGTACCTCGGCCTCGGCCTGCTTGAGGGCAGCCGCGGCATCATCGTAATCCTGTTTGCTCACCGCGTTGATCCTGACCAGCTCGGCATAGCGCGCCTCCTTCAGGCGCGCCGGGTCGAGGTTCGCCTCAGCCTTGGCGAGAGCAGCCTCGGAGCTGGCATAGGCTGCCGCGTAGGTAGCCGGATCGATCCGGTAGAGGACCTCGCCCGCCTTCACCTCGGCCCCCTCTTTGAAGAGACGTTTTTGCAGAATGCCACCGACCTGGGGACGGACTTCGGCGATCAGATAGGGGGACACCCGGCCGGAGAGTTCAGTGGTGATCGGCAACTGCTGAAACTCCATCACCACCACGCCTACCTCGGGCGAAGGATGGGCCTTGGGGGAAGGTGCTGCGGTGCTCTGCTCGCTACAGGCGCTCAGACTGAAACCGGCCAGCAGCAGACCGACGATGACAAACTGTTTCGAATGGTTCAGGATGTTCATGACGTCTTCTTTCTATTTTGATGTCCTATGGTTTTTTTGGAATTGTGGCACAGTTGGAAATTTCGCGTCCAGTTGCTGCGCACCGCCGGCCAGCAGGGCAAACGACAAAGCAGGATGAAAGCCCGAAGGATCCAACCGATGACGAATACGCCCAGGGCCCGCAGAATGGTCGTGCAATCCAGCACCTGCCGGACCACGATTACCATCAAAACCGGCGGGTGTCAAGATAGTTGTCGCCTCAGTCTCATTATGCCGCTTCGCTACAAAGGTCCTCTTCGGAGGACCTTTTCCGTTCAGGGTTGAGTCGAACGGTTTTGATCGGTTCCCAATTGCGTGTTTGCCGCGTCCATCGACAGGGGTTTTTCTGTCGTGCTTGCTCATAAACCTCTTTTCGCTTGTTCAACTTCAGGGCCTCTCGCCCATAGTGCCGATCATCCGGCGTCACGAAGCGGATCTCGCTGTGCTGGTGCTCGGTGTTGTACCAATGAACGAATGCGTCAACCCACCGTTGGGCCTCGTACTCGGAGGCAAATGGTCGTGATGGATATTCTGGCCGATACTTCAAGGTGCGGAACAGCGACTCAGAAAACGGGTTGTCATTGCTAACTCCAGGACGGCTGAAAGACGGTACGACGCCCAGGCGTTGTAAGGTAACCAGCATGGTGGAACCCTTCATCGGGCTACCATTGTCGGAGTGCAGAACAAGCCCTTTTGGATCGACACCGTGGCGGTGGAAGGCCTCGACACAGAGCAGTGCACTGTTCTGTCCACACTCCTTTGAAAAGACTGTGGCTGCGATGATCTTGCGACTCCAGACATCCAGAATCAGGTACAGATAAAAGAACTGACCGGCGATCGTCGACCTTAAGTAGGTAATATCCCAAGACCACACCTGGCATGGCCCGGTGGCCACTTTCTCACGGGGGCGGCGGTGCGTTGCCGGTCGACAACGTTCCCGGTGAGCCAATTGATTCGCCTCGCGCAAGAGGCGGTAGAAGGTAGATTCCGACCCAACGTACCGGCCTTCATCGGCCAGACGGGGAACGATCTGCTTGGGTGACAGTTCCCGATACTGTGGTGAATTGGCAATTGACATCACTTCCTGCCGCTCTACTGGTGTTAGTTTGTTGGCCGGTACAGTCAATGGGCCATGACGACGATCGTCACCACCCTCTTGATGGGACCACCGCTGAATAGTGCGGTCCGTCAGTCCCAACGCCTGAGCGGCAGGCTTCAACCTAGCGCCACCAAGAATAGCTTCATCGATCAATTCGAGGACCTGCTGCCGCTCTAACGGACGGTGTCGTCGTCCTCGTCCCCCCATATTTCCCGGGCTTTTTTTTTGAGAACCAGTAGCGCTGCGGTTTCGGCCAAAGCCTTGTCTTTGCGTCGAAGTTCCTTCTCCAACTCCTGAATACGTTTGGTCTCGACTCGTTTAGCAGGCTTTGGTTCAAGTCCAACGAGCATCTGATCACGCCACTGCTGAAGCAGAGCATCATGTAAGCCTCGGCTGCGCAAAAAGGCACCAAATTCTTCCTCGGAAAGTGAGGCCGCTTCCAGAACGGCAGACAGTTTCTCTTCGGCACTCCAGTCTTGTGGTCGTTTCATATTGGACAGCCTCTTCATTGATTCCGCAAATGACGGTGGCTCGGCAGGGGTAGAAATATCAATCGTATCAGCTTCACTCACCCATCGGTAGAGTGAGCTGCGTGACACGCCAATCTCCTCAGCCAAAGAGACAGGGCTTGGACCATCTGGATCGGTCATTTTCTGAATCATCAAAGAACGAAAAGCGGGGGAATATCTCATCGGCATGGTGGGGCGTCTCCTCTCTATTTTTATTTGAGGCGACAACTATGCTGACACATGGGGAAACTGAAAAGGAGACAGATTTATTTTCCACGGACTTATATTTTTTTGGGGAGGGATGTTCCGGGGACAGTTTACTTAATTAGTGCCCTGTTTTATACAACCACTGCAATTTGATGCCAGGCAACGTTTGACCGGTCAGCCCTGGCTTTGCCCCCCCGCAAGCCCCTGCACTCTCCCGACCTGACCGTCCTCCAACCTGACCTTAATCCCCCGCGAATGAAACGCTGACCTGGTCAGGAGATCCTTGACGATCCCCCTGGTCCGCTTACCTGTGCGCTGGTCCTGCTTGAGGATAATTTCTACGGCAAGCCCGGGGATGATCTCCGCTCTGTTCTGTCCATTCATCGATTCAGCTCATCTTCTCTTGTTTGAAATTCAATACAGGGCCAATAATCCCCTGGACAGTTTATTTGCTCCTCAGAGGGGGAGGCCCTTATCCAGACACCATTTGCGCAGCAGCTCTTCGATCCGCTGCTCTTCATAGATATGCCAGAGGTCGAGCAGGTGCAGTCGGCGCATCAGATCCTTCACGTTGCGAAAGGCCCCGGAGCGGGTAAAGATCGCCTTGACCTGCGGCACCTCCGCTTGAGCGTGGTCATTGAAGAACGCGAGGATCAGCCCCTTCCCCGGGTCGAGATCCTGCCTGCGAGGGATGAGGAGATAGTCGGGGTCGTTATCGGCCTCGGGGGGCGCCTGGTCGAACCCGAGTTCAATCGAGGCCAGAAAAACCTTGCCGCTGACCCGGTGGACCAGCGCCCTGCGGTCGCCTGGTGGGCCGTTACTGATGTAGTTGAAAGCGTCTTCTATCGCGTCGTAGGACATGCGCACCCTTAGGCTAAGAATTCTGCTGCTTGGTTCCTGAGAGTGAATCCTACCACGCTTCGGAGTAGCGGGGACATCTCACTCAATTGACGAATGGGCCCTTAAAGGCCGCCTGCTTCTTTAACTCCATTCAGCACCGCGAATCTACGAGTCTTTGTGAAAGATCCGGATTGCCCACCCCATCTGATATGCATTTCAGGTGTTATCCCGAATCAATTGGGCCAGATCCTTATGCGCTTTTTTCTCACAATCCGGGCAGAGGCCATGACTGAACACGGCATCCGTATGCGTGCTCACATAGGTCTCGACGCCACTCCAGTAGCCTCTGTCATCCCGCACTTGCTTGCATGAGGCGCATATCGGGAGCATCCCACTTAATTGTTTGACATTGGCGAGAGCTTCCTGAAGTGCCTTATTATTTATTTCAAGTTCAACAGAATATCGTCGCAATGCTTCCTCCGCCTGCTTATAGACGGTGATATCTTCATAAACCCCCAATATACCTATGGTTTCATTCATGTCGTTATGCAAGGGCACTTTGGAGGTCCGTACCCAGATTTGCCCCCCTTCCGGGGTCGTCTGTGGCTCATCGTAAGAAAGCTTGGGTATATTGGCATCCATCACCTGCTGGTCATCGGCTCGATACAGCTCAGCTTGATCTTTCCAACCCAGCTCGAAATCGGTTTTGCCGATCAATTCTTCAGAACGGGTCAACCCTGCGTCTTTCGCGAGCAAAGTGTTACCGCCCATAAAGCGTAAATCGCGGTCTTTCCAAAACACGCGCAGAGGAATGGTTTCGATAATCTTGGTCATCAGCTCATGTTGCTTGCGAATTTTTTCTTCCGTCTGCTGATGCTCCATCATCTCCTGCGTGAGCATTGCATTGACATTCGATAAATCTCTGGCGGATTTTTCGATTTGTTCGGCATGTCTGCCACTGAAAAGCAGAAAACCTGCAACAAGGCCTGTCACCGCAAAACCCGCAAGGAGTAATGCCCAAAGATGTAGATTGGCCGTTGCTGCGACAAAGTCCGGCGTGGCCGAATAACGTACCACCCATTGCCGCCCAGCAAACCCGAGGGTTTTTGTTTTACTAAAGCCGGCTTCAGATTGCTCCTGTTTTACCAGGGGGGCGTTGCGAAGACGTGATTCATGTCTATAAAGGAAGCGTTCTTTCGCGGACGCCGATGCATCAATGATGGAAAAGTCGACACCTTCCGGTTCCAATAAAGCAGTCGCTTCTTCGACAATATTGTTGATCCTGAATACGCCCAGCATGAAACCTTCAAGATTGTCCCGACGGGTCTGGTCAGTATTGATCCGCACCCCTTTGCGGTAGACCGGCGCAAAGACGATAAATCCGAATTGATTTCCGGTCTCCCCGGAGAGGCTTATTCTTCCCGTAGCTTGAACCTCGCCACTCCTGGCCGCAATTTCCATAGCTGTCCACCATGCTGTATCGGTAGCAAGGTCAAAGCCAAGGTCTGTGTTACCCAAAGAGGGCTCCATAAAATAAATGGGAAAATATTCCTTGCGCTGCTCCGCTCTTCCCATCTTTCCTGGCGAAATAGGTTCGGTGAATTGAAAATCAGGGAAGCCGTCTCTTCTTGCAGCACTTTCGTATAATTTTCTTTCGGAATCCGGCACGCGCGGTATCCATTCGAGCGCCTGAATACTTAAATGGCCTTTCAGGGCATGGCTTGCAAAATCTCGAAACTCAACCCGCTTCAGAAGTTTGGACCTTTCCAGATCATGGGTGGGAAAAAATATAGCTTGAGCTGATTCAAGGACGTGCAGATTAAGGTCTATCTCTCTTTTCAGCGCGAAATAACGATTCTCCACGGCATGATTGAAGTGTTCCTGCCGATATTTCTCTTCCTGGTAATAACTCGATAAGGAGATAAAAAAGGACAAGGCGATGCCTGAGACCGCTATTGCGGCAATGGTGATATAACGAAAGCGCTTATTGGCCAAAGAGAGAGTCATTGTTTCGCCACCGCTATTAATTCCATTAAAACTCATTCCTCTTGTTGATTTCCTTGAAGGTTTCAAGGACCACCGTATCAAAATGTTCCAGCATGGTCAGGCCGTCACCCTCGGTAATAATCTTGAATGTTTTTTGAGGGTCAAAAACCGGGTTATAGGGACTTTGACTCCGCAACGCGGCATATTGGTCGACGAGCATGAGGATCCTGCCCTCCAGGGGAATTCTATATTGGGGGAGTTCCGCACGACCCCTTAAAGGCCGCCTGCTTCTTTAACTCCATTCAGCACCGCGAGTTCGGCGAACCTTTGTAAAATATCCGGGTTATCCACCGCAGGGATAGGCCTTTTCAGGTGTTATCTCGTATCAGTTGAGCCAGCTCCTCATGTTCTTTTTTCTCACATTCCGGGCAGAGGCCATGACTGAACACGGCATCCGTATGCGCGCTCACATAGGTCTCGACACCGCTCCAGTAGCCCCTGTCATCCCGTACTTTTTTGCATGAGGCGCATATCGGCAACATGCCGGTTAATTGCTTAACCTTGGCAAGAGCTTCCTGCAACTCCTTGTTTTTATTTTCGAGTTCCGCGGAATATCGCTGTAATGCTACTTCGGCGTGCTTGCGCTCGGTGATATCCACAGCATAGATGCGAATGCGGTTGACATCCTGAACATAGGAAATATGCAGTTCATATGTCACTTCGCCTATTGCTCTTTCGGAAATTGTTTCCTCTGGCTTTTTGTCTTGCCGCAAGACCCTGATCGTCTCCATCGAGTCGTGCAGCAAAGGATGTGACTGCCCCATGGCACCCAACCCGGGAAACAGCCTCTCGGCCGCCGGATTAAGGAAGGTGATCTCCCCGGCGGAGTCAAGTTCAATCACCGGGCTTGGACTCAGCCTGGGAAATGAGGACAGGCGCAGAATTTCTTCCCGTGCCTGCTGGCGCTCGACGCCATGTTTGATATTTCGTAGTAAATCATCCATCTGGTAGGGTTTGACCAGGTAAGAAAAGGCCCCTTGACTGGTCGCCTCGATAGCGCTGTCCATTGAGGCATTTCCGGTCAGGATAATGGCCTCGGTCAGCGGCGACATGGCCTTGAGACGTGCCATGACCTCAAGGCCGGGCATGTCCGGCAGCACCAGGTCGATCAGGGCAAGGCTGATGTCACCTGACTCCAGCGCCGCAATGGCCTCTGCGCCGGTGCCGGCAACGGCCGTTGCATAGCCCTTGACCCTCAAGATGTCGCCAAGGGTCTTCCTGATGTTCGGATCATCGTCCACCACCAGGATCTTTATCTCAGCATTCATGGTTCTTCTCCACTTCTGCCAATGCCGGCAAGGTTTGCAGCTTTTTTATCCAGATATCTTCAATCGATCCCGTCGGCAGGAGAAACCATCTCATTGGGCAGAATCTCGACACGATTCCGTCCCTGTTTTTTTGCCTGGTAGAGAGCGTCGTCCACCCTTTTGAGCAGCGAAGCCAGATCATCCGACACTTCGAAGTTGGTGACCCCGAAACTTGCCGTCAGTCTGTCTACCTTATCGAAGTGGTGCTCGGCAATGGCCAGCCGCAGCTTTTCAGCGGTATTTTCGGCACCCGGCCCGGCCGTGTGCGGCATCAGCACCATAAATTCCTCCCCTCCCCAGCGCGCCAGGATATCGGTGGCCCGGAGGTTTTGCTGCACCAGTCCGGAAACGGTCCGCAGCACATCGTCGCCGACGTCGTGCCCGAAGTTATCGTTCACCAACTTGAAGTGATCAAGGTCGAACATGGCCAAAGCCAGGGGTGTGCCATATCTTTTGACGCCCGCCACTTTCCGCTCCAGGATCGCGTTGAACTCCCGCCGGTTGGTAATGCCGGTGAGAGCGTCGGTGGTGGCGTAGAGGTGAATTTCCCTCTCATCCCGTTTACGTTGGCTGATCTCCGTCACATAGATGCGGATCAGGTTGACTTCCGACACGAAGGACACACGCAGTTCATAAGTCGCGTCGCCTATCGCGACCTCCTGGATCGCTTCTTCCTGGCGGTTGCCTTGGCGCAAGGCATCGATCCGCGCCGCCGAGCCACTCAGCAAGGGATGCGATACGCCCTGCGCACTCAAGTCGGGGAATACCTGTTCGGCGGCCGGATTGAGGTAGGAGAGCCCACCGGCAGAATCGAGTTCGATCACCGGGTTGGGGGCCAGCCTGGGAAATGAAGCCAGACGAAGAATCTCCTCCTGGGCCTGCTGGCGCTCGACGCCATGTTTGATATTTTGCAGTAAATCGTCCATGTTGTACGGTTTGAGCAGGTAAGAGAACGCCCCCTGGCTGGTCGCCTTGATAGCGGTATCCATGGAGGCATGTCCGGTCAGGACGATCGTCTCCGTCAAAGGTGAGATGGCCTTGATGTGCGCCATGACCTCAAGACCGGACATATCCGGCAGCATCAGATCGACCAGGGCAAGGCTGATACCCCCTTGCTCCATCGCCGCAACAGCCTCGGCGCCAGTGCCCGCGATCACCGTTGCATAGCCCTTGACCTTCAGGATGTCGGCAAGGGTCTTCCGCAGGTTGGGGTCATCATCCACCACCAGGATTTTCCCCTTTGTGATCATGCCATTACTCCGTTTAAGCCAGAGCCAAGCAAGTTTCGCAGTTTCTTGATTCGGATCTCCTCGATCACCCGGAACAGGTCATCCATCTCCAGAGGTTTGTAGAGGCAGGTATAGGCGCCTATGCTGCGCCCCTTTTCGATGGAATCTCCCATCTCCTGACGATAGCCGGTGACCAGCACCACCGGCTTGGTCGGATACCTGGCACGCACCTCCTTGAGCACATCCGTTCCGTTGACCGCTCCCAGCTTGAGGTCAAGAACGATGGCCAGCTTATAGTCATCTGCCAGATGACCCATAACTTTCCCCGGTTCCGCTTCGGTTTCAACCCGGAAGCCCCGCAGGTTAAGGATATCTTTCAAGGTCTTGCAAAAATTCGGATCGTCATCTACCACCAGGATGCTCTCCTCCTTGCGCAGCAGGGAAAGGAAGGAAAGGATCATGGGGAAATTCAAGGGCTTGCTCAAAACAGCATAGGCACCGGCCCGTTTCGCCTCGGCCAGAAGATCGTCCGTGGCGTAGGCGCTGACCAGGATGATGGGCAGACCCGGTGCGATCTCCTGCATTCGCTTCATCGCCGCGACGCCGTTGATGCCCGGCATCTTGATGTCCATCAGTACGCAATCCGGCCGCTCGCGCCCGACCTGCTCCACCCCCTCCTCGCCCGAGTAGGCGGCGGTGGCTTCATGACCCTTGATCTTCAGGATGTCGCAGGTTGTTTTAACGATCCGGAGATCGTCATCCACCACCAGGATTTTCATGGTCTCTCCATATTCTGATTCGCATTGCGAGGTTTTGAATGTCTGTGCATGTTACCCGCCCGGCAGGGTGACGAAAAACCTGCTTCCCGCTCCCGGTTCGCTCTCCATCCCGACGCTGCCGCCATTGGCCTGGGTCAGGTTCTTGACCACCACCAACCCCAGACCAACCCGACGCGCCTTGGTGGTGAACATCGGTTGGAACAGCCGGGCCCGGTGTTCCGGGGTAATGCCGTCGCCACTGTCTGTGATGCTGACCGTCACTGTTTTCGCCTGCGGATCGGCGACCGCACTGATTTCCATGTTACCCCCATCGGGCATGGCCTCCACCGCATTGGTGAGCAGATTCCAGACCACCTGGTGTATCTGTCCGGGATCGACCCGGAGGGCGGGCAAAGCATCTGGAATATCGAGTCGAACAGTGACTGCGGGCGGGACCTCGCAGCGGCGCAGGGTTTGTTCGATCAACTCTGCCACCTCGACCAGTTGCGGATGCGGCGGTTTGGTGCGCACGGCGTCCAGCAGATCGGAAACGATGCGATCCGCATCAGCTATCTCGTCCTTGATGATGCCCAGGTATTCTTTGGTGGTTTCGTCCGCATCGCTCAGGACGGTCTGGAGAAAATAGACGGCGTTGTTCATCACCCCCAGCGGGTTGCGCAGTTCATGGCCCACCGTATCCGCCACCTGGCCGAGCAGGGCCAGCTTCTCCTTGCGCAACAGTTCTTCCTGAACCTCAAGGAGTTGCCGGGTACGCTCCCGGACCTTGATTTCCAGTTCCGCGTTCAGGGTGTCGCTGGCATTTTCCGCGATCTGCCGCCGTTCCACCTCCTTATGCAGTTCACTGAGCAGGGCCGCCAACAGGCCGACAACCAACATGCCGTCCAAGATGGCGGTAACGACCGCGGCACACAGCAGTTCGGCGCTGAAGCGGCCATCCCAGAGAAAATCGATTCCCTCGACGATGATAATCGCAACGACCACTGCTATGACCATGAACAATCCGGCAACCCGTGGAATGCTTAAACCGAGGAGGAACCTGATCAAGCGATTCAGAGGACCGTTTGAACCGAAAAACGAATTTTCAGTCATACTGCATTTCCTCCGGGTAAACCACGGGCAGGACAATGGTGAATGTGCTTCCCAGGCCGGCTTCACTCTGAACCTCAATCGTCCCGCCATTGGCTTGAACCAGGTTTTTCACCACCACCAGCCCCAGACCGATGCCGCGCGCTTTAGTGGTAAAGAGTGGTTGAAACACGTTGGCCAGCACCTCCGGCGGCATACCGCAGCCAGTGTCGCTTACCCTAACGCTCACCGTACCTTCCTGACGGTTTTCTAGCGCCTCGACCGTAAGCACCCCCTCCTCGGATATCGACTCCATCCCATTGCTGATGAGATTGCGAAACACCTGCTGGACCTGCCGGGCATCCACCCGCACCGGGGGCAGCGCCTCCGGAATGTCCAATGCAACGGTAATGGTGGCGGGCAGGGTGAGTGTGCGCAAGGTCTGGTTAATCAATTCTTGAATGCTGATGGCTGCCGAATGCGGCGGCTTGGTGCGCACGGAGTCCAGCAGGTCGGAGACGATACGGTCCGCATCGGCGATCTCGGTTTTGATGATCTCCAGGTATTCCCGGGTGGTTTCATCGGCATCCATCAATACGGTTTGGAGAAAGTAGATTGCGTTGTTCATTACCCCCAGGGGATTACGTAATTCGTGTCCGACACTGCCGGCCACCTGGCCCAGCAGAGCCAGTTTTTCCTTGCGCACCAGTTCCTCCTGGGCATCCAGCAGTTGCTGGGTGCGCTCGCGCACTCTGTCTTCGAGTTCTTCGTTCAATTTGCGGATTTGTTCTTCAACCTGCTTCTGCTCTGTAATATCAAAGATCACGCCATCGATATAAAATGGCGCACCATCCGGTCCGTAAACAGGCATGCCATTTTCTGACATCCAGCGGATGCCGCCGTCCTTATGCTTCAGCCGGTACTCCACCACGAAGGCACTTTTCTCTGCAATCGCGCGCTTGACTTCAGCCCCCACGCCGGGGCGGTCCTCGTCCAGGATCAGCGGCTCGATCGAGCATACCGTGCCGGTTGTCAATTCATCCGCTGCGTAGCCTGTCATTTGAGCTGGCATTGCATTGTAGAACTGCATCCGCCCCTTCTCACGGACGAACACTCGGTAAACCATACCGGGCAGATTCTGCGACAGGGTACGATAGGCGAGTTCGCTTTCAAGCAGTTCTGCTTGCGCCAGCTTGCGCTCGGTGATGTCGCGATCAATGCCGCGGTAACCGCAAAGTTTTCCCTCATCATCTATGACCGGGACGCCGCTGCTTTCAAAGACGATTGGATGGCCATCCTTATGCAAGCGGGTGTTTTCGAGGTTTATCATGGCTTGTTGCGCCGCAGAAAGCGGCGCAAACAGGCTTGCAACCCGTTTAGCCTCTTCGGGCGCCATCAAATCGAAAGGTGTTTTTCCGATTAACTCCGCGGGTTGATAACCGGTGATGGCGTACCCTCTTGGACTCACATAGGTATAGGTTAAGTTTTCATCGACTTCCCAAACCCAGTCCCTGGTGGTTTCCACGATGTTGCGATAGCGATTTTCGCTGTCACGCAATGCCTGCTCCGCCTGCTTGCGCTCGGTGATGTCGCGATCTAGGCCGCGGTAACCACAAAGTTTTCCCTCCGCGTCCATGACGGGAACGCCACTGGTTTCAAGCACGACGAGATGGCCATCTTTATGGATATAGGTGTTTTCCAGGTTTATGATGGCCTGCTGCGACGCGACAAGCGGAGCAAACAGGCTTGCAACCCGTTTAGCCTCCTCGGGTGCCATCAGATCAAAAGGTGTTTTTCCGATCAGCTCTTCGGGCTGGTAACCGATGATAGCGAACGCTCTTGGGCTCACATAGGTATAAACCGCGTTTTCGTCGACTTCCCAAACCCAGTCGAGAGTGGTTTCGATCAGGTTGCGGTAGCGGCTCTCACTGTCACGCAATGTCTGCTCCGCTTGCTTGCGCTCGGTGATATCATGCACTGTTCCCAGCATGCTGATGGGCTGCTCGTCTTTCCCCCGGATTATCTCGGCCTGCTCATGCACATGGCGTAGCGTGCCATCCGGCAGCAGGATGCGGTGCTCTATGCTGTAGGTATGCTGCCGCGCCAAAGCCTCGCGCAGGCTGTCGTCCATCAACTGACGGTCTTGCGGATGCACCGCGTTCAGGAAAGCCTCGTAGTTCGCGTCGAACTGCTGTGGCTCGAGGCCGAAGATACGGTAGATTTCATCTGACCAAATCAGCATGTCATTGACGATATCCCATTCCCAGTTGCCGAGATGGGCTATGCGCTGTGCTTCCGTAAGGCTGGAAGTTCGCCGAGCCACCTCCCGTTCCAGGTGTGCGCGATGCTGTTCCAGCTCTTCCTTGGCCTCCAATAGTTGATGCGTACGCGCCTGGACCTTCAGCTCAAGTTCTTCGTTCAACTGGTGAACTTTTTCCGTGGCGCGCTTCAGATCCGTGATATCGCGAAAATCCCAGACCCTGCCATAGTACCTGCCATCATCGTCGACTATAGGTGAGGAATGCCGGTCAATGATCCTGCCGTCAAGCAACATCAGCTCGTCGTGGCTGGTTTCTTTTTTATGTTCATAAAGGTATTTAATTCTGGCGAGAAATTTATCCGGGTTTTCAACCTGCTCGCAGACTTTTCGAAGTACCGGCTCATCGATCCCGGCCCTGACCATCTCCTCGGAAAGATTCCACATCTGGATGAAATTTTGATTGTAGGAGACAATCCTGGCGTTTTCATTGACCATCAGGATTGCGCTCGGCGAGATCCGTTGCAGGATGGAGAGGACGGTATTTTTGTAGCGCAGCGCCTCCTCGGCCCGTTTGCTCTCGGTGACGTCATGAACGACGCCGACCATTACAGATCTTCCTCCAAGAAGTATGAGGGGCCCCCCACTGACATCGGCATAAAAGACCGATCCGTCCTTACGTTGTACCGGAAGTTCCGGCGCCACCAGGATCTCGCCTTTTGCCTGGCGTGCAAACTGCCGTTGCACTTCGGGACGCGCTGCGACCGGGGAGAGGTCTGCGACATTCAAGCGCATAAACTCCTCCAGCTCGTAGCCCAGCATGTCGCAGATCGCCTTGTTCCCCATGATGACCGCCTGTGATTGAGCGTCCACCACCAGGATTCCGTCCAGGGCGGCATCGAATATGGCCTTGAGCCTGAGCTCAGCCTCTTCCAGGGCTTGGTCCGCCTGCTTGCGCTCGCTAATGTCGCGCACAATGCCCAGGCCATAAAGTTTGTCAAGGGTGACAGCTCCCATGTTGACCTCCACCGGGAAGGTGGAGCCATCCTTGCGCCGGTGGCGGGTTTCAAACCGCGCTTCTCCCGATTCCCGCATCTGCTCCTCGATCTTCTGGAAGCTATCCGTACCGGAATTGGGATCGATATCGTGAACGCTCAGGGCCAGCAGCTCTTCCCGGCTGTAGCCCAGGGCGCGGCAGGCGGTCTCGTTCACATCGAGAAATCGCAGGGTCGTCGGGTCGATCACTTCGATGGCGTCGCTGGAGCTGTCGAGCAATTTGCGAAACAGGCTGAGGTCGTCATTCGCCTTGCGCAGCGCCTCTGCCGCCAGTATGTCCTCGGTGATATCCTGCCACATCCCCACCAGATAATTCGGCGTATCGTCCTCAAGCCTCACCAGTCGCAGGGAATCCCGGATCCACAGGTAATTGCCGTCGGCTTTCCGCCAGCGGTATTCGTAGGTATGCCGACCTTTTTCCAAAAGCAATTCAATCTCGCCCGAGACCCTCTGGAGGTCGTCGGGATGGATGTGTGAGAACCATAAATCACTTTGGGCTAGAAAATCGCCGGCGGTGTAGCCGGTGAAAGAGGCGACGTTCTGGGACATATACTGGACCGCGTAGTCGCCATCCGCACGGCAACGGTAAACCGCGATCGGTAACGAATCCAAAAGGACTGAATGTTGTTCGTTGGCGGAGTGGAGTTCCTGCTCGGCAGCCTTTCGTTCAGCGAGTCCCTTTGCCAACGGCAGGTTTGACCCCTCGGTCTTTAATGATTCTCCAAGGTTATTGATGCCGGCCATGACGTCATCCAGGGCACTGCCATCCCCGGCAAGGGTCCCCCTGGCCGTCAAGTCCCCCGCGGCGAGCTTGCGGATTATCGCGAGTATCTCCGCCAACCTCGAGTCTTCATGATTATTGGACATCTGATTCATTCGAAGTACCCCTTGATGGGTTGCGCGTTTGGCATTCGGGACTTCCCCATGGAATTGAGCGAGAACTCTGTCCCTACCGATGCTTGTCGAATATCTCTTCGAACACCGGAGCGATTTTTTTGAAGGCTTTAAGGCCCGCCGGATCAAAATGTTCCGGCATGGTCCGGCCGTCACCCTCGGTGATAATCTGGAAGGTCTTTTGATGATCAAAGGCCGGTTTATAGGGCCTTTGACTCCGCAGCGCATCATATTGGTCGACGAGCATGACGATCCTGCCCTCCAGGGGGATGTCTTCTCCTTTGAGCCCGCTCGGATAACCACCGCCATCCCAGCGTTCGTGATGGGCAAGGGCGATGGTGGCAGCCATCTGGAGACTGGGATGATTTGATCCCGAGAGTATTCTGTTGCCGATTGCCGCATGAGTCAGCATGATCGCCCACTCTTCAGGGGTAAAAGAACCGGGCTTTAAGAGGATGCGGTCAGGTATGCCGATCTTGCCGATGTCATGCAACGGGCTTGCAAAGGAAATTCGATCTATAAAATCCGCGGGCAGATTCATGGCCTCTGCCATTTTACCGGCATAAAACCCGATCCTCGCAATATGGTCGCCGGTATCCGTATCCCGAAATTCCGCGGCCGCCGTCAGTTTCAGCATCATCTCGGTGCTCAAATCCTTAAGCGCCCTGGTTCTCGCTTGCACCTCCGTTTCCAGCCTCTGATTATGGTTGAGCATGAAGTCTTCAAAATGCTTGATCTTCAGCAGGTTTTTGACGCGAATGAGTAATTCACCCTGATCGATGGGTTTGGAAAGAAAATCATTGGCGAAGAGAGAGAGGCCTTTCAATTTCGAGCCCCTGTCGTGCAGGGCCGTGACCATGATTATCGGGATATTCATGGTTTTCGGGTCTTCTTTTAAAATTCGGCAGGCCTCGTGGCCATCCATAATCGGCATCATGACATCGAGGATGATCAGATCAGGTGGGCTCTCACCGACCTTCTGCACCGCCTCCGCGCCGTTTGAAGCCCAATCGATATCATAGTCCGACACAACCAGCCACTGGGTCAGCAGCCGTCGATTGGCCTCCTCATCGTCGACCAGCAATATTTTCTCTCTCATTTGTCCAAGAGCTCCCTCACCTTCAACAAAAGGCTTTTTGGTGGGTAGGGTTTTTGGATAAAGTCTAAACCGTCCCCCTCCAACTCTTTGTTGGTGACAATATCCACGCCATAGCCGCTGGAGAAGAGAATTTTCATCTTCGGGCTCACCTTGCGGATCGCTTCAAAGACCTCTTTGCCATTTTTCTTCGGCATGATCATGTCAAGCAGAACGAGGCTGATTTGTTGCTTGTTCTCCAGGAATTTTGCGAGCGCCTCTTCGCCATCCACCGCAGTAATTACCCTGTAGTCGAAGGACTCCAGCACCATCCTTGCTAAATCCCTCAGAGCTTCATCATCTTCGGCCAGCAGGACAGTCTCATGCCCGCCCTTGACTGACACGTTACCCTCCGGTTTCTGGTCGAGGACCGCTTCATTACAGAGGGGTAGATATATTTTGAAAGTCGTCCCTTCGCCCGGCTCACTGTAGACCTTTATATAGCCGTTATGCTGTTTGATTATCCCATAGCAAATAGCGAGACCGAGCCCGGTCCCTTCTCCGACTCTTTTGGTGGTAAAAAAAGGCTCGAATATCTTCTGTTGCGTTTCCACATCCATTCCCTGCCCGGTATCAGCAACCGTAATCAGCGCATATCTTCCGGGCCGGCCATATCCGCAGGCGGCAACATATTCTTCATTCATCTCCTCAAGGCCGGTGGTGAGGATCAGCCGACCGCCTTCGGGCATGACGTCCTTGGCATTGGAGACGAGGTTGATCAGCACCTGCTCGATCTGCCCGGTATCAGCCGACGCGATCAAGGGCGTGTCCGTAAAATCCAAATGAAAGTCAATATTCGCCGGAATAATCCGGACCAGCATTTTTTGCAGGTTCAGGATAAGTCCGTTGATATTAACGGCCGTCTTTTCAGCCACACTTTTTCGGCTGAAGACCAGCAGCCTTTTGGTGAGATTCGCAGCACGGTCGGCAGCAACAAGCACCTCGGACATATGTTCTCGTGCTGGGCTGTCGGCCGCCAGGGTTGCCAGGACCATGTCGCCATATCCCATGATGACATTGAGGATATTATTAAAATCATGGGCGATTCCTCCGGCCAGTGTGCCGACGGCCTCCATCTTCTGGGAGTGAAGGAGTTGAGCTTGAAGTTTTTTTCGTTCACTCACGTCGCGAATATTACATTGGGCCAGCTTGGCCCGATCAACCATATAGATGTCGGTGTAGATTTGTTCCCCACTCTTGGTTTTCAACGGAACATCTTCGTAATTTAAGATGCCCTCCCTGTCTAAATCCTGCATTGTGGCGGAAAAATGGCGTGAGTCGATCGATACTCCGAGATCCCGGAGTTTTTTCCCCAGACACTCCGCTTCGGAATACCCCAACATTTTCTCGAGGGCCGGATTGGCGTGAGCGACATGCCCTTCCTTTTTTTCAAGGAGCACAATCCCGTCACTGGCCGTCTCAAAAAGTCTGCGGTACCGAAGTTCGGATTCTTCCAACTGGTCTTCCAGACGACTACGCTCGGTGATGTCCTCAATGGCCAGCAGGATGACCCGCTCTTTGCCCCAGGCTTGTTCAATCTGCCGGGCATTCAGCAACATAATTCGCCTGCCAATGGTGGCGAAATCATGTGCGACCTCATAGTCATCAAAAGCGGATTTTTCGGGGAGGATGTTTTCCAGCAATTCCCGCAGCTTGGGGATATCCCACTGCTTGTTGCCCAGGTCATAGATGAGCTGCCCTACGGTCTCCTCCGGCTTGACCCTGAAAAATTCGTAGAAGGAGCGGTTGACGGTGACCACCCTGAGATCCTGGTCTAAAGAAATTAAAGGTTCGCGGACCGTGTTGATGACGCTGTCCGCGAATTCATGAGCGGCATCGGCGATCTTTTTAACGACCTCCAGTTCTTTTCGGGTCTTTTCAAGGCCGGCCTCTATCGCCTTGCGCTCGGTGATGTCCTCGATGGCCAGCAGGATGATCCGCTCCTTGCCCATTACTTGTTCAATCTGCCGGGCATTCAAGAGCATAATCCGCTTGCCGATGGTCGCAAAATCGTGTTCGACCTCATAGCCATCAAAGCTGGTGTGCTGGGGAAGAATGTTCTCCAGCAGTTCCCGCAGCCTGGGGATATCCCACTGTTTATTGCCCAGATCGTAGATCAGCTCTCCGACGGTCTCCTCCGGCTTGACCTTGAAAAAATCGTAGAAAGAGCGGTTGACGTTGACCACCCTGAGATCTTGATCCAGAGCGATCAAAGGTTCACGCACGGTATTGATGATGTTCTCGGCAAATTCCAGTGATTGCCGCAGGTGCTTTTCCATGATCATAATTCCCCTCAAGTTGAAAGCATCGAACAGTTGTTCATCGATACAGCTCTGTTGCGAACACTAACCTCTCATGACGCATTTTCAATCACCGGGATACTGACCGAAAAGAAACCATGAAGTGGGCGCGTCTACACATTTCACTTAATGAAAAGAGTAGACGCGCCCCCTAAGTTTTCCAGGTAGATACGCTGCTCAGTTGGCCCCGCCACCCAGCAATGTAAACAGCAACAGCAGGATGAGGGTCTGAATGATCCAGCCGATGGCGCACACGCCCACCGCTCGCAGGGTGCTGGTGTAATCCAGCGCCTGCCGAACCGCGACGACCATGGTTACCAGCATCCAGATGGACGCCAGGGCAAAAATGATCGGGCCCAGCCCCGGGATGATCCCCAGCACCCGAATCAGTCCGGGAGAGCTCGAGAATCCGGTGGTGCGCAACAATTGACCGAGATCAGCTTCGGTTTGCGGTTCGGCCAGAAATCGGGTGCCGATGAAGTAGGTGAGCCAGGCCCAGAGGTACCAGCTGCCAAGAGCGGCGAGGGTCCCGATCAGCATCCCGCCAAGCGCGTGGTTGGCGACGCTTCCGACCCCGGCCGCCAGACTGGAAAGAATAACCACCCCCATCGCCTGAGGCATCGCGCCCTGATCGGCTTCGACCTCTTCATAAAAGGGGACGTCCAGTTTTGCCGCACGTACCATCCGCATCATAAAAGGGTTCATCATTGCTCCTTCGGTTGGTTGGAGATCCCGCTGGTACAGACCTGGACCCTGTCACACCCAGGGACTTAAAGCAACGTGGTCGCCTGGCCCGGTCATATTGGCCGCAAGCGCTGGCCAGGGCAGGCTCTGGTCGATAATCAGCCATGCCGTTCTGAGCCCCTTGACGCCTTCGCTTTATCCGGACAGACACCAGGCGCCACGGCCGGAATTTTTGACCGCATACATGGCGTCATCGGCGGCCCTTAACAGTCCCTCGCGTGTCTGGCCATGGTCCGGATAAAGGGCGATGCCGATGGATGTGCCGATCTGGGCGGTACCGGAGGCCAGGATAAATGGCGTGGCCAGCCGCGCGATAATCTGGTCTGCGATGTCGCAGGCGGCGACAACGTCAACTATATCACGCAGCAGGACAACAAACTCGTCGCCACCCAGGCGGGCGACGATATCGGTCTGGCGTACCGTCTCGCTGAGGCAGGCCGCGACCTTCTTCAACAACTCGTCACCGGCGTCATGACCCAGGGTATCGTTCACCTCTTTAAAGCTGTCGAGATCAAGAAACAGCAGGGCAAAGCGTTGTTTTTTCTGTGCCGCACGGTCCAGGGTCTGCTGCGCCTGTTCATTGAAATTAAGCCGGTTGGGCAGGCCGGTCAGGGCGTCCTGCAAGGCCATGATGCGGATTCGTTCCTCGGCGCGTTTGCGTTCGGTCATGTCGATGTAGATCGAGACGAAACCGCCATTGGGCAATGGCATGCCGCGGATCTCAAGCACCATACCATTGGGGCGAACACGTTCAAATTTGTGCGGTTGAAAGTTACGCGCACGGGCGACGATGTCCGCGACCTGCTGTTCGGGGTCTCCCGGGCCGTATTCGCCGCGTCCCACGTTAAAACGCGCGAGATCTTCAAAGTGGAGGTCGGGCTTGTTCAACAGGGAGTCGGGTAAGTCCAGCAGCACCTTGAGCTGATCGTTATGGGCCGCCAGGTGCAGATCGGCGTCAAACAGCGAAACGGCGCCGGGGAAATTATCGATAATGGTCGAAAGGATATTGTTCTGCTGCTGCAACTGCTCTTCGGTCTGCTTTTGTCCGGTAATGTCGGTGTAGGTGGTGACAAACCCGGAGACATCGTCGCCGATGCCGAACGGGTAGCCTTCGACAAGCAGAACCCGACCGTCGCTGGCGTGCCGTTCGAAACGGTGTGGTTCGAAGCGGCGGGCAAGCTCGGCGCGCTGTCGTACCAGCTCCTCGGGATCACCTGGGCCATATTCACCGCGGCGGGCGGGATAGCTGATCAGATCCTCGAAGCGCACGAATTTGTAGACCGCCCCCCGCGGGAGGCCGAGAATGCTGTAGATCTGGTCGTTCCAGAACATCAGGCGCAGATCACGATCAAAAACCGTAACCCCCAGGTGCAGGCTGTCGAGCAGGGCGTTGAGTTGGTTGATGACGTCCTCGCGTTCGTCCTCGGCCCGTTTCTCGCGGCTGATGTCGTGAAAGGTGCCACCATATTGGACATCCGGTCCCTCGGCGTTGAGCCGCGCGCCACGCATCAGAATGCTGGTTTTGCCCTCACCGCCAGATTTGAGCCGCAGCTCATGATTCAGTGGCAACCCCTCGGCCACGGCGGTCTCGAGAGCCTCCAGAAAGCGCTTGCGGTCGCCAGCGGCGAGGACCGTGGTCCAGGTGTCGGGAGACAGGTTTTGACTGCCGGCAATCGACTCCAGCAGGTTCAGCGACAGGGGGGGTAACCAGAAGCTGGCCGCCGCCGGGTCATACTCCCAATAGCCGACCCGCCCGACCCGTTGCATCACCTCAAGTTGCCGCCGCTCTGTACCGTCTCCGTTATTCGTCATAGGGGTTTCGCTCCTTTTGACTTGCATCACATGCCCGGCAAGATTGTTCGCCGACAAAAAAGCCAGGCCCGCTTTATTTCAGAAGGGTAAGACAACCCGTGGCAGAGAGGAGGTGAGGCGGGAAAAGACTCAAAGGGCTGACCAGCGGCACGGGCTTTAAGTTGGAGTCAGCCTTGTTTGATCGGTATGCTCGGGGTCTGACTAAGAGAATACCCTGAGATCGTTATGCAATGACATGATTCTAATCTCGAAAATTGGCTCAGGGGCCAATCCCCTTCGCTCAATCCTTCAACGTCTTTCGCCGCATGAGACCATCGAGGCTCCATATTCATGCCTTTACCTGTGGGGGTACCAACCTCCATCCTATTGTTTTGGTGTTTGATCAACGATCTGGTCATTTTGGTCCTTCAAGTACATTTCGTTATAAGGGCCAGCCGGCAAGCTCGTAATCAAGCGACTATTGGCGACGCGTGCATATCTGACATAGTCTGCCGAAGCCGTATTAACCGCCGTCGCAATCGCGCTGGCAATCAATCCGGCTAATCCACCGCCCTGGTTGCCGCCGCTGAGATCAACCACGACTGTGCCGGTATAGCTCCATAACTTTGCCAAAGTCCTGGTTGAAACAATTTCAGCTTCAATAGATACGGTCAAATTCGATGCAATGACCAAATAGGCGACATCCCATTTTTTAATATGGGTGTACAAAACAGCATCGGCGCCGAAGTATTCATAGAACTTGTCCAAAGGCAATTGATAGAGCAACTCGGTATCGTACACACCTTCCTGCTTCATGATGTCACTCACCATTTCAACCGGGAAGACATAGTAGCCGCTCAGCGCAAACGGCATCTCAACGGTCGTCATATAATAGGCCTTGGCCTCAGCATCGGTACTTTCGTTCATGGGGGGAAGCACCAGCAGCGAACGGGGTTGCTCCACGTACATTTGCGGAAATTTCTCCGCTTTGCTGACAAGAGTGCGCGGCGGCGCACAGCCGGTCGTCAAGCCCGCAAATATCAGGAGCAGAGGTATGAGTGTCCGTTTAAAACCGATCATTTTTTTGCCCCCTCCGCCAGTTTGACTTTCGCGATCATACGCTCCATGAAATGGGTCGCTTCCGGGTAGACGGCCTTCTCGCGTTCAAAGTTGCTGAGCGCTTTTTGCGCGTTGCCAGCCTTGAGATACATGTAGCCTAGATTGGCGTACATTCCGGGTGGGACGCGGCCGGACCGGCTCTTATCTGCCTTTTCTATGGCCTTTTCCATGGACTCCGTAAGCTTTAACCGGTTCTCCTCATTATCGGTTTTCGCTTGTCTGTAGTAACTCTCACTGTAATCTCCATAGACATACAGAGGCGCTGGCTTGGCGCAAGCGCTCAGGGTCACAACAACGATAACTGCGATTAACCCTCTGCGAAGAGATTCACTGAGCATCATTCCACTCCGATCTCTTTAGCGACGCCATCACTGATGGAGACAAGCCGCTCAACGATCAGCGTTCCACCACGATAGATCCGCACCATGTAGGTGCCTGGCGCGACCCGGTACTGGTTATCTCTGCCCGGCTTGACGCTGAATTTTTCACCCCCGTCGATGGAGACCGCGACTCCATCGGTGTTACCCGAGAAATAGAGATAGGCCACCCGTTCACCCGTTACTACCCCTTCCTTGTAACCACAGCCGGCAAAAAACAGCAGCGAAATCAGCCCAATGACAAGAAAAGTTCGCATCAGTTGACCTCCTTGACCTTGATGAACAGGCTCGAAAAATCTTTACTCTCGATGTAGGCGGCAAGGGAACCATGGGAAACTTTCGCCAGGGAGACCTCGGTGTCGGGCGTATCGCCGAGGGTAGAAGCAATGGTAATTTCGGCGACCTTTTTGCCTGGCAGCGTCAGCATGGTATTGGTCTGGGGATTCTTTATCTTTTTACCTTCCTGCAAAACATCAAAGGTATCGCCCACCTTGATATTTTGACTCGCCCCGCCGGAGGTGATGATCATCCCGTCATCGTAGCCCAGGATGTAGCCACGCCAGGGTTTGTCGAGCATGTTTTCGATGATGTTGGAGGCCAGATCGGAGATCGCCGCCTCGATCGCCTTGTCATTCAGCTGGCCGTCATAGCCGCTCTTGCTGCCAACGCCCATCATCGAGCCGGCCTCGCTGTAGGCCGTCCCTTTCCCCTCTTCCGAATAGATAATCTGACCGCTGCTGACATCAACGATGCGGATATGGACCTTGGCGAAGGCTTCCTGTTTCTTTACGCGACTGAAGATACCGACATCGCTGACCTCTTTTCGACCAAACTCAGTGATCGAGCCAAGAATAAGGTAGTCGGCGGCATTCTTCAGCTTCGAAGCTCCCCCGAGCGCCAACTCTTTCTGAATTGTTGCCAGATCTGCGCGTTCAAGCATGATAAATTTACCGGTTTCAAACAGTTTTGCCGACAGGATATCCATCGCCTGTTTACCGATGCGATCGTTTTTTTCGTCAAGAAAAAAACTTTGCCCATATCTAGTTTCATTGGAAAAGCGGCCGATGGCAACCTTCCTCTTTAACCCGGCAGGTTCATTCTTTTTTGCGACCTGGAGAGTCTTGCTGATCTTGGGCGCCACCGAGACCGGGGTAGCGTGCGTTTGCTGCTCCGTCATGGTTGCGCAGCCGGAAAGAATGAGAAGAATACCGCTGATAAGACTGGAGAGTTTGAGTATCATTGCGCCTCCTTGACTATGCAGTGCTGATGACCCGCGAGATAGGAGCTGAGTCTTCGAAGTATGGCGCATCCGGTGTGCTTTGCAAGGGGCGGGACTTGTTTATTTGGTGGGCAAAAACCCCAGAGGGCCGGTCCTTTTATCCCGGGTTTCGCAGCGCAGGATAATGACGACGTTCTTCACCATGGATGTTCCTGAGAGAAAGGGTCATTGAGCTGCAGATAAAGACCAATGCGATCGGCAAAGGCAACGAGGATGGCAGCCTTTTTGAAGTGTTTTTCATCCCTTGAAGCGCAAGTCCGAGTACCTGACTCTTTTACTCACCAACACCCATTTTTAACCACTGCCAAGAAAACATGCACAAATAATCATCAGCTCCTCCCCAGTCTCCTATTTACCCCTCAACCCGCAAAGTCGCATCAGCTGGTTATTTGAAGTCAAAAATCGATTATTGGCACAACCCCTGCTCTAAGAATCGGCGTACCACGAATCACGATGTAGTGACTCATCCAGAAATGGCAAAGACGCCCGAAGGTCCCTTACCCGGCCTTTGGGCTTTTTATTTTGGCGCACCGCACCGCGCCTCTTCGGCACTGAAGCCCATCCTTCGCATCTGTATGTGAAAGATGGGCTTTGTTGTTTCAACATCCAGGTTGCACGTCAGGCCACAACCGCAAGGCAGTGAAAGACACATCAACGGAGATGCCGCCGGTGATCTGCTGCGGACCAGGCCCTAACCAGAATGGCAGTTGCCATTCGATATTCAAGGAGAACAAAAGTCATGGCAGAGAAAAAGCTTCGTCAAATCGCAATCTATGGCAAGGGCGGCATCGGTAAATCAACCACGACCCAGAACACTGTGGCCGGCCTCGCCTCCCTCGGTAAAAGAATTCTGATCATCGGCTGTGACCCCAAGGCCGACTCCACCCGCCTGATCCTGCATGCCAAGGCGCAGGACACGGTAATGGACAAGGTCCGCGAGCTTGGCACCGTCGAGGACCTGGAGCTGGATGATGTCTGCAAGCGTGGTTACGGCGACGTCATGTGCGTCGAATCGGGTGGTCCCGAGCCGGGCGTCGGTTGTGCCGGGCGCGGGGTTATCACCGCCATCAACTTCCTCGAAGAAGAGGGCGCTTACACCCCTGATCTCGATTACGTCTTTTACGACGTTCTCGGTGACGTTGTCTGCGGTGGTTTCGCCATGCCGATTCGCGAGAACAAGGCGCAGGAGATCTACATCGTAGTCTCCGGCGAGATGATGGCGATGTACGCCGCCAACAACATCTGTAAAGGGATCGTCAAGTACGCGGCCTCGGGCAGCGTGCGTCTGGCCGGTCTGATCTGTAACAGCCGCGAAACCGACCGCGAGGCCGACCTGATCGAAGCTTTGGCAGCGCGCCTCGGGACCCAGATGATCCACTTTGTGCCACGTGACAATCAGGTTCAACGCGCCGAGCTGCGCCGCATGACGGTCATCGAATATTCCCCGGAGCACAAGCAGGCCGAAGAGTATCGTCACCTGGCGCGCAAGATCGCCGACAACAAGATGTTCGTCGTGCCGACCCCGCTCGAGATGGAAGACCTCGAAGAGCTGCTGATGGAGTTCGGCATTATGGAAGCCGAGGACGAGTCGATCATCGGTGTGGCCGAGTCCGCTTAAGCGGACTTAAGCGGCGGACGATTTGGCCCCGACTCGGCGTTGCTTCGGCAAGCCGCAGGCTCGGAGTAGCTTCCGCTACACCTCGCCCGCGACTTACCGGCGCGCCTTGATTCGAGACCAACTTATCCGCCTTACCTTAAGTGGTTGTCGGTGATTCGGAACAAAAAAACTGAAGGAGTAAAAACTTATGGCAGAGCGTAAGCCCATTAAGGGCATGACAATAGAAAGAACCGAGAAGCTGATCGCTGACACCCTGGCTGAGCTACCGGAGAAGGCGAAGAAGAAGCGGGCACCGCACCTGGGTGCCAATGAGCCAAGCGTTTCCTCCTGTGCGGTCAAATCGAATAAAAAGGTTGTTCCCGGCATCATGAGCCAGCGCGGTTGCGCCTATGCCGGTGCCAAGGGGGTGGTCTGGGGTCCGATCCGCGACATGATCCACGTCTCCCACGGCCCCATCGGCTGCGGCGTCTACAGCTGGGGTACCCGGCGTAACCTGATGCAGGGGATCCCAGGGGTCACCTCGTTCCCGATGGACTTCACCTCCGATTTCCAGGAGCGCGACATCGTCTACGGCGGTGACATCAAGCTGGAGAAACTGCTGCACGAGGCGGATGAACTTTTTCCCCTCAACAAGGGACTGTCGGTGCTCTCCGAGTGCCCGGTCGGTCTGATCGGCGACGACATCAACGCTGTCGCCAAGAAGGTCGCCAAGGATCTTGACAAGCTGGTCGTCCCCTGTAACTGCGAAGGTTTCCGCGGCGTCTCCCAGTCGCTGGGTCACCACATCAGTAACGATTCGATCCGCGACCACATTATCGGCAAGTTCCAGTTCAAGGAAGAGGTCGGTCCCTACGATATCGCCCTGATCGGTGATTACAACATCGGCGGAGACGTCTGGGCGGCCAAGCCGATCCTTGAAGAGATCGGCCTGAATGTGAAGTCAGTCTGGACAGGCGACGGTGAAGTCGAGAAGATCGGTGCGACCCATGCGGTCAAGCTGAACCTGATCCACTGCTACCGTTCGATGAACTACATGTGCAAGGTCATGGAAGAGAAGTGGAATATTCCATGGCTCGAGTACAACTTCTTCGGCCCGACCAAGATCGAAGAGAGCCTGCGTGCCATCGCCGAGCGCTTCGATGACAAGATCAAGAAGAACGTCGAGAAGGTCATCAAGAAATACAAGGCCGAGATGCAGGCCGTGCTCGACGAGTACAAACCGCGCCTCGAAGGGAAGACCGCCATGCTGTTCGTCGGCGGGCTGCGTCCGCGCCACACCATCGGCGCCTACGAGGACCTGGGTATTCAGATCACCGGCGCCGGTTACGAGTTCGCCCACCAGGACGACTACGATCGCACCGCCCCGGAGATGGCCAAGGGAACCCTGATCTACGATGACGTTTCCGAGTTCGAACTGGAAAAATTCGTCGAAGAGCTCAAGCCTGACCTGGTCGGCAGCGGCATCAAGGAGAAGTATGTTTTCCAGAAAGCCGGCATCCCCTTCCGTCAGATGCACAGCTGGGATTACTCGGGCCCTTATCACGGTTACGAAGGCTTCAAGGTTTTTGCCCGCGATATCGACATGGCGATCAACAGCCCGACCTGGGGTTTGGTTAAGTCACCGTTTTAGAAGCATTTACCACGGAGTACACGGAGGACACAGAGGGTAAGCGAAATCGGGTTAAACCCATAACGCTTGTTGCTTTGTTGTTAAATAGTTCTCTCCGTGAACTCTGTGCCCTCTGTGGTGAAAGAATAGGAGTTTTATTATGAGCGCTGAAGCAGCAGTAAAATTTGTCACCGAACATACTCCCGAAGAGATTGAACGGGTTAAAAACTGGATTAATACCGAAGAATATAAAGAGAAAAACTTTGCCCGGACCTCTCTGGTGGTCAACCCGGCCCACGCCTGCCAACCCCTCGGCGCACAGATGGTGGCGACCGGCTTTGAAGGCGCCCTCCCCTTTATCCATGGTTCACAGGGCTGCGCTTCCTATTTCCGCAGTACCTTCAGCCGTCATTACCGCGAGCCGGCGGCGGCGACCTGCGACGCCATGACCGAGGACGGCGCGGTGTTCGGTGGACAGAACAACCTGTTCGAAGGGCTGCAGAACGCCTACGAGATCTACAAGCCGAAGATGATCCCGATCTTCACCACCTGCATGCCCGAGGTTATCGGCGACGACCTGACCGCCTATACCAAGAATGCCAAGACTCAAGGGTTTATCCCCGAGGATCTGCCGACCCCCTACGCCAACACCCCGAGCTTCAACGGTTCGCATATTCACGGTTACGACTCGATGCTGATGAGTATTCTGCAGACCCTGACCGAGGGGAAGAAGGTTGAAGGGAAGTGCACCGGCAAGCTCAACATCATCCCCGGTTTCGACGGCAACGTCGGCAATCTGCGCGAGTACAAGCGGATCATTGAGCTGATGGGGGTCCCCTACACCATGCTGGCCGATGTCTCCGATGTCTTCGATTCGGGCTGCGACGGCGAGTACAAGCTTTATCCAGGTGGAACCAAGCTGGAAGACGCCGCCGAGTCGATCAACGGCAAAGCGACCATCGCCATGCAGAAATACGCCACCGCCAACACCATGAAGTGGATCGAATCGGAGTATGACGGCCAGAAGGCGATTATCCCGATGCCGTTCGGAGTCAAAAAAACCGACGAGTTCATTTTGAAGCTCTCCGAACTCTTCGGCAAACCGATCCCTGAAGCGCTCAAGGCCGAGCGTGCGCGGGCGGTCGACGCCATGACCGACGCCCATCAGTATCTGCATGGCCGCAAGTTCGCCATCGCCGGTGACCCGGACTATTTGATCGGTATCGTCACCTTCCTGCTTGAAATGGGTGCCCGCCCCTGGCATATCCTCTGCTCGCGGACGACCAAGAAGTTCCAGAAGGAGATGCAGTCTCTGCTCGACAGCTCGGTCTTCGGGGAAGGCTGCTCGATCTACATTAACAAGGATTTGTGGCACATGCGCAGCCTGCTGGTGACAGATCCGGTCGACGGCATCATCGGCGACACCCACGCCAAGTGGGCTGCACGCGATGCCAAGATCCCACTGTTCCGCATCGGGTTTCCGATC
Organism: Geopsychrobacter electrodiphilus DSM 16401; assembly: GCF_000384395.1. Classification (NCBI taxonomy): domain Bacteria; kingdom Pseudomonadati; phylum Thermodesulfobacteriota; class Desulfuromonadia; order Desulfuromonadales; family Geopsychrobacteraceae; genus Geopsychrobacter; species Geopsychrobacter electrodiphilus. Next base: position 3,752,887 of record NZ_ARWE01000001.1, read on the forward strand.
ATCGATCGGGTCAACCTGCACCGCACACCGGTGGTCGGTTACAACGGCGCGATCAGCATGCTGAGCATGATCGCCAACAAGTTCCTTGATATCAAGGACGAGACTTGCAGCGATCAGTGGTTTGAGATGATGCGTTAGTTTTTCGGCTGGGAGCGTCCCTTTTGTGCCAGCTCGGCGTCAGCCGGCGGAATCACGTGTGCGGCGTAAAGCACTACGCCTCCGTGTGCTTCCTTGGCTTCCTCGATCTGACGCAAAATTGATCGCTCCCATTCCGAAAAACGCAGGGGAAAATATGATTCGCACCCGCAGACTCGACATCGTTAGAGACAAAGACAGAAAAGGACCCCATATGAAAGTCGCATTCGCCAGTACTGACAAAATCCATATCGATGAGCATTTCGGCCAGGCGAAAGAATTCTACCTGTGGGAGATCGGTCCGGAGAATGCGGAATTCACCGGAGTCCTGCAGGTCAACGAAGGGGATGGCGATACCGATGACCGGATCGAGGCGCGCAGTGCGGCGCTGGCCGATTGCGCGCTGGTCTATGTCGGCCAGATCGGCGGTCCGGCAGCAGCACGGCTGGTGGCGAAAAAGATTCATCCATTGAAAAGTAAAGATGCCGAACCGATCAAGGTGGTGGTGGAAAAACTGCAGCAGGTGCTGCAGGGGAACCCGCCGCCCTGGTTACGCAAAGCGATGCTAAAGGGCGAGAACCTGAATTGACGCGTGAGGAGTGAGGAGTGAAGGGTAAGGAGTTTAAGATCTTTACGCCTCACCCCTTACCCCTCACTCCTCACCGAATTTACCCAAGGAGATTTCAAATGGCTTATGTCACCGCAACAACCAAAGGAGGCAGTACCTGGACCCCGGCCTTTATCGAGACCATCGATCATGAGAAATGCATCGGCTGCGGCCGTTGCTTCAAGGCCTGCGCACGCAAGGTTCTTGGACCGGAGGATCTGGTCGACGAGGAGACCGATTCAACCCGTATGGTCATGACCATCGTTAACGGGGATAACTGCAGCGGCTGTGTCGCCTGTGCTTCGACCTGTCCCAAGGGGTGTTTTTCCCTCAAACCGATGGCCATCTAAGCAAAAAGGAGCGGATCATGCTTATTGCGGTTGCGTCGAAAACCGGCCTTGAGGTCGATCAGCACTTTGGTCATGCCGAGCGCTTTCTGATCTATGACTACGCCGGTGGCAACTCGACACTGCTCAAAGAGGTCATTGTCGATAAGTACTGTTCCTACGACCCGGATCACCCGTTTCGTCATCCGCAGTTCAACGCCATCATCGCCGCGCTGGAAGGCTGCAAGGCGGTGGTGACGCAGATGATCGGCGAGCTGCCAAAGCAGGAACTGAAAAAAGTCGGGATCACCCCGATCGTCACAACCGGACTGATTGCAGAAGCTTTAAAGCTGGCACATGACTCTGTCTGTGGCGGGGGGTGCAAGGGGGGAAAGCGCGCAGCCGGCACTTGTCAGCACGCCTGATCATTCGATTTTTACATTATGCAATAGCCACTGGCTGGGGCAGGACAGACTCTTTAGGCGCTGTTCTGCCCATTCTTTTTACAGAATCAAATTGTTCTATTGTCTGGCCCCTGACGAACAAAAAATAACGCGTGCAATTTACACAGACTCTGCTCAAAGGATGTGCAAACGTACCATTAACCCTGGGCATAGCCCCTGTTTCAGGCCATTTGGTATTTGGCACAGCCTATGCTATTAAATTTATTATCATAATAATCCGATCGGGAAACGACGAGGTCTCCCGCCAGATCAAGGCAATGAAGCCCCGTGAACACGCTGATGTTCACGGGGCTTCTCAATTTCAGGACAAAGCGAGGGCGCTTTCGAATCAATTTCGAATAGCGCCCTTCTGCTTGAAAGGAGACCGACCATGGCCACAGGCTGCCCGATGATGAAAGCGAAGACAGAAACCGATCACCCCTGTTTCGGCGGCGATCACAGCAAGGCCGGACGCATCCACCTGCCGGTGGCACCGGGCTGCAATATCAAGTGCGGTTTCTGCGAGCGCAAGTTCGATTGTGCCAACGAAAGCCGCCCCGGTGTGACCAGCAAGATCTTGCAACCTGCTGAAGCGGTCGAGCGCGTGCGCCTGGTCAAACGTCACATGGAGATGAAAGGCGGCGCCCAATTGAAAGTCGTCGGCATCGCCGGCCCCGGTGACCCACTGGCGAATCCAAAAACTTTTGAGACCTTTCGCCTGGTGCGCGAAGCCTTCCCGGAGATGACGCTCTGCCTGTCGACCAACGGGCTGCTGCTCGAAGAGAAGCTCCCCGAAATCCTCGCGGCCGATGCCCACAGCCTGACGGTCACCATCAATGCGCTGACCGCTAAAACCGGCGCCAGGGTCTATGAATGGATCCACTATAAAGGTCAGCGTTTTAGCGGCGAACGCGCGGCGGGGTTTCTGATCGACAAACAGTTCGCCGGGCTCAAGGCGGCGGCAAAAGCCGGACTGATGATCAAGATCAACCATGTCTATATTCCGGGAGTCAACGATCACGAAACCCTCGATCTGGCCGTTAAGGTGCGGGAGTTGGGCGCGCAGATGATGAACATTATCCCGGTGATTCCGGTCGGCAAGTTCGCGCATGTCGAGATGCCTTCGGAAGCCACCATGGAGCTGGTGCGCAACCAGGCCGAGCTGATCCTCTCGCAGGCTCGACACTGCAAGCAGTGTCGAGCCGATGCGGCCGGGGTGGTCGGACAGGATATCGATCTGAACAGACTCGAAAACTCCGCGATGATGGCCTGAGGTCAACACGTCGTAAAAAATCTGTTATTATCTGGCGATCAACGATCCCATAACAACAGGAGGAGCAGATGAAGATCGATTGGGCGTACTTGCGCAAGGGCTGAACGTCGTGTAAAAATGCCCAGGAGTTTCTTGGGAAAGAACAGCTTGAACCTGCAGAGGTTGTCGACGCGCGGACCATGCGGATCGACGCCGATCAGGCATGGGTGATGCTGAAGAGCGCCGACAGCATCCAGGTCGCCAAGGGGAAAAAGGTTGCCCGCTTCGAACAGGTCCCCCGCGAAAAGGAAGCGGTCCTGCTGGCGGCGATGGGCCCGAGCGGAAATCTGCGGGCGCCAACCTACCGGACCGGCAACTCTTTCGTCATCGGTTTCAACCCGGAACTGTATGAAAACTGGATCAAATAGAAATACTTACGAACGTATCTAACCCGGAGGTCTCATGAAAAAAATCATTTTAGGCAGCATCGTTTTAGTTTTAGGTCTCTCTGGTCTCGGTATGGCAGCCACCAGCGAGGACGGAGCCAGCCTGCTCGATAGCCGCTGCTCGGTTTGCCATTCTGCCGACAGAGCCAAAGAGGCCAAGAAAACCGAGGCCGAATGGGATGCTACCGTTAGCCGCATGATGAGCAATGGTGCGCAATTGACCCCGGCCGAAAAAAAGACTCTGGTCGACTATCTGAGCAAAACCTACAAGCCCTGATTTCTGCGGTTTTCATAGCCAGCCCGCAAAAATTGAACCCTGATGTCGGTACCAATAAACGGCCCAATCTGATTCTCAGATTGGGCCGTTTGTGTGTTGCGCTATTCTTAACCCAGGAAGATGGAGCCGCCTATTTGAATGACCATCCCCAGGTGCCACAGCTAAGGACGAACTCCGCGACCACTCAGGGGGTATTCATCTCCTCCGGCGCAAAACAGAGCGCATAGTCACTGCAATCACCACACACCGGCGACTTGCACATTTTCCCGCCATTGAATTCACACACCTGTTTGAACAGATAGCGTTTCCAGCGCATCTTTTTGGCGTTGGCCGCGAGTAATAATGGCAAGTGACGTCCGATGGCGGCGCTGAGTTGCGGACGTTGGAACAGCCCCATGGCAATCCACAAATGGCCGGGCTGGGCGGCGCGCACAGCAATCATCCGCGCCAGCGCTAGTGAGGCGAACTGCGCGCAACCGAAACTGTCCCTGCGGATAAAGCTGAGGAGCAGCTCCTGAACCTGAGGGTTGATCTCGGGGGGCCGCGCGGTTTTATGCCCCGGTTTGGCAAAGATTTGCTGCTTTTCGACCGCGGGAAAAACCATGAGCAACAGGGTATCGAGCATCAACTCTGAAATATTGAGGGCCTGGTGCAGCAGGGTTGGCTCCTGGTCGGCGACGGCGAGCAAGCAGGCAAACAGATGACGGTCCTCGTGGGACATTCCATGTGCCGGGGCACTATCGATAAGGGCGCGGTAGACAGGGTCGGACTCGGTAACCCGCGGGCCATGCGCTTCAGCATCCGCTGCAATGTTTGTGGTCACGGTCGCAGCATGCTGCTGCACACTGTTGACTGCGGCATGCAGGGCTTCAATCGCCAGTTCTGCGCAATATGTGCGATCAACGGGCAGACCGCCCAGGTGCCGATTCAACGCCTCGGCATCCAGCAGCGCCGCCTGACTTAAAAGTTTGCCTGAGACCTGTTGGGAAACAGCAGCACAGGCGGCCATGGTGAAGCCACAGCCGAAGACCTGATAGCGCACATCTTTGATGCGTTCCGCTTCAACCTGCAGCGCAAAGCGCACCGCCAGTTTTCGCCCGGCTTCTGTAGCACCCAGCCCGACTTCGCCGACACCGTCCGGATGTTCGAGGGTCCCGGCGTGGCTGTCATCGCTGGCGTATTTGAGGATAGTCTCGCTATAGCCGGTCATATTAATATCCTTCGTTGATTGAGATCGTCTTTAAGGTCAAGGTCGCGGGGTTGCGCCCCCGCTCGGCGCCATCATTTCTTTGTGCGCCCAAAGAAACGAAGCAAAGAAATGCGCCCGACCTCCTTGCCCGCCGTTGGCGGGTTCCCTCCACTCTGCTGCGCTTGGCAGCTCGGGAAAAACTCGCCTGCGGCTCAAACATTCCCCTCGAATTCCTGCCAGGCTGCGCGACGTTCCGGCGGCGTCACACGGGGTAGTTTTTCGGCAGATCCCGCTTGACTGTTTCTTTTTGAATTCAAGAAGCCGCCAGATGCGCGCGCATCAAGGTCGCGGCATTCGCACATTCGAACAAAAAATACGCTCCACCCTCATACAACAGGTCATTCTTCAGTGGATTTCCGACCTGTTCCCAGTTCGGAAATCCGCGCAGCACCAGGCCCTTGTGCAGTCGATGGGCGAGGGCTTCACAGTGAAAATTGCCGATGATCAGATCGTAGTCAGCCGCCAGCTGCTCGGCATCTTCCAGATCTCCGACCAGCACCTTTTTGGCCCTGATCTTCTCCAGCTGCGGTGAATCGACGCTTGAAATCGCGACCGTGACCTTGCCGCCGACGTCATAGAGCGCCTGGCAGATCGCGGCGATCTGATCCGGTTCGGCGACCACCAGAAAACGGGTCTGGCCGAGGGAAAAATGACTGTCGAGCATGGCGTCCTGCAGGCGTTGCCGCCAGCGCGCCAGCATCAGCGGTGGACCACTGAAGCCGGTTTCCGCCAGCAGCAGTTCGGCCAGGGCATCCGTGGCCTCGAGACCCTGCAGGTGCGAAAAATGCTGATGTCGCATCAAAGGGTTTTTCTTCTGCAACGCTCCGGCACTCGCCTGCATCGAGTCGCCGACGCTGATCACCAGCCCGGCATCGCCGAGAGCCTTGATCTCTTCAACGGCGATGCCGCCACTCGAGAGAGCCGCCTGTTTCTCGCCCAGATGACCATCGAGGGACGAAGAGAGATCGGGCAGCGCCAGCACATTGAAACCGAAACTTTCAATAAAATCCTTGATCTTCTCGACCTCGATCGGCTGCAGGCTGACGTGCGGCAGCAGCACCAGTTTATTGTCGTTGACCCTCGTCGCAGGTGCGACCAGTTGCTCAATCATCGCTTTGCAGGTCAAAGCCCAGCCGCTCTCGAACCCGCCTTCGTAATCGGGAGTGTTAACGTAAACCAGCGGGAAATCGACTTTTTTGGCCACCCCGGCGATGTCATCCCCCTTGGTCTCCGGCAGGCCGGTGGTGTGCAGACCGATCAGGCTCGGCGTGACCTTTTTGCAGATGTTCTTGACCGACTCGACGATGCTGTAGTCGCCACCGTCAAGCACGGCCAGGGCATCGGTCACCGCCGTGGTCTGGATGGCAATCGGTTCGCAGAAATGGCGGGTGAAGAAGACCTTGGTCAGGCTGGTGCAGCCCTGAGCGCCATGCATCAGCGGCATGCAGTTATCCACGCCCATAAAGGCGAGGGTCGCGCCCATCGGCTGACTGAGCTTGAATGGATTGACCTGTAGCGGCTTGACCCGTTTATGGATTACTTCTGCCATGGTGCCCTCCGTGCGACCAGCTTGAAGACCGGGTTTTCCAGTGAGTTTTTGAGATCTTCGGCCAGGTTCAGCAGCCCACTATAGCCACCGTAGCTCTTTTTCTTCTCCTGGTTGACGTCGGCGAAGGCGATCCCCTTCTTGATGGCGGTGTACAGCGAACGTCCTCCGGCCAGCAGCAGATGCGCGCCACGCTCATCAATGAGCCTGGCCTGTTCGGCGCCGGGATTCATCATCAAAACGCCGTCCTCACCCAGAACCTGGCGAGCCTTTTCGCGGTCGTCTTCGGTGGCTTTTTTGACCGCAGTCGCGACCACCTCAATCCCCAGATCCTGCAAGGCCGCGGCGATGGACCAGGTTTTGTTGCCCCCGGTGTTGAGTACGGCTTTTTTGCCGGCGAACACCCTGCGGTAGGGTTTCAGTTTTTCATCCAGCAAGGCTTCTTCACGGACGATCAGCTGTTTGGTGCGCTTGAGCAGATCGGCATCGCCCAATGCGGTGGCGATGGCCAGCAGTCCGTTCGAGGTATCGCGCTTGCCGTAAAAGGAGAGCGAAATCGACAGAATCCCGTACTGCTCCTGCATTTTGCGGGTGAGTGAGATCAGCGACTTGGCACAGACGATGACGTTGAGTTTGGCGCGGTGGGCGCAACGGATATCGGCAATGCGCCCGTTGCCACTTAGGGTCGCAAGCACGCGGATGCCGAGCTCGTCGAGCAGGTGCGCATACTGCCACATGTCACCGGTGACGTTGTATTCACCGATCAGGTTGATATCGAAGGGGGTGGTGGTTTCCGGTTCGCGGGTGCCGATCAAATGCCGCAGGGCGGCTTCACCCCCCAGACGGCTGCCGAGATTCTTGCTCCCGACAAAGCCGGGCGCATGCACCGGCACCATCGGCACGCCATGTTTTTCGGCGGCCTGCTTGCAGATCAGATCAAGATCGTCACCGATCATCGCGGTGACGCAGGTGGAATAGACGAAGACCGCCTGCGGCGCATAGTTCGCCATGATGTAATCGATGGCGTCGCGCAGCTTCTCTTCACCACTGAACACCACATCGTTCAAATTGATGTCGGTGGTAAAACCCATCTGGGTCAGATCACGTCCCGGCCAGTCGGTCTGGGTGGCGCGCGTCTCCCAGCTGCTGCCGATGCAGGTCATGGGACCATGGACCAGATGGGCGGCATCGGCATAAGGGAACAGCGATATCTGTGCACCTTCGAAGGCGCAGCCGCCGGTGGTCGCGCCGGGAGTCGGCGCATTGCAGGCGACCTTTTTGGTCTTATTGTGAGCGCAAGCGCTCTCATTGAGCAGGTCTTTGATTTTGGGTTTTTGAGACACGACAAACCTCTTTTCATATGCAGAGATTTAAACCCGTCGCATCATTGGGCAGGATTATCAGGAACCACAGCACTGTAGCTGTTGGTTCTAACAGCAAGAGGCTTGCCAGCTTTCAAGATCGGCATCCCTTGGCGGGTTTGCCATTCAAAACATAACATGGTGGGCTATTGTGCAAGCAGTGCCAGCAGATTCTGCTTATTTTCTGTGCACTTGCTACCAAATTTTTACAGCGATCCCCTGACAATTCCTGGCTCTGCAGGCAAGGCACGCCTTTTGCTCAATAGAATAGCAGTCACATCCGGCAGCGCTGCCGGAGATCAGCAACGTCGCCCTGCTCTTCTTTTTTGAAGTGTGGGGCTTTTTCGTTTCGAGGCCAGAATATGAATGCTGAATTTAATCCGAATATCGTAATCGATGACACCACCCTGCGTGATGGTGAGCAAACCGCGGGGGTCGTCTTCTCGCGCGCTGAAAAGTTGCGCATCGCGTTGACGCTGGATGAAATCGGGGTCGGCGAGCTGGAATGCGGCATCCCGGCGATGGGGAAGGAAGAACAGGCCGATGTCCGGGCGCTGGTCGATCTGGGCTTGAAGGCACGCTTGATCACCTGGAACCGCGCGCTGCGCTCAGATATTCAGGCCTCGCTGGATGCTGGCGTCAGCGCAGTGGATATCTCCGTCTCCGTCTCAGATATCCACATCGCCCTGAAATTACACAAGAACCGCGACTGGGTCAGGGAACAGCTAAAGCAGGCCATCGGCTTTGCCAAGACACACCAGCTTTATGTCTCGGTTGGCGCCGAAGATGCGAGTCGTGCCGATCAGGACTTTCTGGTTGAACTGCTGCAGATTTCCAGAATTGAAGGCGCTGACCGCTTTCGTTACTGTGACACCCTCGGCATTCTCGACCCCTTCACCTGCTTCGAACGGATCAGCTATCTGCGCGAGCGGGTCGATCTGCCGCTGGAGATTCATACCCATAACGACCTCGGCATGGCGACGGCCAACGCCATCGCCGGGCTGCGCGCCGGCGCACAATTCGTCAACACCACGGTCAATGGTTTAGGCGAACGGGCCGGGAACGCGGCCCTGGAAGAGGTGGTGATGGCGCTGAAACATGCCTGCGGAGTCGAACCCGGGATCGACACAAGTCGGCTGGTGGAACTTTCGCAACTCGTCGGAGAAGCCAGTGGACGCCCGGTTCCGGAGTGGAAGGCGGTGGTCGGCGAAAGGGTTTTTTCCCATGAATCGGGCCTGCATACCGACGGGGTGATAAAAAACCCCCTCAACTACGAAGGCTTTGATCCCGCCGAGGTCGGACTGCGCCGACATCTGGTCCTCGGCAAGCACAGCGGCCGCGGCGGCCTGGTCAATAAACTTCAAACCATAGGACTCGACCCTGCAGCTTTTAACCTCGAGAAGTTGCTAACAAGGGTGCGCAATGAAAGCCAACGCGTAAAACACCCCCTGCAAGATCTTGAACTGCGGAGGCTCTGCAGCTCGCTGGAATCACGGCACTAATCCTGATTACCCTGCCTCACCCGCGCCGATCGTCTCTGTTTTAGCGGTCGCCTGTTGCAACCAGCGACTGCTATTTCTTTTCAGGAAGAATTGTTCGTGAGAGAACCTCAAAACCGCCGCACCCTGCCCTTTACTTTCGGCGCCGCCCCTTCTATATTTCTGCCGGTTGGATGATCCCTCTCATAACTGGCAAAATTATGGAAATCGAACTATGGCAGTATGTTACGGTCTTCTTCCTGGTCGGTTTTGCCGGATTGATTGACTCGATTGCCGGTGGTGGCGGTTTGATTACGGTGCCAACCTATCTGGCCATGGGCTTGCCTGCGGAACTGATCCTGGGGACCAACAAGTGCGTCAGTTCGGCGGGAACAACCTTCGCCGTCTTCCGCTATATCAAAAACCGCACGATCGTCTGGCAGACAGTGGTCTATGCCATCGGTGCGGCCCTGGTCGGATCAACGCTCGGCGCCTCCCTCTCTGCCTACCTCTCGCGCAGTCTGATTTTCACCCTGCTGCTGGTCGTGATTCCGGTGCTGTTTTATCTGCAGGCCAACCACATGACCCCCGCTGCGGCAAAGCCGGACCTAAGCCGCGCTCAGATTGCCTTGCGGCCACCCTGGCCGGGTTTTTTATCGGCGGCTATGACGGCCTCTTCGGCCCCGGGACCGGGACCTTTTTGTTGCTGGCCTTTATGGTTTTTCTGCACATGGGAACCCGCGAAGCCAGCGCCAATGCGCGCATTGTCAACTATGCCTCAAACATTTCAGCGTTCATCTATTTTCTGATTCAGGGTCGTATTTTCTGGCCCATCGCCCTGGTCGCCATCGCCGGGTCCATCTGCGGAAACTGGATCGGCAGCGGACTGGTTATCAGCAATGCCGACCGGGTCGTTGTCCCGGTTTTCCGTTTTGTGCTGCTGCTGCTGTTGCTGAAGTGCGCTTACGATCTTTTTCTGGCATAGCAACATCCTTAATCTACCTGCACTGCTGCGAGCGGAGCCCCCAAATCAGAATGCTCTGTCGCTTGCTCTGGCAAGGGTTTTATCTCGACCCAACTTGGATTCGCTGTGCCGGAGCATGTTTTTATTGATGGTGAGCGCACTGGTGTCAGGGTTGTTGTGAGGCGTCAATCCTCTGTGCTTGCCTCTGTGCTTGCCTCCGTCCTTTTCCCCAGAACTCTGAGATCAAACGCCTTGCTCTGATCGCCAAAATAAATAGAGCGATGCGGGAATGGAATCTCAATGTCATGTTCATCAAAGGCCAGTTTGATCCGTCGCAGGAATTCACGGCCGACCTCCCATTGTCGAATCGGTAAGGTTTTGATTCGCCCTTTAATGACCACCGCAGAATCGCCGAATTTATCTACCCCGAAAATTTCGGGATCTTCAAGAATCTTGTGACCGAAGGTCTCATCCGCCTGCATCTCCTGGCCTACCTGACGCATGACCTCGATGACCTGATCGGTATTCTCCTTGTAGGCTACCCCGATCTCAAAAACGTATGCCGACCATTGGTTGGTCAGGTTACTCAGGGTCGTAATGGTCCCATTGGGAAAGATATGCACCACCCCGGCAAGGTCACGCAGAACGATGGTCCGGAAATTAATTTTTTCGACCAGCCCGCCGGTGCCATTGATGGTAGCGACATCCCCTATTCTGATCTGATTTTCCAGAATAATAAAAAATCCGGCAATAATATCGCGTACCAGATTCTGGGCACCAAAACCTAAAGCAACGCCGACCACCCCCGCACTGGCGAGGATCGGACCGACTTCCACACCGAACTCCTTGAGCAGAATCAGACCGACGGTCAACCAGAATGCCAGCAGCACCGCCTGCTTGACCAGACGCACAATGGTTTCAATCCGCTTCTCCGACTCCGAGGGGGGTTCCCCTTTTTCGGCACTTGTCTGCACCAGACGATGTTCGAAACGCTGAATCAGTTTAAGGATTATTTTGGTAGCGACCCAGCTCAAAATGAGGATAAGAGAGACGCGCAGCGAAGTCTTGATGATGACTTCCCAGGTGAAACTATTAAAAAATTCTTTAACGATATCCATACTATTTTATAGATCCCCATATGAAGTCAGGCTCGACTGAGCCTGAAATAGAACCCAGCCACCTCCCCGCCGTGCCATCGACAGAGATTAAAGTACGCTGAGAACTGCAGCCTTATTTAGACCAGATAAACAAGCTGATTATTTTCCACCCTGCTTGGTCGGAGAGGAATGTTCGACATCAATCTCGGCATTCAAGCGATGCAGAGCCTCTAAAACCTCCGGGAGCACACTCGGCGGTCCGCCACCCATGTTCTCTTCCTCGGCGACAGCCAATTCGCGTGCGTCATATTCCCAGCGACGGAGGATGGCGATCTTCTGCTCGCGGGTTAGAGCGTTTTCTGTCAGCAGGTCAAGCGGCCTGCTAAACTGACTGCCGGGATTATTCTTTGCTCTTTCAAAGTCCATAATTTATCCCTTCTTCACTCATTTTTCCGTCTGAGCCTTGCCATAATGCTGGGACAAAGCCAGTTCTGTATTCAGAGCTGATAACTTTCGCCGGATCGTGATCGGGAGCCGATTCAACCAGATTGCAGGCCGGATCGGCCCGGATCTCCTAGTTAATCCAGGCGGGCGACTTATTTACCCCGCAACAGGTCGTGCCGACTCCGCAGGGTCAGCCGCTAGTAAACTCCTATCACACTTAAATTGAGAATCAAGTTGAGAGTTCCTGGGACGATCCTGAGGCGCTTGATAGGTTGATGAAGCGGGTTGCCGGAGGACAGCCCCGTCAGGTCAATCACCTTGAGGGGCGCAGCGGCACCTTGGGAGAGGGGCGGTTCAAATCGAGTCCGCTAGAGAACAGCCGCTATCTGCTGGCCAGCTGTCGCTATGTGGAAATGAATCCCGGCCAGGTCGGCTTGTATGATGACCCAGCCGATCACCCGTGGTCACAGGGGCGACCAAGGAAAGCCGAAAAATAAATCAGTCTCCTTTTTACGCTATGATCCCGTCGCTGGCCAACTGCAACTGTTGCGCTTCTGACAAACCGAGCAGTTGGCCGAGGATCTCGCGGTTATGCTCACCCAGCACTGGTGGTGCCTGCTGATACTCGACGGGTGTTTGTGAAAACTTCATCGGACTACCGACCTGCGGAACGCTGCCGGCGCTCTGATGTTCCAGATCGATGCGCATCTGCCGCGCCTCGATCTGCGGGTCGGAAAAAACTTCGGCGAGGGTATTGATCGGGCCGCAAGGGACGCCCGCCCCTTCGAGGAGGTCGATCCAGTCTTTACTAACGCGTTGCCGCAGGGCCTCTTCGATCAACGGAATCAGCTGAGTGCGATTTTCAACCCGGGCGGCGTTGCCGACAAAACGCGGATCGGTCGCCAGGGCAGCACATCCGGCCAGGCGACAGAATTTTCCGAACTGACCGTCATTGCCGACCGCCAGGATAATATGCCCGTCGGCGGTCGCCAGCGCCTGATAGGGGACGATATTCGGATGGGCGTTACCGAGCCGACCCGGCGCGGTGCCACTGACCAGATAGTTCATCGCCTGATTGGCCAGGGTTGCGACCTGGACGTCAAACAGCGCCAGATCGATGTGCTGCCCCTCGCCGGTCCGCTCGCGATGCGCCAGGGCGGCGAGCACCGCAGTGCTGGCGTACATGCCGGTGAAGATGTCGACGATGGCGACGCCGACCTTCATCGGGCCACCTCCCGGTTCACCGTCCGGCGCACCGGTCACGCTCATCAAGCCCCCCATCCCCTGAATCAGAAAATCATAGCCTGCACGCTGGCGATTTGGCCCTGTTTGGCCGAAGCCGGTGATTGAACAGTAGATCAGTCGTGGGTTGAGCTGCTTGAGGGTCGCATAATCCAGCCCGTACTTGGCCAACCCGCCGACCTTGAAATTCTCCAGCAGGATATCGCTCTCTTCAGCCAGACGACAGACCAGCTCGCGCCCGGCAGCCTGGGTAAAATCGATGGTGACCGATTTCTTGCCGCGATTGGTGGAGAGGAAATAGGCGGCATCACTGGTCGGGTTCCCTGCGGCATCCTGCAGAAATGGCGGACCCCAGCCACGGGTATCATCCCCGACTCCGGGGCGTTCGACCTTGATAACCTCGGCGCCCAGATCGGCCAGGGTTTGACCCGCCCAGGGGCCAGCCAGTACCCGACTGAGATCGAGCACGCGAATATGACCGAGTGGCCCCGCCATAAATTTTATCCTTTCTTGCGCGTTCTCAAACAGCAAGCTTGTGCTATTCGCATGATCCCGCTTTAAGTAACACCATCAGGGGTTGACCGATTCTGTTGGAGAGAGAAGCCCGATAATAGTAAAAAGCAGGCAAGTCGCCACGTGGTCGACGAGATAGTAGCGCGCCCCGGACGATGCCGCAACAGGCCAAATCCAGATAAGGGAGAGGCTCCTTGAGTCCCAGGTTAACCCCTTGTGGGTCCGCGCGGCGAAGAACATAAATGGATCATTCTCGACTACCGGCAATTTTCCGGAATATACTGTCCCGGACTTCACGTGGATTAAAGGACGTTTCGCGTGCAGACTTTTTTAATTCATGGGGAACGAGGGCTATGAGGAAGAAATTCTTGCTGGTAAAACTACTTATAACTAGCTGTTTGGCTGCGAAATCCTGTGCCTAAAACACTCCGGCAAACACAGATGAACGACACGACTGAACTCTCTATCCTCCTCACGGAGAACCACCCCTACCAGCGCCTGCTCAGTTATCCCGACGATAATCCAGAGCAACAGGTGCAATACCTCCAGCAGCTGCAGCAACTCGGGGTCGAATGCTTGCTGGCCGCAGGACCTGTACGCCTGGACAGGTTATCTCTCCTCGGAGTCGGTTATTGCGGGCTGGTGTTTGCCGGAATCTGGCAGGGCCGCGCGGTCGCCATCAAGCTGCGCCGCAGCGGTTGTCAACAAGCCGACCTCAATGAGGAAGCGCGCATCTTGCGGCAGGCGAATCTGCTGCACATCGGGCCGCAACTCTACTGTCAAAAAGGTGATCTGCTGGTCATGGAGCGTCTGAGAGGTCAGTCTTTGGCAGGCTGGTTGCCGCATTTGAGCACGGAAGAGGCCCCCAAATTATCCAACATGCTCCAGCGCCTGCTCTGGCAAGGGTTTTATCTGGACAAAGCGGGAATTGACCATGGTGCGCTGCGCTGTGCAGCTGAGCATGTTTTTATTGATGGTGAACGCCTGACCATCATCGACTTCAGTCATAGCAGCACCAGCCGTCGCCCCAACAATGTGACCTCACTGGTGTCCGGGTTGTTGTGGGGCACCCGCTTGGCACAAAACATTCGCAGGCTTCTGCACCTGCCCGAGCGTGACACCCTGCTGCCATGGCTGCAAGAGTACAAACTGCAACCAGAACCTTGCCAGTTCCAGGCATTGTTGCGCGCCATCGGTCTGCATGAACACTAAGCCTTACCCTTGTTTACGCAGCCTCCTCAGGTGCCTTCAACATGCTGCGCGTTACCAGCACGAGACCATTCGTTGAGATGCGGAAACCGTTTGCCTTGTCTTGTGCAGGGTCGAAACCGATGACAGATCCTGCTGGGATGTTGCAGCCCCGGTCAATGATAGCCCGCCTGATTCTGCAATGCCGGTTGATGACAACCCCCGGTAAAACGACCGCTTCTTCAATGCTTGAGTAGGAATGAACCCTGACGTTGGAAAACAGGAGGGTCTTTTTAAGCTGTGAGCCAGAGATAATACAACCGCCGGAGACCATCGAATCGACCGCCATCCCCCGCCGTCCATCGTCATCAAAGACAAATTTTGCCGGCGGCAACTGGCGCTGATAGGTCCAGATCGGCCAGTCGGGGTCGTAAAGGTTCAGTTCCGGGTTCGGCGAGATGAGTTCCATATTCGCTTCCCAAAAGGCATCCAGCGAACCCACATCCCGCCAGTAGGCGAGCGCATTGGTCGCCGGATGCCTGAACGGGTAGGCATGGACCCTGTGATCCTCAAGCATGGCCGGGACAATGTTTTTACCAAAATCATGCTCGGACCCGGCATTCTTACCATCCCTGTCCAGAAGTTTTAACAGGATATCGGTGTTGAAAATGTAGTTGCCCATGGAGGCCAGAGTGACGCCCTGCTTACCGGGAATGGGGGTTGGATGCTCAGGCTTTTCGTCAAACTGGATAACGCGGTGTCTCTCATCGACGGTCATAATCCCGAAGGTAAAAGCCGCCATTTCGATCGGCACTTCCAGACAAGAGACCGTCATGTCGGCACCGCTTTCAACGTGAGCCAGCAACATTGGACGATAATCCATTGTGTAGATATGATCCCCGGCCAGGATCAAGACAAACTTTGGTCTGGCCGAACGGATGATGTCCAGATTCTGATAAACCGCGTCAGCGGTGCCCTGATACCAATCCTTGGAGAATTGTTGCGAGGCCGGCAATATCTCCACATATTCTCCAAGTTCTTTTTTAAAATGACTCCAGCCCCGCACCAGGTGTCGAATGAGTGAATGTGACTTGTATTGTGTCAACACTCCCATCCGGCGAATGCCCGAGTTAATGCAGTTGGAGAGCGGGAAATCGATAATCCGGTACTTCCCGCCAAAATAAACCGCAGGCTTGGCGCGAAAGTCGGTCAATTCATGCAGCCTGGTGCCGCGGCCACCAGCCAGAATCAGGGCGAAGGTATCCTTGGTTAGATGGCTCACGTAACGGTAAACAACTCTGTTACTCATATTGTCAGGCATGGAAACCTCCTTTAGAGAAAGGGGTCGCTCCCTCCTACAGACAAGCATAGCCGTCATTTTTGATAATTGAGGGAACTCAGCCGACATTTTTTCTTTATTCAAGTAATTTATCGCCCACTTTCACTGGATTGACATCGAAACTTTCTGTGGCAACGTTTAAGTTGATTGAGGGGATTCCCTCGCTGGTTCAGGGGTTCTGGTCGGAATTCATCTAAGGTCAATGCAAGGAGAAGCCACTGCCGACTTACGAGTATCCCTGCTCAGGAAGGTAATTCCGGCCGGTTTCACTTTGCCAAAACCAATAAAAGGCGTTGAATCCCTTGGTGGTAAATCCCGTGTTGGCGACATAACGCCAGGCTCGACGAAAAACCGTAAGGAGTCTTTGTGGCAAAACTGATGCATGCCATGTATCTGGATAAATTAGTCGATCTGCGCGTCGAACGTGAACCTTTGCAGCTGGTTGAATGCCCCATCCCTGAACCGGGCCCCGGTGAAGTGCGGATTCGGGTCGCCAGCTGTGGGGTCTGCCACACCGAACTGGATGAAATTGAAGGGCGGACTCCTCCGGTCAGCCTGCCGGTAATACTCGGTCACCAGGCGGTCGGTCGGATCGATCAGATCGGACCACAGGTAAGCGAAAAATATCTCAGTGAAAGGGTGGGTGTCGCCTGGATCTATTCTGCTTGTGGAATCTGCCGCTGGTGTCGGACTGGTCGCGAGAATCTCTGTCCTGAATTTCGCGCCACCGGCCGCGATGTGAATGGAGGCTATGCCGAATACATGGTGGTGCCGATGGCCTTTACCCACCCGATTCCGGAGCTTTTTACCGCCGCCGAAGCCGCACCGCTTTTGTGCGCCGGGGCTATCGGCTATCGCTCACTGCGTCTCGCCCAGCTCCAGCCGGGAGCGCCCCTCGGTTTGACCGGTTTTGGTGCCAGTGCGCACCTGATGCTGAAACTGGCGCGGCATCAATACCCGGATTTACAGGTGTATGTGTTCGCCCGCAGTGAACAGGAACGGCAATTTGCTCGCGATTTAGGCGCGGCATGGGCCGGTGGCAGTGATGAGCAGGCGCCGGGACTGATGCAGGCGATTATTGATACCACCCCGGCCTGGAAGCCGGTGGCTGACGCCCTGCGCCAGCTGGAACCCGGCGGGCGGCTGGTGATCAACGCCATCCGCAAAGAAAAGCAGGATCAAGCTTTCCTCGGTGAGCTCGATTACCCGCGGGACCTCTGGCTGGAAAAAACCATTCAGAGCGTGGCCAATGTCAGTCGCGCCGATGTCCGTGAATTTTTGGCCCTGGCTGCCGAAATTCCGCTTCATCCAACCATCGAAGAGTTTCCGCTGGCGGAAGCTAACCGCGCCCTTCTGGAGCTGAAAGAAGGAAAAATCCAGGGGGCCAAGGTACTCCGCATCGGTCCTGCGACCTAGGTAATCACATAAACACAAGCGAAGGTTATTCTCATGGACAGGGGCTTTAAGGAGTAGAAGATCAGTTATCTGCTCTTCTACAAAGGAGTAACTGTATCAAGACTCTCAGCCCAGCTTGCGATCCAACCCCCGGTACTGAATCGCTTCCGCCAGATGTAATGTCTGAATCGCCTCTGATTTAGCGAGATCAGCTATAGTCCGCGCCAGTTTGAGGATGCGCGTGAAGCTACGCGCCGACAGGCCGAGCTTGTCGGTGACCTGTTCGAGAAGTTGATCACCCTTTTCATCCAATTTGCAGAAACGCCGTATGTGCCGAGCCTGCATCTGGCTGTTGGCGTGGAGGCCGAAGGGGGCCAGGCGCTCACGCTGGATCTTACGGGCGCGGTTGACACGCTCACGAATCACAGCGCTGCTCTCGGCGGGAGACTGGTCGGTCAGATCCTTATGTGGGACGCGCGGGACTTCGATATGCAGATCGATGCGGTCGAGCAGGGGCCCGGAGAGACGACTACGGTAACGCTGCAACATCGGCGGGGTGCAGGTACAGTCGTGGGCCGTGTCGCCGCGAAAACCACAAGGGCAGAGATGTGGACCCCTTTACCAACAATTTAAAGCTTGATCAAACTGCAGGAAAAATGGAAATACCGCTTACGATTCAGCCACTTGAAGAATTCACCCGCGAACCAATCACCCTTGGCGATCACCTGCGGCGACGTAGAATTGAGCTTGGATTGTACCAGAAAGATGTCGCTGCCAGGCTCGACGTCACGACTCCAACGGTCTGGAACTGGGAAAACAGAGGGTCGGTTGATCTGCGATTCACTCCCAGGGTCATAGAGTTTCTCGGCTACAACCCCATCTCCCAACCGGATGACCTGCTGGAACAACTGGCCTGGTACAAACAGATCAACGGCCTGACTCTGGAACATCTTGGTGTCGAGATGAGACGAGATCCAGAGCAGCTAGCGGACTGGTTAAGCGGACGCCATGAACCCTGTCGGCGGAACCGGGAAGAAATTGAGATCTTTTTGGCAAACGGTGCAGAGAACTCCTGTAGGGTTCAGCCGACAAGAAATGTCTGAGTCGAATAGGCGCATATAGTTAACTCAAATCATGAGTTGATTAATTCACGTCAAAAGCAAAACAGTAAATAAGATTGACTAATTTAGCCATGTTTGGTAATTATATTTACCATTATGTCAAAAAAGACTCTCCATATTTATCCTGGGTCCCTGAAGGAAGTCGAGTCTCTGGGGCTCAGACTGAAGGATGCGCGTCTGCGCAGGCGTTTCTCCATGGAGGTCGTTTGCGCCAGAGCCGATATCTCCCGGCCGACGCTCTCCAAGATTGAAAAAGGGGATCCATCGGTTGCTTTTGGCCACTATGTGCAGGTGCTACGTGTTCTTGGCCTGCTGGCTGACCTGGCGCAAATTGCCAATGAAGATGTTTTGGGCCGCAGGCTGCAAGACGAGGCTCTCCCGCACAGACAAAGAGCACCTCGCAAGAAAAAACTTCCGCAGGAAGACGCTGATGGCGAAGGGAACAAATAGAAGACAGTTGTGGGTCTGGCTGGACGATCCTACTTTCGGCCCCCTGCAGAAGATCGGCACCCTGTCGCAAGGGGATCGCGGCAGCGTCAGTTTTGCTTATGATCCTGACTGGCTCACACACGCCCATGTCTTCCCGCTCGATCCTGAGCTGGATTTGCTGCCGGGCGAGTTTTATCCTAGTGGCTCAAACTTCGGGGTCTTCATGGATTCCTGTCCTGATCGCTGGGGCCAACTGCTGATGAAGCGCCGGGAGGCTATTGAGGCCAGAGATGAGAAACGCTCCTCCCGAACCCTTGGCCCTTGGGAGTTTCTGCTAGGAGTGCAGGACTGCACCCGCATGGGGGCCTTACGCTACAGCCTGCCAGACAGCAATATTTTTCTCGCCGCCGAAGCCCTGTCCGCCCCTCCCGTCACCAAGATTGCCGAATTACAGACCATTGCCTTCGAATTGACCCGAAAGAAGCTGGCCAGCCCTGACAAAATCAAAGAATGGCTGAAAGTCCTTGTCGCACCGGGAGCTTCGCTTGGCGGCGCACGTCCGAAGGCGAACCTTATCGATGATCAGGGGCACCTCTGGATCGCCAAGTTCCCTTCGGCGGATGACGACTACGATGTCGCAGTCTGGGAGAAGGTCCTGCACGATCTCGCCCGCGACTGCGGGATCTCCGTCCCGGAATCCCAGCTCATGCAGCTCGGCGACGGGTACCATACTTTTCTCGTCAAGCGTTTTGATCGCGCGAGGGAGAGCCGACGCTTCTTTGCCTCGGCCATGACGCTGCTGAAGCATGTTGATACGGATGATGCCAGCTACCTGGAACTGGCGGAATTTCTGGCGACCTTCGGTGAGCCTGACCTTCTATCCGCCGATCTTGAAGAATTGTTCACGCGGTTAGTGTTCAATGTCGCCACCGCCAACCGCGACGACCATCTGCGTAATCACGGCTTCATGCGTTCCCCTGCCGGCTGGCGGTTGGCACCGGCCTACGACATGAATCCTTCTTTCAAAAAGGAGGAGCATGCTCTGGCTCTGGACATTGAGAACCGCCTGCCTGACCTGAGCGTTGTTTTAGCAACGGCTGGCTATTATCGGCTAGACAGAAAGCGCGCCAAGGCCATCATCGAAAAGGTGATTGAGATCGTTTCGGATTGGGAGCGTCGCGCCCGAAACCATGGTCTATCCCGGCAGGACTGTCTGGAGGCTGCGCACTTGTTTATGGCCGCTGGTAAAAAATAAAGGGCTGGGGTTCTCGCCCGCTACGAGGTTCCGCTGCGGCAGATACAGGATAGGGCAACGTTTCGGGTCCTGCTGCCAATGTGTCAGTCGGCATCCAAATTTGACCCTCTTAGAGATGAACTCGGCGTTGAACATTAACCCACTTAACTTCTGACTTCTGACTTCTGACGTATTAACAAAGAGTTAAATCGTTGCCCCCCCCCTCGGACCCAGCATGCCGATGCCGGGTCAAATTTGGATGCCGATCAACACCTCCAGATAGGGGCGCATGATTTTCGACACTCTGTCGACTCTGGCGGCTTCCACCAGCTCATCCATGGTGACCTTACGTGAACGCCATGCCTCGCGGAGCGCTTCAATGGCGACATCGAGGCCGACCTTGTTTCGGAACTTGAAGCAATCAGCCACCGTCTTCGCAGGGCTGTAAATTTTAACCGCCACACCGTTTAGGACATGCTCCTGAATCCCGAACGAATAGGCCGGACCTGAAACATAGGACAGGTTAAGCGGTGGGTATTCCACATCCGGCCGCCACGAGCCTCTCGGGATCGTCAGCCATATCTCATGGGGAATCTGGGTGGTGATCTCGTGGTAACTCAGGGCAGAAATAAGACAAACAACGGCGTGAGGCAGCCTTTTCGCAACCTCCGCCAGAGACGAGTTCTCTGTCACGGGAGCTTCCGGCAGAGCGTAGAGTCCCACAGCCCTCTTCTCCAGAAGACCTTCCTTGTGCATTCGGTACAGGTAGTTTCGGGAAATCCCCACCGTTTCGACGTCCTCGGCCCGGATAATCCCTTTTTCTCTGGCAAGATCCAGTATCTGTTGTTGCCGACCCATGGAATCTCCTTATTGCAAATCCTCTTCAAATATACATAAGTGACAAGTATTTGCAACAAAAACTTGGCGGTCAAATCAATTATTCTGCTTGTATTGATACTGGCTGTTTCTCTGCGTGAGGCGAATATTTAGCCTAAACGCCTCAAGATATGAGTCGTTTAGGCTCAGAATTGGTTGGGCCAAATTTAATCCAGTTTCTCGGTTACAACCCTATCCCCCGCCCTGACAATCTGCTGGAACGCCTTTCCTGGTTTAAACTGATCAATGGGCTCACACTCGAAGAGCTTGGTTTCAAAATGGATCGCGACCCAGAGCAACTGTCCGATTGGCTGGCAGGAAGACACAAACCTTGCCAGAAGAATCGAAAAAAAATTGAAGAGTTTCTATCCGATAGCCTCATGGAGCATCAGTGCGAGCAACGTTCATGAATTTTGAGGAGGAATATGCTATCAAATCTGATCGTACCACAACAATAGTATGGTCAACTTTGATCTGATAGAGAGCAGAACAATCTTGTTGTGGCAACACATAAAAATCTAGCGTTGACAAGACACAATAATCTAGTTATCGTAAGTCACAATAATCTAGCAACGGATGAGGTATACAATGGCAATCCCCCCAGCGCAACGCAGGCTTGCCGAAGCTCTGACAACCCTGAAGAAATTGCAGGATGACGGCAAAACCGCAATAAAATCAGTTGATCTGACCCGCCTTCAGCGGGAAAGCCTCGTCAAGAACGGCTTCCTGCGACCTATCTTCAAAGGGTGGTATATGCCGTGCCGGCCTGGAGAAGACACCGGCGACAGCACTCCCTGGTATGCAGCGATGCGTGACTTCATCCAGGGCTATTGCACGGAGCGCTTTGGAAAAAAATGGCATGTGTCAGCAGAATACTCATTGTTTTTGCACACGGGAAAGACGATTACGCCACAGCAGGTCGTGATCCACACGCCGCTCGGTCAGAACGGCCTGCTGAAGCTGCCAGACAACTGTTCAATCCTGGACTACAAGACCAAGGATTTCACTCCTGCCGCCAAAATCCAGCTTGTTGAGCAAATTCGTGTCCTGTCGCTTCCCGTGGCTCTCATTCGCGTGCCGGAAGCTTTTTTTACCACCTACGCTCAGGACGCGCACATCGCTCTCCATCAGTTACGGGATGTATCGGATCTGAACAGGGAACTGCTCGAAGGGGGCCATAGCACCGTTGCCGGGCGTCTCGCAGGGGCCCTACGGGCATCGGGGCGCGAAGATCTGGCGGATAATGTGCTAGCAACCATGCGAGCGGCAGGATATGTGGTCATTGAGTCCAATCCCTTCAGTATCGCACCGCCGATCCTGGCGTTCTCCAGAGTGCAATCACCCTATGTCCTGCGGATGCGTCTCATGTGGCAGGCAATGCGAGAGACCGTTCTGGTCTCTTTCCCAACAGAGCCCGGCATTCCGACCAACATTGAAAAGTTCATGAAGACGGTTGAAGAAAACTACAAAACTGATGCCTATCACTCACTTTCAATTGAGGGATATCGTGTCACACCGGAACTCATTCAAAAGGTCGCAACCGGTGACTGGAATCCAGATAGTAATGACTCTGACGCGCAAATGAAGAACGCTATGGCGGCGCATGGTTACTGGCTCGCTCACAATGAGGTTAAGGCCACGATCAGAAGTATTCTCACAGGGGTGAACCCCGGCGAAGCGTTCCGCCGGGATCATGCTTCATGGTATCGCAATCTATTCTCACCCAATGTTGATGCTGGTTTCCTGAAACCGTCCGATCTGGCCGGCTACCGGACAGACAAAGTGTTTATCAGAGGGGCGACCCATGTTCCCCCCTCACAGGATGCTGTTCGTGACATGATGCCGGAACTGTGCGACCTGCTGGAGGATGAACCCAATACAACCGTTCGGGCTGTACTGGGGCATTTTCTATTCGTGTACATCCACCCGTACTTTGACGGCAATGGTCGACTGGGCCGGTTCCTGATGAATGCCATGCTGGCTTCTGGAGGGTACCCGTGGACGGTTATCCGAATAGAAAAACGAGCGAACTATATGGCAGCTCTTGAGGCGGCGAGTTCGCGAGGGAAAATTCAACCTTTTGCGGAGTTCATTGCCAGTTCGATGCAGTCAGACGGCATTTGATAGTCATACTGGCAATGGGGCGCAGTCGGTAATGGGGCGAGATCCAGAACAATTGTCCGACTGGTTAAGCGGTCGCCACAAACCCTGTCAGCGCAACAGTGAAAAGATTAAGCGCTTTCTGAATGACCGTGTCCAGAAGATAATTTCGATAGACCGACCGAAATAGCCACTTTTCGAAATGCAGTTCTCAACAACTGGTCCCCAGCGCAAGGGTCTCACTCATACGATGTTGGCCGCCTTGGCAACAAAAGCCGTCCAGAGGCGATTTCTTCCTAGTAAGACAAAGAGCTCCCATATTAGGGCTAAGTGGTGACGCCTTGTCTTATTGTGGTTAAGCGGGCAAGAGGGAAAATTCTCAGATTATGCGATCTCTGCGTTCAGAATTGATTGGGATAAAAATGGGGGATTAATTCGGCCCTCCGTATAGTCAGACACCGAAACGGCCAACCACAAAAATGGGGTTGGCCGTTCTTGTTTTGCCGAATAATTGGAACCTATCTTAGCCAGCGTTGGTAGTTATCAGTTGTATAGAACCGGGTCCCAAGTTAGTCTGCCTTCTTGGTTACCCCGGCCGGTCTCATCCGGCCTTTTTCTGCTTGGGGGTTTGCAATGATTGACCTACAGAATTCTACTGACCAACGCAACATCCCGATCGATGAGGTTGGTGTGTGTGACATCTGCTATCCAATTACCGTTTTGGACAAAACCAACGGCAGCCAACAGACAGTTGCCAGTATGTCGATGACGGTCAATCTGCCTCATCAGTTCAAGGGCACCCACATGAGTCGTTTTTTTGAGGTACTCAACGAATACCATGAAGAAATGACCATTAGCACCTTGGCGAAGTTCTTGCCCGCGCTCAAACAACGGCTTGAAGCTGAAACGGCAAGGGTAGAAATTCGTTTCCCCTACTTTCTGGAAAAACTGGCACCAATTAGTAAATCGGCAGGACTGATGAAATACGAATGTAGCTTTGTTGGTCAGGCCAACACACAAGGAAACGACTACATTCAGGGTGTCAACGTCCCAGTGACTAGTCTTTGCCCCTGCAGCAAAGCAATTTCTAAATATGGTGCCCATAATCAACGCGGCCATGTCAGCATCGAAGTTCGAACAGTGCGGAAAGCGAACGGCAATCCTAAACTAATCTGGATTGAAGAGCTAATTGAAGTCGCCGAAAAATCTGCTTCGGCGCCAGTTTATGCCTTACTCAAGCGTGAGGATGAGAAAGCGGTGACCGAGCAGGCTTATGAGAATCCGGTCTTTGTCGAAGATATCGTCCGGAATGTGGGCGTGCGATTGATGGAAGATACCCGGGTTGCTTGGTTTCAGGTCAAGGCAATCAATCAGGAAAGCATCCATAATCATAACGCTTTTGCTCGAATCGAATGGTCTCGGAATTGACGACATAATGGAACGGAAAAACCCCGCTTGGCGAACCCTACCGGTCGGTTAATCTGTTGGTGATCTGCGTTGCTTCAGCTAAAATCCCCTTGGAGACTATTCCTCCAGGGGGATTCGCTTTTGGGAAAACATCGAACCGCTCGGAGAGATAGCGACCATGTAGTAGGAATCGAGTTGATTTTGCGGGGTTGATTGCCGCTCTTCAGGATCACTGGCTGCAGATTTCCGCAAAATTCCCAAATGTAGATGACATTACGGTTATTGGAATAGATTTGGATAAGAAGAATTAATGGCATATCTACCCGACTGGAAGTAGATTTCTTACAAGCGCAGAAATTTGTTGACTCACAATTCACTGGGATATATTTTTTTACCAAACGGTTGGTTTTTAAATGAGGGTGGGAGAGAAGCTATGGGGAACAAAGGTGAAATAACCAGGGAGCTTCTTATCACGGAGGCTGCGAAACTCTTCCATAAGAAGGGATTCCGCGGAACAAGCATCAGCGACCTTACAGCGGCAACTGGAGTCAAGAAAGGCAGTCTTTATTTTCATTTTCTCAGTAAAGACGATCTTGGACTAGCAGTTCTTGAATGGTCTCGCGAAAAATGGTTGGAGTTTTCAAAGATCGCTCTCAGCGGCATTACACCCGGAGATTGTCTTCTGAACTTTTTCAATACAGTCGTTTCTTATCACCGGGATTTAGGTTTTATTGGAGGGTGCATTTTCGGGAACACCGCCCTGGAAATGAGTGATAGTGATCAACGTTATGTGAAATTCATTGATCAATTTTTTTCAGATATGGCTGACATGCTTGAAGATTTTATCGTCGCAGCTCAAGAGGCCGGGCAGATAAGAGTCGACATCCCGGCCAATATTTTGGCGGAACATATTGTATTAACCATGGAAGGAGGGATGATGTTTGCCAGACTTCGAAAAGATGAAAGGACTCTACGCCAGTGTTATGACACTCTCTTGATCTTCCTGCAATTGAGCACAATGTCTCCAAATCTGATGAGAATATGCAGATAAAAGGGCTTAAATTCTTATCCCGCAATTTTCCAATAGTGCAGTTCTGACGGTATCACCACGAACAACCGATAGAGATCCGCAGGTTTTCTGATGGCATTCGAAGTTATATCCAATTTGTCGAGTTTGCCTGTATTTTAATCTAATATTTGGAGTCTTAATGTTCATTTAAAATATCGTTCCTATTCTTGTAGTCAATGGCGCCTACATAAAGGAAACCCACGTAATGAAAACATTAAGTTTACGTACCAAAATAGTTGGGACGATTTGTCTATTACTAGGGGTTTCACTAACCCTCTTGACCTATGTCTGCTATGACTACTTTGAACAACAATATGAACTGAGAATTTTTACCGAGCAAGACGCCCTGATACAAGCTCTGGCCGACGAGATACAGAACAAATTGTCCTTTTTCCAGGCTGAGCTCTCGATCTTAGGATCGCAGTTCACTCCAACCCTGATGAATGATCCGGTCGGAGTCCGGGCTTATCTCAGTACCCGACCCGACGCGCTACATGCTTTCAATATGGGCCTGGTTTTGATCAACCCCCTTGGTAAAGTCATGGCATCCAACCCTCCAAATATGCCTTTACCGAAAGATGGCTTTCTCTCATGGGTTGATCGGCAGAATGGCTCACTGAATAAAGGGGAAAACCGAGTTTCAATGGCTTTTTTCCCTTCAGCCGAGGGGAATTGGATCCTGACGTTTAAGACTTCACTATTTTCGGGCAGTGGAAAGTATGGTGGGGCCCTGGTTGGAAGTTTGGATTTATCTAAAAGTAAATTCTTCGATTATCTGTCAGAGATCAACTTGGGCGACGAGGGGGGCATTGCCCTTTACGACGAAAACAATCACTTCATTGCCGGTAACGGTCCACCAATGCGGCAGGGGAACAACACTCGGAGCCAGACTTCCCAGCGTACTCTTGCCTTGGAAAAGCAATACATTGAAACCAATGCCAAGGTAAAAACTACAGGCTGGCACTTATCGGCCCACTACCGCCGGGAGCAGCTTTATGGCCCCCTTGAACATGCCCGGCATTACTTTTTATTTGCCCTATTATTGACAGTTATACTTTCTGGCCTGGTGTTTTGGGGTTCCCTTCGCCTTTTGACCCAGCCGTTGATGGATTTCGTCAAATATCTGGAAAAAGCCCGGGATCATGGGCAGTTGCCCGATCTGTTAGCTGTTAATTCAAAAGATGAAATAGGATCTTTGAAAATAGCTTTCAATGGTTTACTTCAGAAAGTGAAAGAGCAACATCTTAACCTGTTAACCCAACTGAACTTTCAAAAGGCTTTTTTGCAAGCTATCCCCATCCCCGTTTTCTCCAAGGATATTGAAGGTCACTTTCTTGATTGCAATGAGGCCTTCGAAAAGGCTGTTGGGAAAAAGAAATCGTGGATCATCGGGCGAAAGTCCACAGATCTTTTCTCAAATGACGACGCCACACGTTTTGTGGAGAAAGATTCGCAAGTCCTGACGAAGCAGGTCCCGTTTCACGAAGAAATGCCCGTGATGCTCAACGAGCGTGTGCATCATGGCCTGCTGAGTAAGGCTCTTTTTCGTGGTAACGACAATCAGGTTGCTGGAATTGTAGGTGCATTCCTCGACATCACCGAACGCAAGGATACGGAAAAAGCCCTGAATGAAGCGAAAACCCTTGCAGAGAATTTGTTGAGTGGAGCCGCCATACCCTTCCTTGTTCTCGACTCCGAGCACCGTGTGGTGGGTTGGAATCAGGCCATGGAGGCTCTGACCGGTACGAGTGCCGGTGAGATGCTCGGTACCAAAAACCAATGGCAACCCTTTTACCGCACATCCCATCCCTGCTTGGCTGATCTGGTCCTCGATAACAATTGGCAGAATTCTGAAAATAAATTTTCACACATCAGATCACACCAGGAAATCCCAGGCGCACTCCATGGAGAAGGGTGGTATGCGCAACTCAACGGCCAGGACCGCTATCTTATTTCTAATGCCGCTCCGATCCGCAATCCTCAAGGGGACTTGGTCGCCGTCATCGAATCTATCGAGGACCAGACCGAACTGAAACGACTTGAAGAACAAGAGGCCAAAAACCGGCTCATTGCCGAGTCGCAGTCCCGGGCCATTGTCGCTTTCCTGCAAAGTGGTGACCTGAGCAGAATGGCCCAGGGCTTTCTGAAAGAGGTTGCCTCCACAACGGAGGTGTCCTGGGGGCTGCTCTATTTGATTGATGAGCCCGGAGGCGAGGCCCAGATCTTGGCACGACAGGGAACAACCTCTAGCAAAGAAACAACAGAACTATTTTGCACTGAAACTGCCAGTGCTCTGGATGGCCGAACTGACCGGATCAGCTTTAGGCGGGATTGCCTGTTCTTCGCCCCAGTGGTCACCCGGCAAACAATTTCCGAATTAATACTCTGCCACACTTGTCTGGACCGAAAGGATATCCCTCTGGGAAAAGGAGGGATCCTTGGTCTACCCTTAATAAATGGCAAGGAAGTTATCGGTGGATTGCTCCTGTTAAAACCCTCCGGTTCTTTCTCAGATCAGGATATCCACGATATAGAGATGTTTTGCCAGGCTGCTTCCCTGGCTATTCAGAGCGCACGAATGGACCAGGCCCGTGAAAAAGCCGAACAGCGTCTCAAGGTTGTAGAAAAATTTGAGGCGATCGGTCAACTTGCCGGCGGCATCGCCCATGATTTCAATAATCTGCTGACCGTTATTCTCGGCTATACAACACTAATAGCAAAAAAGGTTGATTATGATGAACGCCTGCAACAGAAGGCCAATCTGGTTCTCCAAGCAGGCAAGAGTGCAGAGGCCCTGATCCGGCAACTGCTCGCCTTCAGTCGTCGGCAGGTTTTGGAGGCGGTGGTCATTGATCTCAATATCCTGATAATCGATATCAAAAAACTCCTCCATCGGTTGGTGGCCGAAAATATCCATCTTCAATTTACGCTAGGCACCGAGGCTTGTTTAATCAAGGCTGATCCTTCCCAGGTTGAACAGGTTTTGATGAACCTTTTGGTCAACGCCCGTGACGCAATCGGTGAGAAAAATGGGCATATCCGAGTGAGCGTTGAACCTGCGGAAATAGTGACATCTCTACGAGACCTTCCGCCCGAAGCTTTGGGAAAAAGTTTTGTCCGCCTCATCATTGAAGACGATGGGTGCGGCATCCCACCGGAAACCTTGTCTAAAATTTTCGATCCATTTTATACCACCAAAGAGATCGGACGCGGCACCGGATTGGGGCTGGCTACCGTCCATGGCATCGTTCGGCAATCGGGAGGGTACATTGATGTTCAAAGCATTCTTAAACAAGGGACGACTTTCAGTGTTTTACTTCCAGCGGTGGAGATGGATGAGACGTTCTCCACTAAAACCGTCATCAGTGAATTAATTCAAACCTCAGGCAACCTGTTGTTGGTAGATGATTTGCCGGAGGTGCTTGATCTCACTTCCAGGATACTGCAAGAGGCTGGGCTAACCGTAACCACAGCCGAAAGTGGCTCTGCGGCTATGACGATTTACGAGCAGATGGAGGACAATCTTGATCTGCTGGTGACCGATATCGGCATGCCCGATATCAACGGGATAGAGTTAGCACAACGGTTGCGTGAACAACAACCGGAACTAAGGGTTCTTTACCTTTCCGGCTATGGCCAACTCCATGGACAACGGGATTTTGTTCTGAAGCCTGGCGAAGCCTTTTTGCAAAAACCTTTTTCCGCCGAGGTGTTGTTACGTAAAGTAGTAGACCTGCTTGTGCCACATCTGAACAACCAAGGATAAGGCTATAAATGATCAGATACTGGTAGTGGATCAAGTCTTGTGAGAGAGAATATTTTGTTATAAATGTCACATTGGTTTTACTGGGAAACAGGGGTAAACCAGCAGCCTTCGACGCCACTCTGGAGGAGGATTTGCCTTTACCCCTGATTTCGTAACTGTTACATTGTAATTCTATAATCTAAGTAGACTAACTATTATGCCTTTTTGGGATGAACTCCCCGAAATACAAAGGTTTCCGAAAAGAATTCAAATATGTATGAGCTCGCTTATAATAATTTTTTTCACTTCCTGGAAAACCGCTCAAAAACAATCCATGCTACGCTCAGTACTCTGCTCGGAACAGGTATCGGTTATCTTGACTATTTGACAGGTGATTTCGACTTCGTTCTCTTTTACGTGATACCGATATTTCTTGCCACTTGGTTTATCGGGAAGTGGGCCGGAATTACGACAAGCATTCTTTCGTGTACGACCAGTTTCGGCATAAACCTTCCCTCGATTCTGGCAAAAACTTCCCCTATCAACATGGTATGGGATTTTGCTCTGGACATGACGTTCTTTCTCTTTCTGACATTCCTGTTCAGGATGCTTTGGCATAAATTTGATGAAGTTAATAAGCTAGCCCTGCGGGACCATCTTACCCATGCCCTCAACCGCCGTAGTCTTGACGAAGTCGCTGAATATCAGTTCCTTGCCTCGAAACGTCATCATCGTCCTTTCAGTGTCGCCTTTTTTGATCTCGATAACTTCAAAATGGTCAACGATCAGCTTGGGCACAATATTGGTGATCGTCTACTCTGCAGGGTTGTTGATGTCATGACGACTCTCATCAGAGGCACTGATTTGGTGGCTCGTTTAGGAGGAGATGAGTTCGTAGTTGTCTGCCCCGAATCTGACGAAACACAATCACAAAAGGTGATTGAAAGATTGCGCAGAGCCTTGCTGGAGGCCATGAAAAAAGAAGGGTGGCCGGTGACATTCAGTATCGGGCTGGTGACTGACTATGGGGTCACTTCCTCGTGGGACGAGATTCTCCAAAGGGCTGATTTGCTGATGTATCGAGTGAAATCTGCAAAAAAAGACGGCATTTTGCATGAAGTTATCAGGGGACCATACATAAACCCACAGAATGTCCGACTTGCAGGAAACTGACGATAGAGGTGAATAGGTAGGAAAAGACTTGATCCGGGGGCGTAAAAAACCCTTCGCCTGAAGATTCGGGCGATCTTCTGCAGTGGGTATACAAGTTATTCTAAAGCGGAAGACTTTGGTCGGCTAAACATTAGCTCCTTCTGCACGAAGCCTTTGAATTTTCCCGCTTTTATTAAGACCTTTTACACCGTCTTGATGGAGAGTTAGAGAGTCTCGGATATCACCACTGCCGAGACGGAATTGGGCGTGTTATTGGATAGAGACATTTTGATAAGTAAGGGGAAATGGCCACAAAAGGGGCCACTACATGAAGGTACACTACCATTTGCAGATTCAGATCTAGGAATCTATCGTGCCATGCGAAGTTGATTATCTGTTAGAGGTGATAACATCTTGAAATCGTTTATTCACTTAATCTTTTCTTTTTTAGCGCTCCTACTTTTCTTTTCCCCTGCTCTGGCTAAGCAACAACAGGTAGGCCAGCCAGGAGAGGAGATTACCATCCAACTGAAATGGAAACATCAGTTTCAGTTTGCCGGCTACTATGCAGCCAAGGAGAAAGGATTTTACGCGGAGGAGGGACTCAAGGTTAATCTACGGCCACGGGCAGTAGAAGAAAACTATGTCGAAGATGTGATCAAGGGCCGGGCTGAGTACGGTACCGCAGATGCCAGTCTCTTTTTGTATCGGGCTCAAGGGAACCCCGTCGTTCTTCTGGCGCAGATATTCCAGCATTCTCCCCTGATCTTTATCGCCAAAAAGGAAAGCGAGATTGTCAGCCCCTATGAAATGATCGGCAAAAAGGTGCGGTTCAGCCCGGAGGATTTCAACTATGCGCCGCTCACCGCCACATTAATCGAGACGATCAAAGACCCATCTCGGGTGATTGTCGTCCCCCAATCGTACGATCTTGAGAGCTTTGCACGGGGAGATGTGGATGTCATCTCCGCCTACCTGACAGATCAACCCTACCAGTTGAAAGAGATGGGAGTCGACTTCACCATTATCAACCCACTCAACTATGGCATCGATTTTTATGGCGACAATCTTTTTACCACCGAGGCCGAGATACAGAATCACCCGCAACGGGTAAAAAAAGTGATCCGCGCTACCCTCAAGGGGTGGCAATACGCCCTGGAGCACCAGGAGGAAATAGTCGATCTGATCCTGGCCAAATACGCCCCGGGCGAAAACCGGGGTTTGCTGCTGCACGAAGCCGCAGCAACCGAGCGGATGATCCTCCCAGAGGTTATCCCCCTCGGCAACGTCAACCCCCTGCGCTACCGGCGCATCGCCACCCTGTTTACCAATGCCGGTTTAGCTGCCCGGCGGGACATCCCAGAAGGGTTTTTCTACCAGGACCGAACCGCTCGTCCGAAGGCCAGAGAACAAGCCTGGCTGTCCGAACATGCTACCGTCCGGGCAGGTGTCATTCTCCAGGGAGCCCCCCTGGCGTTTATCGGCGAAAATGGCCTCCCGCAGGGCCTGGTGGTCGATTTTATGAAGACTCTGGAAGGCCTTCTCGGAATCCGTTTCGAGTTTGTGACGGGAACCCGCGAGGAATTGGTTGTCAAGGTGAACAGGGACGAAATCGACCTGATTGCCAACGCAGGCAGCGGCGGACAAAAAAATGGCCAGCCATTGCTTAATACCGGGCCGTACTTGGATTTAACCACCGGTGTTTTTGCCGATGCAGAGGTAACTTATATCGGTGACTTTGCTCTGCTCAACGGGCGTAAAATCGCGATGCTGCGTGACTCCACCCACAAAAAATCAATAGAAGGTCACTACCCGCAAATAAGCATCGTCCCAGTTGCTGACATCCAGGAGGGGTTGAATCGGGTCGAGACCGGCGACGTGTTTGCGTATATGGGCGAAACGCTGACGACATACAAGGCTATACAACAAAAGGGATATGAGCAGATTCATATGGTCGGGGAAGTACCCTTCAGCAATTCCGTGCATCTTGCTGTGGCTGCCGATTCGCCCGATCTGCAAAGAATTCTCCAGCAAGGGATCGAGCAGTTCACCCCACGTGACAGGAACATCATCTATGACAAATGGGCACCGCTCATCCATCATAAGACCCCGGATTACACCTGGGCCTTTAGGATTGTGGCAGTCATCCTGGCTCTTGTTCTGCTGATTCTTCTCTGGAACAGAAGACTTGCCGCCATGGTCAAAAAGCGGACCGCGGCCATTGAAGAAAGGGAGGAACTGTTCCGCAAGCTGTTTGAAGACCACTCGGCGGTTAAATTCATCCACGACCCCGATACCGGCACGATCACTGATGCCAACAATGCGGCGGCGCACTATTACGGCTGGACAAGGGAACAGCTTAAGCAGATGCAAATCTGGGACATCAACACCCTGTCTCAGGATGAGACGAAAAAGGCAATAGAAAGCATCAGGTCCGGAAACCAGCAATATTTCGAGTTCCACCATCGGCGGGCTGACGGCTCAATCCGCGATGTGGAGATATTCAGCAGCAATATAGAGGTTCAGGGTAAAAACCTCCTTCACTCAGTCGTTCACGACATCACCGCGAGGAAGGAGGCAGAAAAAGCCCTAGCCGCCTCCGAGAGCGAACTGCGGGCGCTGTTTTCCTGCATACAGGATATCGTGCTGGTTCTGGACAGGGAAGGCCTATATCGCAAAATTGCTATGACTTCTCCCAAGTTGCTTTATAGACCACCGGAAGAGCTTCTCGGAAAAAGCCTGAAGGAGGTTTTCCCGGTCGATTTGGCCAACCTTCTTATCGACACAATTCATCAGGTCTTGTCGACCGGACAAACAGTCCGCATTCAGTATGACCTCCCGATACAAAAGGAAAAAGTCTATTTCGATGCGTCTGTCACCCCTATGGACGAAAACCATGTGGTCTTTGTTGCCCGCGACATCACCACGCTCAAGAGCACCGAACTGGCCCTGCGGCGCAACGAAGAACGACTGTCGATCGCCTTGGAGTCAACCGGTGCGGGCATCTTCGACCACGCCGTGCCACTGAACGAAAACACCTATCACAGCCCACGCTGGGCCGAGATACTGGGGTATACACTGGACGAACTGCCTTCCTACGACTGTTTCCTGTCGTGGTATAGTGCCAGGGTTCACCCCGATGATCAGAGTGCACTCGAGAAAGCCTATACCGAGTTTATCTCCGACAAGAACCCTCACTACGATGTGGAATACCGCCTTTGCTGTAAATCCGGGGAATGGGTGAGGGTGCGGGAGCTTGCCCATGTAGCAGCCCGCAGCCCACAGGGCCAGGTGATCCGTATCGTCGGCGTCATGCGGGACATCACCAAACACTGGGAACTTGAGGAACAGCTCCGACAGACTCAAAAGATCGAATCAATCGGTCAACTGGCGGGGGGCGTGGCACATGATTTCAACAACATGCTCGGCGTCATCCTCGGCCGCGCAGCACTGGCCCTCAGAAAAGCGCCCCCCGCAAGCCCTCTCATCTCTGATTTGGAGGAAATCCGTACAGCGGCCCAACGTTCTGCAACTCTTACCCGGCAGCTGCTGACCTTTGCCCGCAAGCAGGTCATCGACCCCAAAGTACTGGACCTGAATGAGACGGTCGCCGGAACGCTAAAAATGCTGGAGCGTCTCATCGGCGAAAATATTCAACTCTCCTGGAACGCCGCGGCCAGCCTCTGGCCGGTCGAGGTAGATCCATCGCAGCTGGATCAGATTCTGGCAAACCTGTGTGTCAATGCCCGTGACGCGATCGCCGGTGTCGGCAAGATATCGATAAAAACGGAAAACCACACTTTGGACGAGAGCGCCATTAGCACTATTCCCTTCGATGTTGTGCCTGGTGATTATGTCCTGCTTTCCGTGAGTGATGATGGCTGCGGTATGGATAAACAGGTACAAGCCCACATTTTCGAGCCATTCTACACCACCAAAGAGGTCGGCTCTGGAACCGGATTGGGACTGGCCAGCGTTTATGGCGCTGTCAAGCAGAACCACGGTTTTCTCACCGTCTACAGCGAAGCGGGATTGGGCACAGTATTCAATATCTATCTTCCCCGGGCGAGTAAGGCTGGTGAAGCGAAACAGGAGACAGTAAAAAAACCACTTCTTTGCGGCACTGAAACAATTCTGCTCGTTGAAGATGACGAGATGCTTCTATCACTGGTGACGACCATGCTCGAAGAGAGCGGCTACACGGTGCTAGCTGCTGTGACAACCGAGCTTGCCCAATCTTTCGCCAAGGATCACCCGGGCCCGATTCCTCTGCTGGTTTCCGATATGGTCATGCCTCGCATGAACGGCAAGGAATTGTCAGAAAAATTAATGCTCCTTCGACCTGACATGAAGGTTCTTTTCCTGTCCGGCTACACTGCCGATATTATCTCAAGCCAAGGGGTCATCGAATATAGGGCACATTTCCTACAAAAGCCTTTCTCTCTTGAAGTGTTAGCATCTAAAGTGCGAGAAGTGCTAGATCATCACTGAGCCACTGCTTCTTATAAATCACGACCTATGGAACAAAATAAGCCTCAGCCTGTGTATGCGCTAGTCGGTTCACAAAGGTGTTGAAAAAATTGAAAAATCCCGCAACCTACTGAGGTGACGGGATTTTTCGTGTTTTACCACAGTGTGGGCAACATTGCGAAATCGTTAGTGTTGCGGCGTTTCAATACCTTTGTGGACCGGCTTGTGTGTATGCGGGCCGAGGCTTTCTCATAAGTTGGGTCAGATCACTGGTCCTGCTTCACCTAAGGATAAATTACACAGATTCTGTTTATCAAAAATCAGGTGTTTACTTTTGACGGAAAATTTTAAAGTAACTTCAGATTCATGAAGGGCAAAGTTTTGAGTCTCAAAAGGTTTTCCGATCCAGCCCCCGATACTGAATCGCCTCAGCCAGATGCATCTGGCCGATATTCTCTTCTCCTGCAAGATCAGCAATGGTCCGTGCCACCTTGAGAATCCGACTGTAACTACGCGCCGACATTCCGAGTTTATCGACCACCATCTCCAGCAGTTTTTGCCCTGCCTCATCAAGAGGGCAGAATTTGCGGATATGACGAGCAGCCATGGCAGAATTCGCATGCAGGCCATAAGACCCAAGACGTTCCCGCTGGATGGCGCGGGCCTGCTCCACCCTGGCACGGATGGTCGCAGAAGATTCACCATCCACCGGATCAGCCAAATCCTTATGAGGGACCCGTGGAACCTCGATATGCAGGTCGATTCTATCCAGTAATGGACCGGATAATCGCTGCCGATAACGTTGGATATCATGTGGCGAGCAAGTGCATAAGTTACTGAAATCACCGAGGAATCCGCACTTACAGGGATGTGGACCCCTTTACCAACAATTTTAGGTTT
This sequence comes from Geopsychrobacter electrodiphilus DSM 16401, assembly GCF_000384395.1. Classification (NCBI taxonomy): domain Bacteria; kingdom Pseudomonadati; phylum Thermodesulfobacteriota; class Desulfuromonadia; order Desulfuromonadales; family Geopsychrobacteraceae; genus Geopsychrobacter; species Geopsychrobacter electrodiphilus. The sequence goes on from NZ_ARWE01000001.1 coordinate 3,788,692, forward strand.
GATCAAACAGCCGGGAAAATCAAAATTCCACTGATAATCCAGCCACCTGAAGAATTTACCCGCGAACCAGTCACCCTCGGTGACCACTTGCGACGACGCAGAATTGAACTTGGACTGTACCAGAAAGATGTCGCGGTTCAGATTGGAGTGACGACTTCAACCATCTGGAACTGGGAGCATGACTGGACTGTTGAGTTGAGATATGTGCCAAAATTAATCCAGTTTCTCGGTTACAACCCTATCCCCCGCCCTGACAATCTGCTGGAGAAACTGGCCTGGTACAAACAGATCAACGGTCTGACCTTCGAACAGCTTGGTGTCGAGATGGGGCGAGATCCGGAGCAGCTGGCGGACTGGTTGGCAGGTCGACATCACCCGTGTCGGCGGAATCGGGAAGAAATGGAAGCATTTTTGCGCGCCCAGGTAAATAACGATCACGGCCCTTGAATTCAGATTATTCCGCGTATCAGAGCGACAATCCAAGGAGTCATCAGCAACGCGGCCATGCCAAATCCCAAGTAACCTCCTTGAAAAATGTCGAAATCAGACCAGATTCGCTTCCAGGAAAGGCGCAGATAAAGACGCCCGAATCCGATGTCAAAAGTCAGCATTGCGACCAACCAGATCAACCCAACAACAATGCTCTCTTGCCCGCTCTGCGGATTGATCCAGGGAATGGTAAACCAGCCGACCAGCTGGATGATGATTGTGCCGGTAATGACAGTAAACTGCCGGGCACGCCGGTCGCCAAGACGTGGATTGAGATATTTGGCCCGTATGATGCCGTGCAGCGTTTCCGCTACCGCGATCAGAAACCAAACTAAAAAGGACTTCAGAATCATTCAACCCTCAGGATTACGGTAGCGCCCGTTACCTTTGCCATACTCAGGTTCCCGGACTTCAATATTGGGAACCTGTTCGAGCTCGTCATCGGGGGAAAAGGCCCCTCGCATGCCTAACTCAGGGTGAGTTTTTTAAAAGCCGACCGAACTTTCCACCAGAGGATATTATGCGTTGCGCCGGTTAATCAAATTCACAATCACCTTCACAATCGTCTCTTTCTCTTCCGGCTTGCTTTCGGCGATCAGCAGGGTCAGGGCAACTAGGGCGTTGTCGGCCAGGCGTTTGCTGCCGTCTTCGCGGTAAAGGATGCTGTTGGCACTTAAGAAATAGATGAAGATGGCGGCGGCGATGCGTTTGTTGCCGTCGCTGAAGGCGTGGTTTTTGACGATGAAGTAGAGCAGATTAGCAGCTTTTTCTTCGGCGCTGGGGTAGAGCTCTTTGCCGTCAAAGGTCTGATAGATGGTACCAAGGGCGCTTTTAAAACCCTGATCCTTTTCGATACCGAACAGTCCATCGAAATGACTTTTCATCGACTGGACTATGCGACTAGCATTTTCGTAATCGAGGACAAAATCAGCGTCGCCGCTGGTCCCTTCAATCGCCAGGGTACCGTGATCGTAACGGTCGAGCAGATCGAGTGCATAGGCGTAGTCAGTGATAACCTGCAACACCTCTTTACCCAAATCATTAACCAATTGCTGGCGATCCAGAGTCCGTGTGAGCAGATTCATTGCCTGCTGCATTTCAGCAAGTTTTTCTGACTTTTCTTCAAGCCTCTGCTGGTTGAGCGTATAGCCCTGAGCCAAATGATCATGCAGAACTCTGGTGGCCCACTGACGGAACCTTGTGCCCTGCAGAGATTTAACTCGGTAGCCAACAGAAATAATCACATCGAGATTGAAAAAGTCGACCTGGTAGGTCTTGCCATCTACGGCAGTTGTTGCAATTTTTGCAACAACTGAATCTCGCACCAGTTCTCCCTCACGAAACAGGTTATTGATATGCCGCGAGATAACAGATTTATCGCGCCCAAACAGCTCAGTAACCTGATTCAAGCTCAACCAAACAGATTCCTGCTCCAGCCGCACTTCGAGAGTAGCCTTGCCATCTGCGGATTGATAGATGACGACCTTGTCAGCCATTCTTTCGCCCTTGTCTGAAATCAGCCAGGTTCACCACTTTTGACCCTTCATGCTGTAGCAACAACGTCAGGAGGGAATCACGCCATTTTCTCTGTGGGTAGAAATAGTCTTTGTCGCCGCCGCACTTTCGCAAAGCATCATTGAGCTGGCAGCCCAAAGCGAACTCGTCTTCAGCTGATCCGGGGAAGCGTTCATAACGGTGGTTAACAAAGGATACCATCCCATCAGCCACCTGCCGGATATGTGCTTGCACGCCAAATCATTGCCCGTTATCTCCAAGGTACCAGAATGACTCGCCAAACCAGTTCTCAGGCATCCCCATATGTTCCCGACTGACTTTGGGATGCTGCTCGAGCAATTCAAACAGCCGCCGGTTCCAACTTGATCCAGAATTTATTCTGCGTAACAGATATTCTGTTACTACCAGCAGATAATAGAGCCGTTTTGTTGGATCGATCCCGGTTCTGGGCAAAGGCGACAGGTTGGGCCATAGCTTCAGAGTCCTTTTGGGAATGACGGGCCGACTACCAAACTCGCGGTTCCAGGTGCGGGCATGGTGTGCGCAGGTATTGCGCAAATCAGACATTGCTCGAAACCAGGATTGCGCAACGGGAATAGGCAGGTTCCAGAAATCGGCAACCGCCTGTTTGTCATCTTTGTAACGCAGATGCGCAAAAAGGAACGAAATTTCCTTGAAAGTCAGAACCTCCATAACCATCCAAACAGGCGGCAGCTCGGGATCCCGGTATTTCTTCCGATAATGCTGGATAAATGGTTCCGCCTGACGGCTCTGGCATTTGCCACGAACCTGACGCAAAAGCCAGTCATGATCATAGCGGTCGTCAAAGATTTCAGATCTGGAGTAAGCATGCGAGCCGTGATGTTCACCGAGCACCTGGGTCATTCGGGCGCGAAAAGCTACTTCAATCCGCTCAATGGCATCAAGAAGAAGTAACCTCAGTTCACGGTCGAAAACATAGAGGGAGAGAATATCGTCAAATGAGACATCCCGCCGAAAAGCATGGCCCTCCTCTGCTTTTTGGAACGGCAGACTGTAAGCGCTCAGGCGATAATAACTGATAACCGAGAGATAGCGCTTGGCACGTTCGGCATTGGAAATAGTCAGCCCACGCGCTTGCCAGAGTTCTAGCTGCCCATCAATGGAGAGAGGAAGTTTATTGAACTGATTCACGCCCGAATCCTCTGGGCAATAAAAAACCCGCCAAAGTGTGCATAACCGCGAACGGCCAGAGGCATGGCAGGTGTATTGGGTAAACTATACTCACTTGTAGAAAGGGATGCAAACATTTTTGTACTCATGGACTGAGGTGCTTGAAAACAAGTCGGATTTCCCCGTGATTGTACAGTGAAGCTGACAGATTGGCCAGCAAATCCAAGCTCGCAATTTTCCACCCTCACCCCAACTTGCGATCCAACCCCCGATACTGAATCGCCTCAGCGAGATGCATCTGGCCTATATTCTCTTCTCCTGCGAGATCAGCAATAGTTCGTGCCACCTTGAGAATCCGACTGTAACTACGAGCCGACATACCGAGTTTATCGACCACCATCTCCAGCAATTTTTGCCCTGCCTCATTGAGAGGGCAGAATTTGCGGATATGCCTAGCGGCCATCGCAGAATTTGCATGCAGGCCATAAGACGCGAGACGTTCCCGCTGGATGACCCGGGCCTTTTCCACCCGGACACGAATGGTCGCAGAAGATTCGCCATCCACTGGATCAGCCAAATCCTTATGAGGCACACGTGGAACCTCGATATGCAGGTCGATTCTATCCAGTAATGGACCGGAAAGCCGCTGCCGATAACGTTGGATATCATGTGGTGCGCAAGTACATAAGTTATTGAAATCACCGAGGAATCCGCACTTACAGGGATGTGGACCCCTTTACCAACAATTTAAAGCTTGATCAAACTGCAGGAAAAATGGAAATACCGCTTACAATTCAGCCACTTGAAGAATTCACCCGCGAACCAATCACCCTTGGCGATCACCTGCGGCGACGTAGAATTGAGCTTGGATTGTACCAGAAAGATGTCGCTGCCAAGCTTGACGTGACCACTTCAACGGTCTGGAACTGGGAGAACAGAGGATCGGTTGATCTGCGATTTATACCCCGGGTTATTGCGTTCCTTGGCCGCAACCCCATCCCCCAACCTGACAATCTGCTGGAAAAGTTGTCTTGGTACAAGCTGATCAACGGCCTGACCTTGGAACAGCTTGGTGTCGAGATGGGACGAGATCCCGAACAGCTAGCTGACTGGTTAAGCGGACGGCATGAACCCTGTCGGCGGAACCGGGAAGAAATTGAGATCTTTTTGGCAAACGGTGCAGAGAACTCCTGTAGGGTTCAGCCGACAAGAAATGTCTGAGTCGAATAGGCGCATATAATTAAATCAAATCATGAGTTGATTAATTCACGTCAAAAGCAAAACAGTAAATAAGATTGACTAATTTAGCCATATTTGGTAATTATATTTACCATTATGGCAAAAAAGACTCTCCATATTTATCCTGGATCCCTGAAGGAAGTCGAGTCTCTGGGTCTCAGACTGAAGGATGCGCGTCTGCGCAGGCGTTTCTCCATGGAGGTCGTTTGCGCCAGAGCCGATATCTCCCGGCCGACACTCTCCAAGATTGAAAAAGGGGATCCATCGGTTGCTTTTGGCCACTATGTGCAGGTGCTACGTGTTCTTGGCCTGCTGGCTGACCTGGCGCAAATTGCCAATGAAGATGTTTTGGGCCGCAGGCTGCAAGACGAGGCTCTCCCGCACAGACAAAGAGCACCTCGCAAGAAAAAACTTCCGCAGGAAGACGTTCATGGCCAAGGGAAAAAATAGAAGACAGTTGTGGGTCTGGCTGGACGATCCTGCTTTCGGCCCCCTGCAGAAGATCGGCACCCTGTCGCAAGGGGATCGCGGCAGCGTCAGTTTTGCTTATGATCCTGACTGGCTCACACACGCCCATGTCTTCCCGCTCGATCCTGAGCTGGATTTGCTGCCAGGCGAGTTTTATCCTAATGGCTCAAACTTCGGGGTCTTCATGGATTCCTGCCCTGATCGCTGGGGCCAACTGCTGATGAAGCGCCGGGAGGCTATTGAGGCCAGAGATGAAAAACGCTCGTCCCGAACCCTTGGCCCTTGGGAGTTTCTGCTTGGTGTTCAGGACTGCACCCGTATGGGGGCCTTACGCTACAGCCTGCCGGACCACAATGTTTTTCTCGCTGACGAAGCCCTGTCCGCCCCTCCCATCACCAAGATTGCTGAATTACAGGCCATTGCCTTGGAATTGACCCGTAAGAAGCTGGCCAGTCCTGACAAAATCAAAGAATGGCTGAAAGTCCTTGTCGCACCGGGAGCTTCGCTTGGCGGTGCACGTCCGAAGGCGAACCTTATCGATGATCAGGGGCACCTCTGGATCGCCAAATTCCCTTCGGCGGATGACGACTACGATGTCGCAGTCTGGGAGAAGGTCCTGCACGATCTCGCCCGCGACTGCGGGATCTCCGTCCCGGAATCCCAGCTCATGCAGCTCGGCGACGGTTACCACACTTTTCTCGTCAAGCGTTTTGATCGCGCGAGAGAGAGCCGACGCTTCTTTGCCTCGGCCATGACGCTGCTGAAGCACGTCGATACGGATGATGCCAGCTACCTGGAACTGGCAGAATTTATGGCGACCTTCGGTGAGCCCGACCTTCTGTCCGCCGATCTTGAAGAATTGTTCACGCGGGTGGTGTTCAATGTCGCCACCGCCAACCGCGACGACCATCTGCGGAATCACGGCTTCATGCGTTCACCTGCAGGCTGGTGGTTGGCACCGGCCTACGACATGAATCCTTCTTTCAAAAAGGAGGAGCATGCCCTGGCTCTGGACATCGAGAACCGCCTGCCTGACCTGAGCGTTGTTTTAGCAACGGCTGGCTATTATCGGCTAGACAGAAAGCGCGCCAAGGCCATCATCGAAAAGGTGATTGAGATCGTTTCGGATTGGGAGCGTCGCGCCCGAAACCATGGTCTATCCCGGCAGGACTGTCTGGAGGCTGCGCACTTGTTTATGGCCGCTGGTAAAAAATAAAGGGCTGGGGTTCTCGCCCGCTACGAGGTTCCGCTGCGGCAGATACAGGATAGGGCAACGTTTCGGGTCCTGCTGCCAATGTATCAGTCGGCATCCAAATTTGACCCTCTTAGAGATGAACTCGGCGTTGAACATTGACCCACTTAACTTCTGACTTCTGACGTATTAACAAAGAGTTAAATCGTTGCCCCCCCTCGGACCCAGCATGCCGATGCCGGGTCAAATTTGGATGCCGATCAACATGTCACACCGGAACTCATTCAAAAGGTCGCAACCGGTGACTGGAATCCAGATAGTAATGACTCTGACGCGCAAATGAAGAACGCCATGGCGGCGCATGGTTACTGGCTCGCTCACAATGAGGTTAAGGCCACGATCAGAAGCATTCTAACAGGGGTGAACCCCGGCGAAGCGTTCCGCCGGGATCATGCTTCATGGTATCGCAATCTATTCTCACCCAATGTTGATGTTGGTTTCCTGAAACCGTCCGATCTGGCCGGCTACCGGACAGACAAAGTGTTTATCAGGGGGGCGACCCATGTTCCCCCCTCACAGGATGCTGTTCGTGACATGATGCCGGAACTGTGCGACCTGCTGGAGGATGAACCCAATACAACCGTTCGGGCTGTACTGGGGCATTTTCTGTTCGTGTACATCCACCCGTACTTTGACGGCAATGGTCGACTGGGCCGGTTCCTGATGAATGCCATGCTGGCTTCTGGAGGGTACCCGTGGACGGTTATCCGAATAGAAAAACGAGCGAACTATATGGCAGCTCTTGAGGCGGCGAGTTCGCGGGGGGAAATTCAACCTTTTGCGGAGTTCATTGCCAGTTCGATGCAGTCAGACGCCATTTGATAGTCATACTGGCAATAGGGCGCAGTCGGTAATGAGGCGAGATCCAGAACAATTGTCCGACTGGTTAAGCGGTCGCCACAAACCCTGTCAGCGCAACAGTGAGAAGATTAATCGCTTTCTGAATGACCGTGTTCAGAAGATAATTTCGATAGACCGACCGAAATAACCACTTTTCGAAATGCAGTTCTCAACAACTGGTCCCCAGTGCAAGGGTCTCACTCATACGATGTTGGCCGCCTTGGCAACAAAAGCCGTCCAGTGCGTATTCTTCCTAGCAGGTTGTTGAAAAACAAATGGGCTAAACCCTTGATTTTGCTAGAATCAGAGGGTTAATTTTGTTATAATTTTGCGCATAACTATCAGATATTGCAGGAGAAACCGTTATGCGCGGCGAAGACCAAAACCAGCAAGCCATGTTCAGTTATGTCTCCCCGGAAGCACGGGTTCCCAAAGATCACCCTCTGCGTCCAATCCGGATCATGGTCGATAACGCATTGAATGATCTGGCCCCCTTGTTTCGGGAGATGTATTCGCATACCGGTCGGCCATCGATTCCGCCGGAGCAACTCTTACGGGCCTCTTTGCTGCAAGTGCTCTACTCCATCCGCAGCGAGCGAATGTTGGTCGAGCAACTGGATTACAACCTGCTGTTTCGTTGGTTCGTCGGACTGTCCATGGATGACAAGGTCTGGAATCATTCCACCTTCTCCAAAAACCGGGAGCGCCTGATGCAATTCGAGGTGGCGACAGCGTTCTTCCAGGCGACCAAGGGACTTGCCGAGCGGGCTGGACTGATGTCGAAGGATCACTTTACTGTGGATGGGACCCTCATCGAAGCCTGGGCCTCGATGAAAAGTTTTCGGCCCAAGGATGATCAGGACCAAGACCCACCAGCGGCGGGTGGCCGTAACCCCGATGTTGATTTTAAAGGGCAGAAACGCAAAAACGACACCCATCAGTCCACAACCGACCCGGATGCTCGGCTCCTCAAAAAGGGCAAAGGCAAGGAAGCGAAGCTCTGCTACATGGGGCACGCCCTTATGGAGAACCGCAACGGCTTGGTGGTCGACAGTCGTCTGACCCTGGCTAACGGCACCGCTGAATGGGATGCCGCTCTGGAAATGGTCGAAAACCTGCCGGGAACCAACCAGATCACGGTAGGCGGAGACAAAGGCTACGATGTCCCGGCTTTTGTCGATGGCCTGCGAGAGTTTTTGGCAACGCCTCATGTGGCTCAGAAAGATAAGGGAACAGCTATCGATGGACGAACCACTCGCCATGAAGGCTACCGGGTCAGCCAGAGAATCCGTAAGCGAGTCGAAGAGATCTTCGGTTGGCTCAAAACCATAGGATATTTGCGTAAGACGCGCCATCGAGGTCTTGATCTGGTTGGCTGGATGTTTGAATTTGCCATGACCGCTTACAATTTGATCCGAATGCGAAATCTGATCTGGGCAACATAGCCAGAAAAGGCGAAAACCGTCGAATAATGGCAGAAAACGAAGCCATCTGACTTCAAAACAAGGACATTCAGCCAGGAATTAACGAAACACAGATTGTCAAAGATCAAAAAAAGCTTTCGGGAGAGAAGAGGAAAAATCCCGGCTAGTTTTTCAACGGCCTGCTAGTAAGACAAAGAGCTCCCATATTAGGGCTAAGTGGTGACGCCTTGTCTTATTGTGGTTAAGCAGGCAAGGGGGAAAATTCTCAGATTATGCGATCTCTGCGTTCGGAATTGATTGGGATAAAAATGGGGGATTAATTCGGCCCTCCGTATAGTCAGACACCGAAACGGCCAACCACAAAAATGGGGTTGGCCGTTCTTGTTTTGCAGACATAATGGCTGACAGCTAAAGACAAAAAGAGACCTGCCCCTTGCAAACGTGGGTTATGTTGGGTTTTCCGCTAGGAAGTCCAACACAGAGCCAAAACCAAGGAGGCAGGTCATGAAAAAGTCTAGCATGTTTGTCGGTCTTGACGTCCACAAATTGTCTATTGAAATTGCTATCGCCGAGGCAGGCCGTGACGGTGAGGTTCGCAGTTACGGCGGCATTGAGGGAACCCTGGACGCCCTCGACAAGGTCGTCCGGAAGTTGGTTTCAAAGGGATGCGACCTGCGTTTTGTCTATGAAGCCGGGCCATGTGGTTATGATGTATACCGTCATCTCACAGCGCAGGGTTACGACTGTGTCGTGGTGGCTCCATCAAAGATTCCCAGACAGAGCGGCAACCGCATTAAAAATGATCGCCGTGACGCTCAGATGCTGGCCCGTCTGCATCGAGCCGGCGAATTGACCGCAGTCTATGTTCCTTGTATCGAAGATGAGGCTATGCGTGATTTAACCCGTGCGCGGGAAGATGCCAAGGCTTTGGAGCGCAAGGCAAAGCAGCTTATTCTAGCCTTCCTGCTCCGCCATGGGCACCGTTACTCGGGGAAATCGCCATGGAGTCGCGCTCACTTTCGCTGGATATCCATCCTCAAGATGCCTCATCCGGCGCAACAGATCGTTCTTCAGGAATCTCTTGACACTCTTGCGGAATGTACAAGTCGGGTTGACCGTTTGACTGAGCAAATTCAGATGTTGTCGACTCAGTGGCGCTTGTTTCCAGTCATCCAGGCCTTACAAACCTTGCGAGGAGTCTCTTTGATTGTCGCAACCACCACAATTGCGGAGATCGGTGATTTAACCCGTTTTGAAGGCCCTACCGAACTAATGTCTTATCTCGGTTTGGTTCCATCAGAGCACTCAAGTGGCCGGTCGACCAGGCGAGGCTCTATTACAAAAACAGGGAATGGCCATGTGCGCCGCGTCCTCGTTGAGGCGGCTTGGGCTTATCGGCTACCGGCCCGGGTAAGTCGAAAACTTCTGATCCGGCAAGAAGGGATGTCACAAGAAGTGTGTGCGATCTCCTGGAAAGCACAACTTCGATTATGTGCCCGTTACAAACGATTTATCGCAAAAGGCAAGTCCCACCAGTTGGTTGTAACGGCCATTGCCAGAGAGCTCTGTGCGTTTATGTGGGCAATCGCCCAGGAAGTTCAAGGTTCAAGGGTGTAACGGATTTTAAAGAAACAGGACCACAGCACTTAAAAGTCAATCGGGAGAGAGCCTATAAGAAGATCTATTATCCAGAACAGTCTCAGGTGGCGCAACCACGGTCAGGAGAATCCTCGGTGACCCTGTTGGATAAGACTCCAAGTCGAACTCCCGATTTGCAGAGAGAGCAGCTCCGCGACGAAGCCAAGTCTGGCGGTAACCAACCCGCGAATATCAGAGCGATCAACCGTCGTCAAACGGGTTCCGCCCCCTGATAGTGTTCTGGAATTAACGTCCAAAGAGAACCGCTGAAAACCAGTTGGGCAGGGAACATTTCGTCTATTGACAACTGTCAGCCATATCAGGGTCTGTAAGAATCTAAAATTTACCTCTGTGATGCGGTCAAAATCGGATGGGGCAACTTATCAGACGGTCGAAGTATTCCGTAACCCCTCTGCCACGAATGGTCGCGGATGTCCTTGATTGCAGAAGATTTCAGACGAGTTGGTTGACATCAACGACTTGGCTTGCGAGGGCATTGATCGGACTGATAAGCAGAAAAAGAATAAAACCCATGTCGTGCCTCCCGGATCATCAGAATTAAAATGACATTATAGACATCACTGATCCGAGAACACATGCAAACTTTATTCAGTATGTTTCTGACTGGATATGACCGCAGCAGGGACAGAACTGCCAGTCTTGGCTAAGATGGACTCCACAGATACATTGGGAGCGATGGTTGCTCCTGCGAGGTCGCTTCCTAAGATAGAGAAGGATCGCGACCGCTACTAGATTTATTCCGATCAGAATCCCGGCGGGAAAACTGATGGTAAGCAGAGATGCAACAGTGCACCGGCCACAGGAAAAACTCCAGTAGTTGTAACAGATAATGCTCAACCCAGTCGCCGCGATCAGCCACAGAATGTAATAACGCTTTTTCATTGAACTACCCAACGGAGTTACTGCCACAAGCGGTGCAGAAACTGTGGCTGATAAATTTGCGCTGATGACAGGATGGGCAGTTTTCACGCAACCTTTGCAGGCAATGGGGGCAGACCATCCAGTCGAGTTCAACCTCTTTAGCGCAACTGGGGCATGCTGCTGTCACTGACTCAATAATCTCAGGGGAATGCAGTTCGTCCTGAATTTTAAGCAGTAAAAAGGCCAGAATAATTAACAGCAGAATAATCATCAGTTACTCCTAACAGACTTGCGATACCACTTTTGGGGTTCGTGCGCTGTCTGATTCAATGCGGCCATCTCGCAGAACAACTGTCCGGTCAAAGTAGGCTCGATTCTCATCATTGTGAGTCACCATGATGATGGTTTGTCCTTCCGCATTCAACTGCAGAAAAAGTGACATAATCTCTTCACTGGTTGCACTATCCAGGCTGCCAGTCGGTTCGTCAGCCAAGATCAAAGGTGGGGCATTCACCAGGGCGCGTGCGATCGCGACTCGTTCCTGTTCGCCACCAGAAAGCTGACTGGGAAGATGCCCGATCCGATGACCAAGGCCGACACGTATCAGCACCTCGTTGGCCATACGGTTTTTTTCAGGCGTAGATAACTTTTTCACCGCTAACGGCAGCATAACGTTTTCAAGGGCGGTCAGGTAAGGGATGAGATTGAAGGATTGAAAGACAAACCCAAGGTATTCGCGTCGAAAATCAGCACGCTGTTCTGAGCCCAGGCCGTAAACGTCAATATCGTCGACCAAAACCTTGCCTGAGGTCGGATGGCAGAGCCCCCCCAAAATCGAAAGCAGGGTGCTCTTCCCCGAGCCTGAAGGGCCCATAATACCAAGGAAACAACCTTCCTCAACCGCCAGTTCCAGCTTATTCAGGGCGATAACGCAATCAACGTTGCTCTCAAATCTTTTTTCAAGTTTTTTCAAATTAACAAAGGGCATGTCCAGTATCCTTTTTTGGTGTTTAAAGAGCGCGTAGGGCTTCGGTCGGATCGAGACGACTGGCCTTAAGTGCCGGATAAAATGAAGCAGAGGTCCCTACCAGTAAGGCAAGAACGACTGCCCCGCCACCAAGCAAAGGGTCCCAATGCAGACTGACTTCATTCTCCGTCATCAACGGCAGGATCAAATAGGTTCCCGCCATGCCGAACACGAAGCCCAATGTCCCAGCGACCAGGCTCACGACTGTCGATTCGAAAAGAATCAAGCGCATGATATGCAAGCGTCTGAACCCTAATGCGCGAAAAATACCAATTTCTCGCGTGCGTTCATTGACAGAGCCCATCATTGTCACAAAAACAACCAGACCACCGACCAATAGGACAACCGCAGCAACAGCCAGAGAAAAATTCCGGAATTGATTCAACGCACGCATGCGTGTTTTTACAACCTGCTGGATAGCACTGACGTCGACCCCCGGTAGCACTTCACCAATCTGGGTAACCATGTCTGAAACCGGACAATCCGCGCAGAGCGCTGCAACTTCAACCAGAGATACTGTCCCCTGCTTGCCCAGTAACCGTTGAGCCGTTGCCAGTTCAGAGATCAGGATCTGATCGTCCTGTGAACCGCTGTTCGCCAAAATCCCGGTCAGGGTAAACATCTCGCCTCCCATTTCAACCTGATCGTCAATTTTGAGGCCAAGTTTTTGGGCGACTGTCGCGCCTGCAACCAGCTCATGGTTCGTTCTTAGGGCCTGGCCATTAACCGTCCACCATTTCTTGAGTTTAAATTCAATGGCGGGGTCCACTCCCATCAACATCACCCGCTGGCCATTAACCTCTATAGCCCCAAGAACCTTGGGCGCAATCGCAGCGATATTGCCTTTATTGCGAATGCTGTTGATTTTGACCAGGTCGGCCTGCCGGATCTCCTGGGAATCGAGAGAGACACCTCCCAAATTTATTCCGCCATAGCTGAGAGCGATATCATCAGTGTGCGGGGTGATGATAATATTTGCTCCGTAATTTTCCATTTTGATCTGAACATCTTCTGTCAAAGTCGTTGACAGTGAGATCATGGTGACGACTGTCGCAACACCGATCAGCAGGCCAGCCACCAGAAAAGCTAAGCGGCTTTTACGGCGGCACAGATTATTAATAGCGATGTTCTCAAGCTTCATTGCAATCCCTCGCAGGCTTCAGCAGAATTTTAAAGTCCGAAATACCAGCCACCACCTACAATGTCTGCCTTAGCGATCAAGATTTGATTGCTCTCAACTCGACGAGCCAAAGGAGCCGGATTGCAGCCGCCCTTTACCTCGTTGACAAGATCGGTCCTGAACTTTTGACCACAGTTATTACAGACCATGAAGTCACCCTCTTGCCGATAGCCTTTCTTTTCGCGATAACAGACGTCACAGGCATCAAACGCCGCACGCATAACGCCATCTACGCTCTTGACGACGAAAAATTTAATGTCACCTTTGCCAGTCGCCAACTTGAAGAAATGTGCCTGGCCGTCATCGAGATCGGAGATGGTTAAATTCACAAAACCGTTCTCAGCTTTGACCGCCGCGATCCCGTCAGATGCACCCTGCCCTAGGAGGAACCAGGCGGCAACCGCGCCAATAACCAGTACACCCAGAAGGGTGAAAACTTTCCCGGTGCTGCTCCCCTTTTTTTTGGTAAACAGTTCTTTTTTACTTTGACGATTGCGCTCTTCACTCATGATTGTCTCTCCCAATAGGTTTTTAATGTCTTAGCTGAAATGGATTTAGACTAGGTGATTCAGGATTTGCTGCCGCTACAAGATCCGCCACAGGAGGAACTTCCAGAGGCTTCTGCCTGCTTGATGGCGGGGTCAAAGATAACGACATCAGTCTTTCGTAGGGTGTCGTTGTACCACTCTGAGAAACGCAACTGCTTGTCCCGATTGGTTTGGGCCCCTGCAATGACATTCAATTCAATATTACGATTGATAATCATATTCTCCTTCACTTTGGTAAAAAATTGCTCAGGGCTACCGAATCTACTCTTAATTGTTTGCTCAAAATCAGGAGTTGCGGCCTTTATACGTTCTATTTCAAGACTGACTTCCCCATCCTGGACTACGATCTTGTTAACATCTGCAGCAGCGAGCATAACCTCTCGCTCTTTCAACTCTTTCCAGACCTGGGCCTGCAGTTGCGGACTGTCAAAGGATGATGCACTCCCGCCCAGGTCTGACGTTCTGCGCAAATTGAGAGCCTGGTTGAAATCGTCTCGTGACAGCAAACGGCTACCGATGCGTGCGACATAGGCCGCACTTAATTGCTCAGTTTCACTCTGGAGCTTTTGAAAATCATCCGCACTCAGGTCCAGTCGTACAGTAGAGGGATAGCCAGCGTCAGTGACCGCCTTCACAATAGCCGCAGAACTGGTCCTGGCTGGGTCATAAGTCACCTGTCCACGGCCATTGGTGACGCTGATATCAGCCGTGCCGACCCCATCGATCTTGGCAAGCGCCTGCTGAATATTGTTGACGCAGGACCCACAGCTTAAATTGGTAACATTCAGTTCCGCCATAGCGGCCGCTTTTATCGTCGGCCCACCGCTCATAAATACAGAGGCGGCAGCGACTGCACCTCCAAGAGCTAACACAGCCAACATGACCACCAGTTTTCTCTTCATCGGAACCTCCATGTAGTAGATAAAATTATCCCGCTTGAACATATCAGGATGCATGCCAATCGCCTGGATTTTTCTATCTATCTGGAATAGTGCGATTTCAAGGAGTTCTTTTGTGAAAATTTTCAATGATGAACAGAAAATATGTAGGATATCCACCGCTTCTATAGGGAATATTCTACAAAATAGTCTTTGCGGGGGAGGAGCGGTTTCATAAAGCGCTATGGTACGGGAACAGGACAAGGCTTCATGCTCATGGGGTCGCGCTATTCAGCTTCAATCGGCGGCTCAAACTGCTTGCCTTGCCAGATTGAAATCACTTTATCAGGCAGGATTGTCACTATTTCAGCACCTTCAATGGCGGTCCCCTGCATTACCGGCAGATCATTGATGAATAGCAATCCGTTCAGCGGGATTGACGCGAACACTGATTCTAAACGCAATGAATGTTGGTCGTTCTTATTGACCGGGAAATGTGAGAATGGCTGCACTCTATCGATTACTTTCCTAAAGTCAATGTGGGATAAGATTCAAGATAGGCTCGTGCGGCGACTGCGAGATTCTTGGGAAAATCATCTCCTATTTTCAAAATGAAAATGAAATGTACGTTGTTTCCCGTCAGCCAGCAACGTGTCGATTTTGAATAAATAAATTCCTTTTTCATCGAGAGTGACGTCACCTCCAAAACTACCACCCATATAGAATAATTTAATAGCCCCACTAGTATTCGCATCAGGATCCCTGATTCTCACTTCTGCAGAGCCGCTCTCTATCGCTTCGCCGCTGGCGATATCTGCAAACGAAACCATGAGGTGATGGGTCTGTTTCAACCTATATTTAATAGGTATTTTTCGTATGTCATTGAGATAAGCAACGCCTTTCACACCATCAGCCTCCTGGACACCGAGCATATATTTAGTTCCTTCAGCCGACATCCCGGGTAAATCCCTAAGCTCTTTTGGCAACCCATAGCCATGCGGATCGGCCATAAAACTGGCAGCAGGTCCTGCCATAAAAGAAAACAGCAAAAAGAAATATGCGACTTTCACCTTCGCCTCCATCAACTACGTCTCTAAAACGCAGAACCACAGTTGTTTACTTTCTTTCTCAGTTTCAACTAATTTTTTTCCGCAATGAACTGCAGCACAGAATTCAATATCTTCCTCATTGAAGAAAGTGGGTCGATCTGCGGAATCTCATTGTCACTTCCATTTTCCTCTCAATGACATTAAAGAATCACTTGGGTGCCGACTAGTGTCCTGTTTTGCTATGCGTTGTACACATAGGAAGGCCTACAGGGGTTATGAGAAGAATACTCCTGCGGGCAAAAAGACCGGCAATTCTCGCAATAGCAGTTACCAGAAGCGCATCAAAGGAGAGTTTAGCAATCTTGACATTGCCGTTCCCCGTGACCGAGATTCCAGCTTTGACTCGGCTATCCTTCCAAAGGGACAAAGCCGTTTCACTGGTCTCAATGATAAGATCATCACCCTTTATGCCCGAGGGATGACCACTCGTGACATTCAGGCTCACCAAGGAGGAGATCTACGGCGTCGAGCCCTCGCCAACCCCGGTTTCTCAGGCCACCAAGGTTGTCTCACAAGGCGTTAAACAGTGGCAGAACCGACCGCCTGCCGAGATCTGTCCCATCGTCTATCTCAATGCCATCCACATCAAGGTTCGCCAGGATGGGCGGGTCATTAATAAGACCACCTACCTAGCAATCGGTGTCAACATCGAGGGCCTCAAGTAAGTTCTTGACCTGTGGCCCGCCGAGACCGAAGGTGCCATATTCTGGCTCCAGGTGGCCCCCGAACTGAAAAACTAGGGCGTCAATAACATCTTCATCGCATGTGTCAATGGGCTAAAGAGATTTCCCGACACGATAGAAACCATTTCCCCCGACACGCAGGTTCAGCTTTGTACCGTCCACATGGTGCGGCATAGCCTAACTTACATTTCTTAGAAGCACCGAAAAGAAGTTGCTTCCAACATGAAAGAGATCTACCAGGCACCAACCTTGGAACAGGCCAAAATCCAACTTGAACAATTCGAGCCCAAGCTGAATGCCCGCTATCCGGCCATCGGTAAATCCTGGCAGCACAACTGGGAATGGATAACGCCGCTATTTGCCTATCCCCCAAAGATTCGCAAGGCGAACTACACGAACAATGCTATCGAATCGATGAGCATGTCGCTACGCAAGGTCACGAAGAACCGCGGTTCGTTCCCCAGGGGTGCATCAATGCTCAAATTGCTCAACCTGGCGTTATAAAATAGCTCGAAGAAGTGGACCATGCCGATTCACAACTGCAAATTGGCACTGAACCAATTTACGATCATCTTTAAATAAGAGATGCCGACACCCTGACCGACAGATCGTTTTCACAATTCGCTTTACAGGCCCAAAACTTGTGGCGGAATCTGATTGGTCACGCTCTTTTATGCGTAGTTGTTGATGTCATCACGAGCTCCGAATTCCTTATCGAAGTCCACCGACGCATAGCGGTTGATGTCATCACGGGCACCGAACTCCTTATCGAAGTTAACAGAGGCATAGCGGTTGATATCATCACGAGCTCCGAATTCCTTATCGAAGTTCACCGACGCATAGCGGTTGATGTCATCACGGGGGCCAAGTTCCTTGTCGAAGTTCACCGCGGCATAGCGGTTGATGTCATCACGGGGACCGAGTTCCTTGTCGAAGTTCACCGCGGCATAGCGGTTGATGTCATCACGGGGACCGAGTTCCTTGTCGAAGTTCACCGCTGCGTAACTGTTGATATCGTCCCGGGCTCCGAGTTCCTTGTCGAAATTGACAGCACTGAAGGTTAAAAAGCTGGCGGCAACGAAGAAACTTGCGAATGTAATAGTTAATGCAGTGTTCTTTTTCATGGTCATCTCCTTGAAAAGAAAAGTTAAATTATTTGTGCTGCTTGACCAAGCAATATATCAAGTCTTGTGCCAACAAAAAAATATAAATAAAATCATGTGTTTATAAAAACTATGTAACTTAATAACAGATAGGGTGAAGAATATCCAACAGCCAGGTGTCGACTATTGGATATTTTGAGGAACTTTCAATGAAAGCGTAACTAGCATGGCGGGGTTGCCTGGCGGGTATAATGTCTGACTACGTAATATAAGTGGCGGTTTGAAAGGCTTGGGAGAGAAAGGTCGATAAATACCGGGCATCCAAAGTGAATGGGGTGCCCGGTATTTATTGGTGTTAGGGAGTTTAGTTGAGTTCAAAAACTTTTAAACCGGCATTTCCTTTACTGAGCAATCCTGCACTTTTGTAATGCATAAGCAGGACAACCTCAGGTTTATGATCATTGTCGATGTCTGCATATTGAAAGTCAGCAAAGCTGCTTTGTTGCGGAGTGGTATGCCAGAGTTCAACAATACTGCTACCGTCTGAGCGTAGCACGGTAATCTGGCCAGGGGCCAACAGAACTACTCAAAAATAACAACAAATTCAATAGGTTAATAATTTAACAACCTGTAAAATATTTTATGTAAATGGTCACAGTCGATTACAACCCGTAATCACTGGTGGAACTGATAACCATACCCAAGGACCTGCTCGATGCCCTGATGAAGACTTACAAGAAGCCTGAAGATCTCATCGGAGAAACCGGGCTTCTGAAACAATTGACCAAGCAACTGCTGGAACGAGCCATGACAGCCGAGATGACTGAACCTCTTGGCTATGAAAAGAACGCTCCTGCTGGCAAAAAGACCAGCAATTCACGCAACGGCAGCTACCAAAAGCGTATCAAGGGTGAATTCGGTAATCTCGATATCGCCGTTCCCCGTGACCGGAATTCCAGATTCGAACCGGTGATTCATCCCAAAGGTCAAAGCCGTTTAACTTGTTTCAATGACAAGATCATCGCTCATATGCCCGAGGAATAACTACCCGTAACATTCAGGCACACCTAGAAAAGACGGCATAGAGATCTCACCAACGCTGGAATCTCAGGGCTCTAGAGCTGCCTCAGAAGACGTCGAGCAGTGGCTGAATCGATCGCTTGACGAGATCTATCCCATCCATCCGCATTAAGGTGCAACAAGATAGGCGGGTCGTCAATAAGTCTGTCCATCTGGCCATCGAGGTCAACCTTGATGGGCTAAAGGAAGTCCTTGGGCTTTGGACCGCCGATACCGAAGGGGCAATATTCTGGTTCTAGGTGGTCACAGAGCTTAAAAACTGAGGGGTCAAGAATATCTTCGGCGCTTTTCCTTTTCAATCATCAGATGATAGAGTTGAATGTATATACTTGTATTTAGTACTCCAGTCGCCCATCCAGTCCTAACCAGACAAGGGGAAAATGTAGTAGGAGGTTCATTATGAAGAGATTCTGGCTGGCCTGTATCTTTTGCCTTGCGACCGCCACCACCCTTTCTGCAATGGAAAAGGTGATAGATGACTACTCAGTGACATTAGGCATCATGTCCTGGAAAAGTATTCAAGCAGGAATTAACGCGGAAGCCCCAGCCTTTAGTACATACCAGCGCAGAATGGCTAAAGAAATGGCCGAAATGCATGGTGGTGGAGTGGTTGGTGATTATCATGTGCTCGTGGTGATCGATAACAAGGCTTCAGGACAACAGGTCAAAGATGCCGAGGTCGATGTCGTCGTTTCCAGTCCTGGGTCCTCAAGTGAAACGGCAACTCTTGAGCGCATGGACATGGATGGGTTTGCGGGATACGGGGGGTACATAGGTTTCAACTTTGAAAAACCCTATACAATGCGAATTTCTTTCAAGCGGCCCTTATCTGGAGAGGTCAGGCAGGTGGAGTTTTCAAATCTGCCATGAACTTGGTGTGACTGGCTCAATGATTGAGACGAAGATAGATGACTTTCAACAAAGCTGAAACTGTCGAAACCTATTAGAAATCTTTACTTGCTAATCGGGAAAAAACCACTGGAATTGGTCGGCACCGACATTGACCCCAATCCGGTTGAGATGCTGTTGGCCGCCTTGAGGGTTGTCAGAAGATTGTTTACCGCGCATATGCGACGGTCATGGGTCTGAAGCTCGAAAGGATTGAAGTACATGCCAAAGGCTATCTTGATTTGCAGGAACTTCTGACCCTGGCCGACGTTCCCTCCGGGTTCTCGCAAATTTCATTCATATACGACTAAGATCATTTCCGACGAACCGGAAGAAAAACTGCGGCAATTGTGCGAAATGGTGGAGAAACACTGCCCGGTGATGGATAGCCTGATGCGAGAAGCGGCGGTAGCTGGTAAAGTGGTGATACTAAAATCTGGCGCGGCCTCAGAACTGCCTAAGGTGATCCTCAGTGAAATAGCAATTCAGTGAGGGGTGTGCACTCTCTGGCCACGAAAGAGAGGATATTCGAGCTATTTTCACATCAAAAGTCGACTTGGTTAAAGTTTTAAGTCTTGATTGTCTGCTCGAGATACGACATGCAGAAATCTGTGTACTCCATACTTCGTTGTCAGGGGCAATAAAGCTATAGGGGAAATGCTTCCACCGCACCGCTTAAAACTCAGATTGCCAACCACCACCCAAAGCTTTGACCAGAAGCACGCTGGCAATCAGCTGTTGTCCGTGGATCTGGTTATACAAGCGCTCAAATAATAGGACGGGAATCCGGTCATCAATGACCTCGAGGGCGCTGACTAAACCGGCTTTGTAACGCATTTCAGAAATCTGCCAAACTTTGGTGTAATCATCGACGGCTTGTTGCAGTTCCTGACCCTGTTGATTCAATGTCTGCAAACCGTGAAGCCCGTCTTCCACCTCCTGAAAGGCCACCAGCACCTGTTGGCGGTAGTTGGCAACCGCTTCTTCATACGCAGCCTTGGCTTGCCTAAGATTATTGCTTTTTCGGCCCCCATCAAAGATCGGAAGAGAGATAGCCGGACCCAGGGCCCAGCTGCGATTGTCCCAGTTGAACAAATTGTCAAGCTGACTGCTTCCGAAACCGGCGCTGCCTATCAGGTTGATTGCCGGGAAGAAGGCTGTTTTTGCCACTCCGATGCGGGCTGAGGCGGCGGCCATCTGGCGTTCGGCGGAAGCAACGTCTGGGCGGCGTTCCAGCAGACTGGACGGCAGACCGGGGACTATCGCAGGGACGGTTAAATTAACCGAGACTGTGTCCAATGTGAAAGTTGAGGGGAACTGTCCAATTAATAAGGCAATTGAATTCTCCAACTCTCCCCGCTGCTTCTGCAGGCCAACCAAGTCGGCTTTTGTCGAGGCAAATTCAGCCCGGGCAAGCAACATCTCACGGAGGCCGACGAGCCCATGTTTATACCGACTTTGGGCAATTGCAAGAGCTTCTTTACGCAGTTCCAGGGTCCGTTCCAGTAGTGAGATTTCGATATCGGTTGAGCGCAGTGTAAAATAGCTGCTCGCTAGCTCCGCCTGCAACAGCAGCAGCAATGTCTGGTAATCGGCGGTTGCGCTTTCGGCGCTGGCCTCTGCTGCTTCAACGGTACGCTTCACTCGCCCAAAAAAGTCGATTTCGTAGTTGAGGACGGAGGAAATATCGTAATAATTAAAAAGAATGCCGGACGGGCCGGTATCAAAACCAAACCTGTTGAGAAGAACACGCGAGCGCTTTGCGTTTCCCGATAAGTCTACGCTAGGAAGCTTGGAAGCCTTGCTGACACCGAGCGCCGCCTTTGCCTGTGTCAGGCGCGCATAAGCTGCTTTAAGTGTCTGATTAGCTTCGCTGGCCTGCAATTCCAGCCTGTTCAAGGTTTCATCTGTGTAAATTTCCCACCAATTCCCCTTATCCAGGTAATCGCTGGGTGTGGCATTTTTCCAAGGCGCGTTGTTTTTGTACTGAGTTGGCGCCAGCGATTCGGGTATTTGATAGTCGGGGCCGAGGGCGCATCCACCAATAAATAGGAAGAGCATCAAAGTAAAAAATAATTGGCAGCTCTGTTTCAACATTTTACATTCGTTATCATGCGACCACCTCTATTGGCGGCAAATTCGGCCCTATGGGCAAAGTTTGCAATGAAAAGTATTTGTTATAGTAGCTAAAAAAGGCTGGGTTCAATTTCGCCAATTTTCGCAAGCATTTCGATATTGCCGCCCTGTTTATATGCTTAATTGGAAGATGTGGAAGATGACTTCTTAAATATTCTGATTGCAAGGGTCTTGTTGCATTGCGTCCAATTCACATGGGTACGTTAAAATTGATGTCCTCATCATTGTCAGAAATGAGGGCATTTTGATTTTCGCTTATACCCGCGAACAAAATATGTATATTTCTGGCCAGCCTATTGAATCATTTCGGGAGCAGCAAAGTTTTTAATTGAGACACTAACGCATCCCATCAAAGGCCATGCGCCGGATTCTCACCCTCTGCCACTGTTCCGATGGGGAGTTTTCTGGAAATGTTTGTTGTGGGTTCTGCCTCCACTGGTCCCTGCTTGATCCTTATCTGTTTGAGAGACGACCATTTTAGCATGATGTTTTTCCCCCATAAATGTCTTGACGCTGTGCGGCTGATGGCTCATCGCAGCCAGCGCAGAAAATGAGAGGCCATTGACAAAATGCCGAGCGGAATAACCATTGCCATGTTTTTCATCTTATCCTCCATCGTGTTAGAGTTGCGAATCGACATTAAATGATCGACTGCTTAGTTTTCGTAATGGAAATGGAAGGCCCGTTTCTTGCCATCGGCCAGTTTGGTGCCGACATTCAAATGGTGCATCCCCTTCTGGGTAAAGCTGACTGAGGTGCCGAACATACCATCGTGCGTCATCATCTTCTGCGCTTCACCGAGCTTCTCATCGGGGGATTCGATCTTGACCGCACAACGACCCTCGCTGATCATCGCGCCGGTCTTCTCATCGGTGAACATCACCATCAACATCTGCCCTTTGCCATCTTTGGCGTCCATCAGGTGCGCCGCACCCTTGACGCCATCGACCACTTCGTCCTGCAGCATCACCACGCCAGACATCCCGCTCTTTTCCATGCTACCCTTGTCCATCTTCATATCCTTGTTGTCCATCGCCTTCATCGCCATGCCGGTGGCGGGAACCAGAACTACCATCAGGGCAAGAATTAATAACTTTTTCATGTTTTTCTCCTTAATGTTTTTGGGTATTGACTGAATATCAGTCAGCTGTTTGTTTGGCCTAAATCTGGGAATCTGTTGGATCATCTTCCCAGTCATATTTTTCCCTACGTCGGAGCGGTCGTTCAATAAAGGTTTCGGTCTCACTGATATCCTCGGCAGATGTCGGGGTCAGATCCTTGATCAGTCCGATACCACGCCAGAGAAAATAGATGACAGGGAAGACCGTCAGCTCCATAAGCCCCGCGGTCACCACCCCGCCGATCATCGGCGCGGCGATCCGTTTCATGACATCGGCACCGGCACCGTGACTCCACATGATCGGCACCAGACCGGCGATGATCACCGAAAGCGTCATAATAATCGGTCGTATCCGGCTGACGGCGCCATGGTGGATCGCCTGCACCAGGTCACCTCGGGTTTTCATACGTCCCTTCTCTTCCCAGAGCTT
The DNA here is from genome assembly GCF_000384395.1 of Geopsychrobacter electrodiphilus DSM 16401. Lineage (NCBI taxonomy): Bacteria > Pseudomonadati > Thermodesulfobacteriota > Desulfuromonadia > Desulfuromonadales > Geopsychrobacteraceae > Geopsychrobacter > Geopsychrobacter electrodiphilus. The sequence continues at coordinate 3,811,773 of NZ_ARWE01000001.1, forward strand.
ATATGCCAGATCGAGATAGAGCAGCATGACCACCCCGGTTTCAGCCGCGATTCCGCCCAGGGCGATGACCCCGACCCAGACCGCAATCGAGCTGTTATAGCCCAAGAACCAAATAAACCAGAAGCAGCCGACCAGGGCCATCGGCACCGAAACAAAGACGATGGCGGTTTTAACCAGCGACTTGGTGCTCATGTAGAGGATGACAAAAATCACCAGGATGGTCAGCGGGATGACCATCTGCAGCCGCTGATTCGCTTCCTGCATATATTCGTACTGACCGCTCCAAACCAGGTTATAGCCGGGCGGGAGCTTAACCTTTTCGCTGACGGCCTGCTGGGCACTCTTGACAAAGCTGCCAATATCACTACCGGTCATATCGACATAGACCCAGGCCGTACGACGCGCGTTTTCGCTTTTGATGCCGGGTGGTCCTTTCTTGATGCTGACTTTGGCCACCTGGCTGATCGGGATTCGTGCACCCTGCGGAGTGGTAATCAGAATGCGCTTGAGGGCCTCGAGATTATTCCGATAGTCGCGATCATAGCGGATATTAACCGGGTAGCGTTCGAGGCCTTCGACCGTCTGGGTGACGTTCATGCCGCCGATGGCGGTCTGAATCACATCCTGAATAGCACCAACCGTCAGGCCGTAGCGCGCAGCTGCCTGACGATCGATCTCATAATCGAGGTAATTGCCCCCCACCACCCGCTCAGAAAAAGCCGACAGGGTGCCAGGGACATCGCGCATCGCCGCCTCAACTTCTTTACCAAGACGGCTGAGGGTCTCAAGGTTGTCCCCCATGATCTTGATGCCGACTGGGGTCTTGATGCCGGTCGCCAGCATATCGATGCGGGTTTTGATCGGCATGGTCCAGGCGTTGGTTACGCCAGGAAAGTGGATCGCCTTGTCGAGCTGCTGCTTCAACTGATTCACGCTGATCGTCGCCTCTTCGGGCCAGACCAGACGCAAGGGCTTCTTCAGCCAGTCGAGTCCCTCATCCCAACTCGTGTAGAAGCGCTCGCTCTTAACCTTGGGCCAGTCCGCCTCGGGCTTGAGCATGATGGTGGTCTCAAGCATCGACAGCGGCGCAGGATCGGTCGCGGTCTCGGCACGGCCCGCCTTACCGAAGACATGTTCCACTTCGGGGAAGCTGGCGATAATCCGGTCGGTCTGTTGCACAAGCTCGCGCGCCTTGGTGATGGAGATTCCCGGCAGGGTGGTCGGCATATAGAGCAGATCCCCCTCGTAGAGCGGCGGCATGAATTCCGAGCCGATCTGCTTCAGCGGCAGGATGATCGAGATGGTCACCAGCAGCGCCACCAGCAACACCATCTTGCGCCACCTGAGCACAAAATCGACGACCGGATGGTAGCTGCGAATCAAGAAGCGGTTGATCGGATTGGCGGTTTCCGAGGGGATCTTGCCGCGGATAAACCAGCCCATCAGCACCGGCACCAGGGTCACCGAAAGAAAAGCGGCCGCCCCCATGGAATAGGTCTTGGTGAACGCCAGCGGCTTAAACAGCCGCCCGGACTGTCCGGTCAGGGTAAAGACCGGCACGAAGGAGACGGTGATGATCAACAGCGAGTAGAAGAGCGAAGGACCGACCTCTTTGGCCGCCTTCAGGATGACATCCCAGTGCGCTTCATCCGGTTTTTTATGTTCAAGATGTTTATGCGCGTTTTCGATCATGACGATCGCGGCGTCGATCATCGCCCCGATGGCGATGGCGATGCCGCCGAGACTCATGATATTGGCGTTGATCCCCTGGGCGTGCATGATGATAAAGGCGATAAGAATCGCCACCGGCAGGGTGAAGATCGCCACCAGTGCGCTGCGCAGATGGAAGAGAAAGAGCGCCACGACGAGGGCCACGACGATACTCTCTTCGATCAACTTGCCTTTCAGGGTTTCGACCGCGCGTTCAATCAAGCCGCTGCGATCGTAAACTGCCTTGATCGTCACCCCGTCCGGCAGTCCGGCCTGCAGTTGTTTGAGCTTTTTCTTGACGTTTTCGATCGTCTTCAGCGCATTTTCGCCGTAGCGCATAATAACAACGCCGCCGACCGCTTCGCCCTTGCCATCCAGTTCAGCCAGGCCACGGCGCAACTCCGGCCCAATCTCGACCCGGGCAATATCCCTGACCAGAATCGGGGTGCCGCGCTTATCGGTGCTCACCACCACCTGCTCCAGATCAGCAACCGACTTTATGTAACCCAGACCGCGGACCATGAATTCGGTCTCGCCCATCTCGACCAGCCTTCCACCGACGTCATTATTGCTGCGCTTAATCGCCATGCGCAGCTGAGCGAGTGAGATACCGTAGGCCGCAAGGCGGTTCGGATCGACTTTGACCTGATACTGTTTGACATAGCCGCCGATGCTGGCGACCTCGGAAACCCCGTCTACGGCGGTCAACTCATAACGCAGATACCAATCCTGAATCGAGCGCAGCTGCTGCAGATCGTGATTTTTGCTCTCGAGCACATACTCATAGACCCAGCCGACTCCGGTGGCATCGGCGCCGAGAGCGGGCGTGACCCCGGCCGGCAGCTTGCCTGCGGCATAGTTCAGGTACTCGAGCACCCGTGAACGCGCCCAGTACATGTCGGTGCCGTCTTCAAAAATAATATAGACGAAAGACAGACCGAAGAAGGAGTAGCCGCGCACCGTCTTGGCATAGGGGACGGCCAACATCTGGGTGGTCAACGGGTAGGTGATCTGGTCTTCGACCACCTGGGGGGCCTGCCCCGGATACTTGGTAAAGACAATCACCTGAACATCCGACAGATCGGGAATCGCATCGAGGGAGGTCTTGGACACCGCATAAAGCCCACCGATGATCAGAAAGACGGTGGCCAGTACGACCATAAATTTGTTGCGAATCGAGAGGGTAATGATCTTTTCAAGCATGGCGATTTCCTTAGCTCAGCACAGTCGAATCAGAAGAGGTCATCGAGTTTCTTTTTGGAGGAAGCTTTTTCATCGCCAAACAGATCGGCAGCGGCTCCAGCATCGGCGGAGGGCTCTTTTTTCGGCTCCAGCATTTTATTAACCGCCTCGCGCAGCTGACTTTCCGAATCAAACAGGAACTGAGCCGAGGTCACCACCGTTTCACCGGGAGCGACACCGCTCACAATTTCAATCATGCCCGCGTCGCCCTGAACCCCGGTCTTGACCATGCGCGGTTCAAACTTCCCGCCGCCCAAAGCAACAAAGACCCGCTGTTTGTCGCCCGAATTCAGAACCGCTTCGGCCGGTATCATCAGCACATGCGTGCGCGGTTCGGCCTGAATCTCGACGTTGACATACATATCGGGGCGCAGGCTGCGGTCGGTGTTGGAAAACTCCAACCGCGCCTTGACCGTACGGGTCTTGGCATCGACATAGGGGTAGAGGTAACTCACTTTGGCGCTGCGTGGTTTCTCATTGGCATAGGGGAGGGTCACACTGGCCTGCTGTCCGACCTTGACGAAGGGCAGTTCGTTTTCGTAGAGATCAGCGTAAACCCAGACCCGCGAGAGGTCGGAGATCTGAAACAATGGCGCACCGGGCTGGATATGCATCCCCTCGGTGACCATTTTCATCGACACGATCCCGGAGTGAGGCGCTTCAAGAGTCAGACGTTTCTGCACCTGACCACTTTTTTCGATCTGAGCGATCTGTGCACTTGAAATATCCCACAGGCTCAAACGACTCCGCGAGGCTTCAAGCAGCCGTTTTGCCCCCTCGACGATCTCGGGGAAACTGCTTTTTGAGAGACCAGCAAGGTTCTGCTTCGCCAGAATCAACTCCTGCTGGGCGGTTACCAGTTCGGGGCTATAGATCTCTAACAGCGGCTGCCCTTGCTTGACCTTCTGGCCCTTCTCGTTGACATAGAGTTTCTCGACCCAGCCTGAGATTCTGGCGTTAACGGAGTACTGCCTCGGTTCTTCGTAAGCGATCAGACCGACGGTGCGGATCCGTTTAAAGATATCCCCTACGACCACCGGTGCCGTACGGACCCCCATATTCTGGGCGGTCACAGGATCGATACTGAGGGTTGAGCCGCTTTGCGCATCGTCTTCGTAAACCGGCACCAGATCCATCCCCATCGGCGATTTTCCCGGGGCGTTACGGATATAGGTCGGATCCATCGGCGCCTTCCAGTATTTGACTTTCCTCTCGGCAGCGGCAGCACGTCTAATGATACTAAAATCGACCGTCTGAGGTGCGAGCATCGAGGCCGTCATCCAGTAAAGTCCAGCCAACAGAAGCACAGCCAGGGGCATGAATAATAGTGAGAGAGTAAGCTTACGCATGAGGAGCGTCCTTATCGGTCGAGAGAGGGGGAGATAGATTGAGCGATATCGTCCAGGCCGGTGGTTGCGAGCAACCGTGCGGCACTGCGCTGAACGTCGGATTCGGCACGCGCCAGATCGATACGAAAACGGTAAACCGTCATTAGCGAATCAGTCAGGGTCAAGAAATCGACCTTGTCCACCTGATAGGCCGACAAGGTCGCCTTGTAGGTTTGCTCAGCTTGGGGAATGATGCCGCCACGGTAGAGCTTAACCAGCTGCTGAGCCTGCTGCAGATCTGTCAGACCGTTATGTAATGCCAGATCGACTTGACGGGTAAACTCGTTACGCTGCTGGTGAGCCATCCGCAGACTCGCATCGGCTTCCCGCACTGCAGCCCGCCGTTTGGCGTTGGGGAAAGGGAGGTTCAGGCTGACTCCGCCACTGACAAAATCGGTGCCCTTGTCGGGGAGATCATCGGCACGAAAGCGGTAACCTGCCCAGACCGTAAAGTCGGGACGATAATCGAGCTTGGCCAGCTTGCCCTTCTGTTCAGATTGGCCTATCAATGCGTCAAAAGCACCGAACATCGGGCGATTTTGACGTGCCAGTTTACGTAAGTTTTCGAGACTCGGAGTGTACGAAACCTCAACGGGTTCGTCGATATCAGCAAGGGACTGTTCCGTTGGCCGTCCGACCAGACTGTTAATCCGCGCCTTGCTGTTTTCAGCATCCTGCTGCAGGCCAAGCAGACGATCAAGGAGGCGCGAACGCTCAACCTGAGCCTTCAGAACATTCTGCTGCAAACCCTTGCCCACCTGATAACGCGCTTCGGTCAGCCGGATAAAGTCATCCATCAGCTTCATATTGGTTTGTATCAGGCCAATTGCCTGACGTTGAAAACTCAACTTGAACCAGGTGTCTCGAACCTGCTGGCGAACCTGCAACACCAAATCTTCATATTTTGCTTTTGCCCAGAGTTCGTGCTGATGGGCAAGCTCTCTCTTGGTGGCAAGTTTTCCGGGGAAGGGAAACATCTGCGACAACTTGAAGTCATTACCGGTCATCGGCGTTTTATCGTTACGCAACGTATCTATTGGGTAATTCATCAGGCTGATCGACAGCATCGGATCTGGCAGGGCTGAAACCTGATCAATCCGGGAGGCCGCCACATCCACAGCCTCACGTGCTGCCTGCAATGCCGGATTATGGATTTCAGCTTCTGCAAGAAGGGAAGAAAGCAGTTCAGAATCCACCGGCATACCAGCAAACGCCGGCAGGGCAATCGTCAGGCTGCACAAAAGAACGATTAGCGAAAGCAACAACTTCATGGCGCAAAACTCCCTAAGTAGATCAAGAACTCCTTCAGCCTACTAGCACAATTTGTGCCAAATGAATTTTACACATAATTCTGGGTATATAGCGGCAAAAACAATCTTGTCCTGCAACTCAAGTGAAGAAAACTACCCATCTCTTTGTTGAATATTCTACAAAGAGAATTTTTTAAAAACCAGCAGCGATGCTTTGTATGCGCCAGAAAACATTCACATTGGCCACTGCCACATATACATCTGGTCGGGAGGCATAAAATAATTTTAGCCCCACCCATAATTATCGGCCTAACCGACTCAAATTATGTGCCGGATCTCTGATATCGTAATTTTCATGCTCAATGCTCGCTGAAGAAAACATCAGATATAAGGGAAGGATAAACTTTCGATTGCGCAGCAAACTAAGAATTCTTGACATAGTGGCGGTCATTGCTAAGCGTAGAAATGCGCTATTTCCGACTCTTAACCAATATCAGCTTCACCTTGAAATTTTCCATTAAAAAAGTAATAAATAGGACAAGAGCATTCACGAGTAATTTACTTATAAATCAGGAGAAAAATTCATGAGCGTTAAAATCAAAAATGCCATCACACAGCTAATAGATACGATCGATAAAAAGCCGCAGGTTGCCACCTCGGTGTTTCGGGCATCTGCCTTTTCAGAAACAGACAGCTTCGCCGTACGATCACAAATTCGCGGTTTTACAACAACAATTGATGAACCACTGGAATTGGGCGGCACAGACACTGGGCCCAATCCGGTTGAGATGCTGTTGGCCGCACTTGGAGGCTGCCAGGAGATAGTTTACCGTGCCTATGCGGCAGTCATGGGCCTTGAAATCGAGCGAATCGAGGTACATGCCAAAGGCTATCTTGACCTGCGCGGGTTGTTGAACCTGGCGGACGTTCCCTCCGGTTTCTCTCAGATTTCTTTTACGGCCAAGATTATTTCCGACGAACCAGAAGAAAAACTGCATCAATTGGCCAAAATGGTGGAGAAACACTGCCCGGTGATGGATAGCCTGATGCGGGAAGTCGCTGTGACCGGAAAGGTCGAGGTCGTAAAGAGCGGCGACACGGCCGCGCCGCCCAAGGTGGTCCTCAGCGAAATAGCAAACGACTAAGCTTTCCAGCGTGCGGCAAGTACATTGTTCCTACCACAGGGTCAAACGGGAGAGATTCTTTTTAGTTCGGAACTGCTATACAAGGCTGGAGCACCAGTTAAAACGAACACCTCCCCTTATTCCCGAGGGTTAACTTAGTATCATCCAATTCTTACCTTAAAGGTAAAATCACATGTCTCCCCAAACATACTGGTCTCTAGTCGACGCCTACAAGCAGGATTCGGAATCGGTTTATAACACCTGGTTTATTCAGAGCGATATGCGCCTGAAAGCCTTCCGTTCCATTCGATGTGGTGTACGGGAGATTGTCGCGGCAATCAAGAACAACAGGTTCGGCAACGATTTCAAGGGGTCACTGCTGGAGTTTGTATTGTCCTGTATCACCGAGCAGAAACAGATTTTCACTGGTGCCGCACATCCCTTTTACTGGAAGCCTAAACTGCGGATTCCAGATATCTATGAAAATCGCGCCAATCAGGAAGCCTTTGGCCAATTCCTCGAATCGGTGCTGTCGACCGAGCGCGAGGAGAAACTTCTTGCTGCGATCCTTCGCCTCGACAGTTGCTATATTAAGGGATTAGGACCAGCGGTGGCCAACATTCTCTATTTTCTCCATCCAACCTTGATGCCACCCTTTAACACCGCGATCCTCAAGGGATTTAACCTGCTCTTCCATGAGAAGCGTAAGCTGGGCTGCTGGCAGACATATTTAGCGGTGCGCGAAGCTTTGATCGACTGGAATCGGCAGCTCGGTTCGGCTCTGTCAAAGGATCTGGGCGCTGCAGCCGGGTTACTTTTCGAGATCGGCAGCGAGCGACTGCGGCTCAAAAACAAGGAGCCTGCCCTGGGAGAGGAGGCCCGCTTGAAGCGGGAGAGGGTGTTGCAACGCCGGCATCAGGAAATCTGCCAGGATCTGGATGAAGAGAACCACCACCTGCGGATGCAAATGCTATTGGTGCAGGTCGGACGGGAGCTCGGTTATGACGTCTTTGTCGCTGGCAACGACCGGGGACGCTCGATCGATGGCCAGAGTCTCACCGCCTTGACCTTGCCCAACCTGCCCGACCTGCGGTTGGACGCGGAAACAGCCCGAACGGTTTCACTGATTGACGTCATATGGCTGTGCCACAACACACACCGGGTTGTCAGCGCCTTCGAGATTGAAAAAAGCACCTCCATCTATTCAGGAATGTTGCGTTTGGCCGATCTGGCGGCCTCCCTCGGCGAGAAGACCTGGGAGTTTTTTCTGGTCATTCCTGACAGCCGGGAGAAGGAGGTTTTGCGTCAATTAGCCCGTCCTTCCCTCAATTCTCTGGACAATCTTCATCTGCGCTACCTGTGTTTTAGCGACTTGGAGAAACATCGAGAGGCGATCGCCACCTTTGGTGAGGACTTTACGATTCTTTTGAAGATGGCACGCGAAAAAAAACAGCTACCGATATTTGCTTCAGAGCTCAGCAATTACCCGGCGTAATTTCCCCCGCACCTATCCGACCACAACTCTGAGTTCAGTCCTCAATCGCCTGCATCGGAGGGGGGCAACGGCCGAAACTTAGATGGCTCCATCCTCCAACGTCCGCAGAATGAATATTGCGTAGAAAAATAGTGCCAATCCTGGGTTCAAACTAAAAACCCTGGTAAGCAAAATGTGAATTGCCGGCACCGAGAATTTCGTAGGGAATAAAGTCAACTCCCAGTTTCTTTTTTAGGGTCGGCTATACATCGATCTCCGTCAGTACACCAAACCTTCCCCCAAGCTTGCTGAAACCAACATTTTTGCTGCAGTGAAAGTCCAATTGCCGGTTGGAATGATGGTCCACGATATTCTCCCAGTAACTGACAGTATCGTACTGAGCCAGTCCGTTGATGGACAGGCGGGCATCAGCTCGACTTTTCGGGGAATAGTCGTTCGCCCGGGCTTCACTGTCACTACCAATAAAAGCGCGGGTCTCATAGCATGAACGGCAACAGATGACGCCAGCTTCTCCTGTTGGATGCGCCCCTGGCGCTGCTGTTGATTGATGCTATATTGATAGCATTAGCTTCCGCACCCAGAAATGGATGAATAGCATGAAAAAAACACCCGACAGAACTTCGAAATACCGGGCGGACAGTCTTTCGCTGATCGGCGCGGTAGCCTTGGGGACCGGCGTCATGATCGGCGCCGGGATCTTCGCGCTGACCGGACAGATGGCAGAGATGACCGGCAGCCTGTTCCCCCTGGCTTTTCTTTCCTCCGCGCTGGTTGTCTCGTTCAGCGCCTACTCCTACGTCAAATTATCGAATGCCTATCCCTCCGCCGGCGGCATCGGCATGTATTTGGAAAAAGCCTATGGCCGCACCCTGACGACTGCCTTTCATGCACTGTTGATGTATTTTTCCATGGTGATCGCCCAGAGCTTTCTGGCGCGGACCTTCGGTTCCTACACCTTGCAGTTGTTCGAAATCGATGACAACAGCCTGCTGGTTCCCATTCTAGGGGTAGGATTGCTTCTGGCGGCTTTTCTGATCAACTTGTCCGCTAATTCTGTGATCGAGGGGGTTGCATCGGTCCTCGGCTTTATCAAAATTGGCGGTATTGTTCTGTTTGGCGTGGTCGGAGTGCTGGCGGCGGACACAGTGGAAGTGAATTTCTCGGCGACGGATCCCGGCGCATCCTTGACCGGTTTTCTCGGGGCAACGGCGCTCGGGATTCTGGCTTTCAAAGGCTTTACAACCATTACCAATAGTGGTTCAGAGCTGAAAGATCCCCACCGCAATCTGGGCAGAGCCATCATGATCTCAATCGCACTCTGTGTGGTGATCTATGCGCTGGTGGGCTTTGCGGTCGCCAGCAACCTGTCGCTGCAAGAGATCATCGCAACGCGCAACTACTCCCTGGCCGCTGCCGCCAGACCGGCACTGGGGAAATACGCGGTCTGGTTTACGGTGATTCTGGCCATGCTGGCCACCGCCGGAGGCATCATAGCCAGCATTTTTGCGGTGTCAAGAATGCTCGCCATGCTGACCGAGATGAAGCTGGTTCCTCATCGTCACTTTCACATGCCCGGCAGCATCCAGAAGCATACGCTGGTCTATACGATTGTCCTGGGTTTGCTGCTGACGGCGTTTTTTGACCTGACCCGCATCGCGGCATTGGGCATCATCTTTTATCTGATCATGGATATCGCCATCCATTGGGGTGTGTTGCGCCACTTGAGAAAAGAGTTGGGTGCAAATCCGGTGATTCCGATCACGGCAATCGTTCTCGATATGGTCATCCTTGGCAGTTTTCTCTGGGTAAAGATCATCTCTGATCCTTTCGTTTTAATCGTTGCTGCGGCTGTCATGGCGGTCATCTTGATCGGGGAATTTTTCTTCCTCAGGCAACGACCGGCCGACGACCAGCCGGAGCATCAACATCAACACGGAAATTAGACGGCTAGAACACTGGCCAGGCGCCGGGTCACGTTTGGCAAAAGGAGAAATGTCAGCCCCTTCCGGGACCTTGTTACAAATTTCTCGTTTCCAGATCGAAAACTGCGTTAGTGCCATCCGAGGTTCCCGGATGGGCACAAGCTAGGAGTCTGCCGGCAGCACAGCCTATACTATCTGTCATGATTGACGGACTTGCTAAATATGATGGATGCTGCTGAGGGTGTTACCTTTACTCCACCCCTCTTTTGGTCTTTTTTCAAATAAAATCAGAATCTTACTCTGCCCCCAGCTCTAGATCTTCGGCATGGTATTTGCGAGTCTATTACTCATTAATGTCGCCAATAGTAAACTTCAGCACTGGTGAAGGTTTACAGTCGTTTCTGGCGATCCCTGCAACCCGATAAAAGGAGAACACACAATGAATGAAACCGTGACCGTTACCTATGCCTCAACAGATGCCTTGAAAAACGCGAAAAATGAGCTTATAGCAGCCCAAATTCCCGAAGAGAAATTTTTCGTCGATGAGGAAAAACTACAGATCAAGGTCATTACTCCGAAGGCCACCAAGTCGACGATCGAAGAGCTTTTAAACCGGCATAATCACAAATAAACCAATTGCCTGAAGTCGATTGGATGCCGTTCTCGATCGCCTCGCGTTTGCCGAGGCGAGGTAAAAAATGAATCTGCTCAAAGCCTGCGTGCATGTCGCCGGCGCGGACGGATTGATCCAGGAATGCGATGCCGAATTACTCCGTGCCATCGCCGACGTGCTGGTTTGTCAGATCCCGCCGTTTGTGGAGATTGCTGTAAACTATAAGAATGACGGTCCCCTTGGAATAATCTCAAGCCCAGAGGCCACCAGAATGGGAGGTGCAACAGATGAGACGCTCGCCGCGGCCAGAAGTGGAGCGCCCGCTTTCACCGCTTCGACAAGCCTGTCTGATGCTCGTGGTCATTGCGCCGATGGCCGCGTGTTATCCGGCGATCGATGTGGGTCTGGCATTCGCGCCGCCGTTGCGCTTTGCGGGTGCACGCACGCTCCTGGGCGGGCTGGTGCTCTTGCTCGTGCTGGTCATCCGCCGAAAACCGATGTGGCCCGAGGCGCGGTTGGTTCGATGGATTCTACCCTTGGGACTGCTGGCCACCACGTTTACTTTCGGGGCGATGTTTGCCAGCCCGGCTTACACCGGTGCGGGCATCGCTTCCGTTTTGGGTAACGCGCAACCACTCATCATCATTGTGCTGGCGGCACTTTTTCTCGGTGAACAAATCGGGTGGAGCAAGGCGCTGGCGTTGCTGTTTGGACTGGCTGGCGTAACCCTGCTGGCGCTGCCCGCCTTGCGTGCACCAACCGGCCATCCTTTTCTCGGCGCAATACTGGCGCTGGGCTCTTCGGTCAGCGCGGCGGTGGCCAGCGTGACCATCAAAAGGCTTCGCCCTGGTAAAGACCTCCTGTCGCTGACGGCCTGGCAACTCATTGCCGGAAGCCTGGTTCTGCTCGGCTTGTCGATAGTTTTTGAGCCGCAGGAGACCATCGCGTGGACAGGCGGTTTTGTCGGTCTTTTGCTCTTCCTGGCCTTGGCCGGCACCGCGTTGAGCACCTGGCTCTGGTTCTGGTTGTTGCAGCGAGGGGAGGTAGGCCGACTTTCATTGTATTTGTTCCTGGTTCCGGTGGCTGGACTGTTGATTGCCATGGGCGGTTTCGGAGAACGCTTGAATGCGCTGCAGGTAGGCGGCGTGGCTTTTATCTTAAGTGCCGTTGCGCTTGCCGTGTTTGCCGGTTGGTCTGGGACCGTTCGGAGTACCAAACCTTTGGGAAGAAAGGCTCCGAGCGAGCCATAGCAACCAGGAAACCATCAGCCACGGATTAACCCGTCTTCTGGCTTCAGAGGCTGACCAAGGTAACCTCTTGATATTTAGAGATCTTTGCCCCACCAGGAGGCATTATTGGGGCTATAGGCCGACTTTAGGGGTCTAAATCGCCCCAGGAGTTAGGCAGGTAACTACTTAAAATAATTCGCCAAAGTCCGTTTTTATTGATCTTGACCTTTCAAAAGTTAAAGACCGGATTTATTTTTGACTTCGCAAAGCCAGTTTTCAATCTGAGAACGGTTCTGGGTTTAACCTGCAAAGCCTGGTAGGCGAGGTGTGAATTGCAGGAGCCGAGAATCCTGTCGGGGGTAAAATCAACCCCCCGTTTCTTTTTCAATGTCGCCTGCATCGATCGCGGTAAGAACTCCGAAACCCTTTTCCGCCAGCTTGGAAATCACCAGAGTTTCTGTCTCAGCGAATGTTATGTTTAATTGTCGACTGAGATGATAGCCAATGGAATCGGTTCCTTTCGATACTGGCGGGTTTAACCTCAGAAGCGGATCTGCGGCGTCCCTCCCCAGCGGTAATCTGAATGCCTTTGCGCCCGCATGGTGAAGTCCTTGCTCAGGATGTCGGCCCGCCCCCAGGCGTACCATTAATTCTGGTAGGGCTTCGGCCTGAACGCTGCCACCTGGGGTGGCAGGGTGGAATTGTCATATCTGACGCCCCGGGTCATACCACTCCTCATACGGTTAGGAGTTGGTTGTAGAAGAACCAGTCGCCGACCTCGTTGACATCGAACTCAATAACCGTGGTTGACTGGGGGGCAACAAAGACGGCGTGCTTGAGTGGGGCGCTGGCCATCTCGTAACGCATCATCCAGAACAATGGCGGCCAGATCGAGGTCGAGACCGGCTCCCTGGGGGACAACTTTCCGGGTCCTGTTACCTCAGACCGGTGAAGGGAAGTGGACCATGGATACAAAATCAATTCCGGTCAATGATGACGAAGACTCACTGCGCAAGGTGATTGAATTCATCCTGTGCTAGGAAGGGTACCTTGTTTTCGATGAAGTCGGCGAATTGCCCTCGTTCTGCAGCAGAAACAGTTCCTGACGCTGCAGTAGCTCGGCATAGTGGGACTTGGCGGCGGCACCCACCCGGTCACAGTGCGGTGGGTCGCAGCGACCATCATCGACCTCAGGGCGCTCGTAGGTAAGATGAGCTTTCCTGAGGATATCTACTCGCGGCTGGCCAGCAGAGAAGGGATATCAACAAAGTTTTTGCAAGAAACGAAGTGGGGGACGGTCTCCGGGGCCGTGCAGGAACTGACAACCTTGCGGCGGATGTCGATTCAAAACCCCGCCTGCGCCACGGTAACCTCAATGGCGTCATTCCAATTCAGAATTTTCCGGCGGGCAATAGTCCCGGTATTGTTCGCGCCGCCAGCGAAACGGCAGATCGACGATCGTCCCCGGCAGCTCAGTTTGGTAAAGAGTGCGAAACGCCTCGTACAGTACCGCCCGCTGTTGCTCCCGGTTGCCAGGCTCTCCCAGAGGATGACCAAAGGGCCAGCGCAAAAAGACTGTACGCGGTGGCCTGACCTTTTCCGTGTATTCCCTGACGATCGAAACGCCGATCGTCGCAATCCCCCGTCGTTCAATTTCTCTTTGGATCAATCCCACGGATTGATTGCAGATCCCTCAAGCCGGTGTCAGCAGAACCACGTCGACCTTGTCTCGTTTCAGTCGAGCGGCGACCTCGTTCGCCGTCCTCTCAACCAGTGTTGCGATATGCCGCCCATCGATATGCCCCATGAAAGAGTAATGAGTCTCGGCCAGACCGCCGATGACCCCTTCATCAACAAGCTCTTGCACACGATCTAGGGGAAATATGATGTTCGGGTCCTTGCGGGCGTCGCCGTGATCATAGTAGTCGTGAGTGATGCGAAAGTCGGCGAATAGCGTCCCACCGTCAAGTTCCCGATAGCTCGGATCACCATCGGAATCCTGCATGTCGAAGGGTTGCTGATCCATATGGTGGATTCCCGATGTCGTCACCAAGGCGAGTTTGGCTTGGCGCAACGATTTCGTCGGTCGGACCCAGGGAATCTCACCCTCGCTCTCCCAGGGGCGGTAAGCAGCGACAAATCGTTCGGCCAGTCGCGGAAAGCGGGTAATGAGCCTTGCGATCAGACGGTTTTTGAGTCTAGCAATCGACATTTTTTACCGTTTCCTTAATCCAAGATAACAGATCGACCTCAGTTACCGGTGACCCTGGCTGCGCTTTCAAATCGCCCATCAGCATTGACAATCGGCAAGGAGGGGTCGTTGGCCCACTCAATCCAAGAGCCATCATAATTCTTGACGTTTTTGTAGCCAAGGCCAAGTAGAACCAGGGTTGCATAAGAGGACCTGACCCCGGTCTGGCAATGAGCGATGACCTCCTTGTCCGAGGTGATGCCACGGGATTTCAACAAGGTGACGATCTCATCTTGGCTCTTGAGGACTTTAATCCCGTCCTTTTCGGTTTGTAACTCGGTCCAGTTAAGATGAACAGCTCCGGGAATATGCCCACCCCGGTCGGCACGTACTTCCGTGCCGGCGAATTCTGCATCCCGCCGGGTATCCCAGATCACGACTGCCGGATTATCCAGTCTGGTGAAAACGTCGTCGGCCACTGCGCGCGAATCGCTGCACTCTGCCTCGGCGGGCATGCGGTAATCGGACGGTTTCGGATCTGGGGTGGGAAACAGACTGGTTTCGCGCCCCTCGGCGGACCATTTATCATATCCGCCATTCAGAACATAGGAATTACTATGTCCGTGATAACGCAAGGTCCAGACAAGGCGTGCGGCATAAGGATTGTCATCCTCGGCATAGGCGACGATGATCGTTTCGGGCGTAACCCCCAGTCGATTGAGTGTGGCGGTTATCACTGCTGTGCTTGGGACAAGGCTCTTGACCTGATGCCGAGTCTCGAGAAAAGACTCGCGGGGAACGTACTGTGCTCCCTCGATATGGCCGAGAAGAAAGAAAGGCTTTTTACGCACATCGACCACGACGACCCTGTCGCGATTTTGTGCCAGCCAATCGGTACTGACGAAAAAGTCATCCAGTGCGGCAAAACTTACACTCGGCAGAGACACCAAAAGAACCAGGACGACTAACCAAATTACGTGACGCATAACTCTCCTCCATTGTTGATAAATAGAGTGTAGATATACACGCGTAAAAACACAGCGTCAAGATTGTTTTTATGTATATAGTTCTCCATGAGTTTAATAGGAAAGATTTCAAAAGCCATCACATACAAAAACAGGAAACATCCTTTGAGTTTACCCATCCTCTGCTGTGCTCACCATATAACTCGCAGCCTAGCTTTGAGATTCCCTGTTTGCTGCAACACGTCATTTTAGGGGTATCGCACGCAGCGACACCTTTATCGGCGGCGCTGACCGTGAAGATGTCACCCAGCGATTGGCCCTGCTGACCACCGTTTAAGGCGGCCATCCTCAATGGCTTTAATGTGCTCTTTCGGGAGAAGCGCAAGTTTGGCTGCTTTCAGGCTTTCCTGCCGCTACGCAAAGCACTCATCGACCGGAACCGCCAACTCGACCGACGTTGTCCAAGGATCTGGGCGCTACCGCCGACCGGTCGCTGTAATTGACCTCATTTTGGACAGTACTATGATCAAACTCGATGGTTGCTGATATACCAAACAAGGCACAAGAAACGGCCTAACAGTAAAACCATCATGAAAACTATTCCCATGCGAAAGGACGTCTGACGCCTCCTGTTTTCAGACACAGCAAACTACCAAGGTAAATGTCTACCCAAGGGTTTCTTTATTGGCACGATAGCTGAAATGCATACCCATACCTTCTTTCAAAATAAACTAAAACCATGGACATGCCAGTGAACGTTTCAATTTTTATTATCAAGCATACCAACCCCTCGAATCCTAGTAGTCATGAGGCCTCAGCTTTTCAGGCGAAGCGGAATGGGTTAACTGTAAAAGGTGAAATGGAATCGATGACAGCCGGAGAAGCGTATATGAAATTGTCGAATATTCTCCAGTTTGCTATAGGAAATCCCACAATTCCAAACAAGATATTTCTGACAACACCCTAATTAAGCCGATACCTTCAGTGATATTGAGGCAAATTTTTGAAGGAACGACCGGGGGATACTAAAAAGGAGAATGCCGATGATGATTCGAATCCGGTACATGGACGGTCGGTTTGACATGGTGAAATCGACCCGACTTGACGATTTGATTAAAGCTGAAGGGATAGAGAGATTCAAACGTGCGAACGGTTGGGTTGTGCTCGGAAAAGACTCTGTTCGAGAACAAACTGAGCACGAATTTTATTCTGGAAGCGAAAGGCGTGAGATAGCAACCCCAAATGTGCTGAGAAGGGGGGATGGCTCCCCGATAAAAAAAATTTCTGAAACTGCGCATTTAGTTGTAAGCGCAGGATATTCGACTCCCTGAAGTGAGGTAAGGAAACCCGTGAGCATTTACGTCCGTGAAATGAGCCGAAATCCTTTCAATGATCGCTTTGTCAAAGACGAGATCTCATGAGTTTAGCTGCGATAAACTGCCTCGGTTGTGGAGCACCCGTCAGCCAAGAATATAAATTATGCTCACGATGCTGCGATCTTCTCGGCGTGATCAATCCCTCTGAAGGCTACTCTAAAGAGTCATCGTCTGAAAATTTGGAAGAGTCAGGCCTTGCTGACGTGCTACCACATGCTGATAGGACCTTTATTATTGGTTTTTTTGTATTAAGCCTCAGTTCAGTTGTCATACTGGGGTGGTTAGGGTTGACCTTAATGGTTCCGATGGGCCTCAAATTTGGTTCGCTGATGGGGTGCCTTTGTTAGTTGTTCGATTTCCTTGAGGGGGGAGATTTAAACCACCATAGAAGCGTAAAGGAGTTCAGATGAAAAAGTTTCTTCTAATTGCTGGAGTTTTGCTGATTGTAGGAGTCACCCTTACTTTAACCGGTTGTGTTCATTTTCCTTGGCACGGTATGGGCCATTAGAGAATTGACCCAAATTTCAAACCATTCCAGGCGGGCGATTATTAGCCACAGAGTGCTTATGTATTGTAAAAGCGTCAGGTAGTTTTGCGATCCAGCCACCTGGTTTGAATCGTTTCGGCCAGATGCTGCTTGCGGATGTTTTCCTATCCCGCTGAATCCGAAATCGTCCAAGCTCCCTTGAGTAGCTGTAACTGTGCGCTGACAAGCCCAGCCGATCCTTTACTATCTTAAGTAGCTTACGCTCCGGTTCCCCAGTCGGACAAAATTTTCAATGTGTCGAGCAGCCATGGCGGCGTTGGAGTGAAGTCCAAACTGTGAGGTCGTTCGCGTCGAATGTTTCGCGCTGCATCAACCCGGACCCTGATAGTTGCGGAGGATTCTGGCTCTTTTGTGCCAGAGAGCTCCTGATAGGTAATTCTGGAGACTTCAATTTACGGGTCAATACGATCAAGCTACGGACCTAAGAGATGATTACGGTTCTTCTGGATCATCGGTGGTGCGCAGATGTTTCGCTGAAGGATATCGATATGCGCAGCATGCGCTCGAAAAAGATCGCTAATCTTTACTTTGCCGGTGAGATGATCGATCTGGATGGGCCGACCGGCGGTTTCAACCTGCAGGTCTGCTAGTCAACCCGCTACCTGGCAGGGATCAGTGCGGCGAGTCGTGATTAAAAAAACGGGGGGCGCCAAACTTGGCCGCCCCCCGTTAAATTACCCTTTTTCCGCGTTTTTAAATCAGATGCAGCGGGCTCATGGCATGCATCAGTGCGCTCTTCTGCACATCTGTCAGCCCGCTAAGCCCCAGCATAACCGAATCCCGGTTAGCGAGATCAGCGGCGCTGATCGTGGCCATCGCGGCCGGGTCCAGCGGGGCCAGATTGGTCGCCATTTGAACATCAATCAGGTGAACCAGCATCAGGTCATACTGCAACTGCAGCAGGCTCTTGTCGGGACTCGTGGGGAGCAGGCTTAAGTCGGGAGCGATCGGCATGCTTGCTGGTGAGAGATCTGAGAGCTGGGTTGTCAACGCGCTGGTGACTGGGGTGTAGGTCATCCCCGCGACCGAAGGCAGCAGGTTGGTGCCAGCCACCATCATGGTCGACCAGTTCTGGAGTGGCCCGCCGATGCTGGTCTGCATCATCCCCAGATTCAAGCCAGCAAGGGTCGTACCTGTCATCATTGTCCCACCCATCATGCCGCCCATTCCGTTCATGCCACTCGCCATGGTGTCGAGCATAGTGCCGATCTGGGTGCCACCGTCAGTCGCAGTGTTAAAGTCGCCAAAGGCGTTATTCATCGCCGTTTGCATGTCGATCACCGCCGTATCAAGTGTGGCCTGGGTTGGCAGGATCATCGGATCGGCGAAGGCTTGCTGGCAGAAAGACTGCCGCGCGGTAACCATAGCGCTCTGCAGATTGCCCATCGCCGAGGTCAAGGTCTGGGTCTGGGTTGGGCTTGCGCCAACAACCGGCATGGCCGCGGCGTAACCGTTCATCTGGCCCAACATTTGCCGTTGTTGGGTGCCGGCCATGTAATTGGTCTGCATGGCGGCGAATTGGCCGGGTGAGAGACTGGCCAATGCGGTTGAGCTATCCATAGCCTGACCAGCCTGATCAAAGGCTGCAGCCAGCAGAGTCGGATCGATGCCGGCGGTGTTCCCGGCCTGCATCATCGCGGTCATCAGCTGAGCGTTTGCCAAACCGAATTTCCCGGCTGCGGTGTTGGTAACGGTGTCATCAACCGCGGTCCTGTTTTCAGCGGCAAAGGTCCGCATGGCATCAAGCAGGCCGTTCTGGAAGTTGGCCATCTGGGTTGCGGTCGCGCCGTTATTATTGAGATATGTAGCGAAAGCCGTGGCGGCGTCATGGGCTGCCTGACCAAAGCTGTCAGCATCTGCATCGAGCATGTTGCCGGTTGCAATCATGGTCAGGGGGAACATGGCGCGCAGCGCGGATTCACCGGTGCTGGTTGCGCCCATCATCGCCTGCAGGGCAGCCTGGGTCTGACGGTGGCTGATTTCACTCACCCCCATCTGCAACTGTTGTCCGGCTGTCGGCGCCGGGGCGAGGGACTGCCGCACCATCGTGCCGCCGTCCATGATCTGGATCATCAGAAATGGGGTGCTGCCGGAGTCAGGTACGTTGCTGAACTGAAAGCTGAGTTTGCCGTTCATGTCGCTGGTGGCGTTCATCTGTGCCACCGGCGTTGAACTCGGGACCCCCGCAGCAGAAACGCTGTGGAGCTGCACGGTATAGGCATGATTCGCGGTTAAAGCCATGGCACTGGTGGCGGTCATCACTGAAATCAGCAAGGCCATACTTAAAAAGGTCATTATCTTATTCATGTGGTTCTCCCTTAAAAGGATCGGGTTCAGGTTTCGTTTCATATTCACTGAGCGCTGCCGCTCAGGGTCGCACCGGTCGTGGCAGGCGTCGTTGAGCCGCCACCACCGCAGGCGCTCAGCCCTGTGATCAGGACCAATGCCGTTAGTATCACCAGTGCCATGTGCAAAGTTTTGTTCTTCATGGTTTCACCTCTTTAGATGTTTTGGATTGGTTAACTTTTCCGGGACAATCTGTCCCCATTCATCAGGGGCAGACATTCTGCCTCTGGGTGAAAACTATTTCTTATTTTACGATCTTCCAGCTGCCATCAGCGGTACGACAGGCGGTGCCATAGGCGCGGCTTTCTTGACCACCGATGACCACCGTTTGCAGGTATTCGCGGCAATAATCATTTTTGGCGGTCCGGAAGGTTTTTATTGGCGTCAGGCTTCCGCAGTGCTTATTGTCAGGGTTATTCCAGCTGTTTGTTTCCTGGCTGTGATTGTATTCCAACCCTTCCTGCAAGTTTTGATTCATCGCCAGTTTGTCTGCCTGGTCGAGTGAATGTCCCAACTCCTGACCAATCATGGCTCCGGCCAGTGTGCCGATCGCCACTGCAACCACGCTACCATGACCGCGTCCGAGATGAGAACCCAACAAGGCACCCGTCCCTGCCCCTAACAAGACTCCCCCCTGTTCTTTGGGCCCGACTCCGGGGGCACAGCCCGCCAGAATCAGAAGGACCAGCAGGGTCCAGATGAAAGCTCTATTCATAATCTTACTCCCTTTGCAATTTAAAAGTATCAGGCCGCTTTTGGCGCTTCAGTGTCTTTGACGATCGACCTCTGGAAAGGTTTACAAAAAAATATGGAATCATGATTTTTTGTTTCAAGGAGACGCTAGAGTGACGCTTTAAAAAAAATATCTACTGGGTAAACCTTTTATCCCCTTCAAGCGTCAAAGCTATAGATTCCGGTAGTGGCACTGATTTTCGTGATCTGAGTCAGTAGAATTGTTTCTCATGCAACATTGACGTACGAGGAAGAGGCGGATACGCTCTCTCGATGGATGCAGGTACCGAAAAAATTCTTTTGGCTCAGCTTCAGGCTGGAGATGAGAGCAGCTTCGAGGCGCTGGTCAACGCTAATTCAGCCCGCCTGATCGGGATGGCCTGGCGTATGGTCGGTAACCGCGAAGATGCCGAAGATCTGGCTCAGGAAGCTTTTATCCGGCTGCATAAGAATATTGCGAAGTTTCGTGGAGAGAGCAGCCTGTCGACCTGGCTGTACCAGATCCTCAGTCGTCTGGCGATTGATCATCTACGGCGGCAGAAGCTGAAGCAGAAGATTTTTTTCTTGCGCAACACTGAGGATGATCAGGATCCGTTGGAGCAGGCGGCCGATCCGGGTGCAAATCCGGGGGAAATCTACCTGGCCGGGGAGGCGGGACGAACAATGACCAAGGCGATGGATAAACTTCCGGCGCGACAGCGGATGGTTTTTATCCTGCGGCATCATGAAGGGATGCCGCTCAAGGAGATCGCCAGCGTCCTTGAGCTTGAAGTCGGGACGGTTAAGGCCCATCTTCACCGCGCCATCCATTTTTTGCGGAACGAGTTAAAAGACCTGCAAGGAGGTCTATCATGACCAGCAAAACACAATTAAACGCCTGCCCGACAGAGCAGCTCAGCCTGTTTCATTTTGGTGACCTCGATGACGCAGACAAGCTGCAGGTCGAACAACACCTGCAAACGTGTTCTCTCTGCCGTAGCGAACTTGCCGAAATACGGAAATTTTTAAATCTGGTGCCGACAGGCGTGCCCGAACTCACAGACGGTGAGCTGACGAATTTCAGTGCCCGCGTTATGAAAAAGTTGCCTCAGCGGCGTCGTTTCAGTCGACCTGCACTGGGCTGGGCATTGGCAGGAGCTCTGGTGATGACGTTGACCCTGAACCTGCGGCAGCAGATAGAACCGCCTGTCCCCGTGGTCACAACTCAGGTCGCCGAGCAGGAGGTGCTGGATCAGTTTGAACTTCTGCAGAATCTCGATCTGCTGGAAAACCTCGATCTGCTGCAACAACTCGCCAGCCAGGGATGACCAGATGAGAAAAAGTTTTTGCCTGTATTGGCTGGTGCTCTGCCTCCTGCTTTTCCCGGTGCATCAAGCCTTTGCCGCCGAACAGGGTGACGAACAAAAAAAAGAGCCAGAGGCTCAGGTCAATGCCGAGGATCAGCAGGTCATCGCACATATGGAGCTTTTGCAGCAGATGGATATGTTGAAAGATTTAAACCTACTGAGCGCCGGGGAGGAGAAGAAATGAAAATAGTCCGGATGATCATCTTCCTCGGGTTGCTACTGCTGTCGGTCAATGCGTTGGCGGTGGAGGGCACCGTTCGCCAGGGTCAGGCCGGAGTCAGGGCCGAAACGCCACTGAATGCGCAAGCTCTGCAGCGCTGGCAGCAGCTCTCACCCCAACAGCAGCAAGCCTTGCGCGAGCGCTATCAGCAGTATCAGGCGTTACCGGCAGAAGAGCAGCAGCAATTGCGTCAACGGTTGCAGCGCTTTAAGGCACTGGATCTTCAGCAACAGCAACGGATTCAGGAACGCTTTAAGCGCTGGCAAGCCTTGTCCCCCGAACGGCGCGAGCAATTGCGTCAGACGTATCAGAACTTCAGAAAGCTGACTCCAGAGCAACGACAGAAACTGCGTCAGGAACTGGAACAGTTGAAAGATCTGCCGGAGGCCGAGCGCGCCGAGCGTGCCCGGCAACTGCGGCAAAATTACATGGGCGGCCAGCACAATATGGGACCGGCAGGGGGAATGCAACGCCTGCCGATGCGGCGTATGGGGCATTAGCAGTGCTTCCCTCGACAGGTTGATAACCTTACGCGCCTCGGCTTCAGCCGGGGCGTTGCTGCTTCACAATTCCATTCGACAAAAACCAAATCTCGATATTTTCCCCTGTACCGAACTTTTTTGTAAACTAAATCCATTATCCCGCGTCTAAGAGACATGTCTGGACATTTAAGAAAATCAGGGTTGCAGAATATTCTGCCTGAATTCGGCCGCAGCTGCCCCTAAAAGGCGCAGATCTCTGAAACTGAGTACCACCAGAAAAGTTATTGTCCCCTTAATCTTGAATCCGTGGAGAAACAAAATGTTGATGAAAAAAATGTTTATCGTAATGATCGCGCTGGCAGTGAGTGTTGGTAGTGCAAGTTTGGCAACAGCTGGAAAAGGAGGAGGAGGTTCTCATGCGGGGAGTAGTTTTTCTCGAGGGCAAGGAAGTATGGTCCACTCCATGGGTGGCCAGTCTCAAACTCATACTGCTTCACGTAACATGAACCAGAACATGAACCAGAACATGAACCAGAACATGAACCAGAACATGAACCAGAACATGAATCAGAACATGAATCAGAACATGAATCAGAACATGAATCAGAACATGAACACGAATCAAAACATGAGCCGCAGTCAGGGCCAGATTCATGCGCAGGATGGAACTGAAGGTAATTCTAGATCTACGTCGTACAACGGAACCATGACATTATCGGATTAACGAATGAAAAATCAACAGATCTTGTTTGCGGACTAGATATCTTTCCGTATACTGAGAGGCAGTCGCGAGGTATGTTTTGACAGCCTCTCAGTATAGTTAAAATGGAGCAGCTAAAGATGACCTCATTGAACAATATGAAAACATGGGTTCTACTGCTAGGGATGGGTTTATTCTTTTGCCTCTCAACCAGCGCGCTGGGCGCACCCAATCCTCAGCTCTCCGTGAGCCTTGGGTTTGATTTCGCCAGTGGCAATTACGGCACGTCTCAGACGACCGACAGCTACAGTATCCCTCTGATCATCGGTTACTACCCCACAGAACGTCTCGATTTCTCGCTAGAGATCCCCTATCTCTATCAGAGTGCCGGTTCAACTGTTTCTCTGGGGGGGATACGTTTCCCGATGCAGACCTCCGGCTCCACCACGGGGGGCACTGCTGGTGGTGGCATGGGCAGCGGGAGTACAACCACCAGCACCAGCCAAACCAAATCGCAATCTGGGCTCGGAGATATTACCCTGACGACCGGTTATACCTTGTTGCCTGAATCCGCCACAACTCCGATGCTCCGTCCCCTGATTTATCTCAAGGCCCCGACGGCTGATAAAGACAAGGGGCTCGGAACCGGCGCCTTCGATTTTGGCGCTGGACTCAGTGCCGGCAAGGTTTTCGGCGACTGGTCGCTGTATGCCGAGACACTCTACGTGACACCTGGGTCGACGACGACCTACAATCCGAATAACTACTGGACCTATCAGGGCTCTGTCCGCTACCAGTTGACCCAAAAGCTGGATGCCGGGCTCGCACTCTCCGGGGCGACCACAGCCTTTGCTGGCAACCCCGATGCGTTGGAGGTGCAGCTGCAGTCCCGCTACCGGGTGTCGGAGCAGGGGAGTGTCGGCGCCTATCTGGGGCAGGGCCTAAGTAACAGCAGCCCCGATTATACCGCGGGCTTTTACGGGGCGGTCAGTTTCTAAAACCATAAGCGGACGCCCACAAGCAGCTGTGTCTCTTCTATACCGACCCCTTCGCTCCGGGCAAAGTCAGCGGTGTTCCCATAGACCCGGTTCCAGTTGATGCCGATGTAGGGGGCAAATTCGCGACGGATTTCGTAGCGCAGCCGCAGGCCAGCTTCAGTGTTTGAAATACCCTTGCCAATACCAACGGCTGGGTCATTCCTGCCATAAAAGTTCACCTCAAAATCTGGCACCAGCACCAGGCGCTGGGTCAGCATCAGATCATATTCGGCCTGTAGACGCAGCGCGGTACGGCCATTGGTGCCGATAAAGACTGCGCTGTCGATATCGAAGTAGTAGGGCGCCAGCCCCTTGAATCCCAACGCCAGCCAGTCGCGTTGCGGAGTCGGGCGGATGTCGCGCCGCCAGCCGAGCTGCAGATCCCAGAAGGGCGCAACCGCACGGCTGTAGAGTGCCTGTAGTTCCATCTCTTCCACCTGGCCGCTGATCAATGCACCATCGGTCTTGATCCAGAGTTTATGCAGGTCTTTGCCGATCCAGGCTTCGGCATCCCAGACCAGGGGCGTCGCTCCATCAGCATCGCGGACTTCCAACTGGTTGATCACCAGCTTGGTCAAGAGCGGATCATCTTCCATGCCGCCTGCAACTGACCCCATTGGGAATACCAGCGCCAGGATCAGCAGGCCAAGAGTGTATTTCAGACAGATTTTCATGCTCGCCCCCCCTCGCTGACAACGACTTTTCGGAACATCCCCAGCATGTGATAAAGCAGGTGGCAATGATAGGCCCAGCCGCCCATGGCGTCGGCCGTGACCAGGTAGCTGATTTTCGCGCCCGGCTGCACGATGACCGTGTGCTTGCGCGGCAGATGCAGCCCGTCGCCGGTTTCGAGCTCGCTCCACATACCATGCAGGTGCATCGGGTGGTTCATCATAGTGTCGTTGACAAAGGTGATGCGCAGACGTTCGCCGTATTTGAAGCGCAGCGGCTCAGCATCGGCGTATTTGACGCCGTTGATCGACCACATATAGCGGGCCATGTTGCCGGTCAGGTGCAGCTGGATCTCACGTTCCGGTTCGCGCTGATCGAGGGTTGGGGTGAGGTTGCGCAGATCGGCGTAGCTGAGCACCCGTCGGCCGTTGTCGCGCAGACCGACCCCCGGATCATCCAGGCGGTAGAGCGGTTGCTGCGCGCGGGCGTCGACCTGAGGGCCGAACTCGCTGGCCGCATGCACAATTTCGGCGTCGCTGCCGAGACCGGCCGGACCGCGCATTAGTATGTTTTTTGTCTCTTGTATGTCGGTGGCCGGGCTATCCTTCCCCATTGACATCTGCATGCCCGGCATCATCTGGTGCATGCCACCCATTCCACTTATCTGCCCCATAGCCAACATGCCGTTCATGTTCATCCCCATATCCTTATGGGTCAAAAGAGGGTAAGGATCAAACTCCGGCACCTCCGCGATCAGCCCGGGACTGGTTGTCAGGGTGCCACGGGCATAGCCGCTGCGATCAAGGGCCTGGGCGAAGATGCAGTAGGCACGATCATCTTTGGGCTCAACGATCACATCATAGGTTTCAGCGACTCCGATGCGGAATTCGTCGACCGTCACCGGTTCGATGTTCTGGCCGTCGGCAGCCACTACGCGCATTTTCAGCCCAGGAATGCGCAGATCGAAGAAGCTCATCGCCGAGCCGTTGATAATCCGCAACCGCACCTTCTCGCCGCGTTTGAACAGACCGGTCCAGCCGGAGACTGGGGTCTGTCCGTTCATCAGATAGGTGTAGGTGTAGCCGGTCACATCGGAGAGGTCACGGTCGCTCATGCGCATGCGGTTCCAAATGCTGCGATCCGTCCAGGTTTGATTTAGGCCCTTATCGCGGATGTCCCGCGCCAAATCGCCCGCGGTGCGTTCTGCAAAGTTGTAGTAACCACTCATCTTCTTGAGTTTTGCATAAATATCGGTCGGATCTTCATCGGACCAGTCTGACAGCATCACGACGTAATCACGATCGTAGCTGAAAGGTTCGGGCTCTTTGGGTTCGATAACGATCGGGCCGTAGAGCCCGGTCTGTTCCTGAAAACCCGAATGACTGTGGTACCAGAAGGTGCCGCTCTGCCGGACCTTAAAGCGGTAGTGGAAGGTCGCTCCCGGCGCAATCCCCTTATAGCTGATGTCCGGCACCCCGTCCATGCCGGTCGGCAGGATCAGTCCGTGCCAGTGGATGGAGCTCGATTCCGCCAAGTTGTTGGTCACATCCAGGCTGACCTCATCCCCCTCTTTCCAACGTAGAATCGGTCCCGGCACAGAACCGTTGACGGCTGTCGCCAGTCGTTCCTTCCCTGTGAAGTTGACCGCTTGTGGGGCGATGCTGAGTTTGAAGCGGTTCCCTCGCAAGGTCTGTTGTGCAGGTGATGATCCGCTTGCGGCGAGCAGACGTGATGGCGAAATACCCAGCCCGAGGATGGCTCCGCCAAAGGCCATTCCTTTTACAAATGTGCGACGCGGTAAGCGCAATTTATCAAACTGTTGCAGAATCTCATCAAATCGCATGCGAAGTCCTCCATAAATCAGGGCTAAATAATTGTCTCGTTTTCATGTTGGTAGCGCAATTGCATTATTAATAGCGAATGTTGCGTTTCCGGGCTTTTCCTCCCTGATTATGTCAGAGAATGCAGACTATTCAACAGATGACCGTGGATTATAACTCAATTGTTAATATTAATTCTCACCCTTGACTCTAGACTATGGTCAAAGGTTTAGACTTGAAACATCAGCACACAGGAACCTGAAACATTGATCAAAAAAAGCAGGAGGAACAGGATGTTGAATTCTTTGACAATTGGCAGGCTGGCGAAGAAGGCCGAAGTCTCTATCGACAGTATTCGCTTTTACGAGCGAAAGGGGCTACTGGCCGAGCCCCTGAGGACCGAGTCGAACTACCGGGTTTATCCGTTGGAGACCGCGGTCCGTCTGCGCTTCATCAAAAAGGCCCAGAACCTGGGCTTCTCCTTGAACGAAATCCAGGAACTGCTGGAACTGCAACAGAACCCGGCGGCCAGGAAGTCTGAGGTGAAGGCGAAAACGGCTGAGAAAATCAAGGCGATTCACTTGAAAATTCAGGATTTGAGCCAGATGCTCGGAGTGCTGGAGCACCTGAGCGCGGCCTGTGACGGCCTTGGTTCCATTGATAAATGTCCGATCCTTGAAGGCTTGGCCACAGATGACAGCCAAAAATGTCATCACTAACAAGAGTGAGGTGGAAATATGAATCCGACTTTAACGGATATCCTCTGGTATCTGGCACTCGGCGCGTTGTTTTTCATAATGATGAGAAAAGGCGGCTGCTGCGGTGGACACAAGAAGGAACAACAACAGAAATCCGACAACGGCAAGGAGATGTTGAAGAAGTAATTATACTCTTAAATATTACAAATAAAATTCACCAGTAACCTGGATTAAACCTATTACGAGGGTAGGGAGCAGACAGATGAATCAATATGGAGATAAGGGCCGTCACGCCATAGAGGATAAGTCGTATGTCGATCCGGTCTGCGGTATGAGTACCGCAGATGACATGGCGTTTAAACGTTATGAACTTGCGGGGCATTGCTTTTACTTTTGCAGTGAAAAGTGCCTTGGCAAGTTCAAGCAGTCACCTGATGCCTACCTGGTTGAGGAGACAGCCCCCGCCTTTGTTGACCCGGTCTGTGGCATGAGCACTGATGTAGAGGGAAAATTTAAACATCTTGAGCATGCGGGACACAGCTACTACTTCTGCAGTGACAAGTGTCTGGGAAAGTTTAAACAGGCCCCTTCAAGTTACTTGGACAAGGGGGGAGCTATGCCGGTCGTTGTCTCTCCCGCAGAGAAAGCGGCGACCTACAGCTGTCCGATGCATCCCGAGGTTGAACAGATCGGCCCAGGTCCCTGCCCTAAATGCGGCATGGCGCTGGAAGCACTGATCTCACCCTTGCAGACGACGCGCACCGAATACAGCTGCCCGATGCACCCCGAGGTGGTCGAGGCAAACCCCGGAAGTTGCCCCAAGTGTGGCATGGCGCTGGAAAGCCGGACCCTCGCGCTGGAGGAAGAGGAGAATCCTGAATACGCCGACATGCGCAGGCGGTTCATCTTTTCCGCCATCCTCTCGGTGCCGCTGGTGCTGATCGCCATGCGTCACATGCTCCCCGGCGGCCAGTTGATTGTCAATCTGGCCGCCGGCCGGGTTTTCAACTGGCTTGAAATGCTGCTCGCCACCCCGGTAGTGCTCTGGGCCGGATGGCCCTTTTATGTACGCGCCGTCCAGTCGGTGATCAACAGGAGTCTGAATATGTTCACCCTGATCGGTCTGGGGGTGTCGGTCGCCTACGGCTACAGCCTGGTCGGGGTGCTGATGCCGCAGATCTTCCCCGCCAACATGCGCAGTGCCGATGGAGCAGTCGGGGTCTATTTCGAGGCCGCCGCGGTGATCGTGACCCTGATCCTGTTGGGTCAGATGCTGGAATTGAGTGCCCGCAGCCGTACTGGTGCGGCGATCAAGGCGCTGCTCGGGCTCTCGCCCAAAACCGCGCGCCGGGTCAATGCCGACGGCAGTGATGAAGACATCCCCCTCGACCAAGTGCAGGCTGGCGATCACTTGCGCATCCGTCCGGGGGAGAAAGTTCCGGTCGATGGTCAAGTTGTTGAGGGGAGCAGCAGCGTGGATGAGTCGATGATCTCGGGCGAACCGATCCCGGTTGCAAAGCAGGCCGGAGACCCCCTGATCGGCGCCACCATCAACAGCAGTGGCAGCCTGATCATGCGCGCCGAAAAGGTCGGCAGCGAAACCCTACTGGCGCGAATCATCCAGATGGTCGCCGATGCCCAGCGTTCGCGAGCGCCGATCCAGAAGCTGGCCGATCAGGTCGCTGGTTATTTCGTACCGGTCGTCATCGCTATCTCCTTCCTGGCTTTTGTGGTCTGGATGATGGTCGGCCCCGATCCGCGCTTGGCCTATGCCCTGATCGCGGCGGTTTCGGTGCTGATTATCGCCTGTCCTTGCGCTTTGGGGCTGGCGACTCCGATGTCGATTATGGTCGCCACCGGCAAAGGCGCGGGCATGGGGGTGCTGTTTAAAAATGCCGAGGCGATTGAAACCCTGAGAAAAATCACGACCCTGGTGGTCGATAAAACCGGCACCCTGACCCTCGGGAAACCGAAGCTGACCGCCGTGATTCCAACCGCCGAAATGGACGAAAAGCGTTTGCTCTTTCTGGCCGCCAGCCTCGAGAAAAACAGTGAACATCCCCTCGCTGCGGCACTGGTCTCTGGAGCTAGCGATGAGGGGGTGACCCTGGCCAAGGCCGAAGGCTTCGATTCCCATACCGGAAAAGGGGTCTCCGGTAAGGTCGATGGCGTGGAGGTGCTGCTCGGCAATTCCAAACTGTTGCAGGATTATTCCATCGACTTTTCATCCCTCGCATCCCAGGCCGAAAAGATGAGCAGCGAAGGGCAGACAGTGATGTACCTTGCCGCTGCCGGCAAATTCGCCGGTCTGCTGGTGGTCTCCGATCCGATCAAGGAATCAACGCCAGAAGCGATACGCCAGTTACATGCCGAGGGGATCAAGATCGTCATGCTCACCGGCGACAACCGTGCGACCGCCGAAGCCGTCGGTAAACAGCTCGGAATCGATGAGATCGTCGCCGAGGTCATGCCGGATGAAAAGGCGGCGGTGGTCAAGAAATTTCAGGACGCCGGCGAACTGGTGGCCATGGCCGGTGACGGCATCAACGATGCCCCGGCGCTGGCCCAGGCGGAAGTCGGCATTGCAATGGGGACCGGCACCGATGTCGCCATGGAATCGGCCGGAGTGACCCTGGTTAAAGGTGATCTGACCGGTATTATCCGGGCGCGCAAGCTCAGCCGGGCAACCATGAGCAATATCCGCCAGAACCTGTTCTTTGCTTTTATCTACAATTCTCTGGGAGTGCCGCTGGCCGCCGGGGTGCTCTATCCGGTCTTCGGCATCACGCTCAGCCCGGTGATTGCCGCGGCGGCGATGAGTTTGAGCTCGGTGTCGGTGGTGAGCAACGCCCTGCGGTTGAGGACAGCGAAGATTGATTGAGCCGGGTGACATCAAGGCTAATGTCAATTTAGTACCCGTTCTGCCGGCCGGTGCACTAGAGCGGAGATGGAGATGAGGAGACCTTTAGAAATTATCGGTGCTGGTCCGGCAGGCTTGGCTGCCGCTCTAACCATTGCCAGGGCGGGAGGCAAGGCGATCGTTTACGAACGCCACTCCGATGTCGGTACTCGTTTTCATGGAGATTTTCAGGGACTAGAAAATTGGACCACCGGCGACGATGTTCTGGAAGAACTGGCGGAACTGGGGATCGAAGCCACCTTTGAATATCAGGCCTTTCGTGAATGTCTCTTTTTTGATGATCGCGGTAAGGAATACCTCTGTCGGTCGGCATTGCCACTCTGGTATCTGGTTCGTCGTGGTGGCGGGGCAGGGTCGCTCGATCAGGTGCTCAAGCAGCAGGCTCTGACCGCCGGTGTGGAGATTCGTTTCAACACGGAACATCGTCATTTGCCTGCCGGGGGTATTGTTGCCTACGGACCGCGCCGAACCGATGTTGTGGCTGCCGGCTATCTCTTTGAAACGGATTGTCCAGACGGAGCCTATGCCGTCGTTTCGGATCAAATCGCCCCGAAGGGCTACGCCTACCTGCTGGTCAGCGGTGGCCGTGGCACAATGGCCGTGTGTCAGTTTGCAGATCTGCGAAGCTGCAAAACCTACCTGGACAAAGCGGTCGATTTTTTCCAGAAAAAGATCGGACTACGTATGACAAATTCGAAATTTTTCAGCGGGTTCGGCAACATTTTCCCCTCGCGAAGGGCACGCAAGGGTCAACTGTTGTACGCCGGGGAGGCAGCGGGTTTTCAGGATGCACTTTTCGGCTTCGGTATGCGTTACGCTATGGTTTCGGGGCATCTGGCGGCACAAGCTATGCTGGCGGCCTGCCCGGAAGACTACGAGATTCTGCTTAAGCGGCGTTTCGAAAGCATGTTTAAGTTGTCCGTTGTGAACCGTTACATCTATGAAAGCCTTGGCACTCTGGGCTACCACAATTTGTTGCAACGTCTCTGCTCCGCCTCCGATCCCCGCGCCTGGCTGCAGCATTTCTACTGTTCCGGCCGCGTGAGAAAGCTGGCGTTTCCCTTTGTGCGACGAAGCACTGCGCACAAAGCAGAACTGGTCACCAGTTGCAAGGAGGGTTGCGACTGCATCTTCTGCAGGTGTCGGCCTGCGGTCCAGGCTAAATTGAGTGAGGGTGGTCTCAAATAAGGAGAACGGTATGGGATATCTCAATTGGAAAACCGTGGGTGTATCCGTTGGATTGTTTTTAGCGGTTAGTTACCTGCTGTGCGTAATCTATGATCTGATTTTACCTGGTCAGAATATGTATCTGGCCTGGAGCAGGCTACTGCCTGGTTTTAAGTGGCTGACCTGGGGGACGTTTTTCCTGGGGCTGATAGAGAGCTTTCTTTACGGGGTCTATTTTTCCCTGGTGTTTGTCCCTCTCTACAATTTTTGCAAAAAAAAGTTCGAATAGCCGGGTGGAGAAATAAGTTCAACAATTTACGGAGGTACATCATGGCAAAAGATCCTATTTGTGGCATGGAAGTCTCGGAAGAAGGCGCAGAGCATATGCTTCACTTCGCACATGAGTCCGTCTATTTCTGTTCAAAGGTTTGTAAGGAAACTTACGCCCAGCAAGCCGGACTGGCAAAACCGGCGGCAAAAAAAGGGGTGATCGGCAGGTTTCTGGCGAAGCTTGCCAAAGAGAACGAACAAAGTAACGGTGGCAAGCCACCCTCATGCCATTAACTTCAAACAAATACCCCTGGCAGAGTTGTAACCTCTTTATCGGTTAGCGCAACAAGCAGAAATGACTGGGCCTTTTCAAGGGAGAGCGACCGATGGGGAATAAAACCTTCACCTGCAGCTTCTGCAGCGCAGAAATTGATCGGGTGCCTTTCGCCCGGCAGGGTGACAGCTACTGCTGCGAAGGGTGTTTTCTGAAGCAGCAGGAATTTCAGACTTTGAAACTGGCGCTTGACGAGGCTCACCTCGCCCTGCCGGAGGCGCTGGTCATGGCCTTGGACGAGCGTGAACACCAGACAGGCCTGCATTCCAAGCGGGTGGCCTGTCACACCCTGGTTTTAGCCCAGCACTTCACCACCGACGCGGAGATGCTGCGCCAGGTTTACTGGGGAGCGCTTCTGCACGACATCGGAAAGATCGGCATACCCGATGCGGTCCTACTGAAACGTGGGGCGTTGTCGCCGAAGGAGTGGATGGTGATGCGCTCCCACCCGCAGCGCGGGCACGCGATCCTGGCCGGGCTTCCGTTTCTCACCGGGGCTGCCGAGATCGTTCGGAGTCATCAAGAGAAATTTGACGGGTCCGGCTACCCTCGAGGTCTGGTCGGTGAGGCAATTCCCTGGGGCGCACGGGTCTTTGCTGTAATTGATACCCTGGATGCCATGACCTCGGATCGCCCCTACCGCCAAGGGTGCTCTTTTGACCAGGCGCGGATAGAGATCCTTCAGTTGCGTGGAAGCAAATTCGATCCTCGGGCAGTTGAAGCGTTCCTGGCTGAAGAAACGACCCTGCGGAATATGGTGGCGTTGAAGTGCGGAAAGCTGCCCATTGATGCCGAAGAGTTCAGAAAAGGAATGTAGGGCGTTACAAATAACTAAGCGAGGTTGATATGAACGAAACGATTGCCCATTCTGGAGCCTGGCCCATCGCAGTGATCATGATCGTTATCGCGTCATGGTTTTTTTACCGCTATCTTGCGCCGAAAACCTGGCGCGAATGGGCGAGTGCCGGTCTGGTCCAAGCCTTTATTATAGCCCTGTACGCTGAGATGTACGGTTTTCCGCTGACGATATATTTTCTCGTCCGCTTTTTCGGCCTCGACAGCAAGCATCTTAATGCCAACCTCTGGTCGTCCCTGCTGGGTATCGGCGAATCCGGCATGATGATTTCGATGGTCCTCGGTTATGCATTACTGTTTGTCGGCATAGGGATTTTTATCCAGGGCTGGCGTGTACTCTACCGTGCCCGGCAACAAAACCAGCTTGTCACCACGGGTCTATACCGTTTTGTCAGACACCCGCAATACACCGGGCTGTTTATTGGTCTCTTCGGTGAAGGGGTCGTGCATTGGCCGACCATCTTCTCTGTCGCGATCCTGCCGGTTATCGTCTTTGCCTATTATCTGCTGGCTCGCAGTGAAGAGAAAAAGGTGATCGCACAATTCGGAGATGAGTATCGCGTGTATATGAACAGGGTGCCGATGTTTATTCCACGACCGGGGCAGTGGCAAGCGTTTATTGACAGTCGCGGCGAGTAAATTATTTCCCCTGATACCTGGCTTGAAATGAATAGTCGAACAATCAGGGACTCTTGGAAACCGGAAAACGATTGCAAAATACGGGAGTCTCGCCTAACTCAGGTGGTCTCTGATGATGGAAGCAGTCGTCATCAGTTGGAACTCCGTTTTTATATTTCTGCTGCTTTTACTGTCGTTAGTCGGCACTGGACCAACAACCGTTCTCTGGGTTAGGTTGCTTCAAGACTAAGACGCAAAACCTACAGAACAAAATAAGCCTCAGCCTGTGTATGCGCAAGCCGGTCCACAAAGGTGTTGAAAAAATGGAAAACCCCTGTAACCCATTGAGGTTGCAGGGGTTTTCCTGCTTAAGCCATAAACAGGCAACCCTTTGGAATTACAGGAGTTGTCGGTTTTCAACACCTATATGCACCGGCTAGTGTGTATGCGGGCCGAGGCTTTCTCATAAGTTGGGTCAGATTGCTGTCCCTGCTTCACCTAAGGATAAATTTCACAGATTCTGTTTATCAAAAATCAGGAGTTTACTTTTGACGGAAAAATTTAAAGTAACTTCAAATTCACGAAGGGCAAAGCTTTGAGTCTCAAAAGGTTTTCCTATCCAGCCCCCGATACTGAATCGCCTCGGCCAGATGCATCTGACCAATATTCTCTTCTCCTGCGAGATCAGCAATTGTTCTCGCCACCTTGAGAATCCGACTGTAACTGCGCGCCGACATACCGAGTTTATCGACCACCATCTCCAGCAGTTTTTGCCCTGCCTCATCCAGCGGGCAGAATTTGCGGATGTGTCGGGCAGCCATAGCAGAATTCGCATGCAGGCCATAAGACGCAAGACGTTCCCGCTGGATAGCACGGGCCTTTTCCACCCGGACACGAATGGTCGCAGAAGATTCGCTATCCACTGGATCAGCCAAATCCTTATGTGGCACCCGTGGAACCTCGATATGCAGGTCGATTCTATCCAGTAATGGCCCTGATAATCGCTGCCGATAACGTTGGATATCATGTGGCGTACAAGCGCATAAGTTATGGAAATCACCGAGGAATCCGCACTTGCAGGGATGCGTGTATCCTTTCCTACTTTTCTGAAACGTCACTGCAAGCGCACAAAATCGTAATTCTCCTGACAATTCCACCGCTTGAAGAATTTATCCGCGATCCAACCACCCTCGGCGATCACTTGCGGCGATGCAGAATTGAACTTGGATTGTTTCAGAAAGATGTCGCACTTCAGTTCGGCATGGCGGCTTCCACCATCTGGAATTGGGAGCATGGGTGGACAATTGGGAAACGCTATGTTTCTCAAATCATCACCTTCATCGGATGCAATCCGGTGCCGCACTATCCCTCTATGGTGAACCCTGATGAGCCAAGCTCTTGAAGGATCCCACACTGTTCGGCGGTACGTGCGCCGCTGCAGAGCTGACGAAGCGCCTCCAACTGATCCTTCAGATGTTCAAGCTCCGTGATGCGTGTGCTGATCTGCCCGATATGTTCGTCGAGGAAAGCGCTGACTGCGGTGCAGTCTTCTTGAGGCGCGTCGCGAAACAGCAGAAGCCGCCTGATTTCTTCCAGGGTCATATCGAGGGAACGGCAACGGCGCACAAACAGCAGACACTCGACATGTTTTTCCCCGTACAGGCGGTAATTGCCGCTACTGCGCGGTGGGGGCGGTAGAATCCCTTCCTTTTCGTAGAAGCGGATTGTTTCCACCGGGCAGCGGGTCCGGCTGGCCAGTTCACCGATCTTAAGAGTCATTTTCATGGTTTTGTCTCCCTGATGGCCTAATTGGACTTGACCTTATAGTAACTTCAGGGTGCTTGATAAACAAGACAGGTCATAAAAAAGTATCAACAGGAGTCCGCAATGAGTGAATGTGCCAGCAAGAGCTGTGGCTGTTCGGGCGCACCAGTCCTCACCACTGAAACAGAGACCGAGACCGAATCCCGGGTGGTTTTCCGCATCGATAATATGGACTGCCCGACCGAAGAGGCGCTGATCCGTGACAAGCTCGCTCAGTTGCCCGGGGTGGCGGCGCTCGAATTCAACCTGCTGCAGCGCACCCTCACCTTGACCCACAACCTGCCTTCAGCGGATACGCTGGAAGATGCGCTGGCCGCCATCGGCATGCACGCGGTGCGTCAGACGGCGGCGTCCGGTCGGATCACGCTGCTGCATATTTCCGGCATGGATTGCCCGACCGAAGAAGGCTTGATCCGGCGTAAACTGAATGGAATGGAAGGTGTTTTCGCCCTTGACTTCAACCTGGTGCAACGCAAACTGACCCTCGACCACAGCCCCGAGGTGCTGCCGCAGGTGCTTCAGGCGCTTAAGTCGCTGGATCTGGAAGCCCGGGTGATAGATGACGCTGACACGGGAGCAGAACTGGCCGAAGCGACCAAAATCAACTGGTGGCCGATGGCTGTATCAGGCTGCGCTGCCGTTAGCGCTGAAGCGGTACACTGGCTCAATGGCGGCTTCCACTGGACGGTTGCGGCCCTGGCCCTGTTGGCGATTGTCAGCGGTGGCCTGCCGACCTACAAGAAGGGCCTCATCGCCCTGCGCAACCTCAACCTGAATATGAACGCCCTGATGTCGATCGCGGTGACCGGCGCGATGCTGATCGGCCAATGGCCGGAAGCGGCGATGGTCATGTTTCTCTTCGCACTGGCCGAGATCATCGAGGCGAAATCCCTCGACCGGGCGCGTAACGCCATCCGTAGCTTGATGGATCTGGCTCCGCAAAGCGCGACCCTGCGCCAGCCGGACGGCAGCTGGGTGGAAGTCCCCGCCGCAGAGGTTCCGCTGGAGGCCCTGGTGCGGGTCAAGCCGGGCGAACGGATCGCCCTGGACGGCGAGATCGTATCGGGCAGCTCGACCGTCAATCAGGCGCCGATCACCGGCGAGAGCCTGCCGGTCGAAAAAACTGAAAATGACCCGGTCTTTGCCGGCACCATCAACGAGTCCGGCTCTTTCGAGTACCGGGTGACGGCCCTCGCAAATAACACTACCCTCGCCCGGATCATTCACGCCGTGGAAGCCGCCCAGGGCAGCCGTGCGCCCACTCAGCGTTTCGTCGACAAGTTCGCCAGGGTCTACACGCCGTCGGTCATCGTTGTGGCGCTGGCCATGATGCTGATCCCGCCGCTGGCCTTCGGTGCCGCCTGGCTGGACTGGATCTACCGGGCGTTGGTGCTGCTAGTGGTCGCCTGTCCCTGCGCCCTGGTTATCTCCACCCCGGTGACCATCGTCAGCGGCTTGGCGGCTGCTGCGCGCAAGGGAATTCTCATCAAAGGTGGAATCTATCTTGAAGGTGGTCGCAAACTCGCCGTGCTGGCACTCGACAAGACCGGCACCATCACCCACGGCAAGCCGGAGCAGACCGATTTCAAGAAACTCGGCGGTGGCGAGCAGAGTGTGCGACGGTTGGCTGTCAGTCTCGCGTCGCGTTCTGACCATCCGGTTTCGCAAGCCATCTCACGCGCTGCACTTGAAGCTGCTGCGGTTCCTGTGGCTGTCGCAAACTTTGCCGCCTTGCCCGGTCGCGGCGTGCGCGGAACGATCGACGGCCAGCTGTATCACCTGGGCAATCACAGGCTGATCAGCGAACTCGGTTTGACGACAGTGCTACTAGAAGAACAGCTCAACACGCTGGAGTGCCAGGGAAAGACGGCGGTAATGTTGGCGACCGAAAGGGAGGTGCTGGGGCTGTTCGCAGTGGCGGACACCGTCAAGGAGACCAGTCGACTGGCCATCGCCGATCTGCATGCGCTGGGGATCCGGACACTGATGCTGACCGGCGACAATTCGCATACCGCCGAAGCGATCGCCCGGCAGGTCGGCATCGACGAGGCGTGCGGCAACCAATTGCCGGAGGATAAGCTGAAAACGGTCGAAGCGCTGCTCGAACAGGGCAGTATGGTCGGCATGGTCGGTGACGGCATCAATGACGCCCCGGCCCTAGCCCGTGCCGATATCGGCTTCGCCATGGGCGCAGCCGGCACCGACACCGCCATCGAGACCGCCGACGTTGCGCTGATGGACGATGATCTGCGCAAGCTGCCGACCTTCGTGCGCCTGTCGCGCACCACGGGCGCCATCCTCACCCAGAACATCGCCTTCGCCCTGGGGGTCAAACTTATCTTCATCGCCCTGACCTTTTCCGGCCATGCGACCATGTGGATGGCAGTCTTCGCCGATATGGGCGCCAGCCTGCTGGTGGTGTTCAACGGCCTGCGGTTGCTGCGCAAATGAATGAGCAACGAACAACCTGCATGGAGAAAAATCAGGCTGCGAGTGTTGTCATCGCCTGGCGCTGGTGGATTCTGGCATTCATTGTGTCAATGGCTGATCTGCTCATAAAGTTCGCCGTCTCTACCCTGATGCCCTACGGCCAGAGCATTCCACTGACCGGCTTTTTTAACCTGGTGCATGTCTGGAACACCGGGGCGGCATTCAGCTTTCTCGCTGATGCCGGCGGCTGGCAGCGCTATTTCTTTATCACCCTGGCGCTCGGGGTGTCTGCCTGGTTAGCCATAATGCTGCGCAGACCACGCCGCAGAACAGAGGCGCTTGGCTACAGCCTGATTCTGGGCGGCGCCCTCGGCAATGGCTTCGACCGGATAATGCGCGGCGTTGTCGTCGATTACCTGGACTTTTACTGGCAAAACTGGCATTGGC
The DNA here is from genome assembly GCF_000384395.1 of Geopsychrobacter electrodiphilus DSM 16401. Classification (NCBI taxonomy): domain Bacteria; kingdom Pseudomonadati; phylum Thermodesulfobacteriota; class Desulfuromonadia; order Desulfuromonadales; family Geopsychrobacteraceae; genus Geopsychrobacter; species Geopsychrobacter electrodiphilus. The sequence continues at coordinate 3,849,743 of NZ_ARWE01000001.1, forward strand.
CGGCGTTCAATCTAGCCGATACCGGCATCGTACTCGGGGTGTCATGTATATTGTTGGCTACATGTAACCCGGAATCTGAGAAGCAATAACGACTTAAGGAATCAAAGAATGGAAACCGACATCAACCTGAGCTTATGGATTGCGTTCTCCGCCGGGGCGCTCTCCTTTTCATCCCCCTGCGTACTCCCCTTGCTCCCTTCTTACGTCTCCTACATTACCGGCCTGACCTTCGGCCAACTCCAGGAAGAACATCCGGGCGCTAAGGCACGGCTGACCGTCCTGTTGCATACGCTGGTCTTTATCCTGGGTTTTTCCGCCGTATTCGTTAGCCTGGGTGCCATTGCCGGGCTGGCTTCCCAAGCCTTTCAGCTCTATTTTCGCGAGGGGCTTGGCTGGTTACAAAGGGGTGGCGGGGTGCTGATTTTTCTGTTCGGTATCCACCTGACCGGTCTGTTCCACTTCGGCATCCTGCTCGGGGACAAACGAGTTCAGGTTCCTAACAAACCTAAGGGTTTTCTGGGAACCTTCCTGGTGGGGGTTGTCTTTGCCGCAGGCTGGACTCCCTGTATCGGTCCGATTCTCGGGGCCATTCTGGCGTTGGCCGCCGGAACCAACTCCAGCGCGGGACAGGGTGTCGTGCTGCTGAGTTTTTATTCGGCGGGTCTGGGCATCCCCTTCCTGATCTCCGCCATGCTCTTTCACGGCTTTCTCTCTGCCTTCAAGCGGTTCCGCAAACATATCCGCCTGGTGGAAATTGTCACCGGCGTCATGCTGATGGCGGTCGGAGCTATGCTGTTTCTGGATTATTACGCCAGGCTTACGAGTTATCTCTTTCAGTGGTTTCCGGCAACCGGCTGAGGAAGAGCGGGGATTCTGAGAATATGCGAATCACGGTGAAGCTTGCATCCCTGGGATTGCTGCTCTTTTTTTCGGCCGCCTGCGCCCTCTCTCCCCAAGGGCGACCCGCTCCGCTGACGGGGGTTCTTTCAGGTGACATCCGCTGGCAGGGGACGGTCTTGATCGGCGGAGATCTGGTGGTAGAGAAGACGGCGCAACTGGTCATCGCCCCCAGCACCGAGGTGGTTTTTCTGCCACCCGCGCCGGGGCAGGATCTTTTCACCGAGCGCCCCAACTTTCCCGGCTGCGAACTGATCGTCCGCGGCACCCTCATTGCTGAAGGAACCGCTGCGGCGCCAATTATCTTTCGATATATTGATCCGGTTGCACCCGCCGGGAGCTGGGGAGGGATCAACCTGCGCGAGAGCCCCGAGGTCCGCTTGCGTTATGTCCGCATCACCCAGGCCAACAGCGCCATTCACAGTCATAAATCCAAAGCCGTCATTGAAGAATCTGTTGTCGAAAACAATCTGTTTGGTCTACGCTTCAGCACCACCGAGTTCGTAATCAGGAACAATCTTCTTCGTAACAACGGTACTGCTATCCGTTTTCATTTTGGCTCCCCGACCATCTACAACAACGTCATCACGGACAACGAAAAGGGGCTCTTCATTACATCCTATCCGAACAACTATCAAATTGAAGGGAACAACATCGTCGGCAACCGCCGCTATGCGGTCGTACTCGGCGAAGAGGTCCGGGACGATGTGCGGATGGCGGGCAATTATTGGGGCACCGACAATCCCGAAGTGATCGCGGCGGCACTTTTTGACGGCCGGGAGGATGACTATCTGGGCAAAGTTCTCTATGCCCCCTTTGCTGATGCACCTGTCTCCACTGCCGGGGTCCCCTGGGCGCATTGAGTTGCGCTCTTTTCAATCGTAGCGGAAAGAATTTCCTGAATGAAGTATCGAACAGATTCCCGAGCAGATTTGATTGATGCATCTCTCTAATCAGCCCTGCAGCTCTTTCTTTGTCCGCTCATATTCTTCACGCTCTATCTCACCTGCCGCATAACGCTGCTGCAAGACGTCCAAGGCGGATAAGGCTGGCGCTCTGTCGGGGCCTTTATGCCCAAACAAGGACCTAAAAACCCAGACGATCAAGAATACCACCAATATCCAGAAGGCAAGGTTGACAAGCATGCCCCAAGGTCCGTGAAAATAGACGCCGGGCCCGCACAGCCAGTTGTCGTTCCAGTCTCTCATCATCAATGTCAGTCTCCTTTTGTTGGCCGCCTGTAAATAGAACCAGACCGCCTCATGCGCAGTATTTTAAAGATTCTCGATGACCCGCTGCAGTCTGAGCCTCATCTGCCCCGCGATATCAGCGAGTTCGGGGTTGTCAATCGCCTGCATCGAAGCGACGGGATCGACTGCCGCAACCTCTACACGTCCATCGTCCAGTTCCTGTACGATGACGTTACAGGGCAGCATGACACCAATTTTATCTTCACTCTGCAGTGCCCAATGGGCAAAGTTGGGGTTGCAGGCGCCGATGATATGATACTTGCGGAAATTGACATTGATCTTCTTCTTCAAGGTCTCCTTGATGTCAATTTCGGTCAAAATGCCGAACTCCTGCAGCTTGAGCTCTGAAATGACTCGTGCCACCGCTTCATCAAAAGCCAAGGATAATTCTTTATTGAAATAATAGCTCATGCTTTCACCTTATATTTAATAATTTTGTCTTCAGTTTCGATTCAAGTTTTCAGCCCACATCTCACGTCGCCTAGGCTGAACTTTTCACCATCCCCTCTCGTGCCTAAATGGCCACCATCGCGTAGCCTTTATTTTGATAAGCGATCAGAGAGACCAGACTGTTTCCGACTTTCTTGATGCCGGACAGCAGCTCGGAGTCTTCCATACCGACCAGGCTAAGAGCGAGGGAACAGATTTCCAGCTGAACGCCAGATCTTCTTAACTCAATGATGTTCCAGGAAATTTTATCCAGGATATCTTGCTTATACTCATCCACATCCGGGTCTTCATTCATATCGGCCAGGCAAGCGACCATGGGACCCCGGAAGGTCACGACCATATCGGGTTGCACACCCTGCCGGGCCAGCCTTTCGCCGGTATTTCTGATCGCAACCAAGGCCCGTAACAGCTTTTGCGGATCGCCCTTATTGACATCAAACACAACCTTGGCAGTAGTCATTCCTTCAAGCGCCTCCCGGTCATCGACTGCGATGGCCGGGCCGGCAGAAATCATCAGGAACAAACCAATCAGCATGAAACCAGTAAACCTGCTAATACATGTCTTTTTCATAGCTCTATCTCCATTTTTTTGGTTATCGGACATCAAAAATAAACGGCTTACCGACAACAAGTGCCGTAATTACTGCCGGACATGTTGTTGCCACTCATCATGTGACCGTCCCTCATCATCTCTCTGCGGTTCATCATTCCATGGCGACCGTTGTTGTGGTTGCAACCCCGGTAGTCACATGCAAACCAGGAAGAGTATCCGCCGCCGGCAACCCGGCTCATTTCCAGGTTGGCCTGGTCCAGGTCTGTCCAGTAGTCATTTTCCAGCTTGTACAGCTCAGCCTCAAGTGCGTTGAGCCGGCCCAGGGTCGTGGCGTCGTCGCTACGGGCCGTAAGCAACTCGTCCTGCTTGGCGTTGAGTTTACCCTGCAACTCCTGCAGTTGCGGTTGATACTTGCCCTCGATTTCATCGACCTTTTTCTGCTGCTCGACGGTCAGGGACTGAGTATCGGTCGCCGCCGCTGATCCGCGGTTCATCCGGTAGTCCGACCAGTCGTTCATCCAGGCGAAGGCTGGCGTAGAAAAGGTCAGCAACATGAGGCTCGCAATCAGCATTTTCCGTTTGTTTTTCATGGTTTTTCTCCTTTTTGTTGGTTTCTTGTTCACTTTGCCAGCGCTGCAGTACAGTGGGGACAGCAGACCCAACCGCTCTCCACCACCCGACTGCAGGCCGGACAATTATTCTTCAAGGTTTCTCCACAATGGGGACAGCGAAAATAGACGCTGCGGACCGCACCTGAACACTTGGGGCAAGTCGCATCGACGACCCTCGGGCGGCGTAGCTGTCTGACCAGCAGGCCGATAACGACCAGCGCCAGAAGCAGCAGAACCAGTCCGAACCCCGGTAGCCACCAGTAAGAAAACCAGGTGGCGCCATTAGCGCAGGAACCGTCCCAATACATCTTCAGTATCCCCGGTGCCCACAGCCGTTGTAGTGGCTGTGGTTCCCACCATGGCCCCAGTGGCCATAATGCCCGCAGCCAGACAAGCTCAACGTGGCCCCGGCCAACAAGACCAGGAACACAACCGTTACAAATGTTTTCATGACTTCCTCCTTTTAGATTCAAGTTGCCCTGAATAAATCGCAAGGAGGGTGCCGATTTCGATTCCAATACTCAAGTGTCTAGAAATAAAGATGTTTTTAATATGTTGATTTTTATTTTCTGGCGGGAGTGAACAAAAACTGGACAACTGGCTATACTGAAAAAGGTGCGAAGTGACAAATAATTTGGCACTTCGCGCTGGGATTCAAATGAATTCAGGAGAGATTGTATTCTTTAAGTTTGTTCTGCAAGGTCTGACGACTGATACCGAGAATTCCGGCGGCGTGGGTGCGGTTACCCTCGGTCTGGGCGAGGGTGGCGATGATCAGATCCTTTTCCATCTCTTTGAGACTGTGCCCGGGCCGCAAAGCAAAGGGCCGCTCGCTGCTCGCGGCTGCCTGACGCACGGGACCGGGAAGTTCCTGCAAATTGATCTGTTCACCAAGGCAAAGGATAACCGCCCGTTCCAAGGTATTTTCCAGTTCACGGATATTACCGGGCCAGGAGTAAGCAAGCAGGGCATCCAGAGCCTCGGGATGAATACCGCGAATATCCTTGCGGTTTTTGCTACTATACTTTTCAAGAAAATGTCCCGCCAGTTGCGGAATGTCTTCGACCCGCTCGCGCAGCGGAGGGAGCACTAAAGGGACGACGCTGAGGCGAAAAAAAAGATCCTGACGAAAACTACCTTCCTCCACCATCTGCAGCAGGTCCTTGTGGGTAGCGGCGAGCAGACGCACATCAACCGTAATCGTCTTTGCGCCGCCGAGACGTTCAAATTCCCCCTCCTGCAGCACACGCAGAATCTTGGCCTGGGTGGTCGGACTCATGTCGCCGATCTCATCGAGAAACAGCGTCCCCTTATGAGCCAGCTCGAAGCGACCCTTACGCTGTTCGGCGGCACCGGTAAATGCGCCTTTTTCATGACCGAACAGCTCGCTCTCGAGCAGATTTTCATGCAGCGCGGCGCAGTTGACCTTGACGAAGGCCTCCGCCGCCCGCAGACTGTTCTGGTGAACAGCGTTGGCGACCAACTCCTTACCAGTGCCCGACTCACCATTAATCAGCACGGTGGCATCGGAGGGTGCGACCAGAGCCAGGGTCTCGAACATTTCACGCATGGGTCGGCTACTGCCGATGATCTTGCCGAAGTCGAATTTTTCACCGAGCCGCTCTTTAAGCGCGGCATTCTCATGCCGTAGAGAATCGAAACTGAGCGCCCGCTCCACCTTCAGGGCCAGCTCGGCGGCATCTACCGGCTTGGTGACATAGTCAAAAGCACCCTTCTGCATCGCTTCCACCGCATTTTCCACCGAGGAGAAGGCGGTGATGATGATCACCGGTAAATCCGGCTTTACTGCGTGGATCGCCTCCAGCGCCTCCATCCCTCCGATCCGCTTCATCTTCAGGTCGAGAAGAACCAGATCGATCTCGCGCTCCCGGGCCAGATGAATAGCCACATCGCCATCATCGGCTTCAACGATCTCATACCCTTTGTCGGCCAGATGGGCCTTGAGCATGGTTCGGTGGGCGGTATCGTCATCAACCACCATGATAGCCGCTTTATTCTGCTTCATATCCCATCCCCTTGCGAATTCGGAAGAATGTACCGCTCTGCAGGATTATTAATTCCCTTAGTTTGTCGTACTTCTCGCGGCAGAACAACTTCGATCCGGGTGCCCTGCTGTGGTGCCGTCTTCACTTCGATGCGCCCGGCGTGCTGCTCAATAATCTGCTGAACCATCGCCAGCCCCAGCCCGGTTCCGGTTTTACGCGTGGTATAGAACGGATCGAACATGTGCGAGCGTTCCTCCGGGGTCATGCCCCGGCCGTTGTCTTCCACCCAAAGAAGGATCTCTTCGTCCCGCTCCGCTGCTCCGAGACTGATCTCTCCACCGGCTTCGGTAGCTGCCTGAGCGTTCTGCAGCAGGTTGATCAGCAGCTGGGTCAGCAGGTCTGAGTCTGCGCTGAAGCGGATCGGCCTGGTGGGCGGCTCGAGATTAAGGTTCAGGTCACTGGCGCTCAGTTCATCCTGCAACAGGCGCGCGGTGCGCTGCAGCAGCTCGGTCAGATCGATCTCAGCCGCTTCCAACTCCCGCGGACGGGCGAATTGCAACAGGGCGGAGATGGTCCGATTGAGCCGATCAACTTCGCCGACCATCAGCTCGACATATTCTTCGGCATGCGGATCTATGCTGCCGAATTTGGAAAAATACTGGGCAAAGCCACGCAGGGTTCCCAGCGGATTGCGGATCTCGTGGGCAATCCCAGCCGCCATGCGCCCGAGGGCTGCGTGCCGGCGCGAGCGTTCCAGCGCCTCTTCCATCAGCCGAATTTCGCGCATATCGTGGATAATCAATACCGTTCCCAGCGGTTTTCCATCCTTGTCAATCAGACGCGAGGTGCTCACCTTGACCGGAACCGTCTCGCCATTCTCCCTCTGGCACTCCATCGCTTGTTCTATAACCTCCCGCCCCTGACGAATCAACGGCGCAATCTCGCATTGCCCCTTGCCGGTCAGACTATCCAACGATTTCCCTACAAGCGCCTTTCCATGCGCACTGAAGATTCCCTGTGCCTTATCGTTAAGCGAGACAATCCGATACTGCTCATCCAGGGTAACCAACCCGGCTGGCATGCTGTCGATGACATTGCGCGTGTAGAGTTCCATGTTGGCCAGGGTGATTCTGGCCACCCGGGTCTGCTGAGAGAGGAAGAGGAAGTAAAATCCGGCCGATCCCAGCAGGAGCAGAAGTCCCCCCATAAGCAGACTCTGACGGAGATCCTCCTGTTGGGCGGATTCGAATTGTCCCATGTACAGACCGACAAAAATCACCCGGCTCTCGATCTGATCTTCCGTCGCGCAGTCCGTTCCGCACCATTGCTGCCAGCGGCTCATCATCCTCTCACGCCCAGTGTCTGTCTCCGTAATCGGATTGAACTCCTTGCCAACTTCGAACACAACACGACCGGCAGCGTCGGTTGTTCGCCGGGTTAAAGGCCGCTTTTCAGTCAGAACCTGCGTAAATGGAAGGATATCGGTGCCACTGATACTTCCCCCTGCTTTCGTCAGCAGGCGTCCGGAAGCATCGGTAATCGCAACATAAGCGACCGATTCCGCGCGTGCCGTCTCTCGCACCAGGGTCGCCAACGTGCTTTCCTGCCAGCTCATCATCATCGAGGTGCGCGTGCCCGCCTCGAAAGCACGGATGAGGGTCAGACCCCTCTCCAACAGAAAGTCTTCCATCAGGCGCTCTTCGCGATCCAGATTGCGCCAGGTCACCACCCCGAGGATCAGGGCTAGGATAATCGCAGCCAGCATGAGGCCCAATGCGGGCAGAGAAAATCTGTTGACGCGGTGCGAGGCGGGGATCATTTTCTTGATGAAAACCATTTTCAAATTCTTCTTGACAAAGAGGCAGGACCAGAGGTAAAACCCAGAACGTCTGAATGATTATTCATACATGCGGGGATTATGTCAAACGATATCTGTCAACTCTACTACGTAGATCAGGAGCGGGTTGCACGGGCCAGAGCGCGGATGCGCGATGACCGCACCATCGTCGACCTGGCCGAAACCTTCAAGGTTCTGGGGGAGCCGACGCGAGTCCGCATCCTGCACGCCATCGCCGAGGAAGAGCTCTGCGTCTGCGATATTGCGGCGGTGGTCGTCGCGACCCAATCGGCGATCTCCCACCAGCTGCGCATTCTGCGTTCCGCGCGGCTGGTTCGATCGAGAAAAGAGGGCAAGATGGTCTACTACTCCCTCGACGATGATCATGTGCGTCACCTGTTCGAAGAAGGAATCCGTCATCTGGAAGAGGGCTGAACCCCTTTTTTTCTTATTACATATGAACATCTATACAGATGTGCACAACAAACCGATTCGAAACACGAGGTCACAATGAATCAGCAAAGCGGTTGCGGCTGCCATGGCAGCCAGCCCGAAGAAGACTCAGCGCTCAAAAAAATTGTCCTGGTCGGCAACCCCAATGTCGGCAAGAGCGCCCTGTTCAACCGCCTGACCGGCTCTTACGTGGTGGTCTCCAACTACCCGGGCACTACGGTGGAGGTATCGCGCGGTAAATGTCAGATCGGGACCGAAGAGTTTCAGATCGAAGACACCCCGGGGATGTACTCCTTGAGGCCGATCACCGAGGAGGAACAGGTCTCGCGTGATATCCTGCTGACCGGCGGCGCCGAGGTGGTGCTGCATGTGGTCGACGCCAAGAATCTCAAGCGGATGCTCTCCTTCACCCTGCAATTGGCCGAAGCGGGTCTGCCGGTGGTGCTGGTGCTCAACATGATCGATGAAGCCAATCAGCTGAAAATCGACATAAATACCCAGCTGCTGGAGAAGAAACTCGGCATCCCGGTGGTGGCGATCTCGGCCCTTTCCGGTCAGGGGGTTGCTCAGCTGAAGGAAAAAATTGCCGTTTATCGTCAACCGGAAACGACTCCGGAGATTTTTTACGGGGATGCCGTCGAAGCGGCGCTGAATACCTTGGCCCCGATCATGCCAGCCGGGCGTGGCTTGTCGCAGCGGTCTCTGGCTCTGTTGCTGATTCAGGGCGATGCAGCCATTAGCGCAGAAGAACAGGAATTGGAAGGACGCTCCAGCGACTTTCTCGATACCACCCTGGCAAACCTGGAAGAGCAACTGGAAGAGTCCGCCAGCTACGTGGTACCGATGACGCTCCATCAATGTGCTGTCAACACTTGCACCGAAACCTTTGCGCCGCCAGCCAGCAAATATAATTCCTTCGCAAATCGCTTGAGTGGCTGGACCATGCGACCGCTGACGGGTGTCCCCATCCTGCTGCTGGTGCTCTATTTCGGTCTTTATAAGTTCGTCGGCGAGTTCGGGGCTGGCACCATCGTCGACTTTCTCGAGGCCGACCTCTTCGGGGCATATATCAGTCCCTGGATAAACAATCTCCTGCAGACATACATCCCCTGGCAGCCGATCCGTGATCTGCTGGGGATGGAATACGGCATCATCACCCTGGGGATTCGCTACGCCATTGCTATCATCCTGCCGATTGTCGGCACCTTTTTCATCGCCTTTTCGATCATCGAAGACACCGGCTACCTGCCCCGCCTGGCACTGCTGGTCGACCGGATCTTTAAAAAGATTGGCCTCAACGGTCGCGCAGTGATCCCCATGACCCTCGGTTTCGGCTGCGACACCATGGCCACCATAGTCACCCGTACCCTGGAAACCAAAAGGGAACGAATCATCGCCACCCTGCTATTGGCCCTGGCGATCCCCTGCAGTGCCCAGCTCGGCGTCATCCTCGGCATGGTCGCCGAGAACCCCGGTGCCATGGCGGTCTGGGCCGGGTTCATGCTGTTCATTTTTCTGTTTATCGGTTTTCTGACCGCGCGGCTGATGCCTGGCGACCGGCCGAACTTCTACATGGAAGTCCCACCATTACGCATGCCCCGCCCGGGAGCGGTCTTCATGAAAACCTACACCCGTATGCAGTGGTATTTCGTGGAAATTTTACCGCTGTTCATTCTGGCCAGTGTGCTGATCTGGTTGGGCAAAATCACCGCAACCTTTGACGTCGTCGTCTCCTGGCTATCGTATGTGATGGGCTGGATCGGCCTGCCGAAAGAAGCTGCAGTGGCCTTTCTGTTCGGCTTTTTCCGCCGTGATTACGGCGCCGCCGGACTTTTCGACCTGCAGCAGGCCGGAGCCCTGACCGGCAACCAGTTGGCCGTGGCGGTAATCACCCTGACTCTGTTTGTCCCCTGCATCGCCCAGTTCCTGGTGATGAAAAAAGAACGAGGGTTCAAAATGGCCTGTGCCATGGCTCTGTTTATCTTCCCCTTCGCCTTTGCGACCGGTGGTCTGGTGAACGCCCTGCTGAATCTCACCGGGATTCAGTTGTGATCTGCCCCTTTTGCCGGAAAGAGTTCGCCGCTGGGGAAGCCAAAAAGGATTGCCGGAGCTGTTCATCCTTCGGCGGCTGCCAGAAGGTTAAGTGCCCTTACTGCGGGTACGAATCACCCAGAGAACCGGAATTTGTCGAAACATTACGCAGTTTAAAGAAAAAGATCTGGAGAAAAACTGATGAAAATAAATGAGCAGATTGAAGAAGCGCTAGAGGTTCTGTGGGTCTGTCTAGTGGACGCTCGCCCGCAGCTAAACACGAAAAGCCAGTTGAGCGCGAAATTGGAGATCTCCCTTGACCAGCTAGCTCAGGAGGGGCTGGTTGATCTATCGGGGGAAACCATCCATTTCACCCAGGCGGGAAAGCAAGAAGCCGCACTGGCGATCCGCCGACACCGCCTTTCGGAACGCCTGTTTCACGATATCATCGAGACCGACCAGACGGACATGGAGGAAGCGGCCTGCCAGGTGGAGCACATCGTCAAAAAGGGGATCGAGGAAAAAATCTGTCGGCTTCTGGGACATCCCGAGACTTGCCCCCATGGTAAACCAATCCCGCCCGGCGAATGCTGCCGCAAGGCCCGCGAGACGAAAGAGAAATTTGTTGTCCCCCTGACCAGCCTGAAGCCGGGGGAGTGCGGAACCATCGCCTACATCAAGGCCGGTGATTCGAAGAAGCTACAGAAATTGATGGTCATGGGAGTCCTGCCCGGCAATAACATCGAGCTGAACGCCAGCTTTCCCTCCTTCGTCTTTTCCGTCGACTACAGTCAGTACGCGGTTGATACGGATATGGCGGCGGCCATTATTGTCAGGCGGAGCGGAATTTGAGAAATTACAAACTCGCTCTGCCACTCTGAAATCCTCTGGTCTCTCTTCTTCAATCCTGGCAGGTGCTCTCAAACAGATGAATTCACCCCAATTTCCGATCCAATCCGCGATACTGAATTGCCTCAGCGAGATGCATCTGACCAATATTCACTTCTCCTGCGAGATCAGCAATAGTTCGTGCCACTTTGAGAATCCGGCTGTAACTACGAGCTGACATACCGAGTTTGTCGACCACCATCTCCAGCAGTTTTTGCCCCGCCTCGTCGAGCGGGCAGAACTTGCGGATGTGTCGGGCAGCCATGGAAGAGTTCGCATGCAGGCCATAAGCCGCAAGACGTTCCCGCTGTATGGCACGGGCCTTTTCCACTCTGGCACGGATAGTCGCAGAAGATTCACCATCCACTGGATCAGCCAAATCCTTATGAGGCACCCGTGGAACCTCGATATGCAGGTCGATTCTATCCAGTAATGGACCGGACAATCGCTGCCGATAACGTTGGATATCATGTGGTGCGCAAGTACATAAGTTACTGAAATCACCGAGAAATCCGCACTTACAGGGATGTGGACCCCTTTACCAACAATTTAAAGCTTGATCAAACAGCCGGAAAAATTGAGATTCCACTGACAATCCAGCCACTTGAAGAATTAACCCGCGAACCTGTCACCCTCGGGGACCACTTGCGACGACGCAGAATTGAGCTTGGTTTGTATCAAAAAGATGTTGCCGCTAGGCTCGGTGTAACAGCCCCAACGGTCTGGAACTGGGAGAACCGAGGATCGGTTGATTTGCGATTTATACCCCGGGTTATTGCGTTCCTTGGCGATAATCCTATCTCCCAACCAGATGATCTGCTGGGAAAACTGACTTGGTACAAACAGGTTAACGGCCTGAACCTGGAACAACTCGGTGTCGAGATGGGACGAGATCCGGAGCAGCTTGCGGACTGGTTAAGCGGACGGCATGAACCCTGTCGGCGGAACCGGGAAGAAATTGAGATCTTTTTGGCAAACGGTGCAGAGAACTCCTGTAGGGTTCAGCCGACAAGAAATGTCTGAGTCGAATAGGCGCATATAATTAACTCAAATCATGAGTTGATTAATTCACGTCAAAAGCAAAACTGTAAATAAGATTGCCTAATTTAGCCATATTTGTTAATTATATTTACCATTATGTCAAAAAAGACTCTCCATATTTATCCCGGCTCACTGAAGGAAGTCGAGTCTCTGGGTCTCAGACTGAAGGATGCGCGTCTGCGCAGGCGTTTCTCCATGGAGGTCGTTTGCGCCAGAGCCGATATCTCCCGGCCGACGCTCTCCAAGATTGAAAAAGGGGATCCATCGGTTGCTTTTGGTCACTATGTGCAGGTGCTACGTGTTCTTGGCCTATTGGCTGACCTGGCGCAAATTGCCAATGAAGATGTTTTGGGCCGCAGGCTGCAAGACGAGGCTCTCCCGCACAGACAAAGAGCACCTCGCAAGAAAAAACTTCCGCAGGAAGACATTGATGGCGAAGGGAAAAAATAGAAGACAGTTGTGGGTCTGGCTGGACGATCCTGCTTTCGGCCCCCTGCAGAAGATCGGCACCCTGTCGCAAGGGGATCGCGGCAGCGCCAGTTTTGCTTATGATCCTGACTGGCTCACACACGCCCATGTCTTCCCGCTCGATCCTGAGCTGGATTTGCTGCCGGGCGATTTTTATCCTAATGGCTCAAACTTCGGGGTCTTCATGGATTCCTGCCCTGATCGCTGGGGCCAACTGCTGATGAAGCGCCGGGAGGCTATTGAGGCCAGAGATGAGAAACGCTCCTCCCGAACCCTTGGCCCTTGGGAGTTTCTGCTAGGAGTGCAGGACTGCACCCGCATGGGGGCCTTACGCTACAGCCTGCCAGACAGCAATATTTTTCTCGCCGCCGAAGCCCTGTCCGCCCCTCCTGTCACCAAGATTGCCGAATTACAGTCCATTGCCTTCGAATTGACCCGAAAGAAGCTGGCCAGCCCTGACAAAATCAAAGAATGGCTGAAAGTCCTTGTCGCACCGGGAGCTTCGCTTGGCGGCGCACGTCCAAAGGCGAACCTTATCGATGATCAGGGGCACCTCTGGATCGCCAAATTCCCTTCGGCGGATGACGACTACGATGTCGCAGTCTGGGAGAAGGTCCTGCACGATCTCGCCCGCGACTGCGGGATCTCCGTCCCAGAATCCCAGCTCATGCAGCTCGGCGACGGTTACCATACTTTTCTCGTCAAGCGTTTTGATCGCGAGAGAGAGAGCCGACGCTTCTTTGCCTCGGCCATGACGCTGCTGAAGCATGTCGATACGGATGATGCCAGCTACCTGGAACTGGCGGAATTTCTGGCGACCTTCGGTGAGCCCGACCTTCTGTCCGCCGATCTTGAAGAATTGTTCACGCGGGTGGTGTTCAATGTCGCCACCGCCAACCGCGACGACCATCTGCGGAATCACGGCTTCATGCGTTCACCTGCCGGCTGGCGGTTGGCACCGGCCTACGACATGAATCCTTCTTTCAAAAAGGAGGAGCATGCTCTGGCTCTGGACATCGAGAACCGCCTGCCTGACCTGAGCGTTGTTTTAGCAACGGCTGGCTATTATCGGCTAGACAGAAAGCGCGCCAAGGCCATCATCGAAAAGGTGATTGAGATCGTTTCGGATTGGGAGCGTCGCGCCCGAAACCAGGGTCTATCCCGTCAGGACTGTCTGGAGGCTGCGCACTTGTTTATGGCCGCTGGTAAAAAATAAAGGGCTGGGGTTCTCTCCCGCTACAAGGTTCCGCGGCGGCAGATACAGGATAGGGCAACGTTTCGGGTCCTGCTGTCAATGTGTCAGTCGGCATCCAAATTTGACACTCTTAGAGATGAACTCGGCGTTGAACATTGACCCACTTAACTTCTGACTTCTGACGTATTAACAAAGAGTTAAATCGTTGCCCCCCCCTCGGACCCAGCATGCCGATGCCGGGTCAAATTTGGATGCCGATCAACATTCCACCAAATACGTATCTAAAACACCTTGTAAGAAAGCATGACAGAGTGACAAACTATCAGCTGGTACTGGATTATATCGTTGAAGCGGTTAGACCGCAGTTCGGAAAAGGGAAAGTGGCGGACTACATCCCCGCCCTCGCAGGCGTACCGCCTCGCAAGTTCGGCATTGCGGTGTGCACCATGGACGGACAGATTTTCAAGGCTGGTGATGCCGATGAAGGCTTTTCGGTCCAGAGCATCTCCAAGCTGTTTGTCCTGCAACTGGTCATGCAGCATTTCGGCAACATGATCTGGACCCGAGTCGGCAAAGAACCCTCTGGCGATCGTTTCAATTCGATGCTACGACTGGAGCAGGAACAGGGCATTCCCAGAAACCCGTTCATAAACCCCGGGGCGCTAGTCATTCTCGATCTGCTGCAAAGCCTTAAGGGGGATGCCTACCAGCGGATCAGGAACTATCTCCGTTTTCTGTCGATGAACGAGACGCTCGACAGCAACCCAACCGTGGCAGACTCAGAGTTTAACCATGCCCACGTCAACCGCGCTCTCGCGCACCTAATGAAGGGCTATGGCAACATCCATGGCGATGTTGAAGCCCTGATGGAGATTTACTGTTTCCAATGCGCGATGGAGATGAGCTGCGTCGAACTCGCTATCGCCGGGCTACCTCTCGCTGGCGGCGGTTATTCGCGGCCCCATGAAACCGCGGTTATCTCCAAAAGTCAGGCCAAGCGGATCAATTCGGTGATGCTGACCTGCGGCATGTATGACAGCGTCGGCAGTTTTGCCTACCGGGTTGGCCTTCCGGCCAAAAGCGGTGTCGGCGGCGGCATCCTGGCCGTGGCTCCAGAAAAACTGACTGTCTGCACCTGGGGTCCGGAACTGGATGCATACGGCAACTCCTATGTTGGGACTGCCGCCCTGGAGATGTTCACGGAAATGACCCACACCAGTATTTCTTGAATCAATCGGTTTATTTTGTTGTTATCCACCATATTTCCCTACGGACCGCGACTTTCTGCCTGACTGGACCCAGAATGCAGGAAATCAATCTGCCACAGGGAATTGTTGCCAAGTTTTGCGGTCTAAAGTGCGGCCTGCCTTTTTCTTACTCACCCCACCCCACTGTTTGAAAAAAAAGGGTACATTTTGAGATGTACATTGATCCCTCAAATCTCGGACCCAGTCTTCTTTCATGGGCCTAGCAAAGCTGGCCACATAGAGTTCACGTTCAGCACCGGTGCTGCTGTTCTCACTGCTACGTGATTTAGTTGCGCTCGCTTCTGCATCTAGGATCGGGAAGTATGCGGCCTGGCTAGTGCCGCGCATTGCCCGCGCTTCACGGATGTGCGCCTGCGCCTCTTTCAGATCTAGGTTGCCGGCGACCGCACGTTTTTCTAAAGCAGAGATCTGGGTATCCTGCAGGATGCTCCACCAGTGGGCGATCGCGTCCGGTTCGGGAGCCTCAGCGCTGAGTCCGCGCAGTAATGTGGCCTTCTAGGCGTCGGGTGCGGATGGGGTTGGTTTGATATAGTTGGGACCTACCGCCGCGCAGCCACCGAGGGCCAAAAGGCCAGCCACCAGTAGGCTGGAGTAGATATGAACGCTATGAATGCCTGTGCTGAGCATTGCTGGGCCTCGCCGGTTGAGAGGTTTAGATTCAACCATGATTACCCCGCGCTCTCCGGCGTGCGCGCCAGGCGCTGCCTTTTTCACGCGCTGACTGGAAAACATAATAGAGCACTGGGATCAGGAAGATCCCGAAAAAGGTCGTGCTCAGCATGCCGCTAAAAACGGTAATGCCTATGGCCTGGCGGCTGCCGGCGCCGGCGCCGGTTGCAATGACCATCGGCACCAGGCCGAAGATAAAAGTAAAGGAGGTCATCAGCACCGGTCTAAAGCGGATGCGCCCGCCATCTACCGCCGCTTCGGCGATCGAGAGGCCATCTTCGCGGCGCGACTGGGCAAACTCGACAATCAGAATGGCGTTCTTGCACGCCAGCCCGACCAGCAGCACCAGGCCGATCTGGGCGTAGATGCTGAGGCTGCCGCCGTTCAGCCACAGACCGGCCAGCGCGCCAAGGGTTGCGACCGGCACCGCAATGATGATCGACATCGGGATATTCCAGCTTTCATACTGGCCGACCAGAAACAGGTAGGCAAACAGCAGCGCCAGCGCGAAGAGGATCGTCACCTGCCCGCTGCTCTTGCGTTCTTGAAACGACATCCCCGACCAGTCGAAGCTGTATCCTTCGGGGAGGGTTTTGGTCGCGATGCGCTCCATCGCCGCCATCGCTTCACCGGAGCTGAAGCCCGGCGCCGCGCCGCCATTCACCTTGATGCTGGTCAACTGGTTGTAGCGATCGACGGTCTGCGGCCCGAGCTCGGTTGACAGGGTCGCCAGGCTGGTCATCGGCACCATCTTCCCCGTATTGCTGCGCACATACAGGCGGCTGATGTCGTCAATCGAATCGCGCTGCGCGGTCGCGGCCTGCAGCTTGACCTGATATCCTCGGTTGGCCAAGTTGAAGTCGTTGACATAACGTCCGCCGAGTTGAGCCTGCAGGGTCGCGAAGACCGCGCTTATCGGGACATTGAGGGTTTCGGCGCGATTGCGGTCAACATTCAGCGCCAACTGCGGGTTGTTGGCGGTGTATGTGCTGAAGACGCGACTTAAGGCCGGGTCCTGATTGGCCGCGACCACCAGCGCCTGGGCGGCGGCGACGAACTCCTGCGGCGATTTGTCAGTCAACGACTGCAGCTGGAAATCGAAGCCGCCGGTGCGCCCCAGTCCACGAATGGGCGGTGGGGTGAAGGCCAGGATATTGGCGGTCGAGATCGCGGCGAGCTTCTGCTGGGCCTTCTTCAAAATTGCATCGACATGCAGAGCAGGGCTGGCCCGCTTATCCCAGGGGGTCAGAATCACCAGGCCGAAGCCAACATTGTCGCCGCGCCCGCTGAGCAGACTGAAGCCGCTGACGCCGAGCACGCTGTCGATCCCGTCAATCGCTCGCAACTCCGTGGTTACCTGTTTCATCACCTCATCGGTGCGCGCCATCGCCGCCGCTTCGGGCAGTTGCAAGTTCAGGTAGATGAGACCTTGATCCTCCTGTGGCAGGAAGCTGGTCGGGCGATTCTGAAACAAAAAATAACTCCCGCCGATAATCAGCACCAACGCCAACAGCGCGACTGATTTCCAGCGAATCAGCCAGCTGGAGCCGGCGACATAACCTTTACGCGACTGATTGAGCGCCTTGTTGAACCAGACCAGCGGCCAGAAGCGCACCGGCAGTGGTTTCTTCAACAACACTGCGCAGAGCGCGGGACTTAAGGTGAGGGCGCAGATCGCCGAAATGACCACCGCGGTACAAATGGTGACGGCAAACTGCTTGTAAAGCTGACCGGTAATCCCCGGCAGAAAGGCGACCGGGATAAAGACAGCCAGCAGCACCAGCGTGGTGGCGATGATCGGGCCGGTGACCTGACCCATCGCCTTAATCGCGGCATCTTTGGGGCTGAGCTGTTCGTCGTCCATCACGCGATAGACGTTTTCGACCACCACGATGGCATCGTCGACCACCAGCCCAATCGACATGATCAACGCGAACAGCGAGATGGTGTTGGCGTTGTAACCCAGCGCCAGCAGAACGGCGAAGGTCCCGATCAGCGAGACAGGAATGGTCACCGTGGGCACCAGGGTCGAGCGCCAGTCCTGCAGAAACAGAAAGGTCACGCCGACGACCAGCATAAAGGTCAGAAACAGGGTCCAGATCATTTCGTGGATGGCGGCGGCGATATATTTGGTCGAGTCATAAATGGTCTGATATTCGACCCCACTCGGTTGGCGTTTGGCGAGCTGCGCCAGTTCGGCGTTGACCGCCTGCATCGTCGCCAGGGCGTTGGCGGTGGGGGAGCCGTAGATCGCCAGCGTCACCGCCGGACCGCCGTTCAAGACTGAACGGGTGCTGTAGGATTTGGCCCCCAGTTCGACCGTTGCGACATCCTTGATGCGTACCAGCCCACCCTGAGCGTTGCTGCGCAGGATGATATTTTTAAACTCTTCGACGTTCTGCAACCGCCCCTGAGCAGTCAGGGTGTACTGCAGCTGCTGGCCGGTATTGACCGGTTCGGCACCGATTGAACCGACCGCCGCCTGGATATTCTGCTGGCGGATCGCGGTGACCAGGTCATCTGCGGTCAGGCCCAGAGCGGTCATGCGCGCCGGGTCCATCCAGATGCGCATGCTGTATTCGAGTTCGCCGAAGATATTGATATCGCTGACGCCATCGAGGCGTACCACGGCATCCTTGATCGTGCTGCTGACGTAGTTACTCAAGAACAGCTTGTCACGCGAGTTATCTGGCGAGAAGAAGCTGATCGCGCCGAGCATATCTGCCGAGCCCTTGCGCACCGTGACACCCTGCGCGACGACCTCCTGTGGCAGCTTGGCGATCGCGGCCTGCACGCGGTTCTGCAGATTGACCTGGGCGATGTCGGTGTCGGTGCCGACCTCGAAGGTTACGCTCAGGCTGTATTGGCCAGAGTTCGATGAAGACGACGACATGTAGAGCATATTTTCGACGCCGTTGACCTCAGCTTCGATCGGCGTCGCGACGCTGTTGGCCAACACCTCGGCGTTGGCGCCCGGATAGGTCGCGCTGACCCGAATCTCGGGCGGGGTGATCTTGGGATACTGGGCGACTGGAATGTTGAACATGGCGATCAGCCCGGCCAGGGTGATAAAGACCGAGAGCACTACGGCCAGTCGCGGCCGGTTAATAAATATGCGGGAGATCATGGTTTAGTTCCCCAGCGGCGCTGCGGCAGCATTCGCAGTGGTGATCTTGACGGTTTGCCCTGGTCGTACCTTTTGCAGACCCTCAACAATTACCTGCTCGCCCACGTTGATTCCGGCTTCTACCGCCCACAACCCACCAACGATTGGGCCGGTGGTGATGCGGCGCTGTACCACCTGATTCCGCGCATCGACCAGTAACAGGTAGCGACCGTCGCGATCTTCGAGCACCGCCGACTGCGGGATGACCGGCAATTTTTTGGTCCGTCTTTCACTCGCGACCAGCCGCACATACTGTCCCGGCAGTAATAGCCCGTCCGGGTTGGCAAACAGGGCGCGCACTGCGATGGTGCCGGTGGTGGGATCGACTTGGTTATCGACAAAATCGATCTGTCCCGTCTGCTCGAAAAATTCGCCGTCAGCCTGCAGCAGCCGCGGTTGCATGATCCCGGTCTTTTTCTTGCTGGCCGCATCCAGTTGTGCCGCCTTGACTGAGGCAAGGTCATTTTCACTGATCGAAAAGAGCACCCGGATCGGGTCGAGTTGAACAATGCGTGCCAGCGCCTCGGAGGTTGGCCCGACCAGGTTGCCCTTGCTCACCGCAGTCGCGCCGATGCGCCCGCTGATCGGGGCGGTAATCCGGGTATAGCCCAGGTCGATGCTCGACAGCTTCTGTACCGCTTGTGCTTCCTGCAGATCGGCTTGGGCCTGCAGCGCAGCAGCTTCGGCACTTTCGATGTCGGTACTGGGAATGCCGCCGGTCCGCACGGTTTGAATCCGCGTTAAGTGCTGGCTGGTCGAATTGACTGCCGCCTGGGTTTTAGCCACGCGCGCCTGATTGACCGCCAGCTTCATCTGGTAGGGTGCGGGTTCGATCAGATACAGCAGCTTACCGGCCTGCACGTTGCTCCCCTCTTTGAAGTGGATCTCTTCGAGCAGACCGCTGACCCGCGCATGCAGATCGACGGTTTGAATCGCCTCTACGTGGCCCACGTACTCGGTCGAGGGAGTTACATTCTGTTCGGTCACGATAACGACGGTTACCAAGGGGGGTGGTCCTGCTTTAACATTGGCCGCGGCGTTGGCAGTATGAGGAGTTTGAACGAGAACCAGACTGAGCAGCAGAACAATATGCATTATGGGAGTGAGGATTTGTCTCATGACGTCAATGCTCCGAAAAGATTCAAAAAGTAAGTATGCGTAAGTTAGACTTTTATTTTGTCACTAATCGCTTCCCAGCAGCCCTCGGCAACCTGAGCGATCAGTGTTTCATCCAATTCAACCAAGCCGGCGATGACATCGCGGACCAAAAAAAGGACCGGTCCAAATGAGAGGGAGAGTAATACTGGTACCGGCAGGGGCTTAACCGCTGCGTCTTTTCCTTTAAAGAACAGCTCCATAAAATGGTTCTTATGACCAGACTTGCTTTCGAGGAGCCATTTCTCGCGTTTCTTATCAATTCCGAATGGTGAATGATAGTATTGCTCCAGAAATTTGAATTCCTGAGGGTGATTTGCCAAAAAATTGGTCAGGTTGACAATGAGCTGTAAGAATTGTTTGCGGGTTGAAAGTTCTTGATTCACACCCTGCACGATCGCCTGCTGAAGGGATTCATCGACCTGCTGATAAAGTTCATCAATCAAACCAGGTTTATCCGTAAAATAGCGATAAATACTGCCAACCCCGACCTTGGCCTGAGACGCGACCCGCGCCATAGGCGCATCATGAAAGCCCCGCTCAGCAAAAAGTTCCAAGGCGGCATTCAAGATAGCTTGTTGCTTCATTTTGTTGAAAGTGGGCATACCGGATCCTTTCGGACGGAACGTTCCGTCCATATTAGTGGCGATATTTTAGAGTGTCAAGATATTCAGCGGAGAATACAGTGGTTAGCAATTGTGACAGTCGATCGACTTAATCGATAAGCCTTTATTTCGCTTGCTAATATCCAGTCAAGAAGAGTAGTCATCATCTATGTAATAGAACAAAGGGCGTAGACGCCTCGCAGTCTGCTGCGAGGGATTAATCATAACCCAGGGTGGGAGCTGACCGGGTCTTCTGTTTGTAGCAGTCATGAGCTGTGAAAATGTCCCGTCCAAAGTGGGGGGCCATTACTATTTAGTCACCATCAATCAGGCACTAAAAAACCCTCGGTCAGCAGATCGAGGGTTTTCTGATTTATCAGGATCAGTAAGATTTCATATTTCTGACAATTTATGGCCCATGATAGCAAGCGAGACAATAAATAAAACAGCTCCTTTCAGAGTTCCTAACGGAAAACTGACCTCATAGTTATATTCAAAACTGGACCTACTCTAAGAGCCAGATCCCTCGTAATATACAAATTATAAATATTTAGATTCGGAACCGAGCAACGAGTCAGAGACAAACTTGAGCAAGAAGAGCAATTCCATCTTCTATCTCACTGGTGGTCAGGCCACCGAATCCGAGCATCAATTTAGTGGTGTCGGGTTCTCCAGTGGCACAGGTCCATGAAAATGGGAACAGACGAATACCTTTTTGCTCGGTGCGGCGGATGATTTCCTTTTCGCTAAAGCTTGTGCCAGGCAGTTGCAGAACAATATGGAGTCCTGCTCCCTGTCCGACAATCTCAGCCAGTGAACCGAAATGTTTATTGACAGCAAGGAGCATAGAATCGTGCTTCTTTTTATTGATACTGCGCATCCGTCGAATGTGTCGAACCCAGTGGCCCTCTTCCATAAATTTGGTAAGGGTCCTCTGCTCAAGTTGAGAGACGGATGAGAAAAAAGTCTGGAACAAGCTACGGTAGGTCGCTAATAGCGATTGGGGCAGAACCAGGTAACTAATCCGTAGTGCGGGGGACAAGACCTTAGAGAACGTTCCAAGGTAGATGATATTTCCGCTCGGCCTCAATCCCTGCAAAGAAGGGATCGGCTTGCCGCTATAACGAAGTTCGCTGTCATAATCGTCTTCGAGGATAAAATTTCCACCAGCCTCGGCCCATTCGATCAGTCTTAGTCGGTTGGCGACCGGCATCACATATCCCAGTGGCAATTGGTGCGAAGGGGTGACATAGGTAATGGTACTGTTTTCAGCTTCAAGAGCATCAAGATCGATCCCGTCGGGACGGACGGCAACAGGAACAACGCTATATGAATGGTTACGAAAAACAGCGCTTGTTAGAGGATAGCCGGGGTCTTCAACCGCTACGCTGGAATGATCTTTTTTCAGGATATTGGCAACAATGTCGAGGCTATGTTGAAGTCCAGCGGTGATAACAATTTGGTCTGGGTCACAGACAACGCCGCGTGAGCGCTCAAGATAACTTTGTATTGAATAGCGCAAGCCCAGTTCACCTTGGGGATCACAATATTGAGAAAGTTGTTGGGGGTTTTCTCGCAGACACTCAAGGAAGAATTTACGCCAAAGCCGACTGGGAAAGCTTGCCTGGTCAAGACGTGCAGGATGGAAGTCATAGCGAAAGATCGGTGTGCTTTGCAAAGGTGGGCGCTGATTGTCAGGTTTGGAAACGAGAGACCTTGGAGCCGAGTCCTGATCGAGGGGTGACACAAAATAACCGCTGCGAGGCCGACTGTAGATGTAGCCTTCTGCGAACAGCTCTTGATAGGCACCTTCTACCGTATTGCGGCTGACGGTCAGATTGTTCGCCATGTCGCGGACAGACGGCAACTTGGAATCAGCTGGCAACGTACCCAAGAGAATATGCTCCCTCATCTGATTATAGAGTTGTTTAAACAAAGGGGCTGGTGCGTTGCTGTCTAGAAAAAACATTGCACTTCCAATCAGGTCCGGATTTTTAAACAAGTTACAAATTGATTAAAAGAAATTATCGCATAGTCGTACAAGAAAATCTGACTCTTTTTGCATAGAGCAGAACAACACTAAAAACAGGAGGTCGTTCCGATGATTCCAGAAAAATTACAAGAAATCATGAAGAAAGATGGAGTGGTTGCGATCGCAACATTAGGTGAAGACGGTCCGCACATGGTTAATACCTGGAACAGTTACATCCGGGTTTCAGAGGAAGGTCGCTTGCTTATTCCAGCCGGTTATATGAATAAAACCGAGGCCAATGTTGCTTACAATAATCAGGTATTGATTACTTTGGGCAGCAGTAAGGTGACTGGCAATAACGGACCTGGTGCGGGTTTTCTGATTAAAGGCACGGCAGCTTTCGTCACGGATGGCCCGGACTTTGATTTGTTGAAGTCAAAGTTCAGTTGGTTACGGGCTACTCTAGCTGTTACCATCGATTCCGCCACACAGACTTGGTAACTCATAGAAAAAACAATAAGGAGGATTGCAATGGATATTGCAGAAAAAGTGTTAGAAGTTATGCGTGCCGAGGGGCAACCACTCAACGCTGGGAAAATTGCGGAACTCGGAACTCTTGACCGTAAAGCTGTTGACAAGGCAATGGCCAAGTTAAAAAAAGAGGAAAAGATTGTTTCGCCCAAGCGATGTTATTGGACACCGGCTTAGGCTTAAATGCCACCCGATCTTCAACAAGAAGCCCTCGATCTTTGATTCAAGGGCTTTTCTCAAAAATCACCATCCATCAGACACTAAAAAAACCTCGGTCAGCTGATTGAGGGATTTCTGATATATCAGAAGATTTCAGACGAGTTGGTTGACATCAACGACTTGGCTTGCGAGGGCATTGATCGGACTGATAAGCAGAAAAAGTATAAAACCCATGTCGAGCCTCCCGGATCATCAGAATTAATATGACATTATAGAGATCACTGATCCGAGAACACATGCAAACTTTATTCAGTATGTTTCTGACTGGATATGACCGCAGCAGGGACAGAACTACCAGTCTTGGCTAAGATGGACTCCACAGATACATTGGGAGCGATGGTTGCTCCTGCGAGGTCGATTCCTAAGATAGAGAAGGATCGCGACCGCTACTAGATTTATTCCGATCAGAATCCCGGCGGGAAAACTGATGGTAAGCAGAGATGCAACAGTGCAACGACCGCAGGAGAAACTCCAGTAATTGTAACAAATAATGCTCAAGCCGGTCGCCGCGACCAACCACAGAAAGTAATAACGCTTTTTCATTGAACTACCCAACGGAGTTAGTGCCACAAGCGGTTCAGAAACTGTGGCTGATAAATTTGCGCTGATGACAGGATGGGCAGTTTTCACGCAACCTTTGCAGGCAATGGGGGCAGACCATCCAGTCGAGTTCAACCTCTTTAGCGCAACTGGGGCATGCTGCTGTCACTGACTCAATAATCTCAGGGGAATGCAGTTCGTCCTGAATTTTAAGCAGTAAAAAGGCCAGAATAATTAACAGCAGAATAATCATCAGTTACTCCTAACAGACTTGCGATACCACTTTTGGGGTTCGTGCGCTGTCTGATTCAATGCGGCCATCTCGCAGAACAACTGTCCGGTCAAAGTAGGCTCGATTCTCATCATTGTGAGTCACCATGATGATGGTTTGTCCTTCCGCATTCAACTGCAGAAAAAGTGACATAATCTCTTCACTGGTTGCACTATCCAGGCTGCCAGTCGGTTCGTCAGCCAAGATCAAAGGTGGGGCATTCACCAGGGCGCGTGCGATCGCGACTCGTTCCTGTTCGCCACCAGAAAGCTGACTGGGAAGATGCCCGATCCGATGACCAAGGCCGACACGTATCAGCACCTCGTTGGCCATACGGTTTTTTTCAGGCGTAGATAACTTTTTCACCGCTAACGGCAGCATAACGTTTTCAAGGGCGGTCAGGTAAGGGATGAGATTGAAGGATTGAAAGACAAACCCAAGGTATTCGCGTCGAAAATCAGCACGCTGTTCTGAGCCCAGGCCGTAAACGTCAATATCGTCGACCAAAACCTTGCCTGAGGTCGGATGGCAGAGCCCCCCCAAAATCGAAAGCAGGGTGCTCTTCCCCGAGCCTGAAGGGCCCATAATACCAAGGAAACAACCTTCCTCAACCGCCAGTTCCAGCTTATTCAGGGCGATAACGCAATCAACGTTGCTCTCAAATCTTTTTTCAAGTTTTTTCAAATGAACAAAGGGCATGTCCAGTATCCTTTTTTGGTGTTTAAAGAGCGCGTAGGGCTTCGGTCGGATCGAGACGACTGGCCTTAAGTGCCGGATAAAATGAAGCAGAGGTCCCTACCAGTAAGGCAAGAACGACTGCCCCGCCACCAAGCAAAGGGTCCCAATGCAGACTGACTTCATTCTCCGTCATCAACGGCAGGATCAAATAGGTTCCCGCCATGCCGAACACGAAGCCCAATGTCCCAGCGACCAGGCTCACGACTGTCGATTCGAAAAGAATCAAGCGCATGATATGCGAGCGTCTGAACCCTAATGCGCGAAAAATACCAATTTCTCGCGTGCGTTCATTGACAGAGCCCATCATTGTCACAAAAACAACCAGACCACCGACCAATAGGACAACCGCAGCAACAGCCAGAGAAAAATTCCGGAATTGATTCAACGCATGCATGCGTGTTTTTACAACCTGCTGGATAGCACTGACGTCGACCCCCGGTAGCACTTCACCAATCTGGGTAACCATGTCTGAAACCGGACAATCCGCGCAGAGCGCTGCAACTTCAACCAGAGATACTGTCCCCTGCTTGCCCAGTAACCGTTGAGCCGTTGCCAGTTCAGAGATCAGGATCTGATCGTCCTGTGAACCGCTGTTCGCCAAAATCCCGGTCAGGGTAAACATCTCGCCTCCCATTTCAACCTGATCGTCAATTTTGAGGCCAAGTTTTTGGGCGACTGTCGCGCCTGCAACCAGCTCATGGTTCGTTCTTAGGGCCTGGCCATTAACCGTCCACCATTTCTTGAGTTTAAATTCAATGGCGGGGTCCACTCCCATCAACATCACCCGCTGGCCATTAACCTCTATAGCCCCAAGAACCTTGGGCGCAATCGCAGCAATATTGCCTTTATTGCGAATGCTGTTGATTTTGACCAGGTCGGCCTGCCGGATCTCCTGGGGATCGAGAGAGACACCTCCCAAATTTATTCCGCCATAGCTGAGAGCGATATCATCAGTGTGCGGGGTGATGATAATATTTGCTCCGTAATTTTCCATTTTGATCTGAACATCTTCTGTCAAAGTCGTAGACAGTGAGATCATGGTGACGACTGTCGCAACACCGATCAGCAGGCCAGCCACCAGAAAAGCTAAGCGGCTTTTACGGCGGCACAGATTATTAATAGCGATGTTCTCAAGCTTCATTGCAATCCCTCGCAGGCTTCAGCAGAATTTTAAAGTCCGAAATACCAGCCACCACCTACAATGTCTGCCTTAGCGATCAAGATTTGATTGCTCTCAACCCGACGAGCCAAAGGAGCCGGATTGCAGCCGCCCTTTACCTCGTTGACAAGATCGGTCCTGAACTTTTGACCACAGTTATTACAGACCATGAAGTCACCCTCTTGCCGATAGCCTTTCTTTTCGCGATAACAGACGTCACAGGCATCAAACGCCGCACGCATCACGCCATCTACGCTCTTGACGACGAAAAATTTAATGTCACCTTTGCCAGTCGCCAACTTGAAGAAATGTGCCTGGCCGTCATCGAGATCGGAGATGGTTAAATTCACAAAACCGTTCTCAGCTTTGACCGCCGCGATCCCGTCAGATGCACCCTGCCCTAGGAGGAACCAGGCGGCAACCGCGCCAATAACCAGTACACCCAGAAGGGTGAAAATTTTCCCGGTGCTGCTCCCCTTTTTTTTGGTAAACAGTTCTTTTTTACTTTGACGATTGCGCTCTTCACTCATGATTGTCTCTCCCAATAGGTTTTTAATGTCTTAGCTGAAATGGATTTAGACTAGGTGATTCAGGATTTGCTGCCGCCACAAGATCCGCCACAGGAGGAACTTCCAGATGCTTCTGCCTGCTTGATGGCGGGGTCAAAGATAACGACATCAGTCTTTCGTAGGGTGTCGTTGTACCACTCTGAGAAACGCAACTGCTTGTCCCGATCGGTTTGGGCCCCTGCAATGACATTCAATTCAATATTACGATTGATAATCATATTCTCCTTCACTTTGGTAAAAAATTGCTCAGGGCTACCGAATCTACTCTTAATTGTTTGCTCAAAATCAGGAGTTGCGGCCTTTATACGTTCTATTTCAAGACTGACTTCCCCATCCTGGACTACGATCTTGTTAACATCTGCAGCAGCGAGCAAAACCTCTCGCTCTTTCAACTCTTTCCAGACCTGGGCCTGCAGTTGCGGACTGTCAAAGGATGATGTACTCCCGCCCAGATCTGACGTTCTGCGCAAATTGAGAGCCTGGTTGAAATCGTCTCGTGACAGCAAACGGCTACCGATGCGTGCGACATAGGCCGCACTTAATTGCTCAGTTTCACTCTGGAGCTTTTGAAAATCATCCGCACTCAGGTCCAGTCGTACAGTAGAGGGATAGCCAGCGTCAGTGACCGCCTTCACAATAGCCGCAGAACTGGTCCTGGCTGGGTCATAATTCACCTGTCCACGGCCATTGGTGACGCTGATATCAGCCGTGCCGACCCCATCGATCTTGGCAAGCGCCTGCTGAATATTGTTGACGCAGGACCCACAGCTTAAATTGGTAACATTCAGTTCCGCCATAGCGGCCGCTTTTATCGTCGGCCCACCGCTCATAAAAACAGAGGCGGCAGCGACTGCACCTCCAAGAGCTAACACAGCCAACAGGACCACCAGTTTTCTCTTCATCGGAACCTCCATGTAGTAGATAAAATTATCCCGCTTGAACATATCAGGATGCATGCCAATCGCCTGGATTTTTCTATCTATCTGGAATTGTGCGGTTTCAAGGAGTTCTTTTGTGGAAAATTTTCAAAGGTGAAAAAAATGTGTAGGATATCCACCGTTTATATAGGGAATATTCTACAAAATTGGCTCTGCAAGGGTAGGTACGGTTTCATAAAGCGCTATGGTACGGGAACAGGACAAGGCTTCATGCTCATGGGGTCGCGCTATTCAGCTTCATTCGGCGGCTCAAACTGCTTGCCTTGCCAGATTGAAATCACTTTATTAGGCACGATTGTCCCTATTTCAGCACCTTCAATGGCGGTCCCCTACATCACCGGCAGATCATTGATGATAGCAATCCGTTCAGCGGGATTGGCGCGATAAGCAATGGCTGTCAGCTTCAGAAATTGCATGCCATCCGGACGGGTTGCTTGAGGTTGAGCATGGGCCTTAACTTTTACCTTAGGCACAGGATTCTCTTGAGCCGCAACTGAATCTGCATCCGGTCGGGGGAGGGGGAAGTGGCAGATGGATCCACCAGCACCGGTTCGGGAGGTTGTATAATCGGTATGTCTGGCAGGGGATCGGAGGACGTCAGGGGCCGAGGAACGGGAATTCTCTCAACAATGGGTTGTGTGGCGACGGTTTCAACGAGATATGTCTTAGTGACGAACAATAATACGCCACTCAAAAGTAAAACAAACAGGACTAAGACGCAGGGAATCTGTGATTATTCAAGATCCAACTTCTGGAGTTTTTGATTGGGTTTCTATTCTATGATGAAACCTTGAGTGGGATGACTATTGGATGGGTTTTGGCAGGCATTCGGTATGTCCGGCAAGTTCCTTAGATTTGTTTCGCAAATTTTCTGTTGAAATCGCTTTTCATATATCCTTAGATGTTGACGGATTAGCAGACTGTGTCATAAATCACAACCTACAGAACAAAATAAGCCTCAGCCTGTGTATGCGGGCCGAGGCTTTCTCATAAGTTGGGTCAGATCACTGTCCCGGCGGGTGTCAAGGTAGTTGTCGCCTCGTTTTTTATGCCGCTATGTTCAGGCTCTCCTCGGAAGGCCTTTTTGGTGCTGGGTTGAGCACAACAATTTCAATCGGTTCCCAGTTGCGGGTCTGCCGAGTCCAGCGGTCAGGATTCTTCTGTCTCGCTAACTCGTAAACTTCTTTGCGTTTACCTAGTATGAATTTTTCCTGCCCGTAGTGCCGTTCATCCGGAGTTACGAAGCGGATCTCGCTGTGCCGATGTTCGGTGTTGTACCAGAGTACGAATTGATCAACCCATTGCTGTGCCTGTTGTACAGACGTAAAAGGGTGCGAGGGGTATTCCGGTCGATACTTCAAAGTGCGGAATAACGACTCCGAAAAAGGGTTGTCATTGCTGACGCTGGGCCGACTAAAGGAAGGCATCACACCCAAGCTCTGAAGTGTTGCCAACATCGTCGATCCCTTCATTGGACTGCCGTTATCAGAATGCAGAATCAGCCCTTCTGGGTCTATATTGTGATGGCAAATCGCATCCATGAACAAAGCAGAAGCGTTCTGGTCTCCCTCCACGGAAAAGACCGTTGCCGCCATAATCTTACGGCTCCAGACGTCGAGAATCAGGTACAGATAGAAGAATTGGCCTCTTACTGTTGATCTGAGATAGGTGATATCCCAGGACCACACTTGGCATGGGCCCGTTGCCTTTTTCTCCTTTGGCCGACGATGCTTGACTGGTCGGCAGCGTTCCCGATGTGCTAATTGACCTTCAGCTCGCAAAATGCGGTAGAAGGTCGATTCCGAAGCGATATACCGCCCTTTATCAGCCAGTCGGGGGACGATCTGCCGAGGAGATAAGTCTCGATACTCCGGCGAATTTGACACTGATAGAACCTGCTGTCGTTCTGAAGAGGACAGCTTGTTCGCTGGTGTAGTCTTTGGGCCATTGCGTCGGTCGTAGCCACCATGCTGACCTCGCCATCGTTGTACAGTCCGAGCTGTTAACCCGAGCATCCGAGCGGCTGGCTCCAATCTGGCTCCACAGTGCACCGCTTGTTCGATTAGGGCTAGCACCTTCTTCCTCGCTACGGGGTCGTGTTGTCGTCCTCGTCCCCCCAAATGTCCTGGGCTTTTTTTTTGAGAACCAGCAAGGCCGCAGCTTCTGCCAAAGCCTTGTCTTTGCGATTGAGTTCTTTTTCCAGATCCTGAATGCGTTTTCTGACGACCCGTGTTGTTGGGGCTGGCTCAAGTCCCACCAGCATCTGCTCATGCCATTGTTGCAAATGGGCTTCATGTAGGCCCCGACTGCGCAAGAAGGGACCAAGATCTTCCTCTGAAAGGGAAGTCGCTTCCAGCACAGCAGCCAATTTCTCTTCAGGACTCCAATCTTGCGGTCGTTTCATGCTGGACATCCTCTGCATGGATTTGGAGAATGAGGGCGGGTCGGGGAGAGCAGCAACATCTACGGTATCAGTTTCACCTGCCCATCGATAGAGTGTGCTTCGTGAGACGCCAATGTCCTTGGCAATAGACATTGGGCCAGGTCCGTTTGGATCTGCCATCTTCCTAACCATCAAGGCTCTGAACGCTTTGGAATACATGTGCCACCTAACTGCCCCCAATCTTGTTGAATTTAGCTAGAGGCGACAACTACCCTGACACAGGGGGGTCCTGCTTCACCTAAGGATAAATTACACAGATTCTGTTTATCAAAAATCAGGAGTTTACTTTTGACGGAAAAGTTTAAAGTAACTTCAAATTCATGAAGGGCAAAGTTTTGAGCCTCAAAAGGTTTTCCGATCCAGCCCCCGATACTGAATCGCCTCAGCCAGATGCATCTGGCCGATATTCTCTTCTCCTGCGAGATCAGCAATAGTTCGTGCCACCTTGAGAATACGGCTGTAACTGCGCGCCGACATTCCGAGTTTATCGACCACCATCTCCAGCAGTTTTTGCCCGGATTCATCAAGCGGGCAGAATTTGCGGATATGCCTAGCGGCCATAGCAGAATTCGCATGCAAGCCATAAGACGCAAGACGTTCCCGCTGGATGGCACGGGCCTTTTCCACCCTGGCACGAATGGTCGCAGAAGATTCACCATCCACTGGATCAGCCAAATCCTTATGAGGTACCCGTGGGACCTCGATATGAAGGTCGATTCTATCCAGTAATGGACCGGACAATCGCTGCCGATAACGTTGGATATCATGTGGTGCGCAAGTGCATAAGTTACTGAAATCACCAAGAAATCCGCACTTACAGAGATGTGGACCCCTTTATCAACAATTTAAAGCTTGATCAAACTGCAGGAAAAATGGAAATACCGCTTACGATTCAGCCACCTGAAGAATTTACCCGCGAACCAATCACCCTCGGAGATCACTTACGACGATGCAGAATTGAACTTGGATTGTACCAGAAAGATGTCGCTGCCAAGCTCGGCGTCACCACCCCAACGGTCTGGAACTGGGAAAACAGAGGGTCGGTTGATCTGCGATTCACTCCCAGGGTCATAGAGTTTCTCGGCTACAACCCCATCTCCCAGCCGAAGGATCTGCTGGAAAAACTGGCATGGTACAAACTGATCAACGGTCTGACCTTGGAACAACTTGGTGTCGAGATGGGACGAGATCCGGAGCAGCTGGCGGACTGGTTAAGCGGACGGCATGAACCATGTCGGCGGAACCGGGAAAAAATTGAGATCTTTTTGGCAAACTGTGCAGAGATTGTCAATCGGCAGGGTTCAGCCGACAAGAAATGTCTGAGTCGAATAGGCGCATATAATTAACTCAAATGATGAGTTGATTAATTCACGTCAAAAGCAAAACTGTAAATAAGATTGACTAATTTAGCCATATTTGTTAATTATATTTACCATTATGTCAAAAAAGACTCTCCATATTTATCCCGGCTCACTGAAGGAAGTCGAGTCTCTGGGTCTCAGACTGAAGGATGCGCGTCTGCGCAGGCGTTTCTCCATGGAGGTCGTTTGCGCCAGAGCCGATATCTCCCGGCCGACGCTCTCCAAGATTGAAAAAGGGGATCCATCGGTTGCTTTTGGTCACTATGTGCAGGTGCTACGTGTTCTTGGCCTATTGGCTGACCTGGCGCAAATTGCCAATGAAGATGTTTTGGGCCGCAGGCTGCAAGACGAGGCTCTCCCGCACAGACAAAGAGCACCTCGCAAGAAAAAACTTCCGCAGGAAGACATTGATGGCGAAGGGAAAAAATAGAAGACAGTTGTGGGTCTGGCTGGACGATCCTGCTTTCGGCCCCCTGCAGAAGATCGGCACCCTGTCGCAAGGGGATCGCGGCAGCGCCAGTTTTGCTTATGATCCTGACTGGCTCACACACGCCCATGTCTTCCCGCTCGATCCTGAGCTGGATTTGCTGCCGGGCGATTTTTATCCTAATGGCTCAAACTTCGGGGTCTTCATGGATTCCTGCCCTGATCGCTGGGGCCAACTGCTGATGAAGCGCCGGGAGGCTATTGAGGCCAGAGATGAGAAACGCTCCTCCCGAACCCTTGGCCCTTGGGAGTTTCTGCTAGGAGTGCAGGACTGCACCCGTATGGGGGCCTTACGCTACAGCCTGCCAGACAGCAATATTTTTCTCGCCGCCGAAGCCCTGTCCGCCCCTCCTGTCACCAAGATTGCCGAATTACAGTCCATTGCCTTCGAATTGACCCGAAAGAAGCTGGCCAGCCCTGACAAAATCAAAGAATGGCTGAAAGTCCTTGTCGCACCGGGAGCTTCGCTTGGCGGCGCACGTCCAAAGGCGAACCTTATCGATGATCAGGGGCACCTCTGGATCGCCAAATTCCCTTCGGCGGATGACGACTACGATGTCGCAGTCTGGGAGAAGGTCCTGCACGATCTCGCCCGCGACTGCGGGATCTCCGTCCCAGAATCCCAGCTCATGCAGCTCGGCGACGGTTACCATACTTTTCTCGTCAAGCGTTTTGATCGCGAGAGAGAGAGCCGACGCTTCTTTGCCTCGGCCATGACGCTGCTGAAGCATGTCGATACGGATGATGCCAGCTACCTGGAACTGGCGGAATTTCTGGCGACCTTCGGTGAGCCCGACCTTCTGTCCGCCGATCTTGAAGAATTGTTCACGCGGGTGGTGTTCAATGTCGCCACCGCCAACCGCGACGACCATCTGCGGAATCACGGCTTCATGCGTTCACCTGCAGGCTGGTGGTTGGCACCGGCCTACGACATGAATCCTTCTTTCAAAAAGGAGGAGCATGCCCTGGCTCTGGACATCGAGAACCGCCTGCCTGACCTGAGCGTTGTTTTAGCAACGGCTGGCTATTATCGGCTAGACAGAAAGCGCGCCAAGGCCATCATCGAAAAGGTGATTGAGATCGTTTCGGATTGGGAGCGTCGCGCCCGAAACCATGGTCTATCCCGGCAGGACTGTCTGGAGGCTGCGCACTTGTTTATGGCCGCTGGTAAAAAATAAAGGGCTGGGGTTCTCTCCCGCTACAAGGTTCCGCGGCGGCAGATACAGGATAGGGCAACGTTTCGGGTCCTGCTGTCAATGTGTCAGTCGGCATCCAAATTTGACACTCTTAGAGATGAACTCGGCGTTGAACATTGACCCACTTAACTTCTGACTTCTGACGTATTAACAAAGAGTTAAATCGTTGCCCCCCCCTCGGACCCAGCATGCCGATGCCGGGTCAAATTTGGATGCCGATCAACAGCGTAACAGGCAATAGTCGGTCAGTTTACGTAGCCGCTCAGAAAGAACTTTCTTTGAGATTCCTGCCACGTGGCGTTCCAACTCGCCCGGGCGCGAAACACCATCAGTAATAGCTTTCAAAACTGCGACAGACCACTTGCAGCCGACAACCTCTTCAAGTTGTCGGTAAACAGGCAGGTTTGATTGCAACATTTTTTTTCCTTTGATTATCGGCAATTTACACCATTTCGTTACCGGGGAACCTAAAAGTGCCTGCTTCCTTGAAGCACCAGCAGGACCTAGAATAGGGTTGTGCCTGAAGCACTGGCATCTCTCTAACTTAGGAGTATACCCTTATGAAAGCAAAAGCAATTTTCTACCACGCTGGATGCCCAGTATGTGTCGCCGCCGAACAACATGTTGCTAACGCGCTTGATACTTCGAGATACGATGTTGAAATTGTCCATCTTGGTGAAAGCAAGTCGCGGCTACAGGAAGCTGAAGTTGCGGGTGTCAAGTCTGTACCAGCTCTGGTCCTGGATGGTTCGGCATTTCACATCAATTTTGGTGCGGGAATTGATGCGTTAAGATAGCGCATTTATCACCCTGTTGCGTTGAAGGGCATCCGCCTCATCGTGGATGCCCTTTTCGCTAAGACCCTACCTATGCGACCCGCGGCATGTAATGAGTAGAGGGTCAGCTTTAGAGCATCAAGTCATTTCCAGTATTATTTGAATGCAAAAAAATGTCGTTGTTCAAATTGGTGGTCTACCTCGGCCATCCGAAACTGGAGGTATAGCTGAACAAAAGACCTTCGCTACACTCCTCGGGTTTTCGACTCTCTTAGGGGGAATCCCACACCCCTATCCAGACAATGTCATGAAAACACTGGCCTGGTACAAACAACAAGTCAACGATTTGTGTTCGAAGACCTTGGGGTTGAGAGGGGCCGTGATTCTGATCAATTGTCTGATTGGTTAGGCGGAAGACATTAAGCTTGCCGGAAGAAGCGAGAAGAACTTGAGATTTTTCTTTCAAGGACCTCATAAAAGTTGACCAGCACAAGGCCGCGATTTTTGTGCCGTGCTGAGTTAAATGACTGACCTAGTCGACGCAAGTATTGAGTTGAATGCGACCGCATTGGCTTGTTGGGGGGGAACCGAGTTACATAATGCGTACAATAAGCAATAATGATGGTACCCGGTCGATCTTGCAGGTCTGCTTTTGGCGACAATAAAGTACTCGGAGATGTCGACCGAAACGCACTTCAGTCTCAGTCTTTAGGCTCTTTTACGACTATCGTTTTAAACTCTTGATGGCGCTCTACATCCCTGAGCACAAAGGGGCATTGAAGAATGACCTGGAGACCCTGCCCCTATCGCCTCGAAGCGCTTTACAGATACATTATTTTCTATGCTGATATCCATTTCGTCTCCAAAATTTAGGTCTTCGGGTTCCCTTGCTGGATCATGGCCACTTAGCCATGATTTTCATCCTATTTTTGAAACAAACTATGGCCCACCCTTAAAATCAGGTGGACCATAGTTTATTAAATGAATGGTTGTTCGTTGTGTGCACCTGAAAGTTAATGGCCATGTTTTCCTTCAGAGGTGGCAACGGATTTAACGCGATGGGCGGTATCGGCCTTAATCAAGTTATGTAGA
This sequence comes from Geopsychrobacter electrodiphilus DSM 16401, assembly GCF_000384395.1. Classification (NCBI taxonomy): domain Bacteria; kingdom Pseudomonadati; phylum Thermodesulfobacteriota; class Desulfuromonadia; order Desulfuromonadales; family Geopsychrobacteraceae; genus Geopsychrobacter; species Geopsychrobacter electrodiphilus. The sequence continues at coordinate 3,884,577 of NZ_ARWE01000001.1, forward strand.
CCTTCGACATAGTGGGTGAATACTACATAGGACTCTACAAACTCACGGCCTGCGTCAACGCTGTCATTTGCATGTTTCTGATTTTCGTAGGCCAGGGTGAAGTTCTCGCGAATACCCTTGGCCAGGGCCCCGGTCATGACCTCAATCACTTTGTCGATCGACCCTGTTGCCAAAGCCTGGTCGGTCAGTACAATCGCCGGATCAATTGAGACTCCTGGTTTCAGTCCCGTATAGGGCGCCCCTTCGCCAGCGCGATGGATACGCACCAGGGTTTCAAAAAAGTACATGTCGGCCAGTTCTTTGCCCTCGGGGCTCTGCTGGCGCAGCGCCAAAGTTTGGGCGAAGGCGGCACGAATAACCTTCTCATCACCTGCGGAGACCCACTTGAGGATCGGGGTGATATCTTTCTGGGACAAGGCGGTTCGCGCATCGGTGACAACCGGTCCATCCAGAGTATCGCAGTGAGCCAGAGCTGATTGTGGTACTGTAAAAACTAGCAGAGCAAATAGACCCAGTGTCATCAGCCGTCCTGTTTTTTTGATAGAGTTTTTCATTGTTTCCTCCTTAGGTTGTGAGCTATTGGGTTGCTTTGCCTACAGAGAACGTAACCAGAATGAATTTTGTGACAATAAAATAAAAATAAATCCAGGAGTGCCCAACTTAAAGGGAATTTAGCTACTTAACAGACATGCTAAAAAAGTGTCACAAATCTCTGTTATTGTACGTATTCAATGAATAAAGAAGGAAAGGCGACCTTTAAGTGACTGACGAGGAACTTATGCTGGCTTATGCTGATGGTGATATGGCTGCCTTTGAAGCCTTATATTTGCGCCATAAAAATCGTATTTTTGGTTTCCTGATGAAGAAACTAAAAAGCCAGCCTGACGCTGAAGAAGTTTTTCAGGCGGTTTTTACCAAGCTGCATGTCGCCAGAGGAAAATACCGGCAAGACATTCCTTTTCTGCCCTGGGCATTCACGATCACCCGCAATGCCTTGATTGACCATATCAGAAAGAGGGATGCTTACCAGAAACATGTCACTACCTCAGAATTGGCTGTGGAAACCTATGCCGGACAGTCAAGCTCAGAAACACCCAGGCGTATTGATGTAGCAGGACTTTCCAGTCTGACCGAGGACCAGCGTCAAGCCCTGGAGTTTCGTTTTAACCAGGGATTAACCTTTTCAGAGATCGCCGAACAGATGCAGACCACCGCAGACAACTCCCGACAAATCATCAGCCGGGCAATACGCAAACTGCGTAAATTGATGGCGAACAAGGAGACGGGCCGTGAATCAAGCTAAGAATGAGCACGAGATGTTTCAGGAATTTGCTGATTTTGTCGAAACCGGGCAGGTTGCCCCTGGCAAACAACTGGATGAGTCGATCCTGAGCATGATAGGAAAAGATCTCAGGCCGGCGATGTGGACAGTTTTGGGTAAATTAACCCTGGTTGAAGTAACCGCAGGGCTTGCAACGCTGACCATTTGTCCACAATTCGGCTTACGATTCGGTCAGCATAATCCGATTCTACATGCCCTGCACACCTCAACGTCACCGACTGTCTTCTATCTTTTCTGCGGTCTGTTTTTCGTCATTTTTGGTGCAATCCTGGGCGGCCTGATTTTAAACCGAGCGGAGATCCTCACTGTTGGTAACAATAAATATCCCTACTTTTTGGTATATAGCATTCTAGCGTATATCCTCCTGACAGCTCTGAGTCCGGAGGTTTTTGTCGTTAGTTCATTGATTTGGATATTAGGTGCGTTGTTGGGTAACATTTTGGGTTTTGCTGTGACCATCCGACTACGTCAAGCAACAACTTGATTGGATGAATTTATACGACAAACAACTCGCGATACTGTCGGGCAAAGCAGCTAAATCAGCCTGGGATTATAAATGGAGTGTTTATGGTTTTACTTTTCCAGTTCACCCCTCCGGCAAAAAGTGCTCCTCGTAAGTATCTTCAAGCTGCTGTAAATATTGAGTTTGGTCGTCTGCAAGAGCGGTAAAGAGTTCCGCCATTGGCGCACCACTACATTTTTCAGACATCCCACGATAAAACTGGAGTGCATCTATTGATAACTGAATTGCGTAAGCCAGGGCTTTCCGATTGTCCGATCCCGCAGTAATCTGGTGAAGGTCACAGCAACGGATAATGAGGTTCATCGTCGGGACAGGACCTTTAGCCACCTGTCCTTCAAGCCCTCCTTTGATTGCCGCCAGCTCAAGTTTCTGTTTAATACCGAGCCTGACGGTTGCAGCATCCTGAAGAATTTCTTTGGCCGCCTTGTTTTTTACAATTCTAATTGCTGCCAGGAAACCTTGGTAAATCTGGGTCTCCAGTTCGATTGCAGAATCACATGCTGCATCAAAAGTAAAACAGGCATTAGCTTGATTTGTCATATTTAGCCTCCAAGCAGATTCACAGATATCGTCTCCTCGTTTAACAGCTTAGGCTCGGTGAAAAGGTGAAGAAGGGCCACCTGTTTCCAAGTGGCCCCCGGTGTTATTTGGCTGCGAGGATCTGCTTGAGATCCTCTTCGGCGGTACCGATTGGACCGATGTTGTAATTCTCGACCAGAAAGTTGAGCACATTCGGAGTAATGAAGGCCGGCAAACTCGGGCCGATCTTGATGTTCTTGATCCCCAGGTGCAGCAGGGTCAGTAGAACCGCAACTGCTTTCTGCTCATACCAGGAGAGGATCATTGACAGCGGTAGGTCATTGACACCGCACTCGAAAGCATCGGCTAAGGCCAGGGCGACCTGAATCGCACTGTAAGTATCGTTGCACTGGCCAACGTCGAGCAGGCGCGGAATTCCGCCGATATTTCCCAGATCCATTTTATTAAAGCGGTATTTACCGCAGGCCAGAGTCAGAATAACCGTGTCCTTGGGGGCCTTTTCAGCGAACTCGGTATAGTAGTTCCGGCCAGATTTCGCCCCATCGCAACCGCCGACCAGGAAGAAATGCTTGATCGCGCCGGTCTTGACTCCTTCGATGACCTTGTCTGCGACACCGAGAATCGCGTTGTGGCCGAAACCGGTGAGAATCTCCTGGCCCGGATTGTCCTTGAAACCGGCACACTCCTGAGCCTTTTGTATCACTGCGGAAAAATCCCAGCCTTCGACATGTTTGACGTTTGGCCACTGCACCAGTCCCCAGGAAAACAGACGGTCCTTATAACTGTCCGCCGGTTTCTGGATACAGTTGGTGTTAAAGATGATGGCGCCGGGGAACTGCTGGAATTCCTTGTACTGATCCTGCCATGCGCCTCCGAAGTTACCCACAAGGTGCTCATATTTTTTCAGTCCGGGATAACCGTGCGCCGGCAGCATCTCGCCGTGGGTGTAGATGTTGATGCCGGTCCCCTCGGTTTGCTTGAGCAGCTCTTCGAGAAACTTAAGGTCGTGGCCCGAGACCAGAATCGCCTTGCCCGCCTTGGTGCCGAGCTGAACCGAAGTCGGAACCGGGTGACCGTAGGCTTCGACATGAGCCTGGTTAAGCAGTTCCATGGTGACGTAGTTGATGCGGCCAGTTTCGAGGGCGAGGTTGACGTTGGCCATCAGATCAAGACTGTCATCAAGCATGGCGGCCAGGGCCTTGTGGGTAAAGGCATAAATCTCGTCCGATTCCTTACCCAGGATCCGGGCATGATCGGCATAGGCAGCATACCCCTTCATGCCATAAACGATGATTGCACGGACGGAATGGATATCTTCGTCGACCTTAAAATCCTTAACCCCATGCAGTTCGCCGAGCTTAATTTGCTCGTCTATCGAAGTGGGCAATGTCCAGTCCTGGGCGGCGACGGGGACAACTCCACTAAGGTCGCTGCAAAGCCGTCTTGCTTTACCACGCAGGCGAACAGCTTCGGTAACAAACTTGGAGACGGCCTCGGCATCGAAGTCAACATTGGTGACAGTGGTGAACAAACCGTCGATCATGAAACGGTCGATTTCCTGATCTTTCTTTCCTTCGCCACGGGCCTTGTCGGCCCAAAAAGAAATTCCCTTTAATGCGTAGACCAGAAGATCTTGCAGCGCGGCAACGTTAGGTTGTTTGCCGCAGACTCCAACGACAGTGCAACCGGTTCCCTTGGCAGTCTGTTCGCACTGATAACAGAACATTGACATGGTATTTCTCTCCTTTTCTTTGGGGTTGAAATAAATCCGCAAGTCATACTTACAAAAAAACTAAAGATATCAATCTTTTGGTTGATTTTACAAGTTCAAACTTGACAATGTTCAGCGACACTTTTCCTTCCCATAGCCCGCCATCCCAATGACGTTCAGTAATTCAATGATCTATTGGCTATGGGGTTAACCTGCCGTCTTACGCCTCATCATTCCGGATTTTCTATCGGAACGTTCCTCCTCGCCTTGCAATGCCTTTTGCCGCAATTCCTTCAAGGAACGGCACCAATCAGAAAAAGGGACCTCATCAGGAGCGTCTGAAAACTAACGAAAGACCCCTTGCTAGTAAATGCTTGCTTACTTATAATCAATATTATGAATAATCACCTTCAAGAAAAGAGGAAGCAAGTGCGAAAGCCTACTGAGGTTCGTAAGCGCGAAATCATTGATGTCGCGATCAATATTATTGCGTTCGAAGGAGCTCGGGCTTTTACCGCCAAGAATATTGCTACCGCAGTCGGAATGACCTCGGGGGGTATTTTCAGGCACTTTGAGAGTATGGAGGCCATTGTTGTCGATGCTATAGAGAGAGTAGAAGAGATTCTCGCCAGCGATTTCCCCTCCGGCGTTGAAGACCCGATCAAACGCCTGCGGGACTTTTTTCTCCAGCGGACACGAACCATCCTGGCTCATCCAGGCATCTCTCGGTTGCTGCTCTCTGACCATTTGGAGCAAGCCGCTGGTATTGAGACTGCCAAGCGGTTGTCAAAAATCAAGATTAGGTCGCGAAAGTTCATTCACGGATGCATCCGGGAGGCGGAACAGCAGGGTTCCCTTGATTCCGTGGCCGATGTTGAAGCAGCTACTTCCATTGTGATAGGTGCCATTCTTTCGCTGTCCCATGTCAGCACGCAGGTTGCGAGTACATCAAAAAGCCATAAACCCTCTGAAGACGTGTGGGCTCTTATTGAGCGCATGCTTGAGAAGGGCAGATCTAGCTGACACCCCGCTTTTGGCAGGTTCGATGATAAAGCTAGATCATTAACCCAAAGACACCGGGAGGTTCGTTCGCATGACAGAATCCAACAAAACTAAAGAAACCAACAAAACAATTGGCGAGTTCGTCGCCGAAGATTACCGGACCGCAGAGACCTTCGAGAAATATGGGATCGATTTCTGTTGTGGCGGACAGGCTACTCTCGCCACCACCTGCCGAGAGAAGGGCATTGATCTTGACAAGGTCCTGCAGGAAATTGAAGCTGCCAGAAAGGAACCGATTCACCGAAGTGAGAACTACGCAGCCTGGCCCCTGCCGTTTCTTATCGACTACATCGTCAACACCCATCACGTCTATCTCAAGGAGAATGATGAACAGATTGTCGCCTATGCACACAAGATCGCCGAGGTGCATGGCACCCATCATCCCGAGGTCATCGAAATCGCCAAAATCTTTGAGAAGATCGCCTCTGATATGGCAGCACACCTGATTGAGGAAGAAGAGATTTTCTTCCCAGCCATCAAGCGCGCCGAAGCGGCTGTCAGGAGTGGCGGCAAGCCCGACGCCAAGGACAGCGCTCTGATCAAGTCAGAGCTGGCTAAACTTCATCGCGAACACGAGCAAATCGGCGATGCCGTCCATAAAATTCGGCATCTCGCCAGGGATTATGCGATCCCGGCGGATGTCTGCAACACCTTTGTCGTCACCTACCGTAAACTCAAGGAGTTCGAGGATGATCTACACAAACACGTCCATCTCGAAAACAACATCCTCTTCTCAAACGCGCAACAACTTTAACCGGTAGCGAGGTCACGACCATATAAAAAGGAGAAAATGACGTGGCTAAACAAGCGTGGGTCGATCAGGATGAATGCATTAGTTAGTTGCGGTGCCTGCATTGACAAAGTTCCAGAGGTGTTGCGGTTTTCCAAAAACGTTAAGACCGAATGCTAAGATCCGAACGGAGCACCGGTGGAGGAGATGGAAAGCAATGCTATTGATGCCTGTCCGGTTTCATGCATTCATTGGAAAAAATATAATTCTGTTAGAGAAGCTTATCATGACCAAATCAATATAAAGATAAATTCACTGAAGCGGTACGAGAACAAGTGGATAAGTCGGCATTTATTCGTGGGAGTTGCAACAAAAAAATACTCTGTAGAGGAATCCGCGAAGCGTGGGATGATCTGTTGCGGCAGAACTCTCCAGCAACCAACTTAGGGATAGTTCAAGTTCTCTATATAGTTTTTGCGCTAAAATGGTAGGGGGATGTTGCTGCGTACCGGGATCTGGTGATGATTTCGCCTGCAGAAAGGACGATAGGTATGAAAAGTATCGATGAACTGAAACAAGCAAAACTGGATGGAAAGGTATTTATCAAATGGTGGCGTCGGGAGAATGACTTTGCCGATTATGAAACGATCGACCAATATATAGAAAGGGCCGGTCATGTTAAGGCCGAAAACTTTGTTCTTCTCGATATGGATGAAATGTGGGAACTAGTCAAAACTTGGAAGTCGTCGGGTTTGCGTTGTACCAAATCAAAAGATGGCGGAATGATTGAGTGGCAGCACACTGGTAAGGATGGACAACCTCGCACCCACACCTGTCCCTACAATGCCGAAAATATCATGACGATTTTTGATGTTGAAACCCGTGGAGATACAATCGTCTAGATTTGGGTGCGCTAGACTTTCGATGGTCGCTTGTAGCTTGAAGGCCGTTTTTCTGTTCCTAATACTGAGGGAGTGTGCCTGTTGCAATGGTTGACGGCGGACACGCTCTCCATGGGTGGATGCATGTGTCCTTTGATTTCCCCACCATGAATCCAGAAACCAACGGAGGATTAGACCCATGAGTATCATCGTAATATCTAGGGCCACCTTGACGGGCTCCACAGTCATCGCCGAGCGCGTGGCCAAGGAGTTGCAGATCCCTTGCATCAGCCGAGAAATCGTCGTCGAGGCGGCACAGAACGCCGGCGTATCATCAGAGATGGTCGAGGCGCGGATGAATCAAACCCCTTCGTTCTTCGATCACTACCCGGAGCGGGATGTCTACCTGTTACAGGTGCAAGCAGAGCTGTTCCGGCATGCTGCAGAGGGGAGCCTCGTGTACAAGGGTCATGGCGGCCACCTCCTGCTCTCTGAGGTGCCTAACCTCATTCGGGTGCACGTGGTAGCACCCATGCGGGTCCGAATCGCGGAGGCCCAAAAAGCCCTTGGACTCGACGCCAAAGAGGCCGAGAAACACATTCAACGCCTCGACTCGCAGCGGCAGAAATGGGTGCAATATCTCTACCGTACCGACTGGGACGACCCGTTGTCCTACGACCTTGTGATCAATCTCGATAAACTCAATGTCGGTGAAGCCAGCGAACTCGTGAATCAGACCGCCCGGCTTGCGTGCTTCGCCTGGACCGATGAGCGCAAGCAGAAGGTGGCCGACTTGGCGTTGGCCACGCGGGTCAAGGCGGATCTGGCCAGGGGCGGGGAGCTGTTCAACGGCATCCTTGAGATATCGGCGCAGGCAAACGTGCTTACCATTGATGGGCGTGTTCGGACCGAGCAGGCGCGAGAAGAGCTTTTAGCCGCGATCAAGCGGACTATCGGTGATGCAGAAATCCGTTTCAACGTGACCAGAGCCTAGAAAAGCGCGGATGAGGTCATACATGCGCAAACGAGTTGCGCCACCATGGATTATGCGATTCCGAAAGATGTCTGCAATACTTTCGTAGCCATATATCGCAAACTTCAGGAGTTCGGGGACGATTTGCGTAAGCATGTCCACCTCAAAGATAACATTCTATTTCTGAAGGAAACTCAACTGTATGGGGTGACATGAGGTCACCCTGAACAATGTGCCGACACGAGTCGGCAGAACCACCAAAAGGAGAAGAATTCATGGCCAAACAACCGTGGGTCGATCAAGAAGAGTGTATCAGTTGCGGCCTCTGCATTGACAATGTTCCGGGCGTATTCCGTTATGCCGATAACGGCAAGGCCGAATGCTACGATCCAAACGGAGCATCGGAGGAGGAGATCGAAAGCAACGCTATCGATGCCTGCCCCGTTTCATGTATTCACTGGAAAGAATGAAATTCTGTCAGAGGAGCTGATCATGCAAAAGTACCAATGCACCGTATGCAATTATATCTATGACCCTGCTGTAGGCGACATCGGACAGGGGGTGGTAGCGGGAACCCCCTTCGACAAACTTCCCGAAGGCTGGGTCTGCCCGGAATGCGGGGTAGGAAAGGACATGTTCGAACCACTGGACTGACCTGACAAAAAAAGAGGTGCTCTATGAAAGTCGTCATCATCGGAGGTATCGCCGCCGGCCTGTCGGCGGCAAGCCAGATAAAACGACAGGCTGTTGACGCGCAGGTTGTAGTGTTGGAGAAAGGTGGCGATGTTTCCTACGCCGCCTGTGGCATGCCTTACAATCTTTTCTTTCGCGACACTGCGGTGGAAGCTTTGTATGCCATGAGTTTGGACAGCATCGTTGGCACGCGCAGAATCGATTATCGACTGCGTAGCGAGGTGACGTCCATCAATCCGGAGCGGCAGGTGGTTCAAGTGATAGACTACGCAGGTGACAAGGAGTATGAGGAAGGCTATGACTTTCTTGTATATGCGACGGGTAGCCGCTCCAAGCAACTCAGCCTTCCGGGATTCGATGATGAAGACGTCTTCTATTTTAAGACCTTGGGAGATACTCGGCGGATCAAGACCTTTCTTTATGGTCGTTCACCCCGATCCGCCCTGCTCGTTGGAGCCGGATACACGAATTTGGAAATGTCCGATGTCCTCAGCAATATGAAGGTCAAACCGATTATTGTTGAAAAAGCCTCCACGATTCTCCCAGCTTTCTGCGGCGCAATTCGGGAAAAAGTTGAGGAAAAGCTACGCGATAAAGATGTTGAATTCTTCACCGACGTGGACGTTTACGAGAAAGCCGGCAACATCATTAAGACCTCTGCTGGTGATTTCATAACCGATTTAGTGGTCGCTTCGCCTGGGATTCAACCTGCCTCAGAACTTTTCGAAGCCGCTGGTGGTGAGCTAGGGGTCGCCTCTGCAGCCAAAGTCGACAGATTCCTGCGCACGAACCTCCCAAATGTCTTCGCAGCAGGCGACTGTGCCGAGCACTATGTGCGACAACTCCGACGAAATTCCTACATGCCGTTGGGGCCGGTCGCCAATAAACAGGGAAGACTGGCCGGCAGCAACATCACAAATCCCGATAAAATGCGTGAATTCTACGGTATCGACCAGACTGCCGTCTTCAAATTCTTCGATCTCACCATCGGCACAACTGGCTTGAATGAAAGACAGTTACAGGACAGCAAATTTGATTATGTCACGACCATCGTGGATAGCGATACTCGGGGTATGTTTTCTGGCGGTGGACGGATGCGGATTGTTTTATTTGTTGAGAAAGGAAGCGGGCTCCTGCATGGGGCTCAGATGATTGGCCAGGACGTGGTGGCTAAACGAATCGACGTGTTGGCGACGGCGATCTACAAAGGGATGACTGTTTTCGAAATCGCAGAACTGGACCTTAGTTACGCACCGCCCTATGCCCCGGTTTGGGACCCGTTACTGGTGGCGGCTAATCAGGCGATAAAAGCTATATAGCCCGCGCCTTAAGCACTCGACATCAACAACGGTGAAGGTTCGGCAGCCAGCAACCCGACAATGGAGGAGATTCTTCCTTCCATCAGGGCCATCAAGGGAAGGTATTATTTGAAAAAACAGCAATATGAAAAACTTAGGCATATTGTTGTCGTTGGCGCAGGGTACGGTGGCATTACCGCCGTTTTGCGACTGGCAAAGAAACTGCGACACCAGAATGAAGTTCAAATTCACCTGGTCGACAAGAATAGCTACCACTTGCTAAAAACTCAGTTACACGAAGCGGCAGTGGGAAAAAGGGAGGTCGCCATCCCAATTGAACACCTGCTCCGCAGGCGGAGAATACTTTTCCATCTGGAAAAGGTCAAAAGCATAGATCCCGATCAGCAAATTATCCACTTTCAGAAGGGTCATCTGGCCTTCGACTTTCTTGTTCTGGCTCTTGGGAGTAAGACAAACTTCTATGGAATTCCCGGGTTAAAGGAACATGCGTTCACTCTCGAAACATTAACCGATGCGCAAAGAATTCATGAGCATATCGCTAGGAACTGTGCACTGGCAGCATCAGAACCTGAAAGCAAACGACGCAAAAACCTGCTGCGATTCATAGTTGGAGGCGGAGGACTTACCGGAGTGGAAGTTGCTGCCGAGTTCGCAGATCTCGTAGTGAAATGCACCATCGATTACAGAGTGAGCCTCGCCGATGCTGAGATCGTCCTGATTGAGGCAGGACAGCATTTGGTACCGCATTTAGGTGAAGCGCTTTCAGCAAAAATCAGCAAAGAGTTATCCGCAAAAGGGGTAAGTATAATGTCCGGGACAAAAGTACTGGCCCTGACTGCGGACGCTGTTACTCTGTCCTCAAACATGACCCTGGAGACCAAGACGTTTGTCTGGACAGGAGGAGTTCACATTGCTGATATTTTCCAGGATAAAAAAATAAAAACTGGCCGCTTGGGCAGGATTCGGGTTGATGCCTGTCTTCGTGCTGAGAATTATCCCTTTATTTACGCCATCGGGGACAATGCTCTGGCCATGAATCCGGAAACTGGCCAGCCTGTCCCTACGGCCGCACAGTTTGCATTGCAACAAGGAAGACTGGTTGCCGATAACATCTACGCCTATATCACAGGGAAGAGCTGTAAACCCTATGCACCTCGGGTCATCGGTGAGGTCGTCAGCTTGGGTGGTCATCTCGCCGTCGGCTGGATGGCCCTTCCTTTGCTGAAAAAAATCACTTTTGTCGGTTTCTTGGGAAGCCTGATAAAAGCAGCCATCCAAAGAAAGCACATCCTGTTGTTGCGGAAAGAAAGCCGCAACTGGAGCATGCGCTAATGACATCAATAGGGTGAAGGAGTCTAACGGTCTTGGGGCTGAGAATGGTACGAAACCAAGCAACGGACCACTGGGACTTTGGTAAAACAATGGTACCGAAAAGTATTATTTGAACATATGAAAAAACGATTACTCGGGGAAGCGAAGGTCTGCCAATGAAATGGTTTCATGACTTGAAAATCAACACCAAGCTGAACTTGATCCTTTCGGCTCTACTAATCGGCCTCTTTTTACTGACCGGTCTGTTGACCTACCGAGATCAACGGGCCATGCTCCTGAATGTGGCTTTGGAGCATGCACGCAGCATCGCCACCCAGGTCATCGAAACCAGAAATTACATGGCCGAGGTGGTTCGCGATGAACCGGAAAAAAACTATGCCCTGATTCCCGAAGCGGTCGCAACGGGAGTTGCCAAAAGGTTAACCAGCGGCGGTCCTTATTATGTGCGACAAATCTCGGAAAGATATCGCAACCCGAACAATCGGCCAGATACCTATGAGGCGGCTCAATTAAAGGTGTTTTCCGGGAGTACGGCAAAAGAAACCTACCAGACAACTAGGCACGAGGGAAAACAGGTATTTCGCTATTTTCGCGAAATGGTGGCGGAAGAGCCCTGTTTGCGTTGCCATGGAGCCTATGAAAAAGCACCAAATTTTGTGCAGGAGCGGTTCCCCCCTGGACACCCCTCTTACAATTACAAACTTGGTGAAATTATTGGGGCCGTTTCGGTCAGTGTCCCGCTGACAGAGCTGTTCGGTGGCCTCGGCAATAACCTGTTTCATGAGCTTCTTTCTCGCCTCGTAATACTGCTGCTGGTTTTTTCTGCAGTAGCCATATTGATCAAGAGGTTCATCACCAATCCGGTCAAACTTGCTTCGGCCACTATGTGCCAGGTTGCCAAGACTGGCAGTCTTTCGGAAAGAATTTCCGTCAGCGCTTCAAGGGATGAAATTGGCGAACTCTTCACCAGTTTCAATGAAATGATGGAAACCCTGAATCGTACTGAAATTCAGCGACAGGAATCTGAAGATCGCTACCGCAACCTGGTTGAGTCGGCAGCGGCGGGTATTGTTACTTTCCTGGCAAACGGCAAGATTGTCATATCAAACCATCTGGCAGAGAGTTTCTTCGCGGTGTCTAAACAGGAACTTCTTGGTCAGACCATTTTTGACTTTTTTGAAAAAGGCGAAATGCTGAAACAGAAGATTGTCGATCATGCTCCAGAAGACAACAGCGCTTGGACAGGTGAAGCCATTAAGGACAGAATCCGCAGCAGGAACAGTCAACTGATTGACGTGGAAGTGACGTTGATCCTGGCGTCAGCAACCGACCATGTCCCAATGTATACCGTCCTGATAACGGAGAGAGCATAGCGTTTCTAGCCATTAACAATGCTCCTGATCAAGGGAGAGAATGAGAGGTTGATATGGTTCTGATCCTTTTGCTCCTTTTAGTGCTGTTTTTTGTTCTGGCCTATTTTCGAGCTCCATTACGAATCTGGTCTCTCGCATGGCTCATCGCATCTGGTTCGATCAGTTATCTAACGTGCGGACCGACGACGCAGACACTTGGCCTGGTCGCCGGGTCGCTGATCCTGGTAGGAATCATAAATTTCACTCCTCTGCGATTGAATCTGCTCAGCCGCCCCCTGTTCATCATCTTCAAACGCATGTTGCCCCCACTGTCGGATACCGAACGCGAGGCTCTGGAGTCAGGTACCGTCGGCTGGGATGGCGAACTTTTTAGCGGCAGACCCGACTGGCATGAACTTTTTTCCCTGCCCGTCCTCTCACTGACCGAAGCGGAGCAGGATTTTCTGGAAGGACCGGTCGAAGAACTCTGCCGGATGCTCGACGACTGGCAAATTGTCGCCCAGGACAAGGACCTTCCGCCCGCAGTCTGGCAATTTCTCAAGGAGCAGCGCTTCTTCGGCATGATCATCCCGCTGCAGTATGGCGGCCACGGCTTTTCCGCCTTGGCTCACTCGGCGGTGATCATGAAAATTTCCAGCCGAAGCATCACCGCAGCGGTTACAGCGATGGTTCCGAACTCGCTCGGGCCGGCAGAGCTGCTGCTCCAGTATGGAACCGAAGCGCAAAAGGATTTTTACCTGCCACGCCTGGCCCGGGGAGAAGAGGTCCCCTGCTTTGCCCTAACCGGCCCCGAAGCAGGGAGTGATGCGGCGGCGATGCCTGACCGTGGGATTGTTTGCCGGGGGGATTTTGCGGGGGAAGAGATCATCGGAATCCGCCTGAACTGGGAAAAACGCTACATCACCCTGGGACCGGTGGCCACCCTGCTCGGGCTGGCCTTCAAGCTTTCCGACCCGGACCATCTGCTGGGAGACAAAGAGGAACTCGGCATTACTCTGGCTTTAATCCCGACGGACACCCAGGGCATCACCATCGGCAGTCGACACGATCCCCTCGGCATCCCTTTCCAGAACGGGCCCAACTGGGGCAAGGACGTCTTCATCCCCCTCGACTGGATTATCGGCGGCACCGAACGCGCTGGTCAGGGTTGGCGGATGTTGATGGAAAGTCTCGGGGTCGGTCGCTCTATCTCGCTGCCGGCACTGAGCACTGGTGCGGGTAAATTGGCCTGCCGTGCCACCGGCGGCTACGCCCGCATCCGCCGCCAATTTCGCGTGCCGATCGGCCGGATGGAAGGGGTCGAGGAAGCCCTGACACGCATTGCTGGCCTGACCTACCAGATGGAAGCCGCCCGCGTTCTGACCTGTGCCGCAGTAGATCGTGGCGAGAAGCCGACGGTTCTCTCGGCAATCGTCAAATACAACCTAACTGAACGCATGCGCAAGGTTATTAATGACGCTATGGACGTACAAGGGGGCAGCGGGATCTGCCTCGGGCCACGCAACTATCTGGCCCGTGCCTATCAGTCGATCCCCATCGGCATTACCGTTGAAGGAGCCAATATCCTGACGCGCACCCTGATCATCTTCGGCCAGGGCGCGATCCGCAGCCACCCTTATGTTCTCAAGGAGATGCAGGCGGTCTCCAACCCGGATCCTGGCGTCGGGTTGCGCCAGTTCGATCAATCATTCTTTGCCCATTTTGGCTTCACCATCAGCACCGCAGTGCGTGCGCTCTGGTCGGGTTTGACCGGCGGCTTGCTGCTGAAGGTTCCGGACGATCCTTGCCGTCGCCAACTCCAAAAAACCACCCGGCTCAGCAGTGCCTTTGTGTTGACAGCCGACACGGCAATGCTGATTTTAGGTGGAACCCTCAAACGCAAGGAGAAGCTTTCCGGGCGCCTGGCGGACATCCTGTCCAACCTGTATCTGATCTCGGCGGTGGTGAAACAGTTTGCCGATCGAGGGCATCCCGTTGAAGAAAAGCCGTTGGTCGACTGGGCCTGTGCCGAAAGCTTCCGTGCCATAGATACTGCTTTCCTCGGATTCTTCCGCAACTTCCCCAACCGGCCGATCGCCTGGCTGCTGCGGCTGGCAACCTTTCCCCTCGGCATCCGTGCATCCGCTCCAAGCGATCAACTCGGCCACCAGGTCGCCAAGCTGCTTATGGAGCCCGGTGCAACGCGAGATCGCTTGACGCATGGAATTTTTGTCCCGCTTGAACTGAACGAACCGCTGGGCCGCATCGAGGATGCTCTCCCCAAGGTGATCGCCGCCGAAGCGGCCGAAAAGAAAATTCGCCAGGGATACAACCGTGGAGAACTCCCCAGGCAGAATGAACCAAACCTGGCCGCAGCCACGGCGGCCGGGATTATATCTGCGGCAGAGCAAGAGCTGATAATTGCAGCCGAAGCGGCGCGGCGCGAAGTGATCCGTGTCGATGATTTTCCGCAGGAGGCTTAGCGGCGAGTTGTTCCACGAGCGCTCTGATTCCTGGCCAGATTCCTTGATCCTGCTCGCAGACTCCAGCTATGCGGAAGTCTTAAACAGAATTTTCTCTGGTAGAATGTTAATACGAGTTCCGCCCGAGACCGGAGCTAGCTGATTGGTACCATCACCTGGAAATTATTGAAAGGAGCCATGATTATGTTGGGACTGCTTATCAAGGACAAGATCCGCTGGCAGGACAAATGGTCGGCTGAAATTGGCCAACGCTTCAGTATCCACGACAGCACTGACAACCTGTTCATCTTCGAAGATGGTTGTATCAGAGAAGAGATCATGGCTGTTATTGGGAAGGTCCCAGAGGGCATTTACGAACTCTTCGAGGTGGAGGCTGCCCCCAAGGATCAGTGCGACTACATGGCTGACTCCGGTCAGTGCTTCGACCGGACAAAACGCTAAATTGACCAGTAACTATAGGCCAAGACGTTGGTCCTTTGTGGTCGAACTTGAAACTAAAAATTTGAACGCAGAAAGGAAATTGTTATGTTTGAAAATGTCGATGTGCAAGAGGCGATAAAACGCTCTATTCAAACAGAAAAGTACGCCCGGGACTTTTACCTGCTGTGCGCAAAGCACATGAAAAACCTAGAGGCATGCAGAACCTTCGAACTATTGGCAGCTGAAGAAGTCGAGCACGCCAAAACGTTCTATGACATCTACCAGGGAGACGATCTCCCCGATTTTGCAGAGTACATGAAACTCGAATCCGCGCCGGACAGCGACTGGTTAACTGACCTGGAAAGAGCGCTGATGGAGGGCCTCAACGAACGGAAGGCGATGGAACTTGCCCTGGACAAGGAACTGAAATTAGAGAAGGCATTACGGACTCTGGTTGAAAAAATTTCCGATGAGGCCGTGCGTGCTGTCTTTATCAGCAACGCCGACTCAACTCATCAACATTACGAATTGATCGAGTCGGAGTATGCACGTCTTATGAGGATGGTGCATGAAACCGACATGGACACCTACGTACGCGAATGAAAAAACGGCATATTCAATGCTGATTCGTCTGAAAAGAGCCTACGACCCGCCTGAAGACACTGATGGATTGCGAATTCTGGTTGATCGCCTTTGGCCGCGGGGAATCAGCAAGGAAAAACTGAGACTTGACGGTTGGGAGAAAGCTCTTGCCCCCAGCAGCACACTGCGCAAGTGGTTCGCTCACGAACCGAACAAATGGGAAGCGTTCAGGCATTTCTACTTCGAAGAACTGAATGGCCACGGCGAAGAGGCGACGAACCTGCTCTCTCGAGCAGAGCACTCCAGATTGACTCTAATTTATGCGGCCAGAGATGTGCGGCATAACCACGGCATAGTGCTTAAGGAATTTCTGGAGAAGATGGTTAAGGACCGCAACAAATAGAGACTATTGACCCGTTGATAGCACAGTGCCATGAGGATTTACTCCGTTTGTTCTTTTGAAAACGTTCCCCTCCAACTTCTCTTGTGATCCAATCTCTTCGAGTGTCTCAAGCAGCAGATGATTCAATTCTCAAATAAAATCAAAGCCCCCCTTAGATAGAAGTCGACGCGCAGACTTATTTTTTGCGAATCTCAATATCCCCCTTGACAAAATCCACGGACTCCGTAAAGATAGTAATCAATTACTATCTTTACGGAGTCGCTATGAATATCCGAAAAAAAAATCTCCCAGCGGCGGAACGCCGAGCGGTGACGGTCAAGGTGGTGGTCGAGCTGGCTGCAGAGCAAAACCCCAGCGATATCACTACCGCGGCAATTGCCAAGCGCATGGGCCTGACCCAAGGCGCCCTGTTTCGCCACTTTCCTAACAAAGACGCAATTCTGCAGACCGTGATGGAGTGGGTGTCTGAGCGGTTGCTGTCCCGGGTGGATAAGGCGGTGCAGGCGGCGCCGTCACCGCTTGCCGCGCTGGAAGCCATGTTCCTGGCCCACGTGGAGTTTGTCGTCGAGCATCCCGGGGTTCCCCGCATGCTCTTTGGTGAATTGCAGCGCGCTGAGGAGACGGGTCCCAAGCGCATGGTGCAGACGCTCATCCAGCGTTATGGAGAGCGATTGAGGCGTTTGCTCGAGGAAGGCAAGACACGCGGCGAACTGGATGCCCATCTTGACACCGAAGCTTCGGCCATCCTCTTCATCGGCACAGTCCAGGGGTTGGTAATGCAATCGCTGTTGGCTGGCGATATCGGCCGCATCCGTCATGACGCGCCGCGGGTCTTTGCCATCTATCATCGCGGTATCAGGAGAGTGCAATGAGATTCCCTATCCAGAAACGCACCTTGGCCATACTGGTCGTGCTGTTACCCCTGCTGGCTCTCTTTGTCTATGTCGCCCTTCGTTCGGGGCCGCTCGCACCGGTTCCGGTGACGGTGACCAGGGTGGAAAACCAATCGATTGCGCCGGCACTCTTCGGTATCGGCACGGTCGAGGCCCGCTACACCTTCAAGATCGGTCCCACCTTCGCCGGGCGGATCAAGCGCCTGGATGTTCAGGTAGGGGATCGGGTCAAGGCCGGGCAGCTCCTCGGCGAAATGGACCCGGTGGATCTCGACCAGCGCATCCGGGCTCAGGATGCCGCACTTAAGCGCGCCGCGGCCCAACTGAGTGAGGCTCAAGCCCGTCAGGCTTACGCACAAACACAGGCCCGACGTTATGCAGAGTTGCTTGCAGCACGCTCGACCAGCGAAGAGATCCTTAGCGGCAAGAAACATGAGCTGCAGGTCGCTGAGGCTGGTCTGAATGCGGCACGTGAAGAATCAGTCCGTGTCCGCGCTGAACGTGACGCTTTGATCGCGCAGCTAAAGAACCTCTCCCTTATCGCCCCGGTTGACGGCCTGGTGACCCTACGTAATGCAGAGCCAGGGACCACCCTGGTGGCTGGCCAATCGGTGGTGGAGCTGATCGACCCGCAGAACCTGTGGGTCAATGTACGCTTCGATCAGATTAATGCCCGGGGGCTGAGCGCCAACCTCGCGGCTCAAATCGTCTTACGCACGCAGGCGAGAGCAGTCCAAGGCAGCATCCTGCGGGTGGAACCCCTGGCTGACGCGGTGACCGAGGAAATACTCGCCAAGGTGGAGTTCGACCAGATCCCCGAAACGCTGCCAGCAGTCGGAGAACTGGCCGAGGTGACCGTTGCCTTGCCGGCGCTTGCGGCTGCACCGGTCATCCCCAATGCAGCCATTCAGCGCATCGCCGGTCAGTTGGGTGTCTGGCAGGTCGCAAGTGGCGATCTGCACTTCACAACCGTCACCTTGGGTGCCGCCGATCTGGAGGGTCATGTCCAGATAAGCGAAGGGCTGGAAGTCGGTGATCAGGTGGTCGTCTACAGCGCAAAAACCTTAACTCCGCGCAGCAGTATCGATGTGGTTGAGCAGATCCCAGGGGTGCCGCGATGATCAGCCTGGCTGGCCGTGACATCATGCACGCCTGGGGCAAGTTCGTCTTTACCGGCGTGGGTCTTGGGCTGCTTATCGGCGTGACACTGTCGATGGCGGGCATTTACCGCGGCATGGTGGATGACGGCAAAGCGTTGCTCGACAACAGCCGTGCAGATCTCTGGGTAGTGCAACAGGGCACCCTCGGTCCCTACGCCGAACCATCGAGCATCTACGATAATGCATGGCGCGGCATCCGCGCCATGCCGGGGGTAGCGCAAACGGCCAATGTCACCTATCTCACCATGCAGGTGCGCCAGGGCGAACGCGACGTGCGGTCGATGGTCACCGGCATTACGGCCGGCGATCCCGGCACCCCCGGCTGGCCGCCATATCTCGTCGCCGGAAGGCAGATCACCCGTGGCCATTACGAAGCGGTGGCCGATATCGCCACCGGCTTCAAGCTAGGTGATCGTCTGCAGATCCGTCGCAACCACTACAGAGTGGTCGGCCTGACCCGAAGGATGGTCTCTTCCGGCGGCGATCCGATGGTCTTTATTCCACTCAAGGATGCTCAGGAAGCCCAGTTTCTCAAAGACAATGACGCCATTTTGCAGCAGCGCCGCCGCACAGTCGCCAACCCAAACTTCAATCGGCCGCAGGTCCCGGGACTGCTCGAAGCTGTCATCGGATTGCAAAGCACCAACGCTTACGTCAACGCCGTTTTGGTGCAGGTTGCAGCAGGTCATGACTCCGACGAGGTGGCGCAATCAATCCGGCGCTGGAAGCGGCTGACGGTTTATACCCGCAGCCAGATGGAGGAGATCCTCATCGGTAAACTGATCGCCACTTCGGCGAAACAGATCGCCATGTTTCTGGTTATACTTTCGATTGTCAGCGCGGCCATTGTCGCCTTCATCATCTACACCCTGACCCTCGGCAAGATCCGGGAGATCGCGGTGCTTAAACTGATCGGCACCCGCAATCGCACCATTGCCGCCATGATCATGCAGCAGTCGGTCGCCCTGGGGGTGATCGGATTTGTGGTCGGCAAGATTTCGGCCACCTTGCTGATGGCGCCAATCTTTCCCAAATACGTGCTGTTGGAACCGGTCGACTCGGTGATCGGCTTCGTCGCCGTGGTGGTGATCTGCATTCTCGCAAGCATCTTCGCAATTCGCGCTGCCCTCAAGGTCGATCCGGCCGAGGCCATTGGAGGCTAATATGTCTGGCAAAGGGATTCGTATCGAAGGGTTGAAAAAACGCTATGGTCGCGGTGACACCGCCGTCGATGCCCTAAAAGGCGTGGACATGCAGGTCGCCCCAGGTGAAGTTGTCGGGCTGGTCGGACCTTCGGGGTCCGGCAAGAGCACCTTGCTCAAGTGCTTGGGCGCGGTGATCGAACCAACTGCCGGTCGGATGATTCTCGGCGACGAGGTGATCTATGACGGCGGTTGGAAGGTGAAAGACTTGCGGGCCCTACGGCGTGACCGCATCGGCTTTATTTTTCAGGCGCCCTATCTCATCCCCTTTCTCGATGTCACCGATAACGTCGCCCTGCTGCCGATGCTCGCCGGGAGACCTAACGGCGAGTCGCGCATGCGGGCAATCGAACTGTTCAAAGCGCTCGATGTGGAGCATCGCGCCAAGGCGATGCCCCCGCAGCTTTCCGGCGGAGAACAGCAACGGGTGGCGATTGCCCGCGGGCTGGTCAATCGCCCACCGGTGATCCTTGCCGATGAACCGACCGCGCCCCTCGACAGCGAACGGGCGCTGGCGGTGATTCGGATTCTGAACGATATGGCGCGCAAATTCGAGACTGCGATCATCGTCGTCACCCATGACGAAAAGATCATGCCGACCTTCAAGCGGATCTATCACATCCGCGATGGCGTGACCTACGAAGAAGCCGGCGAAGGTCGAAGTTTCGAGTGAGGTTTAACCTGTTGAAAGCGAGAGAAGCCAATGAAACATCAACGAATTTATAGAATTATCACTTCAGTTTTCGTGACCGGTCTACTGGCTGGATGCGCCGCCGGTCCCGATTTTAAACGTCCGATAGCACCCGCTGTGGCGGCCTACACCGCTGCCCCGTTGCCGGGCCTTACAACCTCAGCCCCCACGGAGTTGGGTGAATCACAGCGGTTGGTCGAGGGAGAGACGGTCAACCCCCAATGGTGGCAAGAATTTGGTTCAGCCAGGCTTGATACCCTCATCGCTGAAGCCTTGCAGGCCAACCCGACCCTGACTTCGGCAAGGGCCACTTTACGGCAGGCGCAAGAACGTTATGCAGCCCAGTCTGGCTCGACCCTGTATCCGCAGGCTGAAGCCAATCTCACCGGCCAGCGCCAGCGATTCAACCCCAATTCCTCGGGGCTGCCGGGCGACGCTCGGGAATTCGATCTGTACAATGCCAGCGTCGGCGTGCACTACAATCTCGACCTGGCTGGAGGCAACCGGCGCGCCCTGGAAGCCTTGGCCGCTCGCAGCGACTATCAGCGCTACCAACTGGCAGGCGCACGGCTGACGCTGGTGGGCAATATTGTCACCACCGCCGTCACCCAGGCCAGGTTTTCCGCGCAAATGCGGGCCACCGAAGGCATCCTTCACGCCCAGGAAGAGCAGCTAAAGCTGACCGGAGAGCGGGTACGACTCGGCCAGGCTGCCCCTAACGAGGAGCTTCCCCTGAAAACCCAGCTGGAGCAGACCCGCGCAAGCATTCCGCTGCTGCGCAATCAATTCCAACAGAGCGAGCACCTGCTGGCCGTGCTCGCGGGCACGGCGCCAGGCACAAGCGGCTCGCCATCCTTCGCCCTGCAGGAGTTTACCCTGCCGGCCGCTCTGCCGCTGAGCGTTCCATCCGAACTGGTCCGCTCGAGCCCGGACATTCAGGCCGCCGAGGCGCTGCTGCATGCAGCCAATGCAGAATACGGCGTGGCGGTCGCTAATCTCTATCCGCAACTCAACCTTAGCGCCAATCTCGGTTCGCAGGCCTTGACGACCGGGGCCTTATTCGGCAGTGGTTCGGCGATCTGGGCTCTGGTTGGCCAACTGACACAACCTCTATTCAATCCCGGCCTGCCTGCAGAAAAACGGGCGACACTGGCCGCCTTCGATGCAGCGGCGGCGAATTACCAAAGCGTCGTCCTCGAATCTTTGCGCAATGTGGCCGATGTGCTGTGCGAACTGGAGAACAACACCCAGCGGTTGACTGCACTCTCTGTCGCCGATGCCGCGGCCCAGAATTCCCTCAAATCGATACAGCGCCAGTACGAGCTGGGCGCGGCCAGCTATGTCCAGTTACTCATCGCGCAACAGCAGGTGCAACAGACCCAAATTGATCTGATTGAGGCCCAGGCACGGCGCCTTCTCGATAGCACCGCATTATTTCTGGCTATGGGCGGTTGAAAACCACATTTAAGAAAGGCAAACCGAGTTGAGGCCGTTGGTTTCAATTCTACTGACGTTGTAGTTGATCTCGTGGCGGGTAAAAAGTGGTCGCAATATTTAAAGGTCTTCCATCCAGGTGGACGATATGCTGTGGCTGGAGCTATTGCGGGTCCACTGGTAGAGCTAAACATTAGAACGCTCTATCTGAAAGGCCTGAGTCTGTTCGGTTGCACCGTCCTTGGTTCAGAAGTTTTCAAGAACTTGATAACTCTCATTGAACAAGGGGCTGTATCTCCTGAAATTGTAAAGACGTTCGCTCTGGACCCTAACGGTTAGGCCAAGGTGATGTTTGGGGATGAGAAGTTTTTCGGAAAAATTGTATTCAGTATTTGAATAATTGTCTTCAAATATAGGGTGCTACATATCTCGATCGGCCCCCATTTGAAGACCTGGTTATCGGCCAGAAATGTTATCGGCGCGCCATTGAACATCCATGCGGCAAAGCAGACAGTAAATGCCAGAGTGTTAACAGTATTTTGTGTGATGTGGCCGTCGCCTTTTGTCTCATCACAAAAGAAACCTTTTGGTCTTATTTCAGGGTAAGTGGGAGCCTCATTCGCCCGAGTAAAATTACCTTCAGCTGCTACGGCGCTGGCGATACCAGATCACCACCTGATAGGGGCGACCCAGGTAGCCGAGCGGGATGCTGACCACGTGCACCAGGCGCGAAAAGGGGAAGATCGCGACCAGGAAGAAGGCATTGACCGCATGCAACTGGACGACCCACGGCATGTTCGTCAGATAGCTGATTTGCGGATCAAGTTTGACCAGCGACCAGAGCCAGGGTGAAATCGTGTGGACATACCAAGCCCCGCCCCAGCGCAGGTTGATGGCAATGTACACGCCTGCTGCGACCTGCAGTAGCAGTGAAGCAAGCAGTACCCAGTCGATCCGGCTGGTCACAGCGTTAACGCGCGGGTTGATGACGCGACGGAAGATCAGGATCACTAGCGCAATCAGGGTGGTGATGCCGAGCGCCATGCCGGTGATTTCGAGCAGGACCAGACGTGCCGGCGAACCGAGCAGTGCGCCCCAACCGGCCGGGACCAGAAAGGCCAGAAAATGCGCGATCAGGATCAACAGGATCGCATAGTGCCAGGGGAGCGAGCCCCAGAAAAGCGCTTTGCTCTCCAAAAATTGTGAAGACTGTGACGACCAGGAGTAACGGTCGATGGTATAGCGATAGATACCGACCCCGATCGCCAGAGCCATTGCGACATAGGGGAATACGCCGAACAGGATCAGATCAGCCATGGGATAACTCCTTTTGCGGTGCGCTTTCAGGCAGTTCAATTGCAACAAGGTTGGTCAGATAGGTCTGCAGGGACACCAGCAACTGGCGATAGGGATGCGCTTGATTCTCGATCCCCTGAATAATCTTTTCCAGCGCCGGCAGCAGCGCATCGCTGATGATCTCGCTATTCCCTTGTGGGTCGGGGACTGTGCCAATGAAGCGCAGCATGACACTCAGGTGGTCGGGCAGCTCACCCTCTGACGAAAAATTATGTTGATTGTAAATCTCCTGCAGCTTCATCAGAAACATGGTGCGGGCCTGACTTTCACCGCACAGCTGATAACCGATGTAGGGGAAGCTAATCGCCTGCAGGTCGAAAGCGGAGGTGTAGAGCTCTTCGATCTGCGGTAATTCCTGTTGTTCGAGAAAGTTGATAAAATTTGCAAACGCCATCGCAGCCTGCGGGTCACACTGTTTCAGCTGCTTGTAACAATCGGCAGCTGCCATTTTGACCTGCGCATTCGGATAGCTCAGCAGTCTGCTGAAGGAAAGGCAGAGTTCCAGGTTCGTCGGCATAATCACCACCTTCTCTTCGGCGCTTTGCGGCTGCCGAAGCCCATCGACTGCTTGTACTCTTCGGGATCCATCCCCGCTTCAACCGCCTGCTCGCGCAGCATTGGCGGCACCTGAATCCGTTCCTTGATGCGGGTCAGACTGGTCATGCGGTAGATGGCGTCGAGCGCAGCCTCGTCGAGTCCGGCCAGTTCCCGCGCCTTGACGACCTCGGCTTCGGCCATGTCGCCAACGGTTTCGGCCCGGCGCTGGATACGCACCGCGATCAGGCGGCGATAGACCGCCTTGACCTCTTCTTCGTTGCCACCGGAAAAGAGCCCGGCCAGGTACATCAGCGGCAGGCGGGCCTGCTCGAGGCTGGTGAAGAAGTCATCGGCTAGTTTCTGGGTCCCCTGATGTTCGGTCGAGAGCACCGGCAACAACGGTGGCACGTAGAAGAGCATCGGCAGGGTGCGGAACTCGGGGTGGAGCGGCAGGGCGATCCCCCACTCCTTGACGAACTTGTAGACTGGCGAAGCCTGGGCAGCCTTGATGATCTGCTCGGCCATTCCCTCTTTGCGCACTGCGGCGAGCACCTGCGGGTCAAAGGGGTCAAGGATCATCTCGCGCTGGGCGGCGGCCAGTTCACCATCGGCCTTCATCGCGGTTTCTTCGATTTTGTCGGCATCGTAGAGCAGCACGCCGAGGTAGCGGATCCGTCCGACGCAGGAGTGGAAACAGGCCGGGGCTTCACCCGCCTCCTGACGCGGGAAGCAGAGGATACATTTCTCGGACTTGCCGCTGCTCCAGCCGTAATAGGTTTTCTTGTAGGGACAGGCCGAGACGCACATCCGCCAGCCACGGCATTTGTCCTGGTTGATTAGTACAATGCCGTCCTCGCCGCGTTTGTAGATTGCGCCCGAGGGGCAACTAGCGACGCAGGCCGGGTTGCTGCAGTGGTTGCAGATGCGCGGCAGGTGGAACATCACCATCTTTTCGATGGCGAACAGCTGCTGTTGCTGTTCCTCGCTCAGCTCGATGACGCCGGGGTCGTTCGCGGCGTAGACCGTCGAACCGGAGAGGTCATCGTCCCAGTTGGGACCGGCTTCGATATTTATCGGTTTGCCGCTGACCATTGAGACCGCGCGAGCGGTCGGCTGATCGGTCCCCGCCGGAGCATTGGTCAGATCGGCGTATTTGTAGGTGAACGGTTCGTAGTAGTCGTCCATGGTCGGCAGGTCGGGGTTGTGAAAAATCTTACCGATGGTCGCGGCTTTGCCACCCTGCTTCAGCCGTAGTTGGCTGCCGACCCGCTCCCAGCCGCCGTTGTACTTCTCCTGGTCTTCCCATTTGGTCGGGTAGCCGGTACCGGGCTTGGTTTCGACATTGTTCCACCACATGTATTCATTGCCGCGGCGGTCGGTCCACAGGTTCTTGCAGGCGATGCTGCAGGTGTGGCAACCGATGCACTTGTCGAGGTGAAATACCGATGAGACCTGTGCGCGAATATCCATAAAATCTCTCCCTGGTCTAGGAACCTGTCTGGCTTAACAAGAACCTACTGCGAAACCGGTTTTTCGGCCCTTATCTCCGCCAATTTTCGACAAATAGCGGTGCTATTCGCTCTCAAATTCCCGAAAATAAGGACTCGAAAATCCAATTTCTCGCTACGGTTCGTCAAACCAGTCAGGCTCCTGCCAATCAGTTAACTTTTCTGTTTTCAACCCTTGTCGCAAAAATCAGTCTCTTACCACTGTGGTTCACCATCCAGCTTGCGCACCATGATGTAGGTGTCGCGGTTGGCGCCGGGCGGTCCCCAGTAGTTCCAGGCGAAAGTGAACTGACCGTAGCCGCCGAGCATCAGGTTCGGTTTGAGGCGGATGCGGTTCAAGCTGTTGTGCCCGCCGGCGCGCTTGTTGCCGCGGCGTGCGGTCTTGGGGACGTCGATGGTGCGTTCCGTGGCGTGATAGAGGAACGAGATGCCGCGCGGCAGGCGCGAGCTGACGATGGCACGGGTTACTACCACGCCGTGGTCGTTGTAGACCTCGACCCAGTCGTTGTCGAAGACGCCGATCTGTTCCGCATCCTGATCGTTGATCCAGAAGGGGTGGCAGCCGCGTGACAGAGTCAGCATGCGGTGGTTGTCGGTGTAGGTGCTGTGGATCCCCCACTTGCCGTGCGGGGTCAGGTAGTTGAGCATGATGCTCTTCTTCTCGCCAGTATCTGTGGCCAGAAAATCCTGCAACGTGCCATGGTCCGGCTTCGGCTTGTAGGTCGGCAGATGTTCGCCGGCGGCGATATACCCCTGATGGTCCAGGTAGAAATGCTGACGGCCGGTCAGGGTACGCCAGGGAATCAGCTTCTCGACATTGAGACAGTAGGCCGAATAGGCGCGGCCGTTGTCGGTCAGGCCGCTCCAGATCGGGCTGTTCAAGAGACGGCGAGGTTGGGCGGCCAGATCGGCGAAGGTGGTGCGCACCCCGCGAGTGGCTTCAGCCAGGTCGGTCAGCGGCAGGCCGACTTTCTTCTCCTCGGCGGCGAAGGCGCGGAAGGCCATCTCGCCGTTGGTCTCGGGGGCGAGCTTGAGAATGATCTCGGCTGCGTCACGGGCGTCGACCAGGGTCGGATAAGTCTTGCCGTCCCAGGTATGGGTTTTGTCACCTGCGACCATCTCGTCGTAGTAATCCTCGACTGACCAGGAGAGACCATGGGCTCCTATCCCTTTTCTGGCCTCGGGACCCAGGGAGATGAAGCGGTTGTAAAGGTTCTTGTAGTCACGTTCAACCACCACCAGGCCGGGCATGGTCTTGCCGGGGATCGGTTCGCATTCCCCCTTGTACCAGTCCTTGATTTCAAACTGGGCCATCTCGGCCGGGGTGTCATGCTGCAACGGGACCGAGACGATCTCGCGGATCGGCTCGGGAAGATGGGTTTCGGCTAAGTGACTGACTTTTTTGGCCAGCCCCTTGAAGATGTCCCAGTCGCTCTTCGATTCCCAGCAGGGGGGCACCGCCGCCTGCAGCGGGTGGATGAAGGAGTGCATGTCGGTGGTGTTGAGGTCGTCCTTCTCGTACCAGGTCGCGGTCGGCAGCACGATATCGGAATAGAGCGCCGAGGTGTCCATGCGGAAGTTGATATCGACGACCAGGTCGAGTTTCCCCTGGGGCGCTTCCTTGTGCCACTCGACTTCCTTGACGAACTCTTCGGCGGTCTCGGGCGCGATGCTGTTGTTATGAGTTCCGAGGTAATGTTTGAGGAAATACTCATGCCCCTTGGCGCTCGACATCAGCGCGTTGCCGCGCCAGATGATCCACAGCCGTGGCCAGTTCTCGGGGGCATCAGGGTCTTCAATGGCAAACTTCATCTTCTTGTCGGCCAGCTGCTTAACCGTCCAGTCGACTATCTCCTGATTATTTTTGGCCCCGGCGGCTTCAGCCTGTTTGACCGCTTCGATGGGGCTGCGGTCGAACTGCGGATAGAAGGGGAGCCAGCCATTACGCACCGCACGAACCTGATGATCCATGGTGTGCCCGCCGGTGATCTGGTTCTCTTCGGCGACCGGGTTGATGCGCGCCTCGTCGGAGGTGCGCTCGTAGCGCCACTGGTCGGTATGTACATAATGGTAAGAGGGAGCGTTCTGGAAGCGCGGCGGCTTGGCCCAGTCGAGGGCGCCCATGATCGTCGCCCAGGGGGCGGCCGGGGCGAGTTTCTCCTGGCCGACGTAATGATTGAGGCCTCCACCATTCTTACCGACACAGCCACAGAGCATCAGGGCCGAGATCCCGGAGCGATAGATCAG
Source organism: Geopsychrobacter electrodiphilus DSM 16401 (assembly GCF_000384395.1). Lineage (NCBI taxonomy): Bacteria > Pseudomonadati > Thermodesulfobacteriota > Desulfuromonadia > Desulfuromonadales > Geopsychrobacteraceae > Geopsychrobacter > Geopsychrobacter electrodiphilus. The sequence goes on from NZ_ARWE01000001.1 coordinate 3,911,951, forward strand.
GTTGGAGTGGTACCAGTGGTTGACACCGGAACCGATGATGATCGAACACTTACCGCCGGTCTTCTCGGCGGTCGAGGCCCATTCGCGTGCAAACTGGATAACGTTGGTGCGGTCGATGCCGGTATATTTCTCCTGCCAGGCCGGGGTGTAGACCTCGTTTTCGGCATCGTAATCTGCAGGATAAGCCCCTGCGAGTCCACGATTGACACCGAACTGGGCCATCAGCAGATCAAAGACGGTGGTGACGGCTACTTTGCCATGGGCGGTTTCGAGATATCGTACCGGCACGCCGCGCTCGACCCTCTGGTCGGCGGAAAAATCATCGAAAGCGACTTGGATTACCGCGTCATTTTCATCCAGCAGCGAGAGCGCGGGAGAGAGGTCGGAACCGTCCTGGCCATCCTTCATTTGCAGGTTCCACTCCCCCTTCTTCTCCTGCCAGCGGAAGCCGAGGGTGCCGAGCGGCATGCGCGGCGTCTGACTGGTTTCATCCCAGACCAGATACTTGAAGTTGCCGTTCTCCTCTGTGCTGTAGCGCTCCAGCTCACCGGCGCGGGCCATGCGCCCGGCGCGGTAGACGCCGTCCTTCTGTTCAAGCTCGATCAGGAAGGGAGTGTCGCTGTAACGCTTCAGGTAATCGAGGAAAAAGGGTGTTTTGGCCTGATGGTGGAACTCGCTGAGGATGACATGATTGACCGCCATCCAGAAGGCGCCGTCCTGCCCGGCATGGGCAGGAATCCACCAGTCGGCGTGCTTGGAGGTGATATTGAAATCGGGGGAGAGCACGGTGACCTTGGAGCCATTATGGCGGGCCTCGGTTAAATAATGGGCGTCCGGGGTGCGGGTCATATCGACATTGGACCCCATGACCGCGATATATTTGCTGTTGTACCAGTCGGCACTCTCGGCGACGTCGGTCTGCTCGCCCCAGACTTCAGGCGAGGCATTCGGCAGGTCACAGTACCAGTCGTAGAAACTCAGGTTGGCACCGCCCATCAACTGCATGAAGCGTGTACCGCTGGCGAAGCTGAGCATCGACATGGCCGGGATCGGCGAGAAGCCAACCAGCCGGTCGGCGCCGAATCTCTTGATGGTGTAGATCGAGGAGGCGGCGATCATTTCTTCCGATTCGTCCCAGCTGACCCGCCGGAAGCCGCCTTTGCCACGCGCCTGCTGATAGCTTTTACGCTTGGCTGCGTCCTCCATGATCGAGGCCCAGGCAAGAACCGGATCTCCATGCTCGGCCTTTGCGGCACGCCAGAGATCGGCGAGGACCCCGCGCATGTAGGGATATTTGATCCGCAACGGGCTGTAGAGGTACCAGGAGAAGGAGATGCCGCGCTGGCAACCACGTGGCTCATAAGGGGGGAGCCCCGGCTCGAGTTCGGGGTAGTCGGTTGCCTGCATTTCCCAGCCGACAATGCCGTCCTTGACATGCACGTTCCAGGAGCAACCGCCGGTGCAATTGACGCCGTGAGTGCTGCGCACCACCTTGTCGCACTGGTTGCGGTTGCGGTAGAACTCTTCCCAGGCACGCGATTTCGGGTCGATAATATCCTTGATCCAGCTCATGATCACATACCTCGCTGTTTTCTGACTTGATCAATTAATGGCTGACGCACCCCCTTGAGACGGCGTAGTCCCAAAAGAGCCACGATGGCAAAGACGATGACGACCCCGAGCAGAATCAACCCGGCCAGCGATTTTGCCGGCGGGGCCTGTTGTGCTGCGGTCTGGGCGAAAAATGCCGTCAGATCGAGACGCTCTTCTGCGGTCAGGGGACGAGAGGCGTAGATGGGCTCCATGCTCGGAAAGGGCAGAGTTTCGAGTACCGACAACACCCCTTCTTCACCATAATCTGCGTAGAGGTTGGAAAGGTCGGGGCCATAACTGGCGGCTCCTGCTGAACCGAATCCGCTCAGGGCGTGGCAGGCGATGCAGGGGGAACCGCCGTTCGTCATTGCTAGTGAACCACTATAAAGTTGCCCTCCGCGCGCGGCATTGCCAATTGCTTCAGTGGCGGGCTCCTGGGCATGGTGCGCAGCCTCTTCTGGGTGGGCAAAGTAGATCAGCAGGGCTTCCACCTGATCACTTTTAAGCCGCAGGGTGGGCATCAGCAGATTGTTGAACTTGGCCAGCAATTGCACGGCAATTGGATCACCGTTGGCGACCATTTTGCCCGGATTTCCGATGAAATTAATCAGCCACTCCCGGTTACGGCGCTCGGTTACCCCGGCCAGATCTGGGCCGGTTTGACGGTCCCCTTCGCCGAGACTGTGGCAGCCCATGCATTTCAGTCGGTACAGGTTCTCACCCTCTTCCGCCAGTTTTGTCAGGGTTGCACCTGTCGGCTGGCTGAAGGCCGGACCGACGAGCAGTAACCCCATCAGGATGGTGACTCCGGATACGAGCAAGAATCGAAACGCTCGCGCCAAGCCGAGTCGGTTGAGATCGGCTCTCCAGCTTTTTGTATTCATGCGTTCTCTCCTTAAAGGACATCTGCTGCGAGGTGTGAAATTATAAATACGGGTGATCTTCTACATAAAAATTATTAGTTTTTTGACTAAGCTAAGCAGAACAGGTTTTACGGAACTGTCAAGCATCGAAGGGTCTGTATGAATGGCCAAAATCTGGGCTTTGGTGACCCTCGAATTCAACAAATCAACATATTATGATCAGCTTTTGACACTGGTAAAGCGATAACACGACAGCAGGGGCTAACGTGCAATAAATTAACACCAAAAAACACAATCAGGGCATCGATTTCAGCCTTAATGATATCCTCAAAATAACAACAGAAAAAAGTGTATAGTTTGTTTTGACAAAGAGTCTGAGAGAAGTGAAGAACTTAAAAATACGGTAGGGGGATGAGCATGCCTTATACTGAAAGTTTAGGTATTTTAAGAGCGATATTGGTAGGATTGACAGTTGAATGCCAGAGGGGTGGTAATCCAGAGTCTTGTCCATTGTTTGAGAAGAGAAGATTGTCATATCCTGACAAGATCATGTGGACAAAGTCCCTTCCCCGCGAGGAGGTTCTTAGTATCTATTTAGCCCACCTCGACTGTCTGCATGCCAACGTTTCTACACTGTCCGGTTTTTAGTACCGGAAGAAATGTGAGATAGACCTGTAATGGTGGACATCATTACGTTAGTCATGCGACACGCGTCGACTGAAGTAGTGTTTTACCCTTCCTCTTATTGTGTTGCAATCGACGAACTAAGCACATTTTTTTGGAGAGGGTGAAATCAGATAACCCTGTTGATGTGATAAAATGGGAATCAATCGCCTGAAAGTCCGCTCAGGATAACCCCACCATTTCACGTCCCGTCTGGTCCCTGGAATGGAGAAGAGTTGAGGAGGCACACTGTGGATATAGAAATGGCAATGCTTGATCCCGACAGCGCATTTACTTCTCCAGACGACGTATTTGCCGAGCAGTCTCTGACGCGGGAGCAAAAAATTAAAATTTTGCGCCGCTGGGAGTACGATGCACGTGAGTTGGAAGTAGCTGAAGAAGAAAATATGGGTGGTGGGCCACCTAACAAACTGGATGAAATTTTAAAGTTTTTACATCGCCTTGATGCAGAGATCGATGTCGATCATTCCCCACCGACAAAGCAAGGTGGTGAGTAGCTGGTTAGAAAATCAATTCAAGGGTTCTGAACACTTCTGTTTCATCTTAAATGCCTTACAACTCACTAAAAATGGGATAATCTCTATCAGTATTCTAAATGATTGCTACTGGGGCATTTATCGAGATGCTTTGAAAGCGACGGTATACGGTGACAATCTTGCCCAAGTGGAGAATGAATGATGACACAGGAACGCGCAGTGCTTGCTGGTGGCTGCTTTTGGGGTATGCAGGATCTGATACGTAAGCTGCCAGGGGTTGAGGCCACCCGAGTGGGCTACACAGGTGGTGACGTGCCCAACGCCACCTACCGAAACCACGGAACGCATGCCGAGGGTATCGAGATTCTGTTCGATCCAGACAGGGTCTCGTACCGCCGACTGTTGGAGTATTTCTTTCAGATCCACGACCCCACAACTCTAAATGCTCAGGGTAATGACCAGGGCACGTCCTACCGTTCAGTGATCTATTATGTCAGCGAAGCGCAGAAACAAACGGCTCTAGAAACGATTGCCGATGTCGACGCTTCGGGTCTGTGGCCTGATAAGGTCATCACGCAGATCGAGCCCGTCGGTTCTTTCTGGGAGGCGGAACCCGAGCACCAAGACTACCTGGAGCGTTTACCTCAAGGCTACACCTGCCATTTTCCGCGCCCAGGTTGGGTGTTGCCCCGACGAGCGCCGAAGTGACAGCCTGTGTATGAGGAATTGGCAAAAGTGACCGGTTCGAACGAACTGGGTCTTTGTTCTCTGAAAAGTCACCATGAATAGAGCGCCAAACGCCCACGATTCTGTAACCGTGGGCGTTTCCTGTGATGCTCTACCTATATGAACACTTTTTGCTGGAATGCAGGGCCTGAAAGAATGACCACCATAAATGACCGTTGAGGCAGTGCCTGGGTTTGAGCTTTCAACATCTGCTGCATCTTTTTTTTGTTGCCAGGAGCCATATGCCACAGGCCGTCATGAGATAAAACATATAGGTGACTACTTCAAGCAGGGTTGGGTTGCCATTGTACCCGAACAGACTCTTGAATATGCTACCGATACTGCCTTGCTCATGCATCACAGAATAGACACCATCAATGATGACCGGGTTGATATCCCAGACATGTTCAATCATTACGGGCAATATCCCTGCTTCTTGAAATTCATGAACACCATGTGCAAACAGACCGGAAGCAAACAAAATAAGAAGGGCACTTGAAAGGTTGAAAACAGTTTTTAACTTCAACTTGAGAGAACCTTGGAAAAAACACCAACCAAGGAAAGACGCCAGGACGATACCAAGGATGGCACCGCTGAGAAGGCTTGTGTCGCTCACAATACTTACACTGCTCAAGAAAAGAACCGTTTCAATGCCTTCCCGCAGTACCGAGAAGAAAACAAGCAAAAAGAGGGCGATCTTGCTGGAATCCTCTACCTCAATAGCTGTAGCAACACTACTCTCAAGCTCGTGCGCTGAGTTCTTGAACATCATCCATAAAATCATGGTAGTTAGAAGTAACCCGGCAATGATCATGGTCGTGCCTTCAAAAATCTGTTCGGCCTTCCCGACAAAACCACCAGCAAGTATCTGGAAAAGATAGGCCCCCAAAATACTCACGACAATTCCAGCAACACAGCCTTTTACCAACGTGGGCAATAGGGACCTGTTATGGCTTTTGATGAGATAGCTCCAGATAATACCTAAAACTAGGGCCACTTCCAGAGTTTCGCGAAATGTAATCATAAAACTTGCAATCATTTAAAAACCTAACGTTAAGGAAGATTAAACTCATTTCACTGACAGAGTAAGGAACGCCCCATTTTTATTGGGCGACTAATATGTTCATCCGATAGACAGAAGGGGGGAATATTAGCAATACAGAGAAAATTATGGATTAGTTGACAATACCTTCCTAAGCGTCTTAAGGGCGAGATGTCGTTTTGAAAAGTTCACCTATTTCGGTTGGCAACTATGATATTTCAGAACAAAAAACTTAATCACCTTCTGCTGGGCTCGTTGATTGTCGCTCTAGCTTTGCCTTTAATTAACATTATTCTTATTTATCCCCATTTTAGTGATCTCCTCGTTAGCAATGTTGAAGAATCGGCAATTCGTTTTGCGCAACATATAGAACGTGACCTTTTGGATAATGGCAATTGGTCTTTTAGTCTGTCGAGTGAAGAGCCAACCAGCAAAGGCAAAGATTTAATTGCCTCGTATATGGCTGATTTTGGCCTGAGAAAAATTAAAATGTTCTCGGAGAAGGGCATGACAATTTTTTCGACAGATACCTCAGATATTGGGAAGCTCAATGACCATGCCTATTTCCATGAATCTGTTGCCAAGGGGCAACTGTTTTCCAAGGTCGTAAAGAAAAAATCCAAATCACTGGAAGGGCAAACATATCAGGATGATGTTGTAGAAGTTTATGTCCCTTCAATGGCAGATAATAAATTTTCCGGAGCTTTTGAACTTTATTATAATATTACGCCTCAAATGACACATCTCGATCTTCTGATATGGTTCGCGTCAATCCTACCCTTTGCCGTTTCTGGAATTCTTCTGCTGGCTTTGTATTGGGGGATAAGAAATCTTGACAAGAGTATGATTGCCAAGGCAAAAGCCGAGGCGGAAATAAAGGTTTTACAGGGGATCATTCCCATATGCAGCTATTGCAAAGAAATCCGTGATGACCAAGGATACTGGAATAAACTTGAAAATTTTATCGCTGAGCATTCCGAAGCGGAATTCAGCCATGGGATTTGCGACAAATGTATCCAAGTGCATTATGGGGAGGAGATGGCTAAAAAGGTTCTTTCAAAGAGATCTCAAAAGTAATTGTCATTTAAAACCAATCCCAGGAATCACCATTTACAGAACAAAATAAGCCTCAGCCTGTGTATGCGGGCCGAGGCTTTCTCATAAGTTGGGTCAGATCACATGGGGATCCTGCTTCACCTAAGGATAAATTACACAGATCAGGAGTTTACTTTTGACGGAAAAGTTTGAAGTAACTTCAAATTCATGAAGGGCAAAGTTTTGAGTCTCAAAAGGTTTTCCGATCCAGCCCCCGATACTGAATCGCCTCAGCCAGATGCATCTGGCATATATTCTCTTCTCCTGCGAGATCAGCAATAGTTCGTGCCACCTTGAGAATCCGGCTGTAACTACGAGCCGACATACCGAGTTTATCGACCACCATCTCCAGCAATTTTTACCCTGCCTCATTGAGAGAGCAGAATTTGCGGATATGCCTTGCTGCCATAGCTGAATTCGCATGCAGGCCATAAGCCGCAAGACGTTCCCGCTGGATGACCCGGGCCTTTTCCACCCTGGCACGAATGGTCGCAGAAGATTCGCCATCCACTGGATCAGCCAAATCCTTATGAGGCACACGTGGAACCTCGATATGCAGGTCGATTCTATCCAGTAATGGACCGGAAAGCCGCTGCCGATAACGTTGGATATCATGTGGTGCGCAAGTACATAAGTTATTGAAATCACCGAGGAATCCGCACTTACAGGGATGTGGACCCCTTTACCAACAATTTCAGGCTTGATCAAACAGCCGGAAAAATTGAAATTCCATTGACAATCCGGACACTTGAAGAATTTATCTGCGAACCAGTCACCCTCGGAGACCACTTGCGACGACGCAGAATTGAACTTGGACTGTACCAAAAAGATGTTGCCGCCAGGCTCGGAGTTACAGCCCCGACAGTCTGGAACTGGGAGAACAGAGGATCGGTTGATCTTCGATTCATTCCCAGGGTTATTGCGTTCCTTGGCTATAGTCCTATCTCCCAACCAGATGATCTGCTGGGAAAACTAACTTGGTACAAACAGGTTAACGGCCTGACCCTGGAACAACTCGGTGTCGAAATGGGACGAGATCCGGAGCAGTTGGCTGATTGGCTAAGCGGAAGACATAGCCCCTGCCGGAGAAATCGAGAAGGCATAGAAAAGTTTTTAACCGATAGTCATGTCTATTAACACCAGCCTTTGGCGGGATTCTAGGATTCGGCACGAAAAAAAGAGCCCCTGAATTTGAATATCAGGGGCTCGTATTTGAATTTCAGAATGTTCTTAATGCACGGTGTACTCTTTCCAGGGGATGGCCCGAAAAGGGATGCTTGCTAGAAATTTCACAATATCGGACCGCTCCCCTCTGTAGCTCGGAACTCCTCTACCATCCTGAGCCATAAGAGTTATGGGCAATCCAGGGAAATGCCTTCGAAAAGCCTGTATCGCTTCCGAAGACTTTATGGACGAATCGAGGATATGCTTTTTGACGACCACTACGGCAAAGGTGGCACCCTGCTCTTTTATAACTGCTCCTTGAAACTTCATAATCTTTGATCTCCTAAAAAAGGGCCCTCCCTGGAAGGAGAGCCCTGCTTGTGGTTATTTTTCTTTCCTGACGCCTTTAAACGGCTTGTCATTCGCTTTCTGATCCATGAAGCGCCCGTCGGGGCCCCGTTTCGTCCAACGGTCATTCTGTGGATTGTAAACTTGGGAGCGGTCTCTAACTGCTCCGTTTCTATGTCCGTCGCCTTTCGGCGGGTTAGTTGCCATAATGCGTACTCCTCTCTTTTCAGAGTTTGATTTGAATGTTTTTTAGGGATTTTTCAAAATTCCCCAGGGTCTTCCGGATTTTGCTTGCACCGTCTCCCTGAAAACGGATATCTGTGCCGCACCTGCGGCAACGATAACTTTTTCCGGAAGCGAGTTCGCTCAATTTCCGGGTGAATTTGGCACTGCATTGCGGACAATCGAGATCGATTGCCATGTCGGAAAAGGAATTCATAACAACATTCCCGTTTCTCGGCATGCGCCGGGTTATTAGCTCCGAGCAATTCGGCACCGTCAAGGATGCTCAGGCTGCTCAGCGGCTTTTGTTGTCAATGAGTCTGAGATGAGATGATTTCTATGACTGGATCGTTAAGGTGAGCGCATGATTTCCTCCTTTCGGCATAAGCCTCATTTTGTGGGTTGCGATGCCGAAGGAGGTTAGGTATAGTTGCCAACACCCATTACCCGTTGGCTGATACCTCCCCCCTCCTTCAGTCATCTGGTTCTCAGAAGCCCTCGCTTGCCGGCGAAGGGCTTTTGTTTTGCACACCCTATCACGTTCCATATATCGCAGGTCAACCACAAATTCTACATGTTGTACTTGTTTGAATTTGTTGTCACTACATATTGTGTTTTTAAGTACCGTGTTTTCGGCGTCTTGTGGTTTAAGGAAAACAGTAGTGTCTCCCCCGCCCGCGCTTAACAACCCATCTGCTCCTTCAACCTATCTAGTTCAACTTTAGGCAAACGCCTTTCCATCAAAGGCCAGGTTTTAATCCAGCGACACAATTCTTCTGGTGGCAACAGGCCTCCTTGAAAAGCTTCTTGCACCACCCAAATAGCACCACGGTATTCGACACCCTCATCCTCGCAACGATTTCTTAAAGGGCGATCTCCAGAGAGAAGAACCCTGCCCTGGCTTTTCGCATAAAAAAGGCAGAGGGCGTCCGGAAAACTTAACTTTCCATTCATCATCTGCCTGGCGGGCGATGCCCATGCCATATCTGAGGTCACGATTCCAATTCCGGCCGCTTCGACTGACTCCCTCAGCCCCGGCTGGCTCTCGTGTTCACACTCACTCAGAACCACATCCAGCACTTCGGTCGGCGAGATCCGAGGGAGAACTGACACTCCGTCCACATCGAACAGGGTAATCAGTATGTTTGCGTCGGTCACCAGTATCAAGACTCATCCCCCTCTTCGAGCCAATTGTTCAATTCTCTGTGTATCTCGACCAGGGGCTTATTGAGAATCTCCGCCGCCCGGGAAGTGGTGACTTCTTCCTTGAGCAAAGCTTGGTAAACCAGTTTTTCTAGTCTGCGAAGCGTCTTAGGTGGTGGAAGAACTGGGTCCTCCTTTGTGGTCCCATACTTTTTGTCGAGAGCATCGTACTGCAGGCGTTTTTGCGAAGGAAGAATCATCCCAACCTGGTGGGCTCTGATCAGGATCGTTCTCATACTGATCTGATAACGAAGCTTCAAGTCCTGCAGAAGGGGCTCTGGTATCCACTGTTTTCTATAGCCGCGCAGTTCCTTCTCGATTACATTACGCGGCATCAGGATCGCACCGGCGAAATGGTTGGCAGTGCTTTCCTTTTCCCTGTCTTTACCAGACTGGGGTTTTCCGTATTCACGCCGATGGAAGATCAAGTGACCGAGCTCGTGCAGTGCGGTGAAATACTTCCGTTCAGTCGGGTGTTCTGCATTGACAAAGATAACACCACCAAGTTCCTCTGTGTATGCCGAAAGGCCAGATACTTCACTTGGGAGAGAATGCAAAATAACCTTGATTCCCTTCTCCTCAAGAAGAGACAGAACATCCCCCAAAGGAGCTTGCTCTACTCCTAACCAATCTCTGATTTCTCGACCCATCGCTTCGGACAATAATGGGTCGTAGCCTTCGAGGTTGTGAGAAGGAGGCAGGGCGGACAGCTCCCCGGTCATTTTTTCTACGGAAGCATAATCTTGAGATTTACGCGCAAGCAGCGCCCGCAGTTCTGGGCCAAGGCTTTCCGGGTTGTCAGCACGAAACAAAAGTGAAGTTCCGGGGTCCTCTGTTTTTTCCAAAAGGAGATCCATGGGGATGTTTAGTGCGCGAGCAAGCTTCGAAAACTGTTCCAGCGAGGGAGCGCGATCTCCTTTTTCCCAGGCAGAAATCGTTTGTCTAGTGACGCCAAGCAAGGTCCCCAATTCTTCTTGAGACAGGCTGGCCTGTTCCCGGTAAGCCCGGATTTGCTTAACTTCAGCGGCCATATGTTCTCCCCTTTCTAGCGTTGAATGTTACATACATATAACATTTACCAGAAAATCGTCTAGTTATCAAGTCGATTTTGTTAAGTAGTTTGTGGTGAGGGCACTTTGGGGGAGATTTGCTTTAGACTATCTAAAAGATCGTATATTGGAATATTGCATTCAGAGGGCATTATTATAGCCCTTCTTAACCCGGCGCAGGTCGGGAGTGTGGATCTTCGGTATGTGTCTTTTGTAGGCAGGGAATCTGATAATTTATTTTAGAGAGGTAGGTGGATAAGACGTGTATAGAAATAGGGGATTTTATCTAAAGCACTATCACTTAAATGGAGAATATAATAATACTTCAGAGAGTTAGAGGGAAAGCCCAGAGCTCGGTTAAAGAAGTTTGGCACAGTTATCTGTACGTGTTAAGAAGAATATTCCTACAAGCAAATCTGATGCAGTAAACAGGTAAATTCTACAATACAAGGGTTTCCAAAGGGCGTCTCCCTTTCGCAGACTCGGCTAAACTAGTTTAAACAAAGTGTAACTTTACACCAATAAAATTTAAGGCGGAAATAAGTTGCTCCTTGTCAGACATCGTGGTAGGACAATTTAATACCGCCAATACCAAGAGAATATGTAGCTTCGCGTCTCTAGGTGGTAGACCAGGAGCCGTTGAGATGAGTTCGAGCACCTTGCGAAGTGCCGTTTCCCACTTTAACAACGTTCCAGTTGCAGCCGCCAAAAGGTTACCATCCTCAAGCCTGAATATCAGGGGTCCTTTCTTGCTATGAATTTCGTACGCCTTTTGATTAAACAGCGCCTCTACTATTGGCTTCATTTCCTCTGGATTGGAAGGAAGGGCTCTCTCACGTTTCCGCTTCGAATATTTCTTCAGTACTCCATCCTTTATGTAAGTCCTAATTTTCTCCTTAGGTGCATACTGAGAAATTATACCTCCGACATCACAATCCTTGACCAAGTCGTCCATGAAAGCACTGTTTTCTAGCTGCGAACGGTGCAGATAGTCGAAAGCTTCGGCTTTCGCGTAAATCGTTTGCCTCACAGCGTGTCTCACGTCCTTGGGCAAGATTATCGCCATTAGAAATCCTCCGGGAACTTTAATTTTTCACTATCTCCAATGTCACTCAAGTTCGCTACGTCTGAAAGCCACGCCTCTATGAACCTTTGTCCAGCAGGGTCTGAAAAGTTGACCACTCCGTCTCGTAGAAAAAGACTTTCTGGTGTTTTGCCCTTTGCCCTGGCTTCTCTATCAAGCTCGGCGACCTCGGCCATCCGTCGGATATCGGAGACAAAATCGAGCACCACCACCTTCTCCTTGTTTGGAGAAAGCCGAAGCCCCCTACCAAGTTGCTGCACGAAGATCCTCCTAGAGTGGGTCGCACGCAGGAACACCAGCATGTTGACATCGGGGACATCGATGCCCTCATTCATAACATCGACCGCAGTCACGGCGACCAATTTACCACTTGAGAAGGCAAGCAGGCGCTTCCGTCTCTCGACCTTGTCCCTTATCGACAGGGATTCGCACTGCAACCCTCTAGCGGATAGCATGGCGGCAAATCGCTCGGCATGCTCGATTGACGGCGAAAAAATCACAATGTGCGGATTTTGAAGTTCGGACGCCACCTTCGTTATCTCGGAGATGACCGCATCGTCGCGCTGCGGAAGGAAAAGGCGTTTATTGAGGTCTCTAACACCGTGCCGCTCACGGGATAATTTCGGGATTGCAGCCCAGTCGATATTGTCGCAGTAGAGGCGGTAGTCAACCTGTGAAAGGAATCCCATGGCCATACCGTCCACGAGAGAGACTCGCGCGACTGGCTCGCCGAACAACTCGTCTATGGATTGACCGTCGCCCCGCCAAGGCGTCGCTGTCATCCCTACGAGGAACCTTGGCGCGAGGTGTTCAATACATTTTCTGAAGCCGTGTGACAGGGCGTGATGAGCCTCGTCGACGATCACGAGGTCGAATGTGCCTGGTTCAATCCCGTTAAGATAACCAACAAGGCTCTGGTAGAGGCCAAAATTTACCCCTTCGTACACCAATGGCGGCATGCCATCAAAGAAATAGCAGGTCGGCACCGACTTGCTCAGCTGTGGCCAGAAACCCTGCTCCAATTGAAGGGCAAGGTCTTGGGCATGACAAAGAACGAGAATTTTGCGGCAATCCCGGTCCCAAAGCCTCGATGCGATTTCACCCGCAATGACGGTCTTTCCTAGACCAGTGGCGACGACATATTGAACCTTGCGACCGCCCTCCTCAAAGATGCGGGCTGCCCGATCAGCAATATCGTTCTGATAGGGACGCAGGGGCCGGTTGTAGTAGTGTTTCTCAGGCCATTTACTAAGCAGCCCCTTTAGGAATATCCCGTTCCACAGCTTAACTTCAAATCCCGCCCGGACAAGCTCCGCCTGCCTCGTATGAACAATTGGAGTAAAGTCGCCGTTGGTAGCGAGGGCCGCGATATGAGCTTCGTAGGTCGACTGGGCTTGCATGACCTCCTCTAGACCTTTACGCCCGACATAGCCACCGCCGAGCACTGACTTCACTTGAACAACCCAAGATCGAGGCTGACCGTTAGCATCGCGCACTCCGACAATGTCAGCGCCCATGTCACCACTGCGACCGACAATCGCAACATCTCGCCAGCCGCAATGCCACATGGCCCTAGCCACGGCCCGCTCCATGGCACGCCAATCGGTGCCCTTAAGAATGTCCTCTGTCAGGAAACTCAATCGACTATCTCATGGGAGAGAAAGTTGATACTGTGAGCACAGCGGGACATCTCGTCCTTACTGCGTGCTGCGGCGCCCGCACCTGTTTGCGAGAGAATCCAGAGGGCGTCCTTAAGGAAGGAGAGTACTCTGTCCTTTGATTCAGCCCGTGCTCTCTCGGTTGCCTGCGGATCGCTGAGCGAGAGAGACAAATAAGGAGCCGCTAACACCTTCCCGTCGAACAAAGCCTCGGCGAAGCGGTCAACAAGTCGCAGAATAGTCTTGGATGGGACAAATCCGAGTGCGTCGAAACCCTCTTCCTCCCTAGACTGGAACTTAATTGTAAGCGGGCCATTGGATAGCGAAAGCAGAGACATTACCGTTTCCTCGGTTTCGCCATTGGACTCGTGCACACAATCAAGAACCTCCTGCTTTCGGTCGGTTAGTTTTTCCATCAACCGTTCGCGTAGCCGGTCAAAGATGCCATCAGCCTTCTCTTGAAGTGACGTTCTATCGACCCGAAGATCTTGAAGTTTACTCTGAACGAGTGCCGAGTATACCTTCCCAATGTCAGCTATTTTGTCCCTAGCTTTGAAGCGTTCGGCGAGGTAAAGACAGAGTATCTGACGAGGCTCGATAGGATACTGGTTTAGGAGGATGTCTCGTGGGTTGAATACGAAGTCGCACTCAATACCGTCCTGAAAGAACATATAAGGTACGGCGGTATCTTCGCGTAGTATCTGACCGGATGAGAGTTCCCAGACCTTGACCTGGAGAGGTGGCGTAGCTGCGTAGGCATACGGTCCGGTCCATGAGGTCAATAGCTTCGACTTTAACATTAGCGAGTCGAGAGTAGAGGTCACCGGTACTGGCTTTGCGGACGCTGGCTTTGCGGGGAGAATAGGTGCTGGTGTGGGTACGGCATGCACGGTTTCCACCGGGCCATAGTTATCTAGATTGTCAGATGGGGCAACACCAGTATCAACCTCTCCCGCAGTGCCGGCACCCCTGGTAGCCACTTCCTTGTCGGCCTCCTGGGCAGCCGTCCACCACTTGTCGTCCGTAACGTAATCGGGGTCGCTACGCCTAAAACCATCCAACAGCGTCCGGGAGGTACTCTTGTTGACATAGAGACATTTGGTGCCAGGATCCATTCGACGATAGGCGTTCGCCAACTGTCCGATCGGTGACGTATTTGGATCGTCATACCCCATTGCCTTGCGGTCTCTCGGTAGCATGGGCCCAACACCGCGCAGGGCTTCGATGGTCTCGCGCCACGATGGATCGGTCCGGTCGAAGTCATTCTTTTGATATGTTGGAAGCAGGTAGTCGACGTGGACCTCGCCGACAATGCGTCCGCCGACCGTGCTGCCGAGCTCCACAGGATACTCTAGTTTCGACGTGCCGGTCAGCGGATTATCCCAAGAGAACAGGTCCTTGTTGCTTATAAAAATCTTTCGGCCATTCCGGATAAAGTCGATACCGAAGTCGTTAGTGTCGGCGTAGCGCTGAATGCCTATCCACCCTCTAAGACGTTTCGGTCGCTCGATTAGGTGACTGGGGGGAGGGCAATCGGAAAAGTCGTCGTGGAAACGTTCTTGCTCGTCCCAAGAAAGATAAGCGTTCCTGTTAACGTCGAAAAGGGCGTTGCCAAGGTCCCTGTCAATAGAGAGAACCGCATTAACCTGACGTCCTGAGTGTGTGACACATCGGCTACTCCCCCAAATACAGTGCTGCTTGGGGGTGAGTCTCTTCCCCTGCAGGTATATCTCAACGTCAATCTCACCTAGCAAAGTCGAGTAGACATTCTCAAGCTGCCTACGTACGATAGTTTCCTGATCTCTAAGTCGGGTGTAGGTTTCGCCCTTCAGCCTGGAAACAATGACCTTGGTTCCGTGCTCGCTCGGATCCACCTTCTGTTCGGTGATTACCTTCGCAGTATAGTTCTTCGAGTTGATAAGTTCCATGAAGTCAATTTCAATACCAGTCCATTCTGTGCTTTCTGGCGTGGCCGAGAGCAGTCGTGTGTTCTCACCGAGACGCGCAGTTGATATATTGAAGCCCATCCCGAACAGACCGAGGTTATGAACAGGATCATTGCTGGAATAGCCCGCCCGTGCAGCATTCTGCAGCTGTGTGAGTTCCATGCCAAGACCGGTGTCGACTATCTCAATTGTACGTGCCGCAGCCGCGACAGCCTCGCTAGACCAAGTAACAGTAATTTTCTTCTCCGACACCTCTTTGCCAGCTCGGGCCGCCTCGGCAAAGGCGTCTATCGAGTTATCGACAAGCTCGGCTAAGCACTGCCAGGATTCAAAGGGAATTTCGCCCAAGATTCTCAAAATCCGGGGGCTCGGTGTGATATCAACCGTCTCTGGTACTCTCTCTAAAGCTTTCTCTAACACTGTCTCACCCCCCTAAAGTAAGTTTTCCATAAAGTCAGCTATCGACTTTGCGACATGATTTGCGAGCAACGGCGGGACTGCGTTTCCTATTTGTTTCATGTTCGCCGTTGTCGAGAACGGGAAGACGAAACCATCGGGAAATGTTTGCAGTCTGGCGCACTCACGGACGGTTAGTCTTCTCGGCAATTTGTAGTGAAACTGGATACGAGAGCGTGAATTAGCCCTGATCGTGTATGATGGCACCCCGGGCATACATGTCTCGTCGCCCTGACTGCGTCTGCGGCCTCTATCTTTTGCCACGGCGGCTTTGAAGTACTGGCTCTGGTTTGGCACTGTTTCATCATCAATACGTTCCAGGTCCTCGATTGCCCAGTCGATACTTCTGTGTTTCTCCTTGTGCGTTGGCACCGGCATGACAGGATGTCCCACTATGTCGTCTCTTACCCCAATAAGGAACAAACGGCTTCTGTTTTGTGGAACTCCATAATCCGGCGCGAAGAGGGGCCACATCTCGAAGCGGTATCCAGCTGATTCCAGGTCGAATAATATGGTCTTCATAACTGATCCACCATCAATTTTAGCTAAATGCGGTACGTTTTCTGCCACCACAACTTTTGGCCTGTGATAACGCATATAGTTGACCATTGCCATGTAAAGGTTGCCGCGTTCAGAATCAAGACCAACCCGAGGCCCACTTATCGAAAAATCCTGGCATGGGAATCCGCCTATCAGGACATCCGCTTCAGGGAGGTGTTCCGGTTCAGCTTCCGACAAATCTTTTACTTCGGCATGATGGCCTATATTCATCCTGTACGTATCGACAGCCCGAGGCTCAAAGTCGTAAGCAGATACAATATGGAACGGTTGCTCCGGCAGCACCTCGTCTTTGAAACGCACGCCTCCGATAAACCCCAAGTCAAGACCGCCGCAGCCTGCAAAGAAAGATAGTACTCTATGCTTGCTCTGGACCTCATCTTTACATGTTGACTGACGCAACTCGTATGTGTGCGAAGAATTATCATAAACATTTGCAGTTTCAAATGAACTCATAGTCACCCCAGAAATGATTTGATGCTTTTTTCAACCCTCAGCATGTCCTTTAATTGGCACTCCCAGATCACTAGAGAGCACCATCCTTCCGAACTTAGTTCCTCGATCTGCCGCCCATCCCTCTGCCGGTTGGTTGCAATTTTTGTCGTCCAGAACTCGATTTTCGACTTCGGAATTCGGCCAAGAGAGCATTCATGCCCATGCCAGAAACAACCATGGACGAAGATTACCTTCCTCCTCCGCATGAATACGAGGTCGGGCTTGCCTGGCAAGTCAGCTCGATGTAATCGGTACCGGTATCCCATACTGTGCACGAGTCGCCTCACCAGCATCTCAGGCTTCGTGTCTTTTGATCGAACCTTCGCCATCTGTACGCTGCGCTGCTCGGGGGTCAGATTGTCCATACACCTTAATTCTCGAACGGATGCAGTTCGCATCTGTCCTGCAGATAGAAGAATAATTCGGTTGTAAAGTACATAAACTATGTGACACTGCCTTTGCTCATCGAAGCCAGTTTGTTCAGGCGTTCGTAACCTTGGTGGTTCTTGGGGAAATGTTCCCACACTAGTTTTTTCAATGTAGCGCTCGCAGTTAGGGTCGCGCCGTAAGGGGCTATAACTCCTCGATAAACGTCATTAGTACGGTGTGAGATTAGCATAGTTTTGTGCGGCAAACTAAAATTATATCGGTCGTCACATCACTGTCTTTGTATTCATGGCACTCCATCAGCGTATTTTACGATAATGACAGAATACGGCATGGCTTTGAGCGGGAGTTTATTTTGTAACAGGCCGGGCAAAGTGCGCCACTTTTACCATCAAGGTGGACATATGAAAGGACGGGGCTAGGAGGACTGAGCGGCGGGACACATGGGGAACCGTCACTCACACGGGACATTCCAGAGACACTCAAAGACCACAGAGAGACAATTCCAGTTGGTTAAACTAAAGAGGATTTACAGCCAAGTGGCCGTAAATCCTTGATTTAGTTTGGCGCGCCACGAGAGATTCGAACTCCCGGCCTTCTGATCCGTAGTCAGATCCTCACAAAACCACCGCTAACATTCAGGTGACTGGCCCGCCTCTCGATTTATAAGGTGGTATCAACGGGAGATTTCCACTGTGGGAAAATCCATCTGATAAAACTCTTCATTTTGCTTCCAAGAGGCCGGCCAGGGGTACGAGGTCTCACCTTGGTTGCCCTGGGCGATCACGGAGGCTGACAGCAGCTTGAATCATCCTGCTGTGTATCAGAACTATAACGGCACAGTCGATATCGGACTGATGCAAATCAACTCAGCCTGGGCAGACCAACTCGGCAAGATTCGGAATTATTTGGATGGTCCCTGCACCCATGTCATGGCAAGTGGGTATTGCGCCAGGCCTACGGCTACGCCTAGAGAGCCATAGGCTGTTATCACAGCCTGACACCTGAACTAAGGGATGCCTACGTTTTGCAAATGTCCTTCTTGGAACCGGCCAGAGGGAGGCAATAATCCCTCCCGAGCTACTCACCAAATATGACCTCGCTGTACCTGCAGCAGCCCTTGCCATCAAGGAGGCAGTCTCCCGCACCGCGCTACAGAGTTTCCATGGGTGACAGGCGAATTAACCTGACACCTACCCCCTTCCCTCATTTATAGGACGACCCCTTTTTGAGGCTATGTCTTATGGCAAAACTGTTTCTTGTTCTCTATTTTACGTTGCTCCCCGCATACACCAACGCCTTCTGCTTTCAGGAGGCAGGACAGCGTTATGGGGTATCGCCTGACCTGCTACAAGCCATAGCCAAAACTGAAAGCAACCTCAACCCGTCCGCAACGAACTACAACAGCAACGGCACAGTCGATATCGGACTGATGCAGATCAATTCAATCTGGACGGCTCAGCTTGGGCCGACCTGGGACTACCTGTTCGATCCATGCACAAACGTCATGGCAGGAGCATGGATTCTGAACCAGTGCATCAGGGACTACGGTTCCACCTGGCAAGCGGTCGGCTGCTACCACAGTCGGACGCCGACCAGACGAGACGCCTACGCCGCTAGGATCGCACATATTCTCAAGACAGAGGGTCGACCGTGATCCCCCGCGACCTCCTTAAGAGGTACAACCTTCCCGAAGACCAGGCTGCCGATGCTATTGAAACGGCCATTTCGCGCACCCTTTCTGCCATGCTCAGGATGAACGTTTTGGTGAGGCTCGATGAAAACCTCGAAGTCATCGCCATAAACCAAAGACTCGCAGACGCAGAACCAATTCAAATCGATCCCACCGGAATTTCCAAACAGGGCCAGCGACAGATCCGGCGTCAAATTGCACTGGAGCTTGAGAAACGCCTGGCTCTCCACGAATGCAACCATCTTCATTCTTTGCGAGGGCAGGTCATAAAGGGAGAAATCCGCAAGGTCTCCACAAATGGCGAAGTCACTGTTGCCCTGGAAGTGGACGATCACTTTCGACAGCTCACCCTGACCGGTGTCTGCCCTGCCCGTTATCTACCGCCAAAGGAACGAGGTTGCTTCTATCTCGGAGAAATCAGGGCGTTCCTCGTCACCAGTGTCCTGTCCGTACAAAAACGAGGACGCTATAAGGTTCAGATTCGACTGAGCAGAACATCAAAAGC
Organism: Geopsychrobacter electrodiphilus DSM 16401; assembly: GCF_000384395.1. Classification (NCBI taxonomy): domain Bacteria; kingdom Pseudomonadati; phylum Thermodesulfobacteriota; class Desulfuromonadia; order Desulfuromonadales; family Geopsychrobacteraceae; genus Geopsychrobacter; species Geopsychrobacter electrodiphilus. The sequence goes on from NZ_ARWE01000001.1 coordinate 3,931,198, forward strand.
CCTGCCCGAGCTGTTGCTGCGACAGACAACCAGCTTACAAGGTATCCGCTGTCTGAAACGAATCGCCGGAGCTTTCTGTGAAATAGAAACCGTCAAATTTCTTCCCAGGGACGCCATCAATGCTGTTGGAGAGGAACTGAAGGAAAGGATTATCGTTCGTGTTCTGGAATCGAAAAAAAACGCCTGAACCAAGCACCCTGATCGGTACCGGGGTCTGTCTGGACAATCCCGCAAAGATTATCCCTATCAAACTGTCCGACAGCCATCGCAAACGCCATACCTTCGTCTTCGGCACAACAGGCGTCGGCAAAACCCGCCTGGCCGAACTGATGATCGAACAGGACATCCGGTCCGGGAAGAACATTGTCTTTCTCGATCCGAAGGGAGACCAGCAAATTTTCACCAAGATCTTCGATGTCGCCCGGCAATGCGGAAGAGAAGAGGAGATGCAACTGGTCACACCGATTTATCCAGAATACTCAGCAGTCATCGATCCGCTGGCCTACTACTTCATGCCGGATGAGCTGGTCGGACACCTGGTGGCCGGAATCAAGGACGGCAAGGAACCTTTTTACCGCAACGTCGCTAAGGAAGTGGCTTCGGCTGTCATCGCCGGGAACATCCTGCTGGCCCGCGCTGAAGGTCGCCCTCCCCTCCAGAATATCGACTCTGTACGTCAGGCCATCCGCCGCTCCGCCATGGAAGAGATGCAGCAGGCCCTCGACCGGATCTCGGACCCCGAAGCGCAGTCTGTCGCCGGAATGATTCAGGACATTCTTGAATCGCCGCAGGGTTATTACGAAAAGGTCAGTTCGACCCTCCGCACCTCCCTGAACGAACTCTCCAGCGGCAATATCGGCCAGATCATCGGCAAAGCAGAGTCCAATCAGTTCATCGAACGCATGGAACAGGGCAAGGGCGTCATCCTGGTCGTCCATACCGGGTCGATGATAACCCGTGAAGCCGGGGAAACGCTGGGCCGGGTCGTTCTCTCCATGATCCAGTCTTTCGTTGGCCGGGTCTACCTCTCCGGGCGGCAGAAGATCGACCGTGGACTGTCTATCTACATCGATGAGGCGCAGTCCCTTTTCTACAAGGGCGTTGAAGATCTGTTCGCCAAGTCAGGGTCGGCCGGAGTCATGGTTCAGGCATTCGCCCAGTCGGTCAACCAACTCTATTCTGCCTTGGGTGAGAACGAGGCAAAGTCCATTCTGGACAACACCAATACCAAAATCTTCATGCGCTGCACTGATGCCGAAACATCTGATTACGTCGTGCAGCACTTCGGAACCAAAAAAGTTCTCTCCACCATCTACAACCCTGCCCAGATCACCACCCGTGAAGTCGAGGAGGACGTATTGCGGGTTCAGGACATCCTGAGCCTGCAACCACAGGATTTTTACATGATGACCTACGCTGGACGACATCGAGGCCGGACTTCCATCGTCAAGGACTCTAAACTGACCATCCAGTTTCCCGATGCTCCGGCTATCGTCAAGGCCGACCGCGAACAGGGAGAGCGTCATGCCGTCTGACCTGATCCTGCTGACTGGAGGAGGAGTCTGTCTTGTTCTGGTTGTCTATGCCGGATGGCAACTGCTTCCGCAGCGGTCCCAGGGGGCAAAGAAGGAACGCCGGCTGCTCGAAGAAATCGCCGGACTCTGGACGGGAAAAGGAGATGTGTTTGATTTCCGGGATATCGCCCGGATCTGGCGAATCACTCCCGAAGTCCGCAATGAACCGCCTCCGCCACCGGAGTACACCAGAGAAGAGATCCAGCAGTTTCATTCCCGCTGGGTCAACCTTCCGACCGTGAAGGAGGAAAAGAAGCGGATCATCGAGAATATCCTCTCTATCCTCGATCACAAGGGAGATTGCCCCTCCGTCGTCCAGCGCAACAAAAATGAAGCCGAGAACAAATACGACAAGGACGTTTTTGAGCAGCTGGCCCAGATTCCTCTTTGGCAGCACAGTCTGACGGTCGCAAGCCACCTTGTAGAGAGTATGAAACAGGCGGTGATGATCCCCGATGCCCTGCTCGCCGGGCTGGGCCATGATCTCGGGAAGATTCCTGCCTACCAGGACGCTCTCTATCGGACCGGCGACCATCCCGTGCTGTCTCTCATCGTTCTGAACCGGATTCCGGGTTATGAATCCATGTCGAACACGGACGATGTTTCCCAGGCAATCCGGCAGCACCATCAGCTTGCCCCGGAAACCCCGCTGGGTGTTGCCCTGAAAAAAGCCGACAAAAAAACCAGGTTGGAAGAGATTAGCCGAATGTCTCCGGTAGATAAAGATCTCCCGCTGGAAATGACGGGGGAAGCTGAGGAAGACCTACCCCCCTCCCCCAATAAAGAGGAAACAGGAAAAGTAACACCCAAGATGGGAACAGAGAATCCTCGCCCGCAGAGACAAAAGAAGCAAGCGCAGCAGCCTGCGCGAAACAAACAACCTGCCGTGTCCGAAACGGACGACAAACAGGAACGACTGGCGACTGCACGGAAAAAAAAGACCAAAGAGACGCACGGCTCAGAGTCCAATTCAGATGCAGGACTTTCCGAAACCTTGGACCTCGCCCTCATCCTTGACGCGCTCAGGAAGCGGATCAACAGGGTCGAAAAGGGTCGCTGGTCGATCATCTCGACCCCGGAGGGAGTTGTCCTCTGTCAGCCGGACGCACTCTGGCAGGAGATCAGGAATGTCAGCAAAGAGAGTCCGGAATTACTGGTCGGAGACGCTGATGAAGAAACAAAACGGAAAATCATCGGAGCGGTTGTCAAAAGGATGAACCACGAACTGAAAGCGATTGAGACCAGTCAACTCGGAGAGGGGTATCACACCGCACAATGTCTGGTGATTGCAGCCAATGGCAAGGCGTTCAAAGCCCCCCTTATCCCCTTCCGGCCCGAAGCGTTCAACTGCCTGCCGTCTCAGCTTGAGGTCCCGAAACTACCGAACATTAGGCGGCTGGTGCAGAAGGTGAAGCTACCGAACCAGATACAAAAGGATGAAGCATGATCCGACTCAAGTCCCTCTTTCTGATCGGAGTCTTGATCTGCCTACGCACGACAAACGCTACCGCCTATCAGAATCCTCCTGAGCGTGGTTACTGGTGGTATGAGACACCACCGAAACAGGAGGAGCAAACAGAGGAGGAACAGTCTCCAACGATCCCCGACTACACCTCGCAGCAGATGATGGTGATGGACTCTGACAAGCTGAAGGAATACGCAGAGCAGGTCACGAAAGAAGCGATCCGGGTGCCGAGCGAAGAAAACGTCAAGCGTCACTACCTGGTTCAAGATGTGATCCGGCGCAAGGCCCGGGCGTTCACAAATGTCTCTGAGATGGTCTGGCAGAAATACCCTGAGCTGACGACCGCGAAGGACAACCCCCTAACAGCACCAGGCCGTAACGCCCTGACCAGGGCACAGGTTGAAGAACGTCGGCAAGAACTGGCCCTGGCACGTAAAGATTTCGCTTTGCTCTATCTTCGCTCCGACACCTGTGAGTTTTGCCAGGCGCAGGACCAGATCATACCGCACGTTGCGTCCCGGCTCGGCTGGAAGGTGAAACCGATCAACATAGATACAGATTCGGAGCTGGCAAAGAGGCTGGGGGTTGAAACGGTTCCGACCCTGATTTTGATCAGCAAAGGGTCCCAGGAGTTTTTTCCGGTCACGACCGGCGTTTCATCAGTCACGGAGATCGAATCCCACCTGTTCCGGGCTATCCGCCTGTTGCGTGGTGAAACAACCCCGGACAACTTCAACCTCTACGATTTTCAGAAAGGAGGCGGATACGATGTCCAGAACCGACAATGAAACCGAGTCAGGGTTCCTGGTCTATGAGGGGTTTATGCCTGGAGCTATTGGAGTGTGCCACTTGCGAGTCATCCCCGGGACCAAAAGAACCGTTTTTCTGGCCAGTGAGTTAAGCAACAACCCCGGCCCCAGCGTAACAAACGCCATCAGGGGGATCTGGCTGCAAATCCAGAATAAATTTCCCGGGCTGTCCAAAGACAAACCGCTCGTTATCGAACATTACAATAATCAGGCGATTTACGGAGAGGTTGCTGGTGGCAATCGCTACGCTGAGGCCCGGATCACTCAGGAAGGTATCCAGTGGTATCCCGGCACCTCTGCGACGATTGCAGGCATGGCCGGTATCTCTAAGGCCGATCTTATCGTTAAGACCAGCATCTTGGTTGTCAACACCAGAGCACTGGAACGGGAGGCTCGGAATGAAAAACCGCATCTTTATCTGGTCTAGGATTTTTCTCCTGGCCTGCTTTGTTGCCCTGTTTTTCGGTGGACTGGAACAGGTACAGGCCGGATGGGTCGATGACTGGGTGGCACAGAAAACAGAGTCAGCACCCAGCAGGTACGAGGGACAGGTCAGGAACTACTACACGGCCGGAAGTTTTAACGCCCGGTGGAACACTCGCAATGATTACCTTTGGAGCCTGAGTCTGCCGAAGGTGAAGACCGGCTGTGGTGGAATCGATGCCTTCATGGGCGGCATGACCTTTCTGAACACCGACTACCTGGTGGAAAAGCTTGAACGTATCATGAATGCCGCTCCGGCAGCGGCCTTCGATATCGCCCTGAAGGTTCTGGCTCCACAGGTATCAGATACAATCCGCTCCATGGAAAGCTTATCGTCGAAACTGAACAGCATCCAGCTTGACGAGTGCAAGGCATCCAAGGCGATGGTTGCTACGATTGCCAACCCGTTCGTTTCCAATCCCGCCCAGAAGAAGGAGTTGGGAGCGATCCAGACAGACTGGTGGCAATCAACCGGTGTCGGTGATCTGTGGACCGAATTCCAGAAACAACGTAAAGCCGACAACGACAAACCTGATGCTGCTGCCGCAGCCGGGTCCCTGTCGGGCTGTTCGGCTGAATTCAAGGATGTTTTTGCCGGCGGCAGTGTTCTGGAGAACGTCGCGACAAAGATCGGACTAACCAACAGCGACTATCTGGCCTTGATCCGGGGCTATGTCGGGGACGTGTATATCGAGGCTCCGAACGCCGCCACCGGATTCGGTGCCTACAAGGTGGCCGGAGACGATCCCTGCGAAAAGAACACCGGACTGGACGACTTCATCAACGGCGATGCCGAGGGCCGGGCTGTCGGCGGAGCCTGTACGCCGATCACAGACGCCAACAGCAATCTGCAAATCTATGTGCAGAACCGGATTTACGAGATCAACACCAAATACGCCACTCGGCAGTCCCTCACCGCCAACGATAGAGCTTTCCTTCAAACCATGCCGTTGCCGGTGTCTCTGATCCTGAAAAGTGCCAGAGCCTCCCAGACAGTCGATGCAGAGGTTGAATATCTGGGCAGTGCCGCTGGCAAAGCCTATTCCTACCGTATGCTGGCCGATCTGTTCGCCAAAACCAGCAAGCTGCTCTACACCGCCCAGACCGTTATGGCGACCCAAGACAACCCGACCGGAGCAAACGGGGCCGCAACGTGCAGAATCGAAAACGTCGGGGCTGCATCAAACAGAATCTTGGCCATGATGGGACAAACATCCGACTTGCTCAACAAGGTCCGGGCCGACTATGCAACAACGCTGAACGAAATCAATGCCCTGGAAACTTTCGTCAAGCGCCGTAAAGACTTTTCAAACAGCGTCCGCGCTCAACTAAGAGACAGATTCGGTTCGGGACTTGCGGAACGTGCAACTCAATCAAGTATCTAAAAAGGAGGCAGGTATGGCAAAAGAGCAAAGAAGGCCGAATATCCGGCAGGAGCGCATGGAACGACGGGTTGAAATGGCGAAACGGGATGATGTCGAGGTTGTCCCCAAACGTGCAGCGGAAACCAACGATTTTATCCGCCTGCTGACCAGCAACGACTTCATCATCAACCGGTTGCGACAGCAACTAGGCCGCCGCAACGGAGTCCCGGTTGAACAGGCTGTGCAATTTCTGGAGCGCAACGAAACTCTGCGGCAGGAGATGAACACACTTAACGCCGAGATCTGCGCGTCGATGGGGATGGACTACCGACCTCCCAGGGGGTTTGAGAATCCGCTGAAGGTAAAACCTGAATTGGAAATGGTTGAAGATAGGAAGAAAATCAAGGCAAAGTAAACCATGAAGCCCCCGTAACAGGGGGCTTTTACTGTAATCGTCAACGCAACCATAAATGAACATTTGTGTTCGTTTTGCGCCACCGCTCCCCCTTATGGAGAACGATACAACTTTTACGAACGGGGGTCAGAGTCCTCGAAGTCCATTTTCAAAAAATAAAACACCTGATTGTTGATAAATCGATATGTGCTTTTAATCCTAAGGTGAAGCAAGACCCCCCTGTGAGATAACATATGAGAAAAAGGCCCACCCGATTTTTCGAGTGAGCCTTCTTTGTGTCATATTGATGGTGATCACATTTACAAATGAATCTGTTACTTACAGACTTGCGTAGTTTCTAAAGAAAAGCTACAGGCCCTCAAAATCCCTTCGGCACGAGAGTCGAGCTGCGCTGTACAACCTGCATCTTCCATCAGGACATTTCTTCCTTGTGAATCGCAGAGCAACACTACCGCTTGCAAGCTTTCACATTTTGCTTTCAAAATATAACCCTCAAAGGGGGTCAGCAGACCTGGATCGTCTTCCACTGCCAGGTGGATACATTCCTCCCCGGTTCCGCCAGGAGTGAAACCATAGTCCTCCGGACGTTCGGCAACCCCTTGCACCGCAGAGCTCAATCTGAGCATGGCCGGTCCAAATTCCTTGCTGGCAACGCCGCCGCTATAGGCACACCCCGAAAAGAAAAGAAGGATGGCGACAAATATCGAAGTAACTCGCAGATAATATTTCATTTTCACCCCCAGAAAGTGATATCACCGGTAGTCAGATTGGCTCCGGTGTCGAGATTCCAGTTTTGCACCTTGGCGATTTCAACTCCGTGTTCAACAAAGCGAGATATTTCAAGCCAGACATCCGCAACATTCTCCGCTGCCTTTTGGAATATTTGCTCGTAGTCCATTTTGCCCCCGCCGGGGACATCAAGATTCTTGATGAACTGGTCATCGACAACTTCAGCTGCGAAATAAAGAAATCCTTGACCGGCAATAAAACGCATTACGAAACCTGGTAACCAGCCGCCTTCGTCAGCTACACCATCGACAACACGCTTGAAATTGCGGTGCCACTTGTCGATGTCGGGAGGATTGCGCGAAAAAACTTCGGGATGAACTGCCTTGAGCATTCCCAGCCAAAGCGCTTTAATGTCCAGGTCGAGAGCGTCATCCGTCCCGCAGGCGCAGATGCCGCCCTTCAGGTGTTCCGTATCGGTAATATCACCGACGTTCAAGGTTTGATAGATGAACGCATCCTGATGCATCTCACACACGCGATGCTCTTTTTCGTGCCCTTGGTAATCACCCACTTTCAACTTAACCACGGGATGAATGCTGACATCGGTTACCACGTGGGCGGCATATCCCATCAGCCAAGCCAGACATTGTCTCTTCACCACGCCATCTGGATAATCCCGCAGAATTCGAGCACCTTCCCGAATCATGTCGCCAGTACATTCATAGTGCATCAAATCGGCCCACTCATCGGTAGCCCCATCGAGTAAACTCAAGTAGGGATAGTCAGGACTGACGCTACCGAGTTCGGCGTATTTCGTCAGCCCGCTAATGGCGCGGTGTGCGGTACTTGACAGGTCCTCCAACTTCTTCAAATTCTTCGCGGTTAAAACCATCGTCATGTGTGCAAAAGCGCCCGGCATAATTCCCTCCAACCTGTTTAATTATTCATATAAAACTAAGACGACATGCGTAATCTTCCCTGCGTACCAGATTAAATCTCACCTAGCAAGATGACACTAATCGAAATCCCAAACAAAAAAACCACCAGCAGCTTCGCAGGTGGCTTGTGGTCATCATGTAAGTCCCCCAATTGGCATGCCAAAAATAAAAATTAATTGCAATCTACAGTAATTTAACGGAGACGTCAAAATTGAGGAAGGTCATGGCTTGAGCCCACCATTTGGGGGTAATCGAAATCCACCTACAACAATTCCAAAAGTGCTGCATCCCGATACAGAGTGTTCAATAAATAGCGCAATAAGAGAAGAGCCCATATATGTTAATCGTGCGCTCTTCCTGTGTTACTGATGGTTACATGTGAGAATTCCCGCCATCTACCGGCGGGTGTCAAGATAGTTGTCGCCTCAGTCTCATTATGCCGCTTCGCTACAAAGGTCCTCTTCGGAGGACCTTTTCCGTTCAGGGTTGAGTCGAACGGTTTTGATCGGTTCCCAATTGCGTGTTTGCCGCGTCCATCGACAGGGGTTTTTCTGTCGTGCTTGCTCATAAACCTCTTTTCGCTTGTTCAACTTCAGGGCCTCTCGCCCATAGTGCCGATCATCCGGCGTCACGAAGCGGATCTCGCTGTGCTGGTGCTCGGTGTTGTACCAATGAACGAATGCGTCAACCCACCGTTGGGCCTCGTACTCGGAGGCAAATGGTCGTGATGGATATTCTGGCCGATACTTCAAGGTGCGGAACAGCGACTCAGAAAACGGGTTGTCATTGCTAACTCCAGGACGGCTGAAAGACGGTACGACGCCCAGGCGTTGTAAGGTAACCAGCATGGTGGAACCCTTCATCGGGCTACCATTGTCGGAGTGCAGAACAAGCCCTTTTGGATCGACACCGTGGCGGTGGAAGGCCTCGACACAGAGCAGTGCACTGTTCTGTCCACACTCCTTTGAAAAGACTGTGGCTGCGATGATCTTGCGACTCCAGACATCCAGAATCAGGTACAGATAAAAGAACTGACCGGCGATCGTCGACCTTAAGTAGGTAATATCCCAAGACCACACCTGGCATGGCCCGGTGGCCACTTTCTCACGGGGGCGGCGGTGCGTTGCCGGTCGACAACGTTCCCGGTGAGCCAATTGATTCGCCTCGCGCAAGAGGCGGTAGAAGGTAGATTCCGACCCAACGTACCGGCCTTCATCGGCCAGACGGGGAACGATCTGCTTGGGTGACAGTTCCCGATACTGTGGTGAATTGGCAATTGACATCACTTCCTGCCGCTCTACTGGTGTTAGTTTGTTGGCCGGTACAGTCAATGGGCCATGACGACGATCGTCACCACCCTCTTGATGGGACCACCGCTGAATAGTGCGGTCCGTCAGTCCCAACGCCTGAGCGGCAGGCTTCAACCTAGCGCCACCAAGAATAGCTTCATCGATCAATTCGAGGACCTGCTGCCGCTCTAACGGACGGTGTCGTCGTCCTCGTCCCCCCATATTTCCCGGGCTTTTTTTTTGAGAACCAGTAGCGCTGCGGTTTCGGCCAAAGCCTTGTCTTTGCGTCGAAGTTCCTTCTCCAACTCCTGAATACGTTTGGTCTCGACTCGTTTAGCAGGCTTTGGTTCAAGTCCAACGAGCATCTGATCACGCCACTGCTGAAGCAGAGCATCATGTAAGCCTCGGCTGCGCAAAAAGGCACCAAATTCTTCCTCGGAAAGTGAGGCCGCTTCCAGAACGGCAGACAGTTTCTCTTCGGCACTCCAGTCTTGTGGTCGTTTCATATTGGACAGCCTCTTCATTGATTCCGCAAATGACGGTGGCTCGGCAGGGGTAGAAATATCAATCGTATCAGCTTCACTCACCCATCGGTAGAGTGAGCTGCGTGACACGCCAATCTCCTCAGCCAAAGAGACAGGGCTTGGACCATCTGGATCGGTCATTTTCTGAATCATCAAAGAACGAAAAGCGGGGGAATATCTCATCGGCATGGTGGGGCGTCTCCTCTCTATTTTTATTTGAGGCGACAACTATGCTGACACATGGGGCTACTCATTCGAGCACATTCCACTGCCAGGGTTGGCACGGACTTTCTTTTATCTCAAGAGTGTCTGCATGTTGCCAAGAAAAAAGGGGACAGCCTAGGGGACAAGTTGGCGGCGACCAAATTGTTAAAGTATATGCCCTATCCATCATTTTTGGCTTACAAAGCGATTACATCATCTGGCGAAATGATGAGACATATGGTGGGCTCGTAATTTCTTACAAATAAAAGTTTTTTATAGGTACCATTGTCAGTGTTAGATGCACCTCCGCCGCGTGGGTGACTATGCCATGTGCCAAGGTAAGTTACCTTCCCATTTGTCCTTCTCTCAATTTGTTTAATGTTCCTCTCCAATCCTTCCGTGCCAAGAACGAAAAGATCTCGTTTTTCAATACTGTCAGGTGGTGCATCTAAAAGCCCAGTTATCACAATCGTTTTTGAAAAAAGAAATACTGTTCCTAGCAGAACTCCACCGGTTTCAACTGGGCTTTTTTCACCCATAAGCCTTTTCATTTGTGTGCGGACTTCTTCGGACAGACGTATATCCCATTCTAGATTTTTAACAGACCTAATAATTTTACTTTCGGGGGCAGAAAACAAACTGGTTTCAAGAGAAAAATTTTCGTTGTATTTGGAGATTAGGATTTCTCCGCTACCCGGAAGCCCATCCTCTAGGCTTTTTTGGATTTTCAAACTCATTGTTGCTGCCATAAGTGAGATTCGTGAATCGTCAACAATCATCGTCTGAGAGCTACACCCTTCACCGATACGCACATTATCAATCTGTGAAGCAAATAGGACACCCCTCAGAGATTCATCCTCCAATGTTCGTCGGTACAGGTGGGCCCAGAGGTCAACCAGAAGACACTCTTTTGTTTTGTTTTCCGATAACAGAATCCCATAGAGACCCTGCCCATATAATCCGCCGGAGATTACAGGGGCAATATCGGTCCTACTCATAAAAAACGATCTGACGGATAAGGATGCAGTCGTATCAATTATCAATCTTGAATTACTATAGTCTATGCCAATGGCAGTTCCAGAGTTTGCTTGCACCTCCACACTACTCGCACTGAACATCGAGAGCGACAATAGATCCGCCTTGTTTTGAGCCCATGTGAGGGTTAAGGCATGGCGAGCGCTATTGTGGGGCAAGAAGATATCATTATCGACACATAAAAACGGTCCATTCCCGTTGCGCGTTAAGTGCATACCTATTTTCGAGCCAAGACTACCACAGCCAACTAGGGCAATATTTTTAGATTCTTTGGTTTTGGTTTTGGTGCCTGAAAGCTGTTTCAATAATTCCTGGGATCTAGCATTCAAATGAGAAAGCATTCCAACCGGGGTATCTGGCAGAACCCGTTTTTTCCTTTTCCTCGCTTTGGATTTATGGACTACAAAATTTAAGAATTCAATATCATGCTTTGAATTTATAATTTTAACTGGTCTTCGTATGGATAAAACGATGAACAACTTGTTTTCATTTAAATTTTCTAGGTCAATTCTTTCAATAAACTCCTGGATATCATCAATACCAACTGAGCGTGCATATTCGTAAAATTGGGCAAGGTTCGTTATCTTATTTGGGAGATAACAATCAATTACACGAGGTGTCTTTATGAATACGGTATGTGCTGACAATCTTTTTTGAATATTGCAGAGACCACCCGTGACGATCAGATTTTTTCTTTCCTCGTAATATATAGCCCTGCTCAGATACGAAGTTTCTTTCTCGAGATAGGCATCAAGGACTTCGTTGAGATCGTAGAGCATAAACCCAGAACAATGGTCATTCCGCATTGGCTCCCAGCCTTGGCTGTAGTCTAGCAACTCATTTGAAGCGGCCTTTTCAAGCCAGTCGACCAATTGATTCAAAAGGCCATTCATCCACTCAGATTGCTGCAGTAGCTCTGAGGGATCACCCTCAAAGACGCAAGGATAGACACCCGTCTCCGAAGGGTTGATGTGCGGAAAGCACCTAGGGAAATTGTCTCTCAACTTTATTTTGGGGGCTTTTAAGGGAAATAAGTCAGAAAATAGAAATAAAACCTCCTCCTTGCATTTAACCCCGATATCCGTGATGCCGGCCCTAATGAAACGACTTGGCAAGCCGATGGAAACGACCGATGAAACAATAGCAATTTTGGATCCGCCTGAAGGGGCTATTTCAGAAACTTCTTCAAACGCATTATGTTCTTGTATGTATTGAATTGCTTTTTCAAACCAAAATCTATCCATGAGGATAAGCTTCTTTTGCTGATGCTAGGGCCGCAACTGCAAGCTTAGATTTTTCTTTTATCCCTTTTTTTTGAGGACCAGCCCCAGTTAGGTTGAACTCAAGTGGTTCCGGTTTTTTTTCGCTAGGATTCTCATTTGTACAGATGAACTGTTCCTTCCCAACAATAGTCACATACTCGTCTTTCGCGGATTCACTTGGTGGGTCTTGGTCTGCATCTTTAATGATTTTGCTTTGAGAGATAATAAATGCACCTTCCTTCTTCTGGCTCAAAGCGCTTAGCGCGTCTCCGCAAACCTTAGGATCATCATCGTCTGTTTGGCTGTCATACGAAATGGAGTGCCAGGAGCAGTGGTGAGGGGCAGTGAGGATGTCATACTCAAATATTTCGGGGCTATCCTTGTGCTTTCTCCAAAGTGATTCCCAGACAAGGCACTCTGCGTCGGCAGCCATAAGAAGTTTGTTGGTATATGTTCCTTGCGTGACTGATATTTGCATAACTATACTTTGGCGGTTTTTGTCTGTGAAGCACTCTTCTTCCTCGCCTTGCTGCTTCTCAATCGGGCTTAAAATCAGCCCTTCTAGCTTAGAGGCTATGTCAAAGTTATTTATTTTATTGAAAGTGTCTCCAACCTTGTAATTGATTTCCTCCAGACCGTTTGTTTTTCCGTCAGGGTCTTCTCCAACTATTATTGCCCTGTTTCCTTCGATCTGAATCTCGCCACTTTCTTCGAAGAGCGTTACCCTTCTCTTCATTTCCTTATTGAATACCTTTGCATCATTACACAGGGCGTAAGTGCTTGATGAGGGTTTCCAGAAATTATGACTACTCCAAAGCTCTCTAATGACAATTTTGAGCTCATCGTCTTTGTCATTGTAGTTTTCTAGTGGACCTACATGGAAATGCTCCTCAAAGCCCTTGAGATGATCTTCATGCCTATGAGTCAAAATAAAGGCATCTACGTAAGGCCTGCCATTTTTGTCTTTTGGCAGCCTATCTCTAAGTTCTAGGTTGATATCGCAGTGATCTGCAATAGCATCCTTTACAATAGAGCAATCAATCAAAACCACTGTTTCTTGGGCGTCATTTAATTTCAGTAAAACCATTCCACCGTTTTCAGATCCGACAGGGAAAAATGTGATAGTTGAATTAGCCATTGCCACCCTCCTCTTTCTTAACGAGAAAATCGTTGAAAAGACTGTCTGCATAGTAGAAAGCAAATTTATCGAGAATAATTTTTCTAGATAAATATAAAGCAATAAAAATCATTGCAAAAACAATAAACAAACTCATTGCTTTAAAAGCATTTTCAGATCCATAAATTATTGAGCATCCGATTGATCCAATTGCCCCCCACAACACACCACCGATAAGATTTCTAATAAATCCATAGCGAATATTATATTGGAAAGTCATAATTCCTCGCCCAACATAAGATCGTATATGCCCAACAGCTTCGCGAGCCTGTTGTCGTGCATTTTCGGGGTTCTCTATTTCTTCGGTAATCGAAGAAAATGTACAGCTAAATAAATTTGAAATTATTGATCTTAAAAGCTCTTTTCTGTTTGATGAAATCAAGCCTCCGCTGTAAAGAAGCATTTCCGTAGTAGGGAATCTTTCACCGCCCTTTCCAAAAACATTTTCTTCGATCCAATGTTTTCCAAAACTGCACTGCACCTGAACAAGGGCGATCATGACAATCAAAGAGAGGCTTAGATCAGCCACAACAACCATCCAGCCAACATTCGCAATCAACTCGTTCCAAAATGTATTCCCTAAGAATAAAACTAAGAAATGAACAAGGGGTGTAACCGATAAAAATGTTGGTATATACCTCGCCTTCACCTCGTATTCATCCCACCATGTAGGCTTGCTCATCTTGAAGCGTCTCCTTTGTCTATCGAAATAAAATACAAAAGGGTTCTACCCCGAATTTACGGGCACTTCAAGATAGCCTATGTTTCTTATTGAATTCTTACAAGTTATCTCACTGTCACATGAATCATTCATTTTGACTAAATTCAATATTCTTGAATGTCCTGCCTGATAAATAAGAAATCTCGTCGTTAGGATTCCTACTCTCTGTACAAGCGGTAATCCTTGACGAAACCTACACAATATAAGAGTATTCATCCCAAGGGGGGCAAATGCTCGCCTATTTAAGCCCGGTCACACACCCCCTCCGTGATCGGGCTTTTTTAAAGCATCTTTTCCGTGACTTATTTTACTGCCGGAATATTATCCCAGCGAGTAGTATAAGCAGGCGAGATATTAGCCTGCTTCATAAACCAATCTTTTGTTGGACGTTGACCGCCGAACCAGACCTTCCCCTTACCACTGTGGTTGATGGCATCTACGGCTTGCATCAATGTGTCATTCTGTTGCCGAGTGGCTTGGCTGTCAAACAGGTTGAGCTGCACATGAACCGGTGAGCAGAAGTCTCCGAGCATGACACCGCCCTTGGCGTAGCGGTAGCCATCCTTCCAGATCATATCGAATAGACGCGTTACCAATCCTAGAATGTTGCGGGTGTCAGAGCTTGGACAGGTTAACTTGCCGGTTGCTGCGTTGTCGTAGCTGGGACCTGATTTGTCAAAGGCGCTGGTGCGGATAAACACATGAACCATGAGCGCAAGTTGGCCCTCGTTGCGGAGCTTCTCCGTGGCCCTGGCCGCGAACTCACAGATACACTCCCTCAAGTCAGCGTAGCTCGTCAGCTTCTCCCCGAACGACCGCGAGCACATGATCTGCTGCTTGGCTGCCGAAGTCTCCTCCAGGTCAATACAACTTTTCCCGTTCAGTTCACAGACCGTGCGCTCAAGAACCACGGAATAGCGTTGCCGAACGCGCCGCGTGTCCATCTGAGCCAACTGCAGGGCTGTGGTGATGCCTTGCTGCTGCAGGCTGAGGGTATGCTTGCGTCCGACACCCCACACCTCTGAAACGTGGGTGATCCCGAGCAGCTTTTTTTGCCGTTGGGTCTCTCTGAGGTCTACCACTCCCTGAGTCGCCTTGAATTTCTTGGCGCCATAATTGGCAAGTTTAGCCAAGGTCTTGGTGGGTGCAATACCAACACAGACCGGAACGCCAACGTGTTGGACCACCGTTGAGCGGATCTTCTGCCCGTACTCGCTGAGTGCTGACATTCCCGAGAGATCAAGAAAGGCTTCATCGATGGAGTAAACTTCGACGTGTGGACTGAACTGCTCCAGCGTCCGCATCACCCGGGCGGAGACATCACCATAGAGAGTGTAGTTAGATGAAAAGACCTGAATACCATGTCGCTTGATCTGGTCGATCACTTTGAACAGGGGCACGCCCATCTTGATCCCCAGGTCCTTAGCCTCTTGGCTGCGGGCGACAATGCAACCATCATTGTTAGAGAGGACAACAATCGGGACGTTTTTCAAATCGGGCCGAAATAGACGCTCACAACTGGCGTAGAAATTATTGCAGTCGACGATGGCAAATGTACGGTTCATGAGTGGCGCAGGCTATGGACGACCGTGGTTGCAACCCCAAAGACTTCAAGATCAGCATCTTCAGGTAGGTCGATGGGCGCAAGTAAACAGTTCATCGGGACCAGTCTCATCTTGGGTTTCGTTTCCAGCATTTTAACCGTCAACTCACCATTCACTGAGACGATCACAATGTCGCCATGAGACGCGCTAATGGATCGATCAACAACCAGAACATCTCCAGGAAAGATTCCAGCTTCTATCATCGAGTCACCCGTCGCCCTAACGAAGTAGGTAGCCGAAGGATTCTTGATGCAGAGGTCATTGAGATCAAGTTTCTGTTCACAATAATCGGTAGCTGGGCTAGGAAAACCTGCCGCCACAGCGTCTGAGAATAACGGGATGTCAAGTTGCTCAAACTCCCCACTTTCACCGACATTTACAACTGACATTGCCTCTCCTAGTCTCCAGTCCTAATGCTTTACAAACAGCTAACAACACCTATTGTCATCTTAAGTCACTACGGTGCGACATGGGGCATTATTTTCAGGAAAATAGATGGAAGCGCTTGGACTGGACGATAGCCAATAGATTATCTGCTAAACAGGCAGGATACAGGCAGGAGAATCTGTGCTGACATGATTCACCGTATTGGCAACGACATACTCCTCAAGCAGATCGGATGGATAAGGCAGGAACAGTTCAGCGAGATTAGCAATATCGTTATTGTCACGACTCAGCCAGCGATTGAACTCGTCGTTGTGCAGGAGCACGGGCATTCGGTCATGAATCTTTTTCACCAGAGCGTTGGCAGTCGTCGTCAGTACCGTGCATGTTTCAATGAGCTCACCTGTTGGTGATTTCCAGCTCTCCCACAGACCCGCCATCGCCATGAGATCGCCGCCACGAAGTCTTATGTAATGGGGTATTTTTTCTTTCCCTACCTTTTCCCATTCGTAGAACCCACTTGCCGGGATAAGGCAGCGCCTGGTGCGCAATGCTTGTTTGAAGGATGGCTTTTCATGTGCGGTTTCACTGCGAGCATTGATCATCTTGTGGCCGATAGAGGTGTCTTTCGCCCATGAAGGAATCAATCCCCATCGTAGTTGCACCAGTTCTCGAGTTTCAGCTTTGTTCTGTCGAACAGCAACGACCTGCTGACTTGGGGCAATATTGTACCGATGATTCAATACTGGTGGAGAGGTCAGCCGGTAGGCGTCCATTAACTGATCAGGAGATGCTTCTAGTACAAATCGGCCACACATGGTTTTGAGGATAGTAGTAATCTCAAGGATGCGCAACGATGAAGCTTAATTTTCGAGATGTATCTGTCGCCAAACTCCCATGCAGGTAAAAAGGGTTGCCAGATCATCGGCTGTTTTATTCAGAGAACCTTTCAAAGGGTCAACTCTGAGCCATTGCAATGGGTACATTTAGATGGTCCTTTTTCTCAGCATCCGCCCACCCCGAAAACCCGGTCGTTTCAGGGCGGGGAAAAGCTAGAAGATGCATCGGTCTTGACAGAAACAAAAAAGATCTTAAAATAGAAGTCATTATTCCACTCTATTTTTTAGAGACTTCTGCATTGCAGAACAAACTTTCAAGGAAAGCCCTTGATCGAAAAACCCCAGGCATGGGACGTATCATTACAGGGAGAAACCGAAGCCCGGTGATCCAATCCACACGCAACCGTGGACTCCCCTGTATGCTGTAACGCCGCACCACATTTCCACCGTGGTTTTTCTTGACGGCTGACAGTTTTATCGTGCGATTTTTCTCACAGCGCACTCACATACCCAATATCCAACCTCACCCGTTTTGGCGACTGCCTCAATGGGTTTTTTCATATCTGCACATCGACCCATCCCTGCCGGGAGGAGAAATCTTCCCCGTCGTGGGGTGGACTCCTTTTGGCTGGGGAAACCCAACAGAAAGGAGAAACACGATGTACAACAAGGTTCAACTGATTGGCAATTTAGGCAAAGACCCCGAACTGCGCTACACCCCTTCCGGGACTGCTGTTGCAACATTTCCACTGGCAACATCAGAGAAGCGCAAAAGCAAAGACGGGGAAGTCGTTGAAAAAACGGAATGGCATAAGATCGTCACCTGGCGCTTACTTGCTGAACATTGCCACGATTATCTTCTGAAGGGACGACTGATCTTTGTCGAAGGCAAGATCCAGACGCGCTCCTATGAAGACCGAGACGGAAACAAACGTTACGTCACGGAAATCATCGCTGACCAGGTAAAATTTCTGGAAAAATGCGAAATCCAAACAGGAGAATCATCACCCGCCCTACATCAGTCAAACGACAATGGCTGGACCGATGAGGACCCTCAATTCTAATCTCTGATCAACAGTTGTAACCCACCCCGCAGGGGAGACATTCTCTCCCTGCCAGGGGAAAACTGTCTCCCCTGTTCGGCATCAGCCAACAGAAAAGGAGACATTATGACAACGCAACTCGCCATCAGAAGCAATCAAGCCACTTCTCTGTCTATTCTGGACGAGGAGAAGATCACACTTGTCAAAAGAACAATCTGCAAAGGGGCCACCGATGATGAGCTTCAGCTCTTCGTCAACCAGTGTAACCGCACCGGCCTTGACCCCTTCTCCCGACAGATCCACGCCATCAAACGCTGGGACTCAAGTGAACAACGTGAAGTTATGTCCATTCAGACCTCGATTGATGGTTTCCGGCTGATTGCAGAGCGTACCGGCAAATATGCTGGTCAGCTCGGCCCTTTTTGGTGTGGGAAAAATGGAGACTGGCAAGAAGTATGGATTCAAGATGCACCTCCGCTTGCTGCGAAGGTTGCTGTTTTACGGTCCGATTTCAAAGAACCCCTTTGGTCCGTTGCACGGTTCAACACCTACGCGCAAAAAACCAAGAAGGGAGAACTTACTCGTTTCTGGAGATCCATGCCCGATCTGATGATCGCCAAGGTTGCTGAAGCACTGGCCATCAGACGAGCCTTCCCACAGGAATTGTCCGGCCTTTACGTCGAAGAAGAAATGGACCAGGCTGGCCCTTCTGTCGAGAAATCTCCATCGAACACGAACAATCAGACTCCCTCCTTGTCAAACACTCCGCCACCAACCGATCCCAGAGAAGGTGAAATCCTGATCTCCAACGGTCAGATCAAAACCCTGGAGCGAATGGTGAAGGAAGCAGGAGCGGACCAGACAAAATTTCTTAAATATCTGGATATCAGATCTTTCGAGGAATTGCCGCACAGCCAGTACACACAGGCTATTGACGCTCTCAAGCGGAAGCAGGAAGGAAAACCGATCCAGCCGCCGCAGAGTATAGATGCTGTCCTGTCTGCGCTGGCGGCCCACAAGATCGAAGCAAAGCTGTCCGAAGATGGAAAAACCATCTATGCAGACTCCTATGAACATCGGAATCTGCTTCGTCAGATGGGTTTCCGTTGGGACAAATCCATGAAGAGCTGGTATCTGACCGTCTAACATCGACCGGCAGCACCAGATAACTGAACGATCCACCCTTCACCGGGGAGACAACATTCTCCCTAGTCGGGGTGTGCCCTGTCTCCCCTGTGCTCAACACAGACAAGGAGACAAAACCATGATCGAAAACACCATTTACGCACTCGCCAATGTCCGCATCAAAAACATCCTGACCGGCACTATCCTCGGCTCCTGCATTGTTGCTGCTGTTTGCATCGCAGGAGGTTCGATGTGAGTCGTCCAGGACGATTAATACCTACTGTCACCAGAGGAAAAACATTTCACGATCATCTGACCTGTGAAACCTGCCTGACCAACTTCCCCGTAGGGGTTGACGGAAGAGCAAGATGTAACAGCCACAAGATTGCGAAATGCCCCTGGTGTCGTCCTGATTCCCATCCCTGGAAAGCTGGACGAGGTATTTAGGAGGACTTGATGAAAACGAAACTTTATCGCATCGAAAGAATCAGTGAGAGTTGGGAACGACGTATTGTTGCAGGAGGGTTTGTCCAGCATCGGGAGATTTATCAGGATGGAAGCAGGGGGCCGTGGCAGTTTTACGTCTCCAGCTTCGACTCCACCCCGGCTGGTCAATATGGAACCTGTGAAGTTGCAACAATCAACGGCCTCACCACAGTCCCAATCGACCCTGACAATCATATCAAGGTCAATCGCCGCTGGCATAGCCGTAGGCATTGGGACCACTAATCACCTACAAACAACACCAACCCCACGGGGCGGATCAGACATCCCCTCGCAGGGTTTTCTGTGTCCGCCCCATCTTTTGACGGGAGACGGACATGAGCAAACTTCAGATATTTCTCGAAAAAGCACTTCGGGAAAATTCCAAAAATAACAGCAGCCATCTCGGGGACCGCAGCAAGTATGTCGGAGCATCTGACATCGCAGGCTGCCCCCGCAAGGCTGTCATGAGCAAATTCCAGCCGGAAGACTTCGATGCAAAAACGCTGCTGCGTTTCTCTCGGGGTCATGCGGCAGAAGATCTGATCGACGGTATCTTTCGGGCTGGTGGTCTAACCCCGCAGCGCGAGGTTGAGCTTTTCCACCCGGACTATCCGGAGATCAAGTGTCACATCGACTTTCTTTTTAACTCAAAAACCAGCGGTCGCTATCATGTCATGGAACTGAAGACGACCAACGGCCTCCCGGATGCCCCCTATGAAAGCTGGGTTAATCAGCTCCACGTCCAGATGGGATTGCTGGAACTGGATAAACCTGGTGTACCTATCGGAGGCAGCATCCTGGCGGTCGATCTAAATGCTGGTGAATGGAAGGAATTCAACTCGTTCACACCGAACAGGATCTTGTTTGATGCCATGATTATGAAAGGGCGTCATATTCTGTTTTCACTCAACTCCCCGGAAAACGCTCAGATCGAACCCGGCATCCTGTGTGGATACTGTTCCCAGCGAGGAACCTGTCCTGCCTTTGCCGGTGACGAGATCGAGATCCCGCAAGAAATTCGGAATCTCGTTGCGCGGTATCTGGAGAAGAGTGAAGGCAAGAGATCTCTGGACAAGGAAATCAAAGGACTTAAAAACGAAATCCTTTCCTTTACCGGGACAAACTTCAAGGGCCATGCTGACTTGCTTCAGATTTGTGCAAGTGAAGTCGGCCCCTCTGAAGCAGTGGACTCAAAACGGCTCAAAGAGGCGTTCCCGGAAGTCTACGACCAAGTAAAGAAGGAACGAGCCGGATTCACCCGGCTTGATGTCGCCAGAATCAGAAAACAGGCTGCTGCCTGATCTACCCCATACGGGGCGCTTACGCCGCCCTCATAAGGGACCCTCCTTTTCGGGGCGGCGTTATTGCGTCTTCGGAAAGGAAGAAACATGCTGAAAGACAAAACGCTACTACTGTTCATCTTTCTGTGTCTGGTGCTGTTTGCCTTGATAGTAACTCCCAGATCCAAACAGAACTACGATCAGTTTGCAAAAACTTATAAAACCTATCGCGAGATGCAGGAGGTGGTGCCATGGTCGCACTGACGAAACACGCCGCCAACCGCATCCTGGAACGTGAAATCCCTTTCGAGGCCATAGAAGCCTGCCGAATGGTTGCACCGATTCTGAACAAGAACCCTTTGAGGTTCCGTTATCGGGATCTGGTTATTGTCGCCAGAAAAGCAGGTGGTTCCCCCCGGATTATCTCTGTCTGGAGGGCGGAATGAAGCTCGAACCAGGGATGTTGATAACTACGAACTATAGCGGCCCATATCGTATCAAGAAAGTTATACGGAATTGCACGTGCCAGTCTTATCTGGACACGATCAATCACTTATCATCTCCCAGTCAGCCCCATATCCATTTGGTCTGTACACGACCTGACGGCACCGGGGAGTTTTTTTTGAACCGCTGGGATGAAACCTCTCTCAAGAGCCTCCAACGAACCTGTTGTGGGGGGAAGAAAGAGGTCGCTCTCGACTGGTTGACAGTCCTGGAAAATGACCAGCCTGTGCAAGGAACCCTATTTTAACTTAACACCCACCCAGACCCGGGAGGAGACAACCTCTTTCCCGGATGGGGAATTGTGTCTCCTTCCGGTCACTTATCGACAAGGAGAAGACACATGCACGAAAAACAATTCAGCATTGCAAAGACCTTCGCCCTGGCAGGACTTCCCGAGGAATTGATGATTCGCGGCTTTGCCGAACGGACTGCTTTTGTCCCAGGCATCGACCCGGACTACCAGTTTCGCAAGGAACTCCTTTCAGACCTTCTTGCCTGGCACATGCTTGGCGGAATCGAAGGACTTTACCTCTCCGGCCCCACCGGGTCCGGAAAATCCACTCTGATTACCCAGGTTGCCGGCCGTTTGAACATCCCTGTTCAGCGGGTCACCGCTCACAGCCGGCTGGAAACGCCAGAGCTGATCGGTCATTACGCTCTGGTTGATGGCTCCATGTCTTTTACGGACGGTCCTCTCACCACAGCAATGCGGGAAGGACACTGGTTCCTTCTCGATGAGATCGATCTGCTCGATCCGGCAACTGCGGCCGGTCTCAACGGGATTGTCGAAGGTTCGCCTCTGGTGATCCCCGAGAAGAACGGTGAAATGGTAAATCCTGCTTACGGTTTCCGTTTCATTGCAACCGGAAACACGGCAGGAGCCGGGGACCAGACAGGGCTCTACCAGGGGACCATGCGTCAGAATCTTGCTTTTCTGGACCGCTTCTGGATGGTCGAAGTTGGCTATCCCGAACAGGAACAGGAGAAACTGATCTTGGCAAAGATTGCCCCCGGTATCCCTGAAGGTGTCAGAGACGGAATGATTGCTTATGCAACTGAGGTACGGAAACTCTTTATGGCGGGACAACTCGAAGTCACCCTCTCCACGCGGACCCTTGTTCGGTGGGCGAAAATGTCGGAATTCTTCCGTCCGCTCGCCAACCTGGGGAAAAATCCGCTGCATCACGCACTGGAACGGGCACTGACCTTCCGTGCAGAACCCGAAACCCGCAGTTCGCTGGCAGAAATCGCCCAGCGCATTTTCGGTTAAGAGAGGAAATTATGCTTATCCATTTGAGATACATCAATCCAGACGGCAGCACCAAGGACTGGATCGGTGAAGCCAGCGACAGGGGAGTTAACATTTCCTGGGGAAGAACAGGATTAGTCCGACAGGGACTGTTTTTACCTCCCGATAAGTGTCGAACTAACCAACAACAAGAATTACAAAACAGGGCAGAGAAGAAGATCAAAAAGGGATACCGGCCCATTCCAACCTTAAAGGTGGAAGGACACCCGGATCCGTCTTCGCCTACACCACCTACACCGTCTACACCATCGGTTCCATCCAAAGCTGCCAGTGCACTTCGCCAATGGACGAAGGATACCAACAGTTCATGGTTTTAGATGGAGGTAGGTAATCAAACAATCTGATCGACACCCAATCCCGACACGGGGGAGACATTCTCCCCTGACGGGGTAGGTGTTTCTCCTGTGTCCTTAATTGACTAGGAGAAAACACCATGTTCGATCTACTTCAAAAGCTTATCTGTTTCAGTCTCGATGTCCACATCTGGAGTGGCAGGAAGAAACTCACTCCCGCTGATCTGAATCTGGACGGGGAAGAGATCCCCCCTGAAGAACTTGCATCTTTGGGAGCTAAAAAAATCTGTCACCCCGTTCTGCTGAGCCGGTTTCAAGCTTTGCGGCGTCGTGCCGAACGCATCTGTGAAGCAGCAGGTGTTCGCTTTCTGGGCGGCTTTGCCATCCCGGAAGAGAAGGCGCAGGAAGTCGCAAGGGAACTGGAAGCGGTCGCAGTTGATTTTGAGGCTGAGAAACAGGAATTCCTAAAATTCTATGCCGAGAATATGCAGGCATGGCTAACAAACCTCCCGGATCGCTGGCGGACAATGGTGGAACAAGCCGTTGAGTCGCCCGAACATGTTGCCACCCGCCTGTCCTTCGGATTCCAGACCTTTCAGGTTTCTGGTGTTGAAGGGCTGAACAGCGGTCTTGAAAAAGCCGCGAACGGACTTGGTGATCAGCTCTTCCGGGAAATAGGTCAGGCATCCCGTCTGGCCTGGAGTCAGTCTTTCGAGTCACGGACAAGGGTAAGCCAGAAAGCTTTGCGGCCGATCCGCAGCATCCTCGAAAAAGCGAAGGGGCTAGTCTTTGTCCAGCCATCGCTGGGACTGCTGATTACCAGTATTGAACAGGAGCTGGACGGTTTGCCAAAGTCCGGCTACATGGAAGGTCGTGATTTTCATGTCCTGGTCGGCATCCTCAACACTCTGTCCTGTCTTGACAATATCAACCTCAATCTCGCGGAAGAACAGAAAGAGACAGAGGGTTCCTCAGATCCGGAGGAATCGACGCTTAAAGAGGATGTGCTGGCAGATCATGAAACGGAAAATGTTTCGGTTGCCAGCGCCCAAAATGCTGCCACCGAAGTTGATGTGGAGCAGGTCTTTGAGCCGATCCCTGAACCGCACCAGAGACAGACAAGCGTCACGTCTCCGGTTGTCTGGTTTTAGGGGCGCGATATGGGCAACCTCACTCTCGAAGAATGTGAAGTCAGCGACTGAACCTTCCTGATATCCCCGCCGTTCCGGGACGTTTGATTTTATCTGACGCCCTGAACGGGGGGCGTCCGTGGAGGCTCTATGAATATTTCAAAATCACTGCCGATTGTCGCAAAGGCGATGGGCGATCAAATGGGAGTCAATGTTGTCATTCGCGGGAACACTGCAGCGACAAATGGGAAAACTATTTTCCTGCCGGAACTCCCAAAAGATGACGCTGAGGCGACCCTGCTGGCGCGGGGTTTCCTCGACCACGAGGCCGCTCATGTTCGACTGACGGATTTTTCCGTTACCGAAAGCGACCCTTATCTGAAAAATCTGACCAACATCATTGAAGATGTAAGGATCGAGAAGGAAATGGGACAGCTCTACCCGGGCTGTGCCATTAACCTGCGGGACCTGGCGAATCATCTGGCTGAAACCGGAAGCTTCGACTTCGACTCTGATCAGCCGGACCAACTGTTTCTTGGTTGGGTTTTGGCTCGATGTCGCAGCAGGATTCTCAGACAGAAAGGTCTTGATCCTGTCTTTAGAAACGCAAATCAGATCCTCGAACCCGCCCTAGGGACCGAACTGCTCGGTAAGGTCGGCAAGCTGCTCGATAATGTCGGTATGTTGAAGACAACCAAGGCATCACAGACTCTGGCTGCTCGTATCCTCCAGTTACTTCGGCAGGAGCAGCAACAGGCGCAGTCTCAACGCCAACAGCAGCAGGACCAGTCCTCCGAATCTTCTTCAGGTGAAGACCGGCAGGAGCAACAGAATCAAAACGATTCCTCTGAGTCTGATCAGGACAACGAAGCGGATGATTCCAGCGACACGACTGGAGAATCCGGATCTCAGCAGGAACAGAAACAAGACGATGGAAGTGTACTCAGTGATCGGGGCAAAGACCCTTCCGGGTCCACCCCAGACGCTGAAAAGCAACCTCAAAACAACGATGCCAGGGCTGACCTCCTCAATCAGATCCTTAATTCATCCCCCGCGGAAGAGTATGGAGATGTTGGGGAGATGGTCGGGGCAGAACTGGAAGCGAAGGCAGCGGAAACAACTCCTGCTACCGCAGAAATGTCCTACCCGGGCGAAGATGGAGGATCGGTAAATTTTAGTTTTCCTCCAGACCTGACAACGGTCCGGCGTAATACCTCCGTGCTTCGATCCCGTCTTGGATCATTGATCCAGGCCTCGAAACTGAAGAGGTCATGCGCCGGTCGATCCGGACGAAGAATAGATCAGCGTGTACTCTGCAGGCTTCCTGTCGGTGACACGCGGATTTTTCGCAGAAGGGAGGAAAAAACAGCAGTCAATACCGCCGTAATTATACTCCTTGACCGCTCCGGGTCGATGAACAGCAGGATGTCTCTGGCAGCAGAGGCAACCCTAGCCGTTACCGATGCACTACACACCGTTCCCGGTGTCAGTATCTGCTCGGCAGCGTTCCCGGGCGAAATGGCATCCGTCATTCCCCTTACCCCGTTTGGGGTCGCTCCAGCCAAAACTCTCAAAAAGTATGGGATCGTGGCTGACGGGGGAACCCCTCTTGCTCATGCTCTCGGGTGGGCGGCAGTTCAATTCGCCATGCGCCAGGAGCCACGCAAGATATTGGTGGTTGCAACCGATGGCACACCCGCAAATCCAGAACGGGTTCGTACCTATCTGGAACGCTTGGCGGAGCAGGGTATTGAGCAGATGGCGGTCGGCATCATGGATGGTGGTGCTTGTGGATGGTACTTCAAAAACCATAAGACGATCCAGAACATCCATGAATTGCCGAACGCGCTGTTCGATATGCTCAAGGATGCTTTAACTCGCTGATAAAAACGAATTACCCAGTTACGGGGGCAGACAAAGCCCCCGGAAGGGGTCCATGTCTGCTCCCGACAAGGAGAAAAGGATATGGAAACGATAAATCTTTTCGGCCCGAAGCCCGAGCCGAAAACTCAAAAAATCTGCATCAGGTCAATCCGGGCGGTTTTTAATAACGAAGTCATTCGGGAGCACGCCCCTGTTTGGGTAAGTAAATCTTGCACCAGCGCCGAGCATGTATTTGAATTGTTCCGCGATTTGGCAAAGGAGACCAAAGAGAATTTTGTGGCTCTTCATCTTGATACCAAAAACCGGATCATCTGCTACGACACGGTTTCTATCGGTTCCCTCAACGCAAGTGTTGTTCACCCCAGAGAGGTATACAAAACGGTCCTGCTGTCATCAGCGGCAGCGGTGCTATTCATTCACAACCACCCTTCGGGGGACACAGCACCGAGCCGGGAAGATATAGAGATAACCAAACGGCTCAAGGACGCCGGGGAACTTCTCGGAATCCGGGTGTTGGATCATTTGATCGTTGGTGAGGCTGGGTATTACTCCTTTGCAAACGATGGGATCTTATAGAAAGGAAATACTTCATGAAGAGAAATCGGCCGAAAGCCGTTAAAGGAGAAACCCTGGAGATGTCATCTCCATGCGGGAAAATATACGTCACGATGAACGACAACCCGGACTCTGGAGATCTTTTGGAGATCTTCGTCAGGTTTGGAAAATCGGGAACCTGCGGCAGCCTGGTCGCCAATGCCCTGACCATCATCACGTCCTATGGACTTCGGTCCGGTATGGATGTGACCGATGCGATCAAGGGGTTGATCGGCCACGGCTGCCACCGTGCGCCCGTACGTGACGAAGACGATAATATTACGTCCTGTGTCGATGCCATCGGCAAGGCTATCCGTATTCATGCGGGACTCGTGCCGGAGGAAGAAGAACAGGATATTGACCACTTAGAGGAGGTATCATGAAACGACTGATAACTGTAGTGATCTTGGCCTCTCTGGCTCTATCTGGCTGTTCCGCAGCCAGTCTCCAGAAGGCTGAAGAAAATACAAGATTGACCGGCATGGTGCCTGGCGGGGGAGTTGTTTATCTCCCGATCTGGGCGGCATCAACGATTGCCGGTGGGCCTGAAGTTGACCCTGATGAGCTTGCGAAGGATGAAGAATATCAGGCACGGCTGAAGGCTAACCTCGAAAATGCCCGGAGAATCCGGGAAAAACGCCAAGCCGAGAAAGAGGCTAAAGAGGCGGCAAAACTGGAGGCGGTAGCCCAATAGTTTTGTTTGACTGACGGACACAGCGGGGCTTAACGGCCCCGCTGCTGTCTCCTTCCGGGTGAAGTCCAGTAGGGCTTCCTGGATCTCCTGTCCACACGACGGGTGATGCGGGAAGCCCTACTGGTTTCAACAGCACTTCACCCCAACAAAAGGAGAACAGCCATGTCCGTCAAAGTCAAAATCAACAATCGTGAATTTACTCTCTCTTGGGACGAGTTTGAGAAACTTGTTCTGAGAAAGGCCCCAACCGCTTCGGTGGAAATTTTGAGCGTGGGGTAAGTGAAAATAGGGAACGGCCGGTATGGTTGTTCCCTATTTTTTTGTGAAAGACCTACCCCCCTCCCTCATTTACAGAATAGAGGGCAAAAATGCCGAAGGTCTTGATACAGACATATCTCGAAGCAGAGTCCCCGCGCCATGCCTGGTATCAGATCCGCATGATCCAGTTGGCCGAGGGGTTTGTTGTCGAGAAAAAATCCGGGAGCCATGGACACAAGGCACAAACGGAGGCCTGGTTCCGTTGGGAGACCGCAGCGGCGAGAAAAGTCTACGACAAGATCCTGAAAGCAAAAACAAAAACTGGCCGAAAGCGTGTTTACCGGGAGGTTCCATCACCAGACCAGCTTGAGCTTTTTTAGGGAGGATAGCAGTGACGAACGAAGATGTCGCACAACAATGGGTAGAAGGTTTGTCGATCATCCGCCGCCATATCGACATGGCCATGGACCCTGAACTCTGGCAGAACGATCCCCAAAAAGCTTTGGCTGCAACGGATCGCATAAACGGACTGAAACAATGGTGTCTGCAAGTTATGGAAACGATGCCCGCGTTGAAAAATAATTTTATCCGGGACATCGAGGAACGAGGAAGTTGCGATGGCGGGGCTGTTCATCACGCATTCCCTTTCGCGCAACACCAGCAACCGCAGCCCGGTATCGGCCAGGAACCATAACCGAAAGATCGAGGCGGCATTATGCAGATGACAAGGGTTGTTCCGGTCTGGATTAAGGTCGCCGGCCTTCTGCTCGTGGTGGGATTCTTTTGTTTGCAGATTTTCGGCAAAGAGCGCCCGATTTCGATGAGGCAAACGAATCAGGTTATTACCCCAGAACCGAGTCTGAATCATGGCCTGGCAGGAAAGGCGGTTGCTAACACCAAACAGATCACGGCCAAACTTTTCAGTCCGGTGGTCGAGGCAAATAGTTCCCCCATTATTCTCCGCGCCACCGAAGACAAACCTTACTATCAGGATGAAGAAGCCGACAAATGAAGTGGCACAATCACAAGCTCTGCACAGTCTGTGTCATGTTTGCCGTAACCGGGCGGCTGTTGCCCGCATTTATCGCCGGGCTGGGCTCCATCCTGCCAGATGTTCTTGAGGTGGGACTGGTCAGACACCGAACCCTGACTCACTGGCCCTTTGTTTATGCCGCACTTATTCTGACAATCGTCCCGGCAATCAAGCTCGTTTCCTGGTGGGCCTGGCTGATCGTCGGATGCCTGCTGATCGGCTGCATCCTCCATCTGGCTGAAGATGGTCTAAGCAAGGGCGGCATCCCCCTATTCAATCCAGCAGGGAAAAAGTATGGATTGGGGTGGTATATCACCGGCACCATCACCGAAACATTTGTCACTGCGGGCATCGTTCTAGTGGCCCTGTACATTGCTGGCCAGCGCGGATTTCTCTCAACCGATTTTCTGGCGGAAGAAATCCGCTGGCTTCTCTCTTGATCATGAATCTCCTTACGGAACTTCGCCAGGAGGAAAATATCGTGAGGATTGGCGAGGGCATTTTCGGATCTATATCCAATGGGTTACAAATCACCTACCAACAAGGAGAAAATGTTTGAAAATTACCATTGAGGAATATGCCACCGCCGTTCAATTTCTTGCCGGACTCGCACAACAGGACACCTCTGGAAGTCGGGCCGCTGCCCAAGTTTTGCTGAGTGCCTACAACGGTGAAGAGTGGCAACTGGACATTACGGATCTCGGGGTTTTGAGTTCAGACTACTATTTAGCGGCCTTGGCTGTTATTCGTGGACGAACTGAACTGATGATCGAGCCGCATAAGCTGATCGAGAATGGTGAGGCAATTTTTGATCGGCTCTGGGATCTCTGGCAAGCGTTTCATGTCAAGAACAGAGGGAAGGGATAACGCTCTTTTTGTCACCATTCTTCACTGCACAAAATATAGTCAAAATGCTAAGCGGGCAGTCTTCTTCCAACATGCCCGTTCCCTGTTCACAGCAGACAGGAGAGTTATCCCTCCGAACTGTGGATTTCGGCCGGATTCAAGCAGGTAAGCCACCTGCTTTTTTTGAGTCGTTTTTACTATACATAATTACTCTTCTGTACAGTAAAAGGTTCCATGCACGAAAACAAAGTTGATGCGATGCACAAAAACAAAGTAAACCACCAAAGCACGAGCAGCTCGTTTAGTCGAATCCCTTCGAGCATAGACCCTTCACAATCCGTTGCCGGCTAGAGACAGAATCGGGACTGATTGAAAATATAAGGAATGCCACTATGAGTGATCTTGTGAAAATCATTGTTTCTCCGGCAATCGCAGATACAGACCTCTCTGACCTTCTGGCTGACTGGCTCAACCTCGATGTTGCCAACGGGGACGCTTGCGCCGACACTCTGAAGACCTATCAAAGCCAGATTCAGACCTGGCTGACCTGGTGCAGCGAAAACTCTGTATATCCCGGACAAGCAACCACCGAGGATGTCAAAAACTGGCGCAAGGATCTGATCGATACCGGAGCAAAGCCATCAACGATTTCCCTGAAGCTGACAACCGTCCGCAGATTTTATCAGTCCGCCGTAGACAGGAGACTGATCGAGAACAACCCGGCAACCAATGTCCGCGCCCCGAAGGATCGACGGGCAAAAAAGGAACAGATCAAACATCTGTCAGCTGGCGAAGCCGAACTGCTGTTCAGAGCCGTACCCTCGGGCGGTGGAGTTAAGGCACTGCGAGATCGAGCAATGGTTGGATTGATGGCACTGGAAGGGTTACGAAGAGTAGAGATCGTCCGGGCCTGCGTTTCCGACATCGAGGGGAATGCACAGGAAATGCGGTTGCTGATTCACGGCAAGGGGAAGGAGAGGTACGTCTACCCCCGTGAAGACACTGCTGCAGCTCTGACCGATTATCTAATAACTCGTGGTTCTGTTGTCGAGGATGAACAAGGAGACCCTCTTTTCGTCCAGATCCGCAAGGGCGGTCACATTGAAGGCAGAATTTCCAGGCAGGGTGTGAACTCAGTCATCGACCACTATCTACTCAAGGCAGGGCTTAAAAGGCAGGGATTGTCCTGTCATGCACTGCGACATACCTGTGGTGCGTTACTCTACCAGGCAACAAGGGACATCAGGGCTGTTCAGGAAACCCTGGGACACAGTAATATCTCCACTTCTGCCGGCTACGCTCACATCATCGAGCGAGGGCAGGCACGATACACCAGGCAGATCCCCGTGGGGTTACGGAAAGAACGTGAGGGTGAATTATGAAACCACTGCACCTGCTTTGGCAATTCTGGGAAGACTGGTGTGATGAAGATGCTCCAGCCATTGCAAAGGAAATTGGCTTTACGGCTTTCCTCGGCGCGACTATGCTCTTGCTTGGAGTAGTTGTCTATAAATGGTTGGTTGCGCAGCCACCGCAAATAGTCCGTTTTTCCCCACTTCTTCTCTTCTTGATATTTTCGGGCTGTTGCTGGCATGTTGGGCGGAAGGCATCGGCTTTTGGCTACATCGGAATAGTAGCAATTATAGGAACTGCAATCTGGCTCAAGAACCGAGGTTATTGATATGACCTGGCTGGCAACTCTACTTCTGCTGCTGATTACTGGCCTGCCTTGTTCTGCTGCGTCCTTCACCGGTAAAGTGGTTAAAGTTTCTGATGGGGACACGATCCAGGTTCTCAAGGACGGAAAAGCGGTCAAGATCCGACTGGCGGAAATCGACTGCCCGGAGACAAGTCACGGGAAAAATAAGCCCGGCCAACCTTACGGCAAGGCAGCCAAACGGTTCGCTCTCGATCTGGTAGGCGGCAATACTGTCCGCATTGATGTTGTGACAAAAGACCGCTACGGCAGGACCGTTGGCAAGGTCGTTCTTGATGATGGTTCAACCCTGAATAAACGACTGGTACAGGCTGGCCTAGCCTGGGTGTACCGCCAATACGCGAAAGATCCCGCCCTAATTGATTTGGAAGTTGAAGCTAAGGCTGCCAAGCGTGGCCTCTGGTCCGATCCAAACCCTGTCCCACCCTGGGAATGGCGTCACGGTGCGGGCTGGGGGAAAAAGGGCTCTTCATCCAAAGCGAACCCAATTCCAGCAACAAATGGTCAATGCGGACAAAAACGGTACTGCAATGAGATGTCGAACTGCGAGGAGGCGATCTTCTTTTTGACCCAGTGCGGAGTGTCCAGTCTGGACAGTGATAAAGATGGTGTTCCGTGCGAATCGCTTTGTCGGTAGTTCGTCAAGAGCAGCTGCCGAACACCTCAAACAATAAGTAGATGGTAGACTCCGCTTCAAAGTGCGCCACCCAAGCTAATATTAAGACGTGAAAGGCAGGACCGACTCAAGTTTTTCAATATCAAGCGCTTCAAAACTGAGCAATTTGGTCTCAGCTCTTAGGATATTTGAGATGGGCCTCCTGATTATATAACAGAAGGTCACTAAGTGATTTCTAGCGTTTGAGGCCTAAGGATAGACCTTATGTATCAATACTCAGTTAGGTTTATCTAGCTGCATTTTTCCGAACTATCGAAGTAAGAATAGTCTGAAGGCAAATTAAGCTTGACAGTACGGTCAGGAGGCTCTTTGTTTTTTCCTAGTCCAGTTTTTTTTGGGGTCTAAAGGACCAATCTCGGCAACAGCCACCTCCCGATTCTGTTAATCAGCACACAAAGAACATTTTACCGGCAGCCCCTGCCGAACGGCCAAAAGGCAGTTATTGCAGGAGATACAGCGAGCCTTATCGGACCGCCCGTTTGCAAACTGCTTTGCCAAATGGGGCTCCATGATAAAGGGGCGGGACAAGGAGATCACGTCAGCCTGGCCTTCTTTGAGGATAGTTTCCATCTGTGCCATTGTCCGCATTCCACCCACCAGCATTAGCGGAACCTTGCCGATCACCGGTTTGATCTCGGCCGCCGCTGCGAGGTGATAATTTTCCCTGAAGGCAAAGGCGCCCTTTTCCGCCCGATTACGGCTCATTGCAAGGGGGGAATAAGCGAGCGTGCCACTGCTAATTTCTATCCCATCGATTCCAAGTTCAACCAACCATTGAGAATAGATGGCGGCTAATTCTGGGGTTATCCCGGTCTGCGGGGTGAAATCGTCTGTGTTGAGTTTTATGAAAACCGGCAGATCGGCGGTTACGTTTTTCTTGATCGCCAGAAAAATCTGCTGGAGAATTCTGAACCGTTTCTCGTTACTCCCCCCCCATGCGTCGTCCCTGCGGTTGAAGAAAGGCGAGAGAAACTGGTTGATTAAGTAACCGTGGGCTGCATGAATTTGCACACCATCGGCTCCTGCTTCAGACGCCCTACGGGCGGCATCTCCGAAGGCGGAGATTACTTCCTGAATTTCACCTTTCCCCATGATTTTCGGTTCAACGCCGAATGTCTGGTCCCTGCCATCATTGGAGGGACCTATGGGATCCAGCCCAGTAATCTCTTTTCTGGTCTGTCGTCCCGCATGTGCCAACTGGAAGACGAGCTTGCCCTGCTCCTCGTGGACAACCGAAACCAACTTTTTGAGGCCAGAGATCAAATGGTCACTGTAGATTCCCGTTTGTCTCAACCCAGCCTTGCCGGCCGGGTGGACGTTCATGTGTCCGGGAACAATAAGGCCAATCCCCCCCTTGGCCAGATGACGATACCGGTTAAGAAGCGCCGGACTAACCTCTCCGGTTGTTTCCGACATGCTCTCATAGGTCGCCGAATGCATCAGGCGGTTTTTAACGGTTAAGCGACCAAGATTAAGGGGACTGAATAACATCTGCATGATGAACTATCCTTAGTGATATTAGGGCTTGGTTATTGAGGCGTAAGAACAATAAGTAGAATGAATCGAAAAGATTTAACCAGACACAACAAACGAAATGGTCGCGCGAATTGATGTCCACTTTCCTCAATCTACCCCATTGACCCAGTATTTATTGAAAAAGCCCATCCCATTATCGGATGAGCTTTGGGTATGCATGATAGATGGTTATTGCAGAGAATATTAAATCAAAATAATTTCTAACTTTTCCCGAAGATCCGCGGGCACCTTAACAGGCTTGTTTGATGATCTATCGACAAAGACATGAACAACGTGCCCATACGCTGAAACCAACGGTTCCCCCTTCTTGAATATCGCGACACCATATTGCACGGAAGTATTTCCAATTTTGTCAACACGCAGGCCCGCTTCCAAATGGTCGGGATAACCAACCGGAGCCAGATAATTGCACCCTGAGTTAACGACATAACCAACAACGGGACCTGAATGGATATCCAGGCCGCCATTTTCGATCAGATAAAGATTAACTATGGTGTCAAAATATGAGTAATAAATCACGTTGTTCACGTGACCATACAGATCATTATCCATCCAGCGCGTGGTGAGAGGAAAGAAAACCTTGTAATCGGTGCGCTCTGGTCGTTTTTCCATATACCTGTTCCTTCCGGGCTCTATTTGATTAACCTTTCAAGGATTGCTAGAACCTTAATTGCCATTTAAACGTCTTGAGGTGATTGATTCACCGCCGATTCCCCAATTATCCGTTTCAACTTCTTCGATAACGACCACCGTCCTGGCCGGGTTCTTACCTAAAACATCGACCAGCATCTGGGTGGTTCTTTTGATCAATTCGGCCTTCTGTGCGGTGGTTGCACCTTCACGGGTGATCTTGATGTTGACGAATGGCATGCTTGCCTCCCTTCACTAGTGCAAGTCTCTTAAATTTCAATTTCCACTGCCTGTCAGTCTAGGAATTCTTCCAGCTCCGGTTCAAAAATTTTCCAGACCTTCTTCTCCAGCTCCGCAAAGAATTCAGGCGTAGCAATGCTGGGCAATTTGATATGTGGATTTGGAGTCTCATACACTTCAGCCGGTAGGGAAAATTCAGCCTTGGTATAACCCTGCTGCAATTCCAAAGCGAGCCCCCGCAAAAAAGCCCGGCGTACCGCATTTTTCAATGCTTCTGTGGTGATTTCTAAATCTAATTCGCTCTTCAAGCAGCTGGTCACCATTTCAGTGCTGATCCCATTAGCGATATCGAAAAACTTGCACAGGCCAATCATGTCAAAGCCAACAATGTGAAGCTTTTCTTCAGTGATCGCTTTGGCCCAGGAATCAATATCCGCCTTTCCTTCGCGGATTAGAAGACCGTAGGTTGCCATCGACATGTGACCGCCAGCAATAGCCCAAGCATATCCGGGGTTAGTTTCCGGCTGGTATGCCGCAATCTCCAACCCTTTGACGTGGTAGGCATAACTTGTCTCTCCGGTCGACTGCGACAGCCGCATTGAGCCCTGACCGATCTCCGGCAGCTTCCCTTCACCGGTCAGAATGATCAACTCACGAATTTTTTCATAGTCGCCGAAACTCGCACCATTGAGGATTGTTGCTTCCGGGTGCCGCTCGTTATAGGCCAAGGCGTAGGAAATCGTCACCCCGAGGGAGATAGAGTCCATGCCGTAGTTATCGCCCAGCTGAATCAGCCGCGCCGCCTGACCAGCATCATGGATACCGAGGTTGGTGCCAAGCAGGTTGAGAGGCTCATAATCGAACTTGGCTAGGAACTCCCCTCTGCTGCCGTCAGCGTTCTTCTCTGAGATATTGTTGTGACATGAAATTCCGCAGCGAAAACAGGCCTCAGACTTGATGTCGTACTTCTGCTCGACGTTCTCACGCAGCAACTTTTCCGGCAGGTCATTTCCCTGGGGACGGAAGTTGTTGAAGGGAACCGCATGAAAGGGTTGCATGACATCGTATGCGGCCCAAGTACCGCCACCGCCACCACGACTGATCGGTTGCAGCCGCGCAGAACCACCCCCTTTGAGAACATTGAGGTTAGCCTTCTTTACTGTTTCGGTAAGCGGTTTGAGTTTGTCACTGCTTTGGGCGACCAGGGCAAGGATGTTTTTGTAACCCATCAGACTTCCCATCCCACCACGTCCGGCAAAACGACACTTGTCTTCACCCGATTTGAGCTGATTTTCGGTCGAGAGTGCAACCGCACCCATGTAGTTATCCTGCCAATTCTCTCCGGCCTGACCGATAGCTGCAAAGTGGGCGTTATCGTACTCCTTCTGCAAAACCATAATTTTGGCGTGAGTGGACAGGCCGAGAAGATGAGTCGCAGACTTTGTCTCGACCAAGGGACCACCAGACGTTTCTTTGATCAATATATAGACGGGAGTTTCGGAGCGATTTTCAAAAATCAACTCATCCAGACCAGTCCACTTGAACTTTGCACCAAATTTACCGCTGCCGGTCGACCAGATAGCCGCAGGCAAACCTTTTTTCGAGCTCTTTATTGGACTATATCCGGAAAAATAGGTGCGCATTCCAGTCATGACACTACTGCCGGTGAACAGCCCGGTGTTAACGATCAGTGGGTTCTGGTCGCAGTAAGCTTTTTCGATCTTCCGTGTCGCAAGAGTCTGAAATGAACGACCAAAACCCCCAAGCACATCTTCCAAATTGCGGCAAGGAAGATCTTCCATTTTCTGTGAGCCGGTCTTCAAATCGAGGGTACAGCGTTTATATTGAACCTCAGCAGGATTCGCAGCAGGGTCAGTCGTCATAATTTTCATCACATTCACTCCTTATGGCTGGACAGAGAATCTCAATTGGAGTTAGCAACAGAAGCTACCCCTAACCTCCTCCGAACAAGGGTAAGATCGAGATGCTATCCCCCTCTTGTAAGAAATCATCAAGTTCTGCATGTCGTTCGTTAATCAAGATAATCCCAAGTAGATGGAAGGGCAGTTGAAGTTCCTCAATTACTTGTCGGGCACTGGTGCCAGACTGAAAGCTACGGTCTTCTTCGTTAAAACGATCGATCCTAAAGAGACCGAACAGACGCACCCTGATGTTCATTTGCTCGTCCTCGCCTCCGCTGAGTGAACTCTACTACCGAGTCTCACCAGGCATCCTTGTATATCTGCAATACATCATCAAAGGTAATTTCGCGTGCATTGTTGACCAGTAGTCTAGTCTGCAACATCGCTGCTTCGGCCAACTGGGGCAAAACCTGCTCCTCAATTCCAACTTGGCTCAGGCGTGTTTCAAGCCCAACGTCTGCGATCAGTTGCCCCAGCGCAGAGATCAGCTCAGCACCTGCGGCCAGATCGCTAGCTGAGCCGAGATCGTCAAATATTTCGCGGGCAAGTTCCGCATACTCCTTGCTCGCAACCGGTAGATTGAAGCGCATGACATGGGGCAAAACCAGCGAATTGCTCAGGCCGTGGGGCACGTGATACTGCCCGCCGATCGGGTAGGCCAGGGCATGGACCGCCCCGACCGGAGCGTTGGCGAAGGCCTGCCCGGCGAGCATAGCACCAACAAGCATCTGAGAACGGGCTTCGAGGTCGCTACCGTTAGCCATGACCAAACGAATATTCTCAAACAGCAGCTTCAGTGCCTGACGGGCAAGGGTGTCTGAAATCGGGTTCTTCTTTAACCTAGTGGTGTAGGCTTCAATGGCGTGGACCATGGCATCAATCCCGGTCATGGCGGTCACCCCGGGAGGAAGTCCCGTCGTCAGTTCGGCATCGAGCACGGCGATATCGGGGAGCAGTTGCGGCGCGACGACCCCCTTTTTTTCACTCTCCCCAGTCGTCACAATAGCAATGGGCGTTACTTCTGAACCGGTTCCGGCCGTCGTGGTGACCTGAATCAGCGGTAACCGCTTGCCCTTTGCCATACCGACCCCATAGATGTCCGACAGACTTTGGCTGGAAGAACATAGGAAAGCAACCAATTTGGCAACATCCATCGAGCTGCCACCACCGAAACCAACAACCCCATCGGCCTTAAAATCCTGCGCAAGTTGTAATGCGGCCAGGACATTACTGACAGGGGGATCAGCTAGGACGTCGGCGAACACTTCAACCTCCATCCCGCCGTCGCGCAATCCGGCAATCGCCTTATCAAGAAGACCGATCTTGGCGAGCATGGCATCACTGACTAGCAGCACGCGCGTCATCCCGAGTTCAGTCGCGAACTGTCCGAGTCTTGACGTACTCCCCGGGGCATTAATAATTGTGGGTGTTGTTTGAAAAATAAAATCGCTCATTATGTTTTCTCCACTTTTAATTCGATCGAGATGTCCTGCATGCAGAACCGCTTCAGGTCAGGGACTTTTCGACAATCTGTCCCCGTTCAATGATAAAGACCTTATCTACCAAACCCGCTGAATGGGAATAATCAGATTCAGACAGCAGCACGGACAAACCCTCTGCCTTCAGAACATGCAGGACATCCATGAGTCGTTGACATAAAGCCGGAGCCACCCCCTCAAAAGGTTCATCCAACAGCAGGAGCTTCCGGCCACAGAGCAGAGCGCGCGCCAATGCAACCAACTTTTGTTGGCCGCCGCTAAGCTGTAGTGCTTTACGACTCGCAAATCCAGCAACCTCAGGCATCAGTTCATAGACCCAGGCCAGGCGGGCCTCATAATCGGGGATCTTGCTCGCCCAAGCCGGAACCAGGATATTCTCTTCAACGGTAAGATCGGGGATAAGTCGCCTATCCTCGGGCATGTAACCAATCTCCAGTTTGGCCCGATGATGGGGTTCAATTTTTGTCATGTCGACGCCTTCAATCTGGGCCGAGCCCGAGACAAAGGGCATGAGGCCCATGACGGTGCGCATCAATGTTGTTTTGCCCGCACCATTGCGCCCAATGAGCCCGACCATGCTCCCGGTTTCGATCGACAGCGAGACCTCTCTTAAGATCGGGATTTTTTGGATGTTGACACTCAGGTTATTAATTTTCAGCATGTTGACCATCCTCAGGCTGTTGCAAATGCAATGCGGAGCCTACGATGTACTCCTTCACTTCGGGATTGTTCAAAACCTCTTCTGTCGGACCGTCGGCGATAATATGGCCGTCATAAAAAGCGATGACGCGCGTGGCATAACGTCCAATAATCTCCATGTCATGCTCGACAAAGAGGCTTGCTGCCCCCGAACGATTTACTGCATCCATCACCGTGTCCATCAAACCAAACTTCTCTTCGATGGCAACTCCACTGGTCGGTTCATCCAACAACAGCAGGTCAGGTCCACTCGCCATCGCCATGGCAATATCCAGCAGCTTACGAATACCCTGGGGCAAGGTCCAAACCGGGACATGGGCAGAATGCTCTATAGCGTAACTGGCGAGAACGGCCATAGCCGCTTCAATGTTCGCTTTGCTCTTTAACGGAGTCTGCACCCCCAACCTCTTCTTACTCAACATGGTGTGAGCGACCAGCATGTTTTCCAGCGCGGTCAATTCAGGGAACAGTTGTGCCACCTGAAAGGAACGGCAGATACCGGTTCTTGTAACCTGTCGTGGGTTGAATCCAGTGATATCCCGGCCCCGGAAGAAGATGTTGCCACCACTTGGCTTCATATACCCGGTCACCATATTTATAAAAGTCGTTTTCCCGGCTCCGTTGGATCCGATCACTCCGACAATTTCTTTCTCACTGATAATTACATTGATATTTGCGGCCGCAGTCACGGCACCAAAACTTTTGGTTAAACCTCTGGTTTCAAGGATACTTGACATTATTGTCCCCTCGCTTTATTCGCCTTAAGAAGAGACCATAATCCCTTCGGCAGGAAAAAAATGACCAACAACAACGTGGTGCCGAGAATCATCTGCCAGGTATAGGGAGCCAGATCGAAAGCAATGGTTCGGATAACCTCAAACAAAAAGGCCGCGATAAACGCTGCGACCACATGTCCGGTACCGCCGAGGAGTGCAACAAACACAAATTCACCCGAAGTAGTCCAATACGCTAATTCTGGATCGACGTGTCCGGCAACCAACGCCGTGATCGCCCCGCCAACAGCCGCCAGCATCGCCGCCAGCACGTACTTGATAAAGACCACGCGTTTCGGTGAGACCCCGAGATATTCAACCCGGATCTCATTTTCACGGATGGCTTCGCCAGCGAATCCCATGCCTGATTGGTAATAGCGATGCATAAAAAATGCGGTCAAAAAGGCCACCAGGCAAGCGAGGCTGTAAACAACAAGACTTAACTTTTCCGGGCTGGGAACCCAGCCGAACAGCGTCACCTGGGCAACATTGAACCCGTCAGTACTTCCCAGCCCTTCCGTCTTGACCAAAACCCCATAAAGGATCATTGAAAAGGCCAGGGTCAACATGGCAAAAAATATTTCCCGGTAACGACACAGCAGCAAGCCCAACAGGGCTGCGAGACAACCGGCAATAAAGGCCGAAACAAACAGAATGCCGACCGCATCGGTGATCCCCAGATATTGACCCGCGATACCAACAGTATAGCCCCCGAGACAGTAATAGAGTCCTTGACCGAAAGAGACCAAACCAGACCGCATCAGGAGGACCAGACCGACAACGACCATCGCCTTGGCCAAAGATACGGTGGTGAGAAAAGCGAACCAGTTGGGCAGGATCGTGCCAACCAAAAGCAGCAGAACGAGTGAAAGGCACAGGTTGCGTGAGGTATTATCTATTTTTATCATCAGATTTTCCTCGCAACAGTCGACACAAACAGACCCTGTGGCCGCACCACTAGAACCAGAGCCATAACCCCGTAAATGACGAACAGCTCGACCTGCGGAAAGGTATGAACGGCGATTGATCTCGAGATGCCGACCATCAGGGCACCAACTGCTGCCCCGCCAACGCTGCCAAGCCCACCGATGACCACAACTGCAAAGGCGAGAATCCCCACTTCGATTCCGATCCCTGGGACCACCGAAAGAGATGGAGCCGTAAGCCCACCAGCAAGAGCACCTAGCGCGCTACCCAAAATAAAAGTGATAAAGAAAGTTCTTTTGACATTGATCCCCATGGCCATGCTGATCTCCCGGTCATGGATAACCGCCTTGAGTAATTTGCCTTGAATTGTCCGATTCAACCCGGCCCAGAGCATGGTTCCGATCACAACAGCGGCCGCAATCAGCAGAAAATCGTAGTTGGCGAATGTGATCCCTAGTAATTTTGTGCGGCCAACCAGAGTATAAGGCTGATAGGCGTAGTACGCCTGCACGCCCCAGAGCAGCTTAATCACATCTTCCATGATCAATAGGACGCCATAGGTCACCAAAATCATGACAACTTCGTCGCGGCCATACATCACCCTCAATAACCCGCGCTCAATCAATAAACCCGCGAACGCTCCGGCTACGATCGCGGCTCCGATAAACACTAGGTAGCTGGCCCAAGGGACATACCCTGCGGTAAAGTACCAGCCGACCATTGAAGCGGCTGAATAGGCTCCAATGGCATACAGACTTCCGTGGGCCATGTTTAGGATTTTCATGACGCCATAAACCAAAGTTAAGCCGGCAGCAACAATAAACAGCCAGGATGAATAGACAAGTCCATCAATCAGAATGACCAGAAGTGTGTCCATAAAAACTCACAGTCGGTAGAAAAAAGGACAGGGGTGGCTAAAAGCCACCCCTGTTTCAGAAAATTACTTACAGATGGATTGTTTTAGTCCGTTTTTGATCCATTCGGTACTACTCACACCATCAGGGGGATTGACACAATCGGCAGGGTAGCGCTTGACGTTCTCAATCGTCGGTTTGCCATCTTTTTTAGAGTACTGTCCGTAGTACATATCCTGTACAGCTTGATGACCATTACCGAGTGCCATTTTTACGGTGCCACCCGGGCCCTCGAATTCCAGACCGGTAAGGGCCGCAATAATTTCGTCCTGGGATGGTTTCTTGCCTTTGCCCGCGGCAGCTTTATCCGCAGCAGCCTTCAGCCCCAAGAGTGCCTGAGCCATTTTGTAGGCCGGGTAAGTTGGAGGCGTGCCGAAACGGGCCGAAAAGTTCTTACGGAACCAGTCATTGAGGGGGCTTTTGGGGGCATAGACACCGAAGGGGCCGCGCGCACCGATAATGGTACCCTCGGCAATTTGGTCGGCTAGGCGGTACATGCCGGTCTCACCACAAGTAAAGACGCCAGTGAAGTCATCGAACAAGCCGCGGGCTGCGCCCTGCAGAACCAGACCTTCCATATCGCCACCCCAAAAACTGGAGTGGATAACATCGGCCTTTTCCAGCATCAGAGCAGAGATTTCTGCTCCGTACTGGCCAGCATAGATTTTTGGAAATTGTTCTGTCTTGACCTTAACGCTCGGCTTAAGGGTCTCCATGGCGCCCTTGAAGTCAGACCAGGAGTCCTGTCCGAAAGAATAGTTCTGGTTGATACCTGAAATTGATTTCAGGTCAGGCTTGATATCCAGGACATAGCGCGCTGCGGCAACATTATCCATGGTGGATGTCGGGCCGGTGCGAAACAGGTATTTATATTTGTTCTCTTCAAAAATCCGTGGGGTTCCGCAATCGAAAAAGATCGTCAATTTGCCCATCTCTTCAACGACTGGAGCAATGGCCATGCAGTCACCGCTTGAAATATAGCCTATGACCGCATCTACATCCTTGCGCTGGACCAGGTTGCGATATTCTCCGACCTGTTTGGTGCCACCGCCAGCTTCATCAATAGTGATTGGCTCAATCGACTGCCCGGCAATCCCTTTGGTGTTGTAAGGGGCTGGCAGGGTGCCGTTGTTTATGGCTTCGACAAGAAGTTCCGCAGCATTACGTGCGGGGATACCGAAAGGGCCGGCAGCACCACCCGAAAGGAAGGTAACCAGACCGACCTTAAAGTTACCGTCTTCGGCTCGTGCAGATACCGACATGCCGAGACTAAGTGTTGCAGTCAGCAATAAGGTTAAGAATACTGTTGCGCCATTCAACTTAGAACGGCTACCGGGTTTACTATCATTTACCATTTTAACCTCCCTTGGGGTTTGGGGACGAGCCCCGTTATTAGATACTTCATAAAACTTACGTCCCGACGTTTGATGTCACATCCTTTTATTTTGATCTTTTGGGTTTAGATGTAACGTTATTGACGTAGTGACCCTAAATTAATTAAACAAGAATCAACTACTGTTTTAGCAAGGCGTATGCCACAATAATTTTATGTAGCTAAACATTTAATATATAAAGGTAAATCGTTTTTTTAAAATAAATACGTGTGAGTGACACAATGCAGTATTGCAATGAGGAGAAGGCCAAGAAAGGACGTAGGTATAAACTGTCGCTATATATCTAGCTAGTTAGGATGATTGTATTGCAGAGTTGCAATACAATTGCAACTCTGCAATACATTACTTGAGGCTGTGCTTGCTGGCTTTTCGCCAGAGTGTCGTAGTGTGAATCCCGAGTGACTTGGCGGCTGCTAGTTCGGTTGGGTGCAGTTTTAGTGCATTCTCAATCATTTTTTTTTCCAAAGCCTCTAATGCACCCTTCAGGTTCTGAACACCGTCCAAGCCGGGCGGGCTAACCAAAGGCAGAGTACTAATTTCCATCGGCAAATCTTCGAGGTCAATTGTCTCCTTATCGGACATAACCGTTAACTGCTCTAGAATGTTAAGCAGTTGGCGGACATTCCCCGGATAATGGAAGCTCTGGAGTCGATTCAGTGCCACAGGGGAAAACCACTTATTGGTATTGTGTCTCTGGTTATATTCCTCCATAAATTTATAGATCAGTGGAGGAATATCTTCACGCCGCTCACGCAATGAGGGAATATTAATCGGCACCACGTTGAGTCGGTAAAAGAGGTCTTCTCTAAACTGCCCCAGTTTCATCATCTCCTGAAGGTTCCGGTGGGTGGCAGCGATAATCCTAACATCGACCTTGATGATCTTGGCCCCTCCCACCCGAGTAAAAGATTTTTCCTCGATGACTTCCAGCAGTTTAACCTGTAGCGCTAGCTTCAACTCACCGATCTCATCCAGAAAAAGGGTTCCGCCATGAGCGGCCTCAATCAAGCCCGCCTTCCCTTCCTTGCTGGCGCCAGTGAAGGCTCCCTTTTCATAACCGAATAGCTCGCTTTCGATCAGGGATTCGGGGATTGTTCCGCAATTGATCTTGACGAAGGGTCGCTCCTTGCGCTTACTCATCTGATGAATGGCCCGAGCCAACATCGTTTTTCCGGTCCCAGATTCACCGCTGAGCAGAACCGAGATATCAGAAGCGGCAACCTTGACGGCGCGATGAACCACATGCTGCATCTCCTTGCTCTTGACCACCATATCTTTGAGCATCTGCTCCATACCCTCTTGCTCAAGGATTGACTGGTAGTAGCGGCTGCTCAACTGACGGCTGTCTTCCAACTCGACACGCAGGTGATTTAGCTCGGTAATATCCCGCACATTAGTGACGACAAGCTCGATATCTCCAGCATCATTGAATACCGGCGTACCGGTAACCATGATCTGCTTGCCACTCTTGAGATTCTGGAGCATTGAAGACTGTTTTCGATCCTGAAGTACCGCAAGAGTGGCCGAATAGTCAAAAACCCCGGCAGCTACCAGATCGTTCAAATTTTTACCAATCAGATTTTTTCGAGATAGCCCGGTTATCCGCTCATAGGCGTTATTTACCTGGATCGTGGTCGCATGGCCGTCAGCAATATAGAGGCCATCCTCCGAGGACTCGAAAATGGCTTCCAATTCGCGATGGAGAGTCTGATAACCCTGTAGTTTGGAAATGATCGATTCGTATTCAGAGATATCCTGGAATACCGAAATTGCCCCCACAACACTCCCACCAATGATGATCGGACTGCGATTGACAATGATCGTGGCCCCAGGGAGAGAGAGTTTGTGACCTATTTGAGGCTGGCCAGTAGCCAGAACGTGCTGAAGCTCTGGCCAGGCTTCGGGGCGAACCGTTGAGAAATGCTGACCGACGATAGCAACCGGATTCCCCTCGAAGATCCTAGAGGCCGCAGCATTATAAAAAACCACTGTACCTTCCCGATCAAGAATCATAATTCCGTTATGACTGGCATTAAGAACCGCGGCGACGGGGCCCTGCAGGTTCGACAAAAAATATAGTTCGCTTTCCCGCATAGAATCCCTCGTAGACTTTCTATCCATGTGCGCAAAAAGGGCCATCTAAACCCCTTGCGCTTAAAATACCGCCGACAACTGTCGCACTGGCGCTCTTGATTTTATATTTTCCATGAGAGGACTTTTGATTACCATCACTTAATTTCTTTCC
Source organism: Geopsychrobacter electrodiphilus DSM 16401 (assembly GCF_000384395.1). Lineage (NCBI taxonomy): Bacteria > Pseudomonadati > Thermodesulfobacteriota > Desulfuromonadia > Desulfuromonadales > Geopsychrobacteraceae > Geopsychrobacter > Geopsychrobacter electrodiphilus. The sequence continues at coordinate 3,975,665 of NZ_ARWE01000001.1, forward strand.
GTCAAACACACAAAAGAGACTTTGCGACTGTAGTCTAGATTTAAAGCCCAATCAAATACCTTAAAAGTTGTGCCATTGGAATTTGTCTGTTATTAAAATTTATAACTCCTACGAAAGTCAGGAGCGTTGAAGCCCTGAATATCATATCGAGTGGAAGGGTCTTCCGGATACCCTACAAACGGACATTCCATCACATCCAAGTATAAATATTCAATATAATGGTGTGGTGTGCGCTGAATGGAATCGTTCACTGCCGACGTGTTGGCCAGAGCCCAGCAGAGGCGATAAGGGTGTTCCTAACAACGTGAATGATCACCAGAAGCCCGAAATTTCCAAGATTGACCGGTGGATTCCGGGTGAGGCTCACCGAACCGATCTGTCCAATATGTTATGTCACTGATTTTTGGAAGGCCGCGCCCCCATGTGTCAGGATAGTTGTCTCCTCTCAATTTCTATTTGAGGCGACAACTATCCTGACACATGGGGGTATCGGGATGCAGCATTTGCAAAACACACAAAATCTTGCCAGACAGAGAAACAGCAAACTCGAAATATTTGATGAGGAATGTTACGCTTCTATCGACATCAAGTCGGTACGACAACCCACGTAGGAAAACTCGAACCAATGCAGACGATGAGTACAGACCCCTTTGAAGTTTTGCGCTTACAATACAAACCTGAAACGATAAAAATACTTTTTATCGGTGAGTCCAGACCTCAGAACGGCACTTTTTTCTATAAAAACAACTCAAATCTCTCAATATTTACGCATGAAGCATTGATTCTTTATCGACCGGATCTATTCGACTCCACCGACTTCCTGCAAAGCTTTAAAAAGTATGGTTGTTACCTCGTGGACTTGTGTGAACAACCAGTAAATGGCCTCACAAGAACTGAACGTCGCAATATTCACAAGCTGGGGGAGCCAAACCTAAAACAGACCATTAATGAGTTAAACCCAGACGCAATCATTGTGGTCATTAAGGGTATTCGCATATCAGTTGAAAGCGTCTTAGCTGAAACAGCTAATAGCTCTTGCCCACTATTCTTTCTGCCCTTCCCTGCCCTTGGACATCAACATCAGTATGTCGATCAACTGCACAAAGCTCTTGAACGCCTAAGCCAAACAGGAATCATCTAGTTGTATTGGAATACAGTGGAGGGATAAATGTCGGGAGCATATAAAAACGTAGAAAACTTGATGAAGCAGAATGATTATTCGAAAGCTTTACCAATCCTCTTGAATCTCATAGAAACTAATCCTGAAGACTGGAATCTTCATTTCATGGTAGGACAGTGCCACAGGTTTAAAAAGGACTTCCAGGCAGCCGTAAGCCACCTAGAGATTGCTTCAAAACTGAAACCTGAAGAGACCGTAGTCTTGCATGCACTGGGCATCGCATATCAATTAAACAATCAACTCAACGATGCGGTTAATGCCCTCAGCCAAGCTCTAGATTCTGATCCCCACTATGTCCCATCAATGAACAGTTTAGGACTGACATATCGCATTCTTGGCGATCTAAAGTCTGCTCTTAAATGGTATTCAAAGGCGGCAGAAACCCATATGAATATCACCATAGCTCCAATGCTGGCTGACAAAGAAATCAGCTACACTGACACACCCGACGGCGGCAGACATATTAACGATAAAGTTTTTAAGAAATCGCAAGAACTGCTAAAGGCAAACCCCATATATGCCACTCTAAAAAACAACATGGGGGTCTGCTTCAGAGAAATGGGAGATCTCGACACAGCACGAGAGCAATTCACAGAGTCGATAGTGTTCACACCTGATGGTTTTCAATATGACGAGCCGAGGAAGAATCTTGCGGCTATCACTGGATCGTGAGGTACAGCAAAAACGTTAAATCAGTTCGGATTCAAACCAAACTCTCCACGCAATCATATGAGGATCTGGCATTGAATTGCTCCTAATTCCGTAAACGCTATTAAACGTCTAAGTAATCACGATCCGTAAGACAAAAACGGCTCAACCTGTATTCAGTCTTACATGTTGTGCTGGATCACTTTCCTGCTTCATCTAAGGATTTAAAACGCACCCATTACCAGGAGATCTATCTCAAAACCATAAGGTGCCTGAGATTGAAAAGCTGGGATCGGTACCATCTTTCAAAAATCAATCAATCCTGTCTTTTGTAGCTCAACTCTCCCGTCATAGGCCCTTAACTTGTAAATTCCGATTTGACGTTAAAGGTAGCCATAGATATATTACAAATAAGTTTAATGCCGAACGAGAAGAGCCGATATAATCAGGGAGGAGGAACCTTGTCGATCCTGAACTTCTTAAAGAGAATCAAACTGCCGAGCTTCGAGGATGAGTTCATCGTGGACCCGGTGGATGAGGAAGTCAGCCCAGAACATGGACGACAGATGCAGATACTGGCAGCCATGCACAGGGAAAAGGTGCTTGCAGACAAAGATTTGTCTGGTCGAGAAGATTGGCTGGAAAGTTTGATGCAAAAAAGCTGGGATCTCCATACCGACCCCAGCGATGCAGCATCTCTTGTTGCAGACGATCCGTGATCTTATCTTGATGAGTAAATCAGTACCGTAAAGTAAAGTCTCGTTATTCTCAGGGGCTTTTTATCTAACTACTTCCCACCCAACTTCTTCAACATTTCCTCCATTCTTTGCAAAGACTCTTCCGGGACACGAAAGTCAGCTGACTGTGCCGGTCTTCCGTCAACAGCTGAATTTCCTCTTCTTTCCTGCATCGAATCCGGGGATTGTGGGCCAGGACCTCCGCCCGGACTCATGCCTGGAAGATTTCTGGCGTCTGGTTCCTCCGGCTGCGGCACGAAAGAACTCGCAGCATCACGCCCTGCCTGTTTAAAAGCGTTGCCTCCGAAGTCAAAAGCGCCGTTGTCCTCGTAAATTTCGTTGATCACTCCGCGTCGGGTTTGTTGGCGGTTGATCCCCCCGTCAACATCGGGCGCCTTGATATTTCCCGGCCTCGGATCATCAAACGAGCTATCAGCAACCGCCCCTCTTACCCGGTCTGAGACACCTTCGCCCGTGGCCCTATGTGACTCAACTCCTGCACTGGCCCTGTTTCTGTATTCCGCAACATCCCTCATCACGTGATTGCCGGTTTTAGGTGTATCGAGATAATCGTCGTAGCGCCTGATAGACCATGCCCTCATGTCGTTTTTAAGGGCTTCCTGATCTGCACCGCTGCCAGTCCGCTGCTGACTCATATCATCAAGAATGCTCTTGCGCATATTGTTTGTAACCTCTCCAGGCGCAACATCAAACTTCTCAGCCGCTCGATCATCAACATAGGCAGTCATAAGATCCATATTCTGTGATGCTGAAGAGGTATCCTGAATGGAAGCACGACGCAAATAAGAGAACCCTTCGGATGCGTTATCCTGGGCAGATGAGGAAGCTGCGTACTTCTGGCCGGCATCAGTTTTCATCGTCTGGGTGATCGCCTCTTCCCGGATCTGACCCACCTCCTGCGTCAGTGACTTCATTTCGCTTTCACTGGCGCTGAACGAGGCGGTTGCACCGTCCTGACCTACAAGCTGCTGTTTCCCTGAAGCCGTTGCACCAATTTTCACTGATCCGAGAGAAAGGGCCGCAAGCAATCCTCCACCGCTCAACCCCATTGTGGCCCCTGCCTCAAGTATTGACTTCTTGGATTCATCTTTCATCTGTCTGAACGCTGCCCCATCTTCCACTTTGTTCTGCACAGAGTCGGAAACCCGCTCAGTCAACCCTTCCTTAAATGCCCGGGCCTCGCTGCTGCTTTTGGAATCCGAATCAACTTCCTGCATCATCTGGTTCCAGTTCTCACCGGATGAGAGAGTATGAGCGCCTTCCTCGATGCCAGTTTCCCGATAGTCCCGAGCAAAAGAATTCGTCAGACCGGCGGCCTGGGTTTGCACAGTAGACTGTCCATCGGCCCCGGTTGTCTCGGTGATTGTCCCGGACGCCCCAACAAACGTATTGGTGCTGCCCACCACTTCACCACCTTCAACCTTCTCACTGCTTTTCTGAGCCCAGCCGTCAGCCTGTGTCGCTTGAGACCCACTGAGTCCTGTCCCAGCCGTTGCACCGGCGCTGAAGTTTGACACCACCCCGTCGTTATTCGCTATCTGCCCTGAGCGCATGGATCGATTGAGAAGTTCGCCACCCGCCGCACCATAGGCACTTCCACCAGGGATATTCCCAAGCGCCTGCTGGTGGGCCGTCTTGAGTTCGTGCGCGGAAGCAGCCTCGACCTGTCCCATTTTTGAGACCATAGAACCGTGCGTCATGCCTGAATATCCATATCTAGGGGCATTGGCGATTGTCTGTGTCGGCATGGCAGCACTGTTTGCCTGGATCGCAGCAGCACGTCCCGAGGGGTCTTCCGTTAACCTTGCGGCCTGTAAGCCTGCGCCCTGAACCTGTCCGGTCAGATTCCCCGCCATTGACGCCAGAGCATGACCGCCGAACTTGACCAGAACACCGGTGAGAACCGTTGCCAGCATCAAGCCAGACATACGGATCATCCCGAACATCCCCAGCACTTTTGCGGTTTCCGGTGGAGTGAAATAAAATGCATCCATCCCCATTGCCCCGGGTGTGGTGGCAAGGTTGCGAATATCCAGCAGGGCTTTCCCGGCAAAATCAACAGCAAAGCTGTGCAGCAAGGCATCGGTAACGCCCCATGACACAATCCAGATCATCATCCCAAGGAAAAAACTGAGCGATTTACCGAGCAGCGGTGTCGGAAGAAAGAGCGCCAGAATCGGCACCAAACCGAGTGCAATGGCCGTCAGAACCCCCTTCATGGTTGGCAGCCATTCGTTCGCTGCAACCATCGTCCCTTTGGCATTCACCATGAATTTGTAGTTGGTCAGAGCGGTTGTGTTTCCACTCCTAAAAATATCATGAAGCTGTCGGGCAAGAAACGCCTGCCGCACAAAGTCGGTACTTGTCATCGTGATGCCAAGATCCCCTAAGACATCCTGAATCGAGGTCCGGCACTGTTGTCTGGACGCCGCAACACTTGGGTCAAATCCGATTTCCGAGCAGGTTTCGTCCAGAGCCGCATCAAAGGTCGTTGCATTGTTAAGCTGCGGACTGATGTCGTTCGCCCAGGCATCCGCACAAGTTGTGACTATCCCGTGCGGATTGGCGGTGCTGTACATGACGGCACCGATAGCAGGGTGCGCGGCTTTACCGAGTGATACCCTGAAATCCGTAGTTCCTCTTCGGAGCTCTTCGACCGTCAGAGTGGAGGTCGGCTCCATTACCTCGTAAGACACGCATTTGTCGATATATTCGTTGAGGTTTTGACCCAGATGAGGGTCGGGAATCGTGAAGTTCGAGGAGGCCAAGCTCAAGATCCCCATATATCCGGTTCCACCGGCCTGATAAATGAAGCTCTTGGGATCGGTGGATGTTTCGATGATCTCGATCAGACCTTTCTCGATGCTGTTCAGAACGTGAGCAACAATGATCACTCCGTCCGGAACACCCGGAACCGCCATATACCGATTCGTTCGATCCGAGTAAACGTGCATGGTCCCGGTTGGAATCACCATACCGAGATACAGCAGCACACCCACAAAAATCGGGACCAGCCAACCAAGAGGAGATGCCTTCGCTCCAGTCGCAACCCGCATAATCAGGTTGATGCTGCCCAGGAAAATCCCCAGGACAATGACCGAATAGAACAAGGTCTGATAGGCATTATCGGAGAAGATTAGCGCAATCCGCTGGAACCCGGCAACGACCGCATCGAACCCGCCATATGTGTAGAACTCCCCGTCTATTGCCCAAACAAACCCAGGCGATACCACCAACAAAATCACAAGCAAAAGAATTTTCCACTTCATTCCTTTACCACTCCTCTATTTTACGGCCCGACAACACTGAAAACCGGTCTGGAATGCTTCCCCTCGGCCAGCCCGAGAACCACCCGAACTCCGTGCAGCATTTTTCTCTCCTGCTCACCGGAGAACAAACGATCAACAACATTTCTGAGCTCCTGAAATAAACTATGAGGGTCTAGAATCTCCCGGCAATAAGGCCGATCATCCATCAATGCTGCCAGACGGTCTGCAACCTGGATGACCCGGGCCTCAACACCGACATTTTTGATTCCAAACGGATAGCCTGTCCCGGTCGGGCATTCATGGTGATGCAGTATCATCTCCTTGAACGGCTCCAGATCCGTCCCCTGAACAAACTGTCCACCCCAGATCGGATGAAGCTCCATGATGTCGCGCTCCGATTCGTCTAACGCTTCGACTTTGAGCAGGATCGAATCCGGTAGAGACAATTTTCCAACATCGTGCAGAATTCCGGCGATATGCGCATGCTGCGGCTCAAATTCTTGACAGAAATCCCCGGCAATCACCAATCTGTGAGCGAGCTTTCCAGTCGTCACTGAATGGTTATAAAGACCTGAACTCTTTGCATAGAGGGTTTTCAGTACAACCTCGACAATCTGATCCAGCATGAAGACTTCCTCAACCTTCCTCTTTGATTTTCCAGTTTTTCCCAAGCAGCCCCACGCTATGAACTTCGAGCAAACCCTTTCCAACAAGGACATCAAAAGTTCTTTTTCGATGGCCGAATATTGCCAGCCGAAAATCCGAAACCGGCTGTTTCAAACGGATCTCTTCGAGCAGTTCGCGCTGCCTCAGAGTCAGGCGTATCCTCATAGCTACTCCACATGCACCAGACCGGCTTTAATCAACTTCCGGTTCCTGACCCGGGCCAGCAGCATGGAGGTCGTTGGGATCAGAACAAAGACAAGTGTCACTCCAAGAACGAACCAGGCCGAGGTTAAAAAGACCGGTTTAAAATCATAAAGCCAGCTATATGCGGAAACTACGGCGTTTCTGGGCGCATGAGCCTTGTAGAGCAGTTGTGCCCCTTTCTGCATGTTGGCGTCAGACAACATCACGAAATACAGAAAATGAAATCCGAGAAAGGCCAGAATTGCCTTGAATACCGCTCCGGCAACCACTCCACCGAGCAGGTTGCGGATCATCGCCCTTGTATAGCCACCGACAAACTTTGTTGAGGCGTAGGCCAGGAAAATCGCAAGCCCGAGGGAATATCCAACCGCCAGCATGAAGGCGAACACCATGTCGAATCTGGACGGGTCGGCATCACCAAATATCGGGATATACCGCTCAATCACACCGATAGCGATTGGCGTTAACAGTGCCGAAATCAACCCAGACATGAACGAACCGCGAAACCCGACCTCGAAGAATTCCAGCCGTTGTTTGGTGGTCAAAAATGTTTCTTTCAGGATCGCGCCGCCAAGCTCATTCGAGAAGTTCTGCTCAATAAAGGAAATCGCTTCCAACAGCCCCTTCGGGTGGATCTCCTGGCCAGCAGGCATCGGCATAATATCGGTTGCGTCGTCTTTTGCCATGGTCTCCTCCTACCGAGCCAGAAGCCCGAAAAACCGCATGACTGCCGCTCCATAGGCCAATGAACCGGCCCCCAGGAAAGTCCAGAACCCCATCATGAAGTTTCGCCGCCGAACACCGAACCAAAAAGACAGGACCAGCAACAGTGTTGCAAAAATACGGCTCCAGATCCCGAGAAACAGCGTCGCAAAAAGTGTCTGCCAGAAGGTTGCGTATTCTCCCGCTCCGACATGGGTCAAGGGGTTGAAGTGTGTCAGCCAGTCCATATTTCTCACTCCTAGAAAATCCCGTTGGCCCGGGAGATAAAACTCTCTTTGTCCACCAGACCAAAATAGCGGGAATCGAAACTGTCCACATTGTCACCGACCATAAAAGCCCTGCCGGGCGGAATGGTCCCCTGCACCTGGGCAGGCTCCAGCGTAGCTCCCTTACGGGTCTTTTCCTTAGCTCTCCCTAGAAACCTGTCACCGCAGAAAAATTCTCGCCCGTCCTCTCCATCGCGATTCAAGAACTCACCCTCATCGCAACCGATCCGCTTGACCGCCGAGATGATTCCATCCTCGTCCGTTGTCAGTTCAGTCGGCAGCGGCAACCCCTGGAGACGTGTCCTATCCAGCAGGAACACCACGTAGTCTCCCGTGCCGACATTTTTCACATCGGAGGTCAGCCACAACAGGCGATATTTGATCGAAGGTGTCAGGGTGATAAACAAACGGCCCGGCAACTGCGATCCAACGAACCCTGCGATGACCGCTATCGCAACACAGACCCACTGCAGTTTTTTCCCAGTCGGCTTTTGCGCTGTCATGGCTTCAGCACCTCGATATTTCGCACAGCCACATCCCCCAGAATGACGGAATGATGCTTTGGAATCTGATCGACAAAAGCCTCCAGTTTATCCATGCGCCGATCCACATCCTCTTCGGTAATTTTGCCGTCCAGGTAGTCGTCTTTCTGTTCCTGCAGAAAGCCCTTGAGATCAACCGCGACAACCTTCTGAGCAAAGTGTTGGTCGTAGACATAAACCGTTCCGGCGGCAACCGTCAGACTGACGATCAGACTGATCACCACGCACAGGAGAAAAGACCTAACCGGCCCTTTAGGACGAGAAGAGGGAGATTCTTCAGGGACCGGTTCGCTTGTCATCGGGGTGGTTGTACCCGCTTCGTTTGTTGTTTCTTCAACATCACTCATCACACAATCCTCACAGCCAAATGGGGTGTCTCAACCCTTGTCCTAAAGTGTTTTTCCAGTTTTTTCCAGAACCGAAAATGATCCTGTTTTCAGTTTTTCCAGAATCAAAAGCGGGTCTGTTTTTCCAGAAACAAGAACTACTTTTATTAAGTTCAGTTTTTTCCAGAAAAGTAGCCGCACGTTTTGCCAGAAAATGGAATCTGCATCCATCCATAATTCTCCATCACGAACCCTCCTCGATCTCAGACTCAAACTGCTCCAGCGCAAACCTCAAGCTCACATCGCCATACAGAATCAGTGGGTCTTTTTGCGGCCCCCGGTCGAAGACGATAGCCGGTACTTTCTGAATGCCGAACTCCCGGAATTTCATCGGATCGATCGTGACCGATACCGGCCAGGTGTCACACTGCCCGGAGGTCATATCGCAACCTGAATCCACTTTGATGATGTCTCCGATCAGCCTGACGGTCGGTCCGATCTTTCCTGCTCCACTGACAAAACCACGAAACACCATAACCGGTGCGTAATCCTCCTGCTCCGCCATCCCTGCCGCATAATTCCTCAGTGTTTGCAGAGGAATCGAAGAGGATGCGAAAACGTACACAGAACGTCCCGACAAACCCTTGAGGCTACCTATGTTTTCGCCTGCTGCTGCTTGCCCTTTTATGCCGAGAATTTCGCGGATTCTGACCTGTTCCTGTTTCAGCTTTTGCTGGTATGCCGGTGAGCGATAGAGCGACACGATCTGATCGACCTTTTCCCGGATTTCGTGGGCAGGTTTCTGGTGCAACTGTTCCTGATCAATATTCACCTTCGATACGTTCCTGTTCAGATCGTCCAGACGGTCTACCAGAAGCCTCTCTGCAGAACCTGCCGAGGCAGCACAGGCCAGCAGGATTATCATGGGAATGAGTTTTTTCACTTAACCTCCTCTGGGCTAATCTTTTCCGGAAACGCTAAGGTGAACGGTTCACAAGGACTCAACAATGCGGTCAGCCTGCTATGGGCCTCATCAATACTCATCTCTTTGGGAAGCTTCAGTAGTTGTTCATCTCCGTCAGTCGTCAGAAGCCGCAGGCTATGCCGGGAATAATCCGCTTTGACAGAAATGACTGCCTCCAGGCTGTAGTAGCTCTCATTGTGTCTGATCCACATGGAAGAATCCTTTTACGGTGTATAGCCAACACAGCACTTGTTCTTACGGGTCATCACCCAGAGAAAGTTGTTCGGTGCGTTCTGTCCTGCCCCCAGAGGCGGGTTTTTCCCCGCACCCCAGAGAAAATCCGACCGACCGATAGGAATACAGTCGTTCCCTCTGACCGGACGAGCTATTTGCAACCGGTAGAGGCTTTTCTTCCAGATAGGCATCAACCGTGATCCGCAGGGATCTGACCCCGTATCGAATGCCAGCATTTCCCGTCCCAGCTTGAACAGCATTCGTGCCGCCAACCCTGCGTTGGCCGTTGTGTCATCCCGCCCCTCGATAGAACCCGTCAACGGGTACGATCCGCCCCAGGAACCCATGCACCAGAAAAGAGGATCGAGTGGATAGCCCGCATTTGCAGCCACACTGTCCGGGATGCACGACAGTTGCGAAACCGGATTGGCAAACAGCAGTGCCTCCGGGTTGAGCAGAAAGGCCAAGGCATCATTTGACCAGGTAGGGTCCACCTCCGTCATATAGGCCAGATCGAAATCCTCTTCCTCCAAACAGGGAAAATCGGCAAACAAGTTCATCAACTGGAACACAGGCAAAATGTAGTAATGGGCCTGCTGAAAGATCTTGGCCCCGTCATGAGCCGCCGCATCAGACTTCGATCCATTAAGGAACCCAGGTTTAGGATTCGACATCTGTGTTCCCAGTGACGGAAAGCAATAAGCGTCCTGTACCGTCTCAATCATCCTTGCCGGCTCATAAAAGCTCACCGTTACCCCGATGGTCAGCGAACCGCCGCTGAAACAGGCACAAACTGGAGGCGAACGATCCTCCGGCGGGACATTCCCTTGGGTGTTACCAAGCGTCATCCGACCACCGAACTGAACCGGGAAGATGCAGTTCCAGCACACGTCCGTCACCGGATTGATCGGTCGAGATCGGCAAATAGCCCACCCCATCGATCCCAGACAAAGAACCAGCACCAGCGACAAGGCGCTCCGGATAAACATCCTGGACATGCTCATTCCTCCTTCTCTACCCTGATTTCCTGAACCTCCATCAGCTTGTCCCTGCGCCGGATGACCGATGGTGCTGCCCGCAGGTGAAAACGCTCAACGATCTGCGGAGTCGCGTAGTAAACCGGCCGCTTCAGTCCCTTCCCGACATCAACGAAAGAACCACCACTGAGCAACAGCATCGTGTTCGGTTTCGTCAGCACCCCAGACGTTTTCAGCCATACGATCTGAAGCGGATCGTCTCCGTCAAAGACAACCAGGGTCTGGCCGAAAGGTAGGTACTCGAGCGGGTTGAAGCGATACCCTTTCGGATAGAGAATTCCCCCCTTCCCATCCGGTATGTCGAACTCCAAGGTGTAGGTCATATCCACCAGGAACGACCTATCTTCGACGGCTCGCGGTAATACCGGTAGCCCTGTTGGGCGAAACCCTTCCGGCCTGATCTTGTCCAGTTTGGACTTCCAGTTGACCTGAGCCGCCCGTTCCTGGATCTCTGCCAAAGCATCACGCTCCTTAACCGGGTAGGTCTTGCCAAAGGTCCCGAGGACACGGGCAAGTCCCGGCTGAACTGTGAGCAGGATGAGAACCGCGATCAGAACAAAATGCTTCATTGCGTCCCCTGATAATGGTTCTGGATGCCCTGCTGAATTCTCTGCTGAGCGTCCTGAACGTTCTGGTTCATCCCGTCCATGATGTCTCCGAAGTATTCCGTCAAATCAATCTTTGAGAAATCGAGCTGCTGGAATTCCTCCGGGGTGAAGCCGCGACAGTTCGGGTCTTCTGCCGTCCCCCAGCCGCCGGAAGGACCGAACGCTTTAAGCTGGGGCCTTCCCTGCTCTGCTACGATCCGGGCCATCTTTGAGTTGAAACAGCAAAACCGTTTAGCTCGCTGCACACAACCTATCCATTTCATCTTCTTGACGCAGATATCTCCCAGGTAATGGCAATAGCCGGACTCGCTGAAGATCGCCGCCTGAACATCGTTCTCGTCGCAACCGTTGCCGAACAGAATCTTCATCGCCACCATCACCACAATGGCTATCGCAATAGTCGCCGGGTTCAGCAGGGCGGAAGTGAATCCCTGGAGTCCCGCCCCGGTTGCACTCGCTGCCCCCGCCCCGGAACTGGCCGCCCCTTGAGCCGCCATAACCCCCGTTCCAACCTGAGACCCTGCCGCCGCCGTCGTTACCGTTGCTCCGGTTGCTGTCGAGGTTACAGTGACCGCTCCGGACGCAGTCGTTGTCGCGGTCATCGCCCCGGTCCCGATCTGGTAGGAGTAGTAAGCCGTCTTTGCCATCTGGTAGGTCGTCTTGAGCGCGGAGACATAGCTGGAGTATTTGTTGCCGGTCTTGGAATCGGTGATCGTATCGCTGCTCTCGCAACAGTTATTCAGTTGTCCAACCTCGTATCCCGGCGGACGGCAGCGGGCCGATTTCCCTGAAAAGATGTACAGCGCCCCCAGGCAGTTACCGTTCGCGTCCACCTGTCCATCGTTTTGCAGCCAGGAATCGTCCGGTGGTGGCTGAATGATCTCATTCTGAACGGCCTGCATATCCACACAGGGATTGGGCGAACACTGCGGAAGTGATTCCCCGGTATCGAAACAGGTGTAATTACCCAGCGGACAGTTGAAGACATCGGATTCACACATCCCGGTTGTCGGATTGTAGGTTCCGATAACGCAATCTCTGGACAGCGTATAGGAAGCGGTGCAGACACCGGCCGCAGCAGCAAATCGTCCAGAACCGCAATCGGGCGGGAACGCCGTACCGGAAGAACCTCCGGGAGGCGATGTATTGAAGTAGCTCCAGAATCCATAGGTGTCCGAGTATTGCCCGCCGGGAGCCAAAGGTTGATACTTGGTATCAATCCAGGGCGTGGATTGCGTTATGCTTCCACCGGTATACGCGTTAATGATTGTCGATACCCAGGTGCAGGAAGCATCGAATTGTGCCATGTGACGGAACAAGGTTCGCCCCGAGAGATCATCGATCCTCATGACCTGACAACTCCCCCCGGGATCTGTAGTGCAAGAGGTTGGATAGTATTTCCAGCCCAATAATGAACCCACCGAAGAGGTCTCAGACGCAGAACACTGTGGTTTCGTGATGCACGCCTTTTTCTGGGCATTCCAGGTCCCGGTCGGACAGACGGGGGCTTTTTCACAGCGGTCTGTCGCAACTACATAGTCATAGCCAGGGTCGAGACATGTCTTGATCGGCTGGGTCGGCGTATCAGGTTCACAATTCACGGCCTGGACAGAACAGAAATCCGCATTGCCCTGACCGTTGTGAACCGGATAGCTGATACAGGTTGCAGTTTCGTTCTGGGCATCTGTAAATCCGTCCTTGTTCAGATCTGCCCCGCAGGTCATCGCCATGAGATTGGGGGGCAAAACCGCTATCACGAAGCAGATCAGAACCAGAATCGCGGTCAGTTTTTTCATTTCGGCACTCCATCTGAGCAGATAACGTCCTGTCCTGCAGTGCGTAACATCTGGATTACCGTTGCCGCTTCGGCAAACTCGTTCAGACACTGGCAATTCACCAGGATCTCCTCCCCGGTCTCGGTCGGACATGCACCATCAACGCAGGTGTGATAGAGGATGTCGTAACTTCTGGTATCGGTCTGATACTGGATTGATGTGCCGGACAGGGTGGCCTGGGTATCCTCTCGCAGCCGCCGGGTCTTGCAGGCTGGCTCACACTCCTCGAAACTGCCGACATCCGGCAGAATCATGGACCCGCTGAGATTGCTCCAGGCTCCGTTCACCAGAATCTGGTCCTGATAGGTCGAGGAATCGGCACTGATCGAATCGACCACTTTCCCGTACCGGGCGGCGGCATTGCTGAAGTCATAGACGGGACTTGAACAGAAATAAGTCCGCTTCTTGTGCCACCAGTCCTGTGTGACATCTTCCGTACAATTCCCCTGAGTCAAAGTCCTGGTTGACGGCAACGGAGCCAGACTGGTCGGGTTGGCATTACGGAAGGTCTGGACACCATCGACCTTTTCATCCTGAAGGTCACAATCAGACCGTCCATCCAGCGCCGCACAGCCATCGACTACGCTGGATGCGACTATGCAACGATCCGGTTTGAGTTTGATCCGTACAAAGGCATAGCCCTCCCCGCCTCCTGTGACCGAAACGCGAATCTTGGTTTTAATTTCACCTGGTCGTTTGAAATAACTGGTGACATTGACGTTTGGATTCTGATTCCAGCTGGTGCCCAGTTCACAACTCCCAGCGGTTTCAGGGGGAAAGTTACCGTTCGGACCACTCCAGACCTTATAATTGTCGATCCAGACCTGCATGTAGTCGTCCCATTTCGCGTGGACAATCGTTGCCGACTGAATCAGTTCCGGCTGTTTGACATAAACCCGAAAATCCTTTTCAAAGATTTGGCAATGACCGGACCAGTAGTTGTCGCCGATTTGCCCGAGAACCACATTGATGCAATCGGGACCGCAATACTGAACAGCCCCGGTCCCTCCCAGGGGAACGATCACATCGTTGATGTTCGGTTTGCTCAACATGATCTGCTGGTTGATTTCGCAGATATTCTGCTGCTTCTGGGTGTCGATCCCGCTGACCAGACTGTAGAGGCTGTTAGGATCGCCGGTTTGAGCTTGGGTCAGATTCTGCACGCTGGTCGGCATCGCCAGCGGAGTATTCAAAAAAGCCGTTTCCGGTGGCGGTCCCGCAGAAGTCACTCCGGTAGCACTGGTGGTCCGTGAGGTATCCTGCCCGTAGTAGGCGATTGTCGTGTCGTTCATCCGGACATCGGAGATCGTAAAACCACTGTTTGTCTGCTGTACGGCCCCGACAACTCCACCGCCGAGATCCTGCAGAATGATCTGTGTGTTATTCCAGACCAGATTGTTACCGCAGCCGGTATTGATACAGTAGCAACCGCCCAGATTGTCCGGGAAGGTATCCTGCAGGCGGACCTTCCCACTGCTGTCTGCTGTCCAGCGATAGTTCAGACAGTTCTTCCAGGTCCCGGGCGTACAGGAAATAACCCCGTTGGCACAGACACCGGAAATCGGCACAGGAACCTGGTAGGAGTAGTCGGTCGTCCCATCAAAATCGAGATCTTCGCCGAGGATCGTGGTCGAAAGATCGCCGGTCGCTCCCGGCTGCACGAAAACTTCAAGGAATTTCTTCGAGCTGGGAAAAGCCAGTTGTGCGGAAAATGCCGTACTGCCGTCAACCGTTTGCAGCGGTGTCCCGGAAGAAACCAGCGGATTGATGATGTTCTGCCGCAACGTCGTCTTTGAACCGAACTTGTTTCTGATGATTTGTGTCGCAGTCTGCCCCGCAGCCTGTCCCGCAGCCACATCCCCTGTGGCGGCACTGACCGCACCTGCGGGGAACAGAACCAGGACAACGAAATTAGCGACGATACCTGTCCACCATCGTCCTGATAGCCTCGACATAACTCAGCCCTCCCTGCACCATAGCTTCAATTTCAGCAATCTCGTCCGCATCGGACGTGTAAGCGTAATAACTGAACGGATCGACAATCAGCCGGCTCACACCGCAGCCGAAAGGGGTATCCATGAAGATCTCCGAATAGATTTTTTTCCGGCTGCTGATGCCCTTGAGCAGCCCCATCGTAAAAGGATCGTAGGTGATCAGTTTTTCCGTCTCGGCTCGGGCAAAATCATGGGACTGGAGGAAGAACTTGAAGGCACTGTTTCCCCAGATCACGTCACCGACCGGTCCGAACTGTTTGATATCCAGAATCGACTGGGTGACGATGTTGAATGACCCCTTGAACTTTCGAGCCCGGCGGTAACCCTCTTCGATGACCTCGCGCAGATGGCTCGACTTGCCAAGAAACTTCCACGCCTCGTCAAAGATGATGAAACGGGGGTCCTGACGATTGGACAGATAGAGATCCTTGGTGACGGCATTGATGATCTGGAGGGTGACGACCTTGAACAACTCCTTCTTCTGTTCAAGGTGTTCCAGTTCCAGCACCACGAAGTCATCATCTGCGATGTTGAACGTCGAAGGGCCGTTGAAAAATCCCCCGTAAGGACCGCTTGAAGTGAAGTCGGTGATATTGAACGCCAGCTTTTCAGCAGCTTGAGCAATCTCGCCGTTGCTTTCGCTGATCTCCTTGAAATGGGCCAGATAGTAGTAGACATGATCGACCCCCGCCTGCGTCCCCTCGTTCTCCCAGGCCCACCAGACAGCGTTTTTCAGCAGACTCATCTCAGTTTCTGTTGGTTCTTCATCAGTCGCGGAATAGACCATCTGCGCGATGATCGGCGCGATCACTGGAATGTCATGCTGCGGTTCGATAATGTTGGTGAACGGGTTGATGCAGATTTTTGTCTGGTCAGAGAAATCCAAAAAACGCGCCCCGGCCAGGTGGGTCATTTTCTTGTAGGAAAAACCGATATCAATGATGCGGATCTTGGCTCCGCTGGCGAAATAGTTTGTGGCCAGATAGTTGATAAGAAAGGATTTGCCCCCACCAGAGGTTGCGGCCAGAAACGCATTGTGGTTGGTTGCCCCGGAATCGAACATATCGAGAGAGGCAACCTGTCCTTTTCGCGCCAGAAAGAGCATTTCCGGTTTGCCTATACCAGAGAAGTCCCCCTGCGTTGGGGTAATGACTGAGATCGTGCTTGCGGGAACAATGTAGTCCCGCTCAATCTGGTCAACGTTCTTACCGATGTTGTACAGGCCGAACGGTAGAGAAGACGCCAGCAGGATCGGCAGAATTCCCCGGTCCTCCTGCATCAGATAGTTCTGGTTTTCCCACAGCCGGCGGGCTCGGTCGAGAGAACTACGGCACTTTTCCGGTTTGTCATAAACCCACATGACCGGAATGATCCGGTAAAATTTCGTCCCTTTGTCAGCCTCACCTGTTGCCCAGGTGTATTCCTCCTTCTTACGGGCCAGGCTCGGGGCGAAAGACCCGGCGCCCTGTTGGATCAGGACCGCGTTACACTTGGCGTGGAGTTTCGTCTTCTGGTCCTCCAGCAGGACCGTCAGGCAGTAAAGAAAGGGGCTGGGGATCTGGTCGGCATCACTGGAGACGCCTTCCACTCCACCGAACAGCCTGTTGGTCCGTAAGGGATCGACCTCCTGTGGGTAGGTTTTCGGCGTCAGACTGCGCCATTCTTTTCGTCCAATCTGAACATGATCGAGCTGCTTGCGGATGACCGTCTCGGCCAGAATCGCCTGCTTCCGAATCGGCATAGTGTCATCGTATAGCCGCAGGTTGCCGCTTGGATCATCATTCAGCAGCCGGCGCAACCATTCCAGCAACTCTTCCGGGCCGACAGCCTTCGGTGGCAACCCTGCTCCGCCCAGTGCCTCGGCGCACATGCTGCCAACTTCCACCAAATTGCACTTGCTGTCCCTGGGCCATTTGGCCGCGACAAACAGGCGGAAATTTCGCAGGACATGACCGCTTGACCACTCTCCTCTGGCTCCTTTTCGAAAATGGTCCGTAAGAGACTGGGCAACCTCCCTGAACAGTTCCTCGTTCCGAACTTTCGTCTGCTGGTAGGTCGCCAGAATCGGCTCAATGTGCGGGTCCGCATGAAGAATAAACTGGAGGATCGCACCTTTAGGAAAGGGAACTCGCAGCAGACCTTCCATCGACATGACGGTGCGTTCTCCGGCAAAGACAGTCGGGACACATTCCCACAGCATCCCGATGGTATCGTCACTGTTCAGATAGGTCTTCGTCTCAGGATCGTAAGTGACATAGGGCAGATAGTCAGAAAAGCTGTTGCGTCTGGCAGCAGCTTTTAACTGAGGTTTGGTCAGCCCGCCGTCACCGAAAAGAAGAGAGAAAAGCGCCATGCTATTTCCTCCCTTTTAACGGGTCAGTCAGTACCCAGCGAGGTCTATCCACGAAAATATAGGCGTAGCGCAGCATGTACAGCTCGCTATCCTCGCCCTCGTAGGGAAGCATCAGGACGCGCATGACTTTAGGAGGAACCACAACAGGTGTAGACGGAGCCTGAAGCAGATTCGTCATTCGATCGTAAAGCGCCTGTTCATAATCAATACTGGTCGCGCTCGCCTTTTGTCCGGGTAGACCCTTTGATTCGTAATAGGCCGTTTCCATATCGACGCACTTACCATCATCTGTTTTGGGACATTTGAAGTCCTCTTCATAGGGATTCATGATCGAGCAGCCAGTCAGCAGCACAAGTCCCAAAATCAAAGACAGTCGTTTCATCAATCAATCCTCCTCGTTCGGATCGCGCAGCGTCAGCACGGTCCCTTCCTCAATAACAAGAGTGACACTCTTGGTTGCGCCGATTTCAATCACCGGTACTGCCTGCTTTGCCAGATCGAGATAGAACTTCTGGATCTCCGTGAACCCAGTCGCCAGTCCTGCTCCCATGCCATATTTGGCGGCATCGGCGGGATCAACCGTTATTGTTGAGCCCAAGGGACTGGTCGAAAGAACCTGGTTCTGGGAGGAGATGTAATCGCCCATGCCGCCGAAAAAGCCAGCGACCATCGACCGGGCGATAGCCGAGCCCATGCGGGAAACCACCCGGCCCTGCAGCCCGATCTTGCCGTCCTGATCAACCAGGAACCCCTTGATCTTCTGGTCGATAACCGCTTTGCCTTCTCTGGTTACGCAGGACAGGGAAACCGCCTGCATGTTGGCTCTTTCAGTTGCGAGGTCCCCGTACCCGGAAGCGATCACAAAGCAACCCTTCAGGTCGGCCTTCACATCGTTCGGTAGCACAGCCAGATTCCTGATTCTCAGCAAGGCCGGAACCGGATTTCCTTTGCCGGTCTCAGCGGTCGGAGCGTCCAGGCCGGAAAGCAGCGTTGCCGCCATAAAAGAAGGCGGGAGGTAGATCTTCCTGTGGTCTTTTTTTTTATCTTCGGCCTGTTCGATGACCGGTACGGACACGATGCCAATCTCTCCGATCATCACCACTTCTTCGGGAGGCGGGGGCGGCCCTGGCGAACCTGCTGGAATCTGGGCCATCGCACCGGTACTGGGATAGATAGATCCCGGCGGCGGTGGTGGAAACGCAGGGAGAACGGGTTGCTCCGGTTGATGTTCTGAAGGGGAAGCTCCAGATTCAGCCATCCCATTGACTCCGGGTTGGTCGTCTGTTTTCGACAGGGAGACTTCCCGGCGATTCTCCTCTCCTTCCCGCTTGACCAGGTCATCGAGGCGCTTTTTCAGTTCATCCATCTGCTGATCCCGCTTTTTCAGCTCCCGTTGACTCTTTTTGTAGAGGGATTTTTGCAGCGTCGTCGCATCATCCAGCAATGAGACCGGCTTGGCCTTTTTAACCATTGGTGGAGCCGGTTTCGAGCGGACCTGATAGGCAAACATGGCGAACAGAAGAACCCCGACGACACAGAGGGCTTTGACCGCTTTTTTCTTCTTGTCCGGGTCCAGGTTCTTCCAGGTATCCTTGAGACTCATGCCCCCTCCTCATCTTCAAACAAATCGTCCTGATCCTCTTTTATCTGCTTCTCCGGCGGTAATATTCCGTCCGGCTGAACGCCTTGAGGAATAAGAGGATTGACCTGTTCATCTGGATTACGACGCTCAACGATAAAGACACGGGACTTATCTCCCGGTGTGAGCAATGGTTCCTCGATGGCGACCGCCAGAGGGTTCCGGGTCAGCGCTGGCCTCAAGAAGTCCTTCTCGGACAAACGCCACTGCCCCTCTCCGTCCTTCAGGGAGACGACATACTCCCGAACACCCAACCCTTCACCCTCAACGAGGATGTCCCGTTTGGCTGTCAGCCAGACCTGATTAAAGAGATCCTTCTGCTTATAGATCTTCCGAACCGTGTAACTCTCCGGCAGATCGCCCGTGTAGGCCTGTTTAACCAGCTTGAGAATTTTCTTTTCCAGCGGCTGGCCAGCAAAGAGAGACAAATTTTTCTCGATTTTCTTTTTTATCCCGCTCGACAACCGGACTGTCTGTGCCGGGATCTGCCTCGGCATCCCGATCATCGAGTAAACATCCCCAGCACAGACGACGTAGAATTCCGAAGGGGTCTTGGAATAAAGGATTTCCTGTCCTCGTTTAAGCGCCTGAAATTTCACGAAGGCGTTTTCCCCAGCGACCTTGACCTTGATTCCCTTGTCCTGGGAGAACATCACATCCTTAATCGGCCCAGGGCAGACAAAGCGGTTCACATCCGTACTGGACAGGTTGACCTTGGTCGTATATTCGGGAAAAACCACCACCAGGGGATCCTCCACCGTGCTCTCGGCAGCCAATACCGGAACCGTCAGTCCCAGTACCAGGATCACCGACAAAATCAGCATATTTCCTCTCATCGCAAGGGCCTCCCGCTGATGCTGGTCATGTAAAACCGGCCAGATCTGACTGAATACTTGATGGTGTAGATTTTCTGTTGCTCCTCTGTCTTCTGATCCTGAACGAAGGTCTTTTCGATCCCGGTGACCTCAATGATGTCTTCGCTCGGCTTCAACTGCATTTTGGTCGTGTAGAAAACCTTGGAAACAGACGACAGTTCAACCGTATCCACGGTCTCAAACAGTTTGGTCTGATACTCCGCAAACTGCTCCGGATCGATAATTGTCAGAGCTTCCTCAAACTGCTTGCGAACTGTACCGGGGCTATAGACCAGCAGCAGATTGACCAGGTAACGAGCCATCTGACGGGCGTAGCTCTCGTCAATCGTTCCGGCGGTCAAAGACGCCTTGTCTTTCAGTCCTGGCGGGACCAGGATCACCGCCTGCCGGTTCAAGGCGAGCTGCAACATGAAGGAGTTGAACAGCGTCAGCCCCCCGATCAGAACCACAATCACCATCAGCAGCCGGTTGACGGCGAAGAGATTGCTGGTTCTCTGGACGAACAGATCAAACTTCACAAAACACTCCTTTACTCGATAAATTCATCCTCGAAATACTGCGGATAGCCTTCCATCCGGGTCCATCCGAGCATGTACAAGCTGTGGCGCAGGAATCCGCGTGGATGGTTACGTTTCAGCCTTGAATAAACAGTGGGGAAAACGATCAACATTAACCACCAGAACCAGCCACCGAAAATCATCGCCATCAGGTACGCCAGAACCATCACGGTCATATCATCCGGCTCGAACCAGAGCAGTTGATACGGCTGGGTCAGATATTGCGGCATCCGCCTCGAAGAAGGATTTTTCATCAGCACACCAGAAGGATTAACGGGGAGCGGGGGACTCCCCGGATTGTTAGATCAACATCCCGAAGCCGGTGACAATCGTGTCAGCAGCGAGAATGACACCACCAGAAACGATGGTAATCAGAGCAGGAATGTACTTGCCAGCGGGAAGCATGGACGCTCCCCAGACCACAATGCACAGCCCTGTCACAAAACCGATGGCCCCCTGTAGGCCCTTGAGGACAACGTAGTCATAGAAGATGTAGCCAAAGCTGTTGGGGTCGGTCGGCGCAGTAACGGCGAACGCACTGCCAGCGACCATCAGGAATGCCAGGACCATCATCAGAATCAAAACCTTTTTGCTCATTTACTTTCTCCCTTCTGGTTGAGATAAGAGGAAATCGTTTTGGCATCACCTTGCGTCCGCTGGCCGTCGATCCAGAGTGTCGGTGTCCCCCGCACTCCGACAGAACCTCCGGCCCGAAGATTTTCATCAATCAGGGTGTCTGCTTCACAGTTTCCAACTTGGGGTATTGGCTGGTTGTCCAGCCCTCCTTGGTAAACCTCCCGCATGGCTGCTTCCTGATCCTGACTGCACAGGATGTATCGTGCTTTCGCCCGTGCTGACTTGTGGATAGATTCCAGGGGGAAGAAAAAAATATGTCGTGTGAGATCGGTACGTTTTGCCAGCATCTGGTCGAGCTGACGACAGAAGGGGCAGTCGGGATCGGTGAATTCGATTACCTGATGAGCCCCGTTGCCAATGGTCAGAGCCTTGTCAAAGGGTAGTTTGGCAACGTTGGACCGGACAATCTCGTCACGAGCCTGAGCAGTTATGTTCTTGCCGTCCTGACTCCAGATTTCCCCGAATACCAGGTAGCCCTCTGGGGAGAAGTAGAATATCTGTGGTCCAGCACCGACCTGATACAGACTGGGAATTGGTGACGGTTTGAATGTATCGATACCCGTCTTTGGCAAGGTTTTGGAGAACTGTTGCAACGCTTTGTTCAGCGCCGCATCCGTCACCTCCTCGGCGGCAAACACCGGCGCAGCAAATCCCGCCAGAATTATCAAACTCAAGACAACACGCTTCATTACTCAACCTCCATGACAACGGCCCGACGATTGCGGGCCAGATCTGTTTCAGATACCGGGCAGCACTCTCCCCGTCCTTCTTGAACAACGACCGTTACTCCATGCTTTTCCAGCTCCTCCGCAACGACTGCAGCCCGGCGGCCAGACAGCTTCCGGTTGTAGACTTCGCCACCCAGACGACAGGTGTAGCCCTCAACTCGAACCTTCAGTCCGGTCGGTACGCTGCCCAGAAGGGATAGATCTTTCATATCCAGATCCGCCCGGTCGAAATCGAACAGGATCTCCCAGCGTCGGGAACCTGCCGCTGGCGTTTCTGGAGACTGAACTGCGGTCTTGATCGTTTGGTTTTCAGTGGGGGATTGATCCTGTTCGCCGAAACGGAGAGTCAGCTGGGACACAAGCCGGGCATTCAGGTGATTTTCAGGACAGCCGTCCTGGATCAGAAAACCCTTCGTCACCGGACTGGAGACCGTAGATGAACTGAAATCGTCGATGTACGCATCGCGGCACATGGTCGATGCCAATACCGGCGAAGCGCAACAAAGCACCATACAGAGACAAGCAGACAGACGCATAGGATATGACCTCCCCAAAAAAAAGCACTTGTCGTGTAGATGGGGGAGGGGGGTAGGTATTTGATAAAAAAGAAGGGATTTTCAGATTTATTATCCGAAAATATCGTCCAGATTTGAGGTCGTCCTTCCATCTTCTGAACTGCGCTTACTTCCGCTTTTGAGCGCTTCCTGTGCCTCAGGGGAAGTTGAGCCCGTGAGGGCCAGCAACAAATGCTGACCCTCCTCGGTTCCCAGAAAATGACGTAATGCTTCGACAACAAACATCGACTGTTTGCGGGATTTACTCAGGCGATCCAAGGCGGACGAGATTTTTTCATCGTAGAGGGTCATTCGGATCAATCGCTGGGCCACGGCTTCCTCCTAACCCTCTGCCAGAGCAAAACCAAGCGCATTGGCATACTCCGGCTCCTGCAGAATCTCGATAGAGACTTTCTTCGCCTGGATGATGTCCCGGATCAAGATCGCTCCACCGCCGAAAATCAATACGGTCTCAAAGGACGCCTTGAGACCGAGATGGGCCTGAAGTTCACCGCTGATGTCGCACAATACATCGTCGATATAGGCTTTGGCGGCCGTTTCGATCTCACCCGTGATGTCGTGACGCTCAAACCCATACTGGACATATCCCCGCTCGATCAAATAACTGATTTCAACGGGAGAAAAGGTCCGGGATGGAGCCAGATCACGGATAGTTGGCAACAACAATTGAGTCGCCATCTGATGAACACCTCGTTTATAGAAGGTATCTCCATAGATAATCGCGTGAGACGTACCATCAACCAGGGTGAAAATAACCGTATTGAATCCAATATCGACGGCAAGGATATTTCCGGTTTGAGCCTGATTCTGGTTCAAGAAAAGACGGACGCCACCAAGCCCCTGAGGGAGAACGCGGACATCAGTCCAGCCGGACGCATTGAGAACCCTGGTCAACGTTTTCACTACGCCAGCATCTTTATCCTTTTCTGCAACCCAAGCTCCGTAGGGTAGTCCGACGACCAGAGAGGTTTCAGACGGGACATTGGCAATCGCAGCCACCTCCGTTACGAACGCCGGGTAATGGTGCACCAAGTCTTCGAGGGTCTTCAGATAACTTGAACCAGAGGTCAGTAGCGCATCTTCCCCAACGACTAGACCTTCATGGCTCCGACGGTAAGCCGAGACGATCCGCCCTTTCTTTTTACCATAGACCCATTTCAATGAAGAAAATCCCAGATCACAGACAAACACCATGATGTAGCTCCTTTCATTACCTTTGTTGGCAACATTGCTTTATATGTCTACTAGGACGGCAACTACCAGATAGACAGTGTTGTTATGTTGTAGCCAAATCAGGCTACGTTGCCCTTTTTGTTGACAATGCTTTTTCTATATATTGGGGGATGGGGGTAGGTGGGATCTTCGCAAAAGCAATCGTCAGGGCTTTTGCGTTGGATTTGAACGACGATTGCGGCGGATGTCGTATGCAGTTGCCCTGATTTTGACGACCTGCTTTTTTGTCAGACGAACCTTCAGGTGGTATTGAACTCTCTGAATCACATCTTCAGCGGAAATGCGTTCTCCCTCTTCCGCATTGAGGTAGCAGGACAGGGCGTATCTCTCTGCACGTGACAAACCGCCCTCTTCGATGATTTTCTGTTTGTAGCTTTTTGGCAATGGAGCCAAAAACCTTCGGAGATACCAGATCCGTCCACGCACGAAGGCAATAATGGCAAGCCCCTTTAAGTCATGGTCAGAAACGGGGTCATCAATCATGCCGTCTTTATGCAACCTCTCGACTATGGAGTTTGGGATATCGACAAGCTCGGCAGCTTCTTTTAGATTCATCGGATACAAGATCTCCTAACGGACTCAACAGGCGATTTGAGGCTGCTCTGAATGACGTTCAGAACGGCCCTGCTCTTTCTTGCCATACGAATCCAGCAAATCAAGAAGCTCCCGTACAATCTCTTCGATCTGTCGTTTCCCGGCATTCGAGATAGCGGCACGTTCATAGGCAAGGGTGAGTAGTTTTCCCATTTTGGGGCCAATCTGAAAAGTGGCCTGTCTAGTCGCTTCGTCTGCAACCATTTCCAGGACACTTCTCTTGTACTGGACGCCAGTATCGCTGGTTTCGCGAACCCCAAGAAGCCAGTTGGGTTCCACTCCTTCAAGCTCACAGAGCCTAGTCAGAAAGGCAGCATCCGGTTTTCTTCTTTCCGCTTCGTAGTTCATCAATGTATTGGGACAAATCCCATAACCTTCTACAAAGCTGGCAATCGTCCTGTCTCCGCGAATTGAACGGATTTTCTTGCCAAGCGTCATCAAATCCTCCAGGTAAAAAGCTAGGCAGCCAGATAAAATTGAGCCTGCTCAACAAAAGGCCCGCTTGATATTGTGTCTGTAAAGATATCTTTTGTTTTATTTCGGACAACTTTTCCTATATTTCTTATTCTTTTCGCAATCTTCGCCGGTGGAGAGCGATCATGCGTAATAGGTGGGTCATCACCTTTTTTGTCTGAATAAGCTGTTATAGGTCCATTTCGGTTGTTATTGTGACTCGAAGCGAAACCAGGGGATATTTTTCGATTAAAAATGCTGATAACGTCCTCAACCGGCCCTTGTCTGCGCTCTCGTAGATGACAGATAACAATGCTTCTTACGGTGGATGAATTGTTGCTGGCAACAAAGCTTGTCATGTCTGCCAGGCAGAAATCGTAACGCGAACTTGCCAAGTTCATGGGTTGTATACCCATGAACTTTTCCTGTGTTGGAACTGATCCAAAGCTACAAAGCCCCCTGTCTGATATTGGGAAAGAAGGCACACCGATAAAAGACCCCGGAAAATGCTCGCTCGCGATGACCTTGTGGCTGTGGGGAGTCTGGTGTGTTTTCGTACCCACCGAGCGATGCGAGTCAGGCCTCCTTGCGTTGCGCGAGGCTAGATGGCGTTTTGGTTGTTTCTTCTCCGAATTCCCGGCAGAAGGAACATCAAGCTTTACGACCTTGTTCTCCTCTGTTTTTTGGGTCTCAAGCATTTCTTCGAACTGTTTAATGATTTCGGTTTCAACAAATTCAGCATCCAACTCTCCACTTGCAACCAGTAAGGAAATTCGCTGGCAGGCCCGGTTCAGCGCCTGCCGAACATTTGCCGGAGTGCATCCCAGGTGCCTTGCGGCCTCCTTTATTTTCATAGTCCCGCCATGAATACCCAGCAACGCTTCAAGTACTTGTACTTCTTTAGGTGCCAGATAATCGCGAACAAAAGGATAAACCTGATCAATGTCGATATTGAACAGGGGCTCTGAATAGCAGATGCTGTCGGCTTGATTAAATCGCTCTTCCGAAAAATCAGACCAATCACAGGTCGTTCGTGGAGGTGAGGAGGACCCGGTTCTACATTTTGAGTCCGGATTCGGCGTTACCGCAGAAATCTTGCATTTGAACAGAGTCCAGAAGCAGGCAGGAAAAAATACTTGGCGCTCCATCGACACGGTGGCGGCCTCAAGTGCAGCCTCGTAAGCATCCTGTAGAAAGTCCTCCTGATCATAAGGCGCATACGGGAGATATTTCCTCGAATGCCCGGCTATCTGCTTAGCATTCTGGTCCACCCATGCAATAGCTGCTTCAGCAGTCATTTTCTTTAAGCCCCTCTCTATATATGGTTAAATAATGGTTAAAATATCTTTTGCTATTTCCAGAAACTGTTTTTCTAAATGGCCGAAAACATTGGGCAATTATTGAATAAAAGTTGTCAACAGCCAGAAAAGTGTGAGTCAATGACCGATAGTTGTGTGAGTCATCGACCGATAACGCGTGCGTCAAAGACCGATACCCTGTGAGTCATTAACCGATACCCCGTGCGTCAAAGACCGATACCTTTCGAATCCCAAAATGTGAGTCATAGACCGATACCCGTTAACTCCTGCGAATGACTGCCACCAGATCCGATTCGATGCCCCAGGTTTCCAGAAAACCAACTTCCTTCAGTGCCTTCAGCGCCTTCTTGAGCTCTCTTCTGAAAAAGCGCAGCTCGCTATTGCTGGCACAGAGCTTTTGCAGGGTTTCAACCTTGACCGGGTAGGGCTCTCTGTGGCTTGACCAGTAACTGTGAAGCTTCGTAGCAATCCCGTCGGACAACGCCTTACGCTGTTCCAAGTCAATCAGCGTGAATGCGCTGTCGGCAAATAGCAGACTCATAACTTTTGAAAGCCGAACTTCCCATTGAGCCAAGGGCGTGTGTTTTTCCGGGTCCCACATCGCGATGTAGTCGATAAGGCTTGTGACAACGGTTTGATGAAGGCGGTTTGACGTGATCTGGACAGCCGTGGCCTTCATGCGCAGGAGACAATCTCTGATGCGTTGATAACCACGGCTATTGACCTGCCAGCCGATTGATTTCAGAAAGGAGTAGGGCGTAAAGAAGATCGAGTCCCCGAGCGGTTGTCCCTTGGCAAGTTGCAGCAGCCGCATCCAAACTAATTCATCGTCCTGACGCAACTCTTCTCCCAAGTAGAGGAGGCTCCCACCGCCAGTGACCATAATCTCAGCCTGCTTGAGGTAAACCCTGCGCTTGTTGCGGTTACGAGCCGTAAACAGCGCTGATCGAACGATTTCGTTTGGTGATGCCCCTTTGGCAGCGGTCCATTCCGGCAAGCGTTTGGGAGCAGCCTCTATCTCATCTCTGAACCGTTCCAGTACAGCCATCAATTCAGGAGCCAGACCAGAGGAGTTTTTTTGCGAGGCAGGCTCCAAGATTTTGTGGCTACCTCCTGTTTGCCCGCTCATCCCTTGGCCTCGATTTTCTCCTCACAAACTCCCTGTCCATGTCGGACAAGGGCCTCCGCAAACATCCTCATGATCCGAGTGTGCTTTGCACAGGAAAGCTCCGGTGGTATTTTTCGAAATTCAAAAGAAACTTTCGAAGCACAAAATTTTGTGGTATTTGTTGTGTTTCCGCTCATTTTTTGTGAATTACTCTTTTTCTGGTTGTGTACCCAGTCCATGAAAGACACGGAAAATGCGGCAGGAATATGAAATTGTTTATAACCACTCGTTTTTGTTTTAAAACACACGGCAGAGTGTGTCAAGACATAATTTTATCTGCGGACACACATTTGTGGAGGAGCCCATGGGAGAAGTAGGTGATCGGATCAGGGAACTTCGCGGGGAGATGCAACAGGCGGAGCTGGCTGACAAGCTGAGTATTCACAAAAACACCATGGCTAATTACGAACGGGGGGATCGCTTTCCCGACGTAAAGATTCTTTTGAAAATATTAGATGTCTTTCCGGACACCAATCCGGCATGGCTATTAACAGGAGAGGGCTCCAAAAATAGATCGGAGCCCGTTCAGGAGGGGTTTGTGATGTTCCCGCGTTATGAAATTGAGGTCGGTGCCGGCCCAGGAAGGAATGTTCAAAGTGAACAAGTTGTAGATTTTGTTTCTTTCAAAGAGGAATGGGTCAAGAACTTTTTACACGTTCCAAGAAAAGATCTGGCCTTGCTGTCAGTGAAGGGAGACAGCATGAATCCAACCTTGAATGATGGCGACATGATTCTTGTAGATCTGAGATCCGACAGAATTGATGACAGTGCCATCTATGTGCTTGAGTTTGACGATGCACTCCTCGTCAAAAGGATTCAGAGAAAACTGGACGGTTCTATCGTCATCAAGAGCGACAACCAGCTCTATGAACCAGAGGTTCTGCAAAAGGACCGTGCTGAGACACTTAAAATAATAGGCCGCGTCGTTTGGAGCGGTCGGCGAATGTAGTTCTTTGAACTCTTGGAATGAAAAAAGCTGGCAACACATGTGAGAGAAGGAAGCGATGCAAGTAGGGATTTGGATAAGAGTTTCCACTGATGATCAGGCTCGTGGCGAATCTCCTAAAAACCACGAAGCCCGGGCACGGATGTATGCGGAGCTGAAAGGGTGGACGGTTGTCGAGATGTATGACCTGTCCGGGGTTTCGGGCAAGTCCGTTTCGGAACACCCTGAGGCACAGAGGATGTTTGCCGACCTTGTCTCTGGGAAAATCCAAGGTCTGATATTCTCGAAACTAGCCCGCCTTGCTCGCAACACCAGAGAGTTACTTGATTTTTCGGATTTTTTCGAGAAACACAATGCAAACCTCATCAGTTTGGAGGAAAGTCTCGACACATCGACCCCCGCCGGCCGCCTTCTCTATACAGTGATCGGCGCACTGGCACAGTGGGAGCGTGAAGAGATCTCTGCTCGTGTTGCCGCATCGATACCAATTCGTGCTCGACAAGGTAAATCGACCGGAGGTATTGGGCCTTTCGGGTATATGTGGAAGGACAAGAAACTCGTTCCAAACCCAGCAGAAGTTCCAATCGTAAAGCGGGCCTTTGATCTATATCTGGAGCTTGGCAGACTGAAAGCTGTTTGCGCACAACTCAAAGAAGAGGGATATTGCGCTCGAAAAAGCGACTTCAAACCCCAGACCCTCAAAAGAGTCCTTACTGACACGACATACAAGGGCTTACGCCGAGCCAACTACAGCAAAAGCAAAGGGAACAAAAAGTCCTGGGTCCTCAAGCCTGAAGAAGATTGGATATTTATCGAAGTAGAACCTCTGATAGATAAAGACCTATGGGAGACTGTCAACGCTCTCGTTGCTCAAAGAGCCCAGCCATTCTCTAAGATCATCCACAAGAAGAGCCAATATCTGTTTGGAGGCAATCTGGTTTGTTCATGCGGTACCAAAATGTATGTTCAATCGTACTCGGGCATGAAAATTCCACGTTACAGGTGCCGGTCATGCCACTTCAAACTGAATGAAGATGTTTTGGAAGATCATTTCCTGAAAATTCTTAAAACCATAATTGTTCGTCCAGAGGAATTGAAGACTAACAAGGATGCCGATGGAGAAAAAAGAGAAAAGGAAGGGCGGCTGGATCTATTAAGAAGAGAACTCAGAAAGATCGACCTCAAGATTGACACCCTTGTGGATCTTGTTGGAGATCAAACAATAGACCGATCTACCTTCACGGAAAGATTCCTTCCGCTTAAGGAACGTAAGGGAAACATCCAGGAAGAGCTCCCTCGCATTCAGGCCGAAATCGACTATCTTGAGACCAGTTCAATCTCCAGAGATTACCTGATTGAGCAGGCAACCACTTTCGCATCAATGTGGCCAGTGCTGAATTATACAGAAAAAACCAAGTTAATAGATGAGCTGGTCGAGAAGATTGAAATCCAGAACGACACCCTCCATTTCACCCTGACTTATACCCCCCCATTTAGGACACTTGGTAAAGGGGTCCACAACTCCAGGGATTCATTGCCGCAACCAACATAAAATTAGCGGGATAGGTCAAACTAAGGGCGGCACGGCTGATCGAAACCTGTCCATCTTCGAGGGGTTGACGCAGCATCTCCAGGACATTTTTTTTGAACTCGGGAAATTCATCCAAAAACAGAATACCCCGGTGGGCCAGGGAGACTTCACCTGGTCGCGGGTAGCTGCCGCCACCAATCAAGCCTGCATCAGAGATGCTGTGATGAGGAGATCGAAACGGCCGCCTGCGTACCAGGGCATCATGATTCAACAACAAACCGGCGACGGAGTGGATCTTGGTAGTTTCGAGTGCTTCGGCGAAAGAAAAATCTGGCAATATCGTCGGCAGCCGTCGAGCCAGCATGGTTTTGCCGCTACCGGGCGGACCTGACATCAGGATATTATGCGAACCTGCCGCAGCGACTTCGAGAGCGCGTTTAACCTGTTCTTGACCGCGCACCTCGGAGAAATCATCCTGTCCGCCACTGAACTGATCTTCAGCAGGGTCTGCTTCACAACGATAGGGTGCGATCTCAATCTCACCGTTAATCAGCGCGACAACCTGACCCAGATCGCTGACCGCATAGATATCGGGACCGTTGGCCACAGCACCCTCGGCGGCATTCTCCAGCGGGAGTATCAGCCCCTTTTTCTGCCATTTCAGTGCTGATATCGCCACGGGGAGCACGCCGTGCACCGGCTTGATACGGCCATCAAGAGAGAGTTCCCCCATCAATACGAAATTTTCGAGCGCCTTGGCGTCGACCAGCCCGGTGGCGCAAAGAATACCAATGGCAATCGGCAGGTCGAAGGCGGCGCCTTCTTTACGAATATCAGCGGGGGCAAGGTTTATGGTGATGCGGCGGGTGGGAAAATCGTAGCCGGAATTTTTGATAGCTGATTTGACGCGATCCTTGCTCTCTTTAACCGCGCCTTCGGGGAGACCAACCGTCGAGAACTGAGGCAAGCCCTGAGCGATGTCAACTTCGACCTCTACCGGGTAAGCTTCGATCCCGATCAGGGCACCGGATGTAACTTTTGCCAACATGGAATCCCCCTCCATTTTAGAAGCAGTGAGGCGTGAAGAGGGAAGAGTAAGGCGGAGAGCTAAATCTCTTGTGCTGAGACTTACTCCTTTCTCCTCACCTTTTACTCCCCACTGTCCTTCAGCTGTGTTTCAGTTCTTCGAGATACTTTTCGGCCTGAGTCGCGGCCACAGCGCCATCACCGACGGCGGTTGAAACCTGCTTGAGCACGCTGGTCCGGCAATCACCGGCGACGAAAATTCCCGGCACCGATGTGCGGGTATTTTCACTCGCCTTGATATAACCGCTCTTGTCCAGTTCAACCAGATCTTTTAAAAACCCGGAAATCGGCGTGACACCGACCGCGACGAACATACCGACGGCGTTGAGTTGGCGTTGTTCGCCGCTCTTGACATTTTTAACCGTGATTCCGGTCAGGCCTGTATTATCAGAATCAAGCCCTGAAACAACCGAATCCCAAACCATTTCGATTTTTTCACTCTCAAAGACACGATTTTGCAGAATTTTCGTGGTTCGCATCTTGTCACGACGGTGAACCATGTAGACCTTACTGGCAAAACGCGTCAGAAAGACAGCTTCTTCAGCCGCCGTATCACCAGCTCCGATCACGGCAATCGGCACGTTACGAAAAAAAGCACCGTCGCAGGTCGCACAGTAGGAGACCCCGCGCCCAACCAGCGCCTCTTCCCCTTCAATACCCAGCTTGCGCGGGTTGGCGCCGGTAGCGATAATCACCGCCTTGCATAGATATTCCTTGCCATCGATGATCAGGCGTTTCTGCTTGCCAAGATCTTCGATTTTTTCAACTTCACCGGTTCTGGTCTCGAGACCGAATTCGACACAGTGCGTCTGAAAGCGCATCATCAGTTCCGGACCATCTATACCACCGGGATAACCGGGCCAGTTTTCGACCAGGGTCGCGGTCATCATTTGCCCGCCCATAATCATCTTTTCGACCAGCAAGGTTTTCAACTCAGACCGTGAAGCATAGAGGCCAGCTGTCATACCGGCCGGACCACCCCCAATAATAATGATGTCATATTCCTGTGCGCTCATCTAAATCTCAACTCCTGGATAAAGGGATCAAGCCGCAGATTTATTACCACAGCAGCGGGCAAAAAGAAACCCGCCATCACGAATCTGGCCTTGAGTTCGAGCGCACGGTCCGGGTAGTATGTGGAGCACTTTTCAAAGGAAGAATCTTATGTTCAAACTCACTCGCTGGTTTCTCTGGGGGCTCTTCTCCCTGCTGCTCCTGACGATTCTGGATCAGGTCCTGCTGCGCGTAAATTTACCGGTCCCCGGCTATACAGAAGTCCATGAATTTTACATCGATTTTCGTAGCCGGCTGATCGAACTGGTCGACAAGGACCCTGTGGCACGCGTGATCTCGACAAACAAATCAGAGAAGTCGGAGCAGGTAAAAAAGACGATTTCAACGAACACCAAACAAAAAACTCAGCGCTACCTCTATGTTGATGCCGAAGGCGCCCTGCAGTTTGCTGACAGTCTTGAGCAGGTTCCACTGCAATATCGTCGGGATGCTCAACCCATGTCTGAATAGGGTTCAGGGCGTTCCATAAACATCGGACCGACGATCGCCAAGAATATTAATTTGGTGCCGATATTGCGCCATCTCATCAAAGTCAAAGTCGGCGACCAGTTCAGCCTCCTCCTCACCCGCAAAGGCCAAAACCCTCCCCAGTGGTGAAATCAGCTGACTACGCCCGAAGAAATCGAGGGGGCCCTGCACACCACAACAGTTAGCCGCCACAACAAATAGTTGATTTTCGATCGCACGCGCCCTGATCAAGGTGTCCCAGTGTTCCTGACGCGGCTTGGGCCATTCTGCCGGAAGACAGATAATTTCAGCGCCAGCCAGGGACAATTTGCGAAAAAGTTCGGGAAAGCGCAGATCATAGCAGATGGCTATTCCCAACCGTGCGATCGAGGTCTCAACCACCAGCATCTCATCCCCCGCGGCCAGATACTTATCCTCGTTCATGGTCGAAAACAGATGCAGCTTGCGGTATCTCCCTATGACTTCGCCGCAATCGATCACATAAGCAGTATTGTAAATTTTTTCGCCGGCAATTTCAGGTAGACTGCCGACTGAAACCAGGCCGGTATCACGACAGGTCTGCTGCCAATGTTCGAGGACCTGTGGCGTTTGTTCCGCCAAAGCTGTCATATGCCGAAAATCATAGGCACAACTCCACATCTCAGGCAGAACCGCGAGTTGCGCACCCTGTTGGGCAGCTCGCCGCAGCCCCTCAGCCGCTTTTGCCAGATTAATTTGGATGGCACCAGGTTTAATGTTGAACTGAACCGCCGCAGCGCGAATTTGTCTTGGCATCAGCTGATCTCCGCAAGGCTTTGTAACTCTGTTTTAGTTTTCAAACTGACAGCTTAAAGATACTTTCTCACGAGTATACGATGCTCTTACACCAGCGACAACCTCTTAGATTTTCGGTTTCACTTGACCCTCTCTGATGCCGATGATAGAAACTAGAAACCGCATATCGGGCAAAGATCGCGGTATATTTATTTCGACCAATGCGGTCGCTTTTAATGAAAAAAGGGAGAGAACATGAAAAAGCTGGGGCTGCTTCTGCTGCCGATGTTATCGCTAGCTTCCGTTGCTTTCGGCAGTGAAGGGGCCAAGATCAACACCGAACTGATCCATACAGGGATGGGTTATCTGGCCCTGTTTATTTTTGTCGGCGCCTATGCTCTGGTCATTCTCGAAGAGAACCTCCACCTGCGTAAAAGTAAACCGGTCATGGTTGCCGCCGGAATCATCTGGATTCTGGTTGCGCTGACCTATGCCTCCATAGGAGATCACCACTCCCCGGAAGAGGCGATTCGTGGCAACCTGACAGAATACGCCGAACTCTTCCTCTTTCTATTATCCGCGATGACCTACATCAACGCCCTGACCGAACGCAATGTCTTTCAGGCGCTGCGCTCCTGGCTGGTGCTCAAAGGCTTCACCCTGCGCACCGTTTTCTGGATCACCGGCCTGCTCGCCTTTCTGATCTCACCCATTGCCGACAACCTGACCACCGCCCTTTTGATGGGTGCCGTGGTTATGGCGGTCGCCAAAGATAATAAAAAGTTTGTCGTGGTTGCCTGCATCAATGTGGTCGTCGGCGCCAATGCGGGGGGCGCCTTCTCCCCCTTTGGTGACATTACCACCCTGATGGTCTGGCAGAAAGGGCAGGTTCAATTTCTCGAATTCTTCGATATTTTTCTCCCTTCCCTGGTCAACTGGCTGATCCCGGCGCTCATCATGAGTTTCACCATCGCCAAGGAACGTCCAGAAGCCCACGGCGAACCAGTCCAGATGAAGGTCGGCGCACGCCGCATTATGGCTCTCTTCCTGCTGACCATCATAACCGCGGTCTCGTTTCACCAGTTTCTCAACCTGCCGCCAGCTGTCGGCATGATGCTCGGTCTCGGATATCTGTCCTTCTTCGCTTACTATCTGAAGAAAAAGGAGCTGCGCGAATTTCACAACAGTTCTGCCCTTGATATGACGGGAGGCGACCTTCACGAAGGGGGACACCCCCCTATCGGCTTCGACCTGTTCCAAAAGATCGCCAAGGCTGAGTGGGACACACTGCTCTTCTTCTACGGGGTTATCCTCTGTGTTGGAGGTCTCTCGCAATTCGGCTATTTAGCAATCACCTCTGACTTTCTTTACAACGGCCTTGGGGCCACCTGGGCCAACGTAACGGTCGGCTTGCTCTCGGCGATTGTCGATAATATACCGGTGATGTTCGCCGTTTTGACCATGAACCCCCACATGTCCCACGGTCAGTGGCTGCTGGTAACCCTGACCGCCGGGGTTGGCGGCAGTTTGCTTTCCATCGGCAGCGCCGCAGGGGTTGGTCTGATGGGGACCGCCCGTGGCGTCTACACCTTCGGTCAGCACATGAAATGGACCTGGGCAATAGCTCTCGGTTATGCTGCCGCAATTCTGATGCATCTCTGGTTTAATGCGGAGCTGATGACGATTTTCAACCACTAAAGACAGAACTATAGATAGGCACTCAGGGCAAAATCCATCCACATCAGGGCCGTCCATTGCGTCGGTCCTGATGTCTTTCTGGAGAGAATCTTTACGGCCTTCAAACACCCATGCTTAAAAACAATCTTCTTGACGGTCAACCCACGTTTCCTTTTTTATTGGCGGGCCCTCATAAGTCCTTTATAGTCGTCGCACCCCTCCTAAAAGCGCCGACAGGAACCCAATAACAAGGAGTAGTTATCTGCTCCCTTCGCCATAATACGCAGGAGTAATCATGCTCACCTTACTGGTTGTTATCTTCGTACTTGCGTATACCGCAATCGCCCTTGAACACCCCCTCAAGGTCAACAAATCTGCGTCCGCGCTGATCGGCGCTGGCCTTCTCTGGACGGTCTATGCCCTGGCGACCGGCGACCATCAACTGGTTTCACAACAACTGAATGAGTCCCTCTCTAACACAGCTCAAATCATCTTCTTCCTGATGGGGGCCATGACCATTGTCGAACTGGTCGATGCCCACCAGGGTTTTGTGGTCATCACCTCCCGAATCACCACGACCCGACTAACGACTCTGCTCTGGCTGATCGGGTTTGTAACCTTTTTTCTCAGTGCGATGCTCGACAACCTGACGACCACCATCGTGATGATCTCACTGATTAAAAAGCTGCTCGACAAACATGAAGATCGCCTGTTTTTTGCCGGGATCATCGTCATTGCCGCCAACGCTGGTGGTGCCTGGTCCCCCATCGGCGACGTCACGACAACAATGCTCTGGATCGGCGGTCAGATCACCACCCTGGCGATTATGAAAGGGGTTTTCCTGGCCTCTCTGGCGAACCTGCTGATCCCCCTGGCGGTGACCAGCTATGTTCTGCGCGGCAAACTGGTGGAGGCGCCAACATTTGTTGAACGCCGGGGTGCTGGCGTCGTCACCACCACATTCGAACGCAACCTGATGTTCTGCTGCGGGATCGGCACCCTGGTTGCGGTACCGATCTTCAAGACCCTGACCCACCTGCCGCCTTTCATGGGTATCCTGTTCGGATTGGGTATCCTCTGGCTGGTTGGCGAACTGGTCCACCGCAACAAGAAAGACGAGGAGAAACAACATCTGACTCTGGTTCATGCCCTGGCCCACATCGACATGAGTTCGGTGGTCTTTTTCATCGGCATTCTGTTGGCGGTCGCGACGCTGGAACAAACCCACATCCTCACCAACGTGGCGGCATGGCTTGACAGGGTCGTGGGCAGTCAGGGCCTGATTGTTACGATCATCGGCATGATCAGCGCGATCGTCGACAACGTACCCCTGGTCGCTGCTTCCATGGGGATGTACGATATGAGTCAGTTCCACCCGGATAGTTTTCTCTGGGAATTCATGGCCTATTGTGCCGGAACCGGGGGCTCGATTTTGATTATAGGTTCGGCCGCCGGAGTGGCGGCCATGGGGCTGGAAAAGATTCACTTCTTCTGGTACGTCAAAAGAATCAGCGGGCTGGCTTTGCTCGGCTATTTTTCCGGAGCGCTGGTTTATGTTATTCAATACAGCCTGTTGCGAGGGTAACAAGATGTTGCGTGCGCTTTCGAAAGCCTTGATAGCTAAGGGACAGAATCCTCCCTACCAACGAAAACTGCTGCTCTAGATGGCCGGACTCTACCTGCACGTCCCCTTCTGTCAGCAAAAATGTCATTACTGTGATTTCTTCTCGGCCCCCCCCCTGGGGGACCAACTGACCTCCTGGCATCAACTGTTAGAACGCAACCTGCACCTGATTGCCCAGGAGTATAGGCCTCTCCTTGAAACAGTTTTTTTCGGTGGCGGGACCCCTTCCCTGCTGACTCCGTCCCAGATAGCAACCATTCTGAGCAGTTGCCAAAAACTTTTTCCGGTCAGTAGTGGCGCCGAAATCTCACTTGAAGCCAACCCCGGAACACTGACGGTGACAAATCTGAAAGGTTATCTTTCCGCAGGCATAAACCGGCTCTCAATCGGCGTCCAGAGTTTCGATGATGAGACGTTAGACCTTCTAGGTCGCAGGCACAATGCAGCAGAAGCCCGGCAGATCTTCATCCAAGCCCGTTCCCTTGGCTTTACCAATATCTCCCTCGACCTGATCTTCGCCCTGCCGGGACAAAGTCTCGCGGCCCTTGATCGGGAACTGGAGCAACTGCTTGAACTGTCTCCTGAGCACGTTGGGATCTACGGTTTGTCGATCGAACCCGGGACTCACCTGGCGAAATTGATCAATAAAGGTCAACTACGGGAGACCACGGATGAGGCCTATGCCGAAGCCTATCTGCATCTTCATCGGCGGCTAACAGCCGAAGGCTACGACCATTATGAAATTTCAAACTTTGCCCGCCCCGGCTACCGGTGTCGCCACAACCAGGGCTATTGGCAACGGAAACCTTGTCTTGCCGCCGGCGCCGGCGCACATGGCTTTAACCCCACCGGTTACGGACAGCGCAACGCCATCCCCAATGACCTGCTCCGTTATCAGCAGAAACTTGACGCGGGGGAGAACCCGGCCGAACTGCTGGAAGAATTCGATCAACAGCTGGCGATGGTAGAAACCCTCTATCTGGGCCTACGCACCAGCGATGGAGTGGATCGCACTGATTTTGCGCAAAAATTCGGTAGCTTCCCTGAGGTTGCTTTTCCTGCCGCCTTCCATAGCCTCGGATCCAAACTCCATCTCGAAAAGAACCGCTATTTTTTTAACCCTGAAGAGTGGCTGCTATACGATCACCTGATCAGCCATTTTCTTTAGTCCGAAATTCTCGGCTATCATCACTTGGATAACGGCTTGACAAAGTCTGGAGCGATTGATACCTTCTATTAGCACTCGCTTGCGTTGAGTGCTAATCTTGTTTTAGCCCTAATTTTGTGAGCAAAAGCGGATGGGTTCTCCTTTAAACGAGCGCAGTCAAAATATCCTCGAAGCGATTGTTGAGGACTATATTCAAACCGCAGAACCTGTCGGTAGCCGGGCGATCACCAGGCGCCACGCCTTTGACCTGTCGCCGGCAACGGTGCGCAACGTCATGTCAGATCTGGAAGAGA
Organism: Geopsychrobacter electrodiphilus DSM 16401; assembly: GCF_000384395.1. Lineage (NCBI taxonomy): Bacteria > Pseudomonadati > Thermodesulfobacteriota > Desulfuromonadia > Desulfuromonadales > Geopsychrobacteraceae > Geopsychrobacter > Geopsychrobacter electrodiphilus. The sequence continues at coordinate 4,013,669 of NZ_ARWE01000001.1, forward strand.
TGGGTTTTCTCATCTCGCCGCACACCTCGGCTGGGCGCATTCCAACTGAAAAAGGCTATCAGTATTACGTCGAATCCTTGTTGCAGGTGCGTGATCTATCTCAGGAATGCCGCGACAACCTGGAAGATGGCTCGCGCTTTGCGGGCAAGAACATGGAAGACATCATGCAGGAGGTGGGTAATCTGCTCTCCGGCATATCAAGTTACACCGGACTGGTCATGGCTCCACGATTCAACTCCACCATCTTTCGCCAGATCGACTTTATCCGCCTGTCCAAGGGACGTCTGCTGGTCATTTTTGTCTCGGAATCCGGGCTGGTGCAAAACAAGGTCATTGAACCGGGATTTGATTTTACTCAACGTGAACTGGAATCGATCACCAACTATCTGAACCACAGACTCCCCGGCATGACCATCACCCAGGTCCGGGAGCGGATAGCAGTGGAACTTCGTGAAGAGAAAACACGCCTGAACAAATTGCAAAAACAAGCCTTCGAACTATCTGACAAGGCTCTCCAGGGAGATATCTCAGACCAGGTTTATGTCGCCGGGACGTCACGCATGCTTGAGCAACCCGACTTCAGTTCGCATGACTCGATGATGAAGATTATGCGCACCCTCGAAAGCAAGCAGCAATTAATTCACCTGCTCGACAGCAGTCAGTCGGTCGGTGGTGTTCAGATATTTATCGGTAGCCAGTCTACCCACGCCAAACTTGATGGCTGCAGTTTGATTACAGCCCCTTTTTCGGGGCATAAAGGTGCGATTGGCACTCTAGGCGTCATCGGACCGGTTCGCATGAATTATTCACAGGTTATCCCGATCGTCGATTTTACGGCCAATCTGGTCAGCCGGATTCTCGATCGCGAAACTCGCTAAAGGAGTTTTTAAACGGTGGCGAAAAAGAAGCAAGAACAGACATCCAAGGAACTAAGCGCTGAAGAATTAGCGGAAATTGAAGAATTAACCGCACACCTCGGACCGGAAATCGAAGTCGTGCCAGCGCAGTTGAATGAACCAGGCGAAACCGCGCCTGATAAAGAGTCAGAAGGGTTAGAGCTGGAGGGCGATAACCTTCAACTTGACCTTGATGCAGCGCGCGAAGAAGCACGCAATAACCAGGAACTCTATCTACGCGCCTTGGCCGAAATGGACAACCTGCGCAAACGTCAACTCCGCGAAAAGGAGGATATCTTCAAATTCGGCAACGAAAATATCCTGCGTGACCTGCTGCCGGTGATCGACAATCTTGAACGGGCCGTTGACCACGCGGCCAATCAAGAAGGGGGTGAGGCTCTGCTTGAAGGGGTTCAGATGACCCTCACCCAATTCAGCAGTGTCCTCAAAAAGTTTGGGGTTGAAACCCTTACGTCGGTCGGCCAGGCCTTTGATCCGGCCCACCATCAGGCGGTAGGACAGCTCGAAAGCCATGAATTCCCGAGCAATCATGTTGCTCAGGAGTTGCAGAAAGGCTATCTGCTCAATAGCCGCCTGCTCCGTCCGGCGATGGTCATGGTCGCCAAGACCGCCCAGACCAGCCTAAACAACGATGCGACCCCCGCGCCTGCCGAAGACGGCGGCGAATAAAACAGAGCATTTCATCCACAAGAACCCGGGTCCCAGAACCCGAAAGAACACTTATAAGGAGGAACGAAAATCATGAGTAAAGTTATTGGAATCGACCTCGGCACCACCAACTCGTGTGTGTCGGTTATGGAGGGTGGCGAACCAGTTGTTATCGCAAACTCTGAGGGAGCACGAACGACCCCTTCGATGGTTGCCATCGCCGAAAATGGTGAGCGCCTAGTTGGACAGCAAGCCAAGCGTCAAGCGGTCACCAACCCGGAGAACACCCTGTTTGCAATCAAGCGGCTGATCGGACGTAAATTCGACTCCGAGCAGGTCAAAAAAGATATCGTCATCAGCCCCTTCTCTATTATTCAGGCCGACAATGGTGACGCCTGGGTCGAGGCCCGCGGGAAACAGTACAGTCCGCAGGAGATATCAGCCATGGTTCTGCAGAAAATGAAGCAGACGGCTGAAGACTACCTGGGTGAAACAGTCACCGACGCCGTCATCACGGTGCCGGCCTACTTTAACGATTCGCAACGCCAGGCGACCAAAGACGCCGGCAAAATTGCGGGGCTTAATGTCCAACGCATCATCAACGAGCCGACCGCTGCCGCACTGGCCTATGGCCTCGATAAAAAAGAAGAGATGACCATCGCGGTCTTTGACCTGGGTGGCGGGACCTTCGATATTTCGATCCTCGAACTGGGTGATGGCGTTTTCGAAGTCAAATCCACTAACGGCGACACCTTTCTGGGGGGCGAAGACTTCGACCAGCGAATTATTGATTATATCGCCGACGAGTTCAAAAAAGATCAGGGGATCAACCTGCGTGGCGACAAAATGGCCCTGCAGCGCCTGAAAGAGAGCGCAGAAAAGGCCAAGATAGAACTCTCTTCATCAATGGAGACCGATGTCAATCTGCCCTTCATCACGGCCGACCAGACCGGACCGAAGCACCTGAACATCAAACTTTCCCGCGCCAAGCTCGAAAGTATCTGCTCTGATCTAATCGAAAACCTGGTAGCCCCCTGTCGGATGGCGATCAAAGATGCGGGAATTTCGGCCAGCGATATCAACGAAGTTTTATTGGTCGGCGGCATGTCCCGGATGCCGATTGTTCAGCAGAAGGTCAAGGAGATCTTCGGCAAGGATCCGAGTAAAGGGGTAAATCCAGATGAAGTTGTCGCCATTGGCGCCGCCATTCAGGGCGGGGTTTTAACTGGTGATGTCAAAGACGTTCTGCTGCTCGACGTGACTCCGCTTTCACTGGGGATTGAAACCTTAGGTGGCGTCATGACCAAGCTGATCGAAAAGAACACCACCGTTCCGTGCAAAAAGAGCCAGGTCTTCTCGACCGCAGCCGACAATCAACCCGCTGTTTCAGTGCATGTTCTGCAGGGCGAGCGTGAGATGTCGGTCGACAACAAGACGATCGGTAATTTTGAGCTGGTCGGTCTGCCGCCGGCACCCCGTGGGGTTCCGCAGATCGAGGTCACCTTCGATATCGACGCTAACGGTATTCTGCACGTCTCTGCCAAGGATCTTGGCACCGGCAAAGTACAGTCGATTCAGATCACCGCTTCAAGCGGCCTCTCAAAGGACGAGATCGAACGGATGGTCAAAGATGCCGAATCGCATGCTACGGACGATAAGAAAAAGCGTGAGTTAATCGAGGCGCGCAATCAGGCCGATGGCCTGATGTACACTACTGAAAAAGCGCTGAAGGAGCATGCCGAAAAGATTGACAGCCAGACTAAAACGTCCATTGAAACAGCTCTTGCAGATTTAAAAACTGCGGTTGCCGGTGACGATCCGGCCGAGATCCAGAAAAAAACCGAAGCGCTGGCCCAGGCTTCGCATAAATTGGCCGAAACCATGTATGCAGATGGCAAAACTGACACCGACACTCCTGCTTCGGCGGCTGATGACGGTGTTGTTGATGCAGAGTTTGAGGACGTTGCTGACGACAAGAAGTAAATTTGCAGCACCAAAGACTGAGTGCCTGGGGGAACAACCCAACTGAACCCGCAGCCCGGCAGGCTATACTGCCGGGCTGTACTAGGAAGATTAGATTTTGGCCAAACGTGACTATTACGAAATTCTCGAGGTCAACCGCAACGCCAGCGAGACCGAGATCAAAAAAGCCTATCGCCGCCTGGCGATTAAATATCACCCTGACAAGAACCAGGGTGACAAGGCAGCCGAGGAGAAGTTCAAAGAACTGACCGAGGCCTATGCCGTGCTATCCGATGCACAGAAACGCGTCACCTACGATCAGTTCGGTCATGCCGGGATGAACGGCGGCGGATTCTCGAGTGGCGGTTTTGATTTTGGCGGAGGGTCCCCCTTCGAAGACATCTTCGGCGACATTTTCGGAGACATCTTCGGTGGCGGTTCGCGCCGTGGAAGCACTCGCGGTCGTCGCGGCGATGATCTTCGCTATAATCTGACCATCTCATTCGAAGACGCCGCTTTCGGTGCAGAAAAGAATCTGCAGCTCCCCCGCAAGCAGGCCTGCGAAAGCTGTGGCGGATCCGGCGCACGCAAAGGAACCGAAGCCCGGGCTTGCAGTACCTGTCGCGGAGTTGGCCAGGTGCGGTTTCAACAGGGCTTTTTCACCATGACCAGGCCCTGTCCCGACTGCCATGGCGAAGGGACCATTATTGCTGATCCCTGCCCTGACTGCCATGGTTCCGGTCTTATTAAAAAGAAACGCAACCTCTCGCTTAAAATTCCGGCTGGGGTTGAAACTGATACGCGTCTTAAACTCAGCGGCGAAGGTGAAGCCGGAACACAAGGAGGCCCCGCCGGGGACCTCTACGTAGTCATCACCGTTGAAGAGCACTCAATCTTTGAACGTGAAGGGCAGGACGTCATCTGCGAAGTGCCTATTTCGTTTGTACAGGCGGCTCTCGGTTGCGAAATTGAGGTTCCCACCCTCGAAGGCAAGGTCGCCCTTAAAGTCCCCGCCGGCACCCAGAGTGGTAAAATTTTCAAATTAAGCGGCAAAGGAATTGTTTCGTTACAAGGCTATGGACGGGGCGATCAGATGGTTGTACTGCGCGTCGAGGTTCCAACCAAGCTCGATGCTCGCCAACGCGAACTTTTGAATGAATTTGCTGCGGTCAGTGGGGAAGATATCCACCCTATCGGCAAGGGTTTCTTCGACAAGGTGAAGGAACTGTTCGGCTGAAAAGCTGTCACATTCTACCAACGGATTTCGGTATGAAAACCTCTCTGCTGCGGCTATCGTTTCTGGTTCTACTGGCTTTCGTCAGCCTTGCGAACTCCTCTTTTGCCGCGGAGGTACAGGGGGTTGCCCTCAGGGCCGCCGCGCAAGAGACCTTTGCCGCGGCTGAAGCCGCATACCGCGAGGGAAACCAAGCCCTTGCGTTATCACGCTTTCGCAGTTTTGTTCTGAGCCACCACGATTCCGAGTTGACCCCCGTAGCCTATACCTACCTCGGGCGTATTTTTATCCAGCAGCATCGTTATACCGATGCCCTGCTCTATCTCGAAAGAGTCGCTAAAAACGCCCGCCTGCCCGAAGTTCAGCTTCTGAGCGGCTATAGCCTGATCATGGCCGGAGAAAACGATCCGGGCTTCTCACAGCTGCTAGGAATAGCCGGCCAAACCTTCTCGCCAGCCGATCAGCAACTTCTGGACGAAGGCCTGGCGCTGGCTTACAGTCGCCGGGACGAACCCTTGAAAGCGCTCTACTTTTATCAACAGGCGCTACCTGGTGCGACCGACCCGCAAAAGCTCCTGCAGAGCGCTCACCATATTCTGAAAAACAACATTGACAGCAGTATGTTGCGTGAAGCGAGCTTCCTTTTCAGCGCCGGCCCGATTGGTCAGGATGCACGACTGCAACTCGCGCGCTATGCCCTGACGGAAAAAGATCAAAAAAGCGCGCTCAATTATCTGAGTCAAATTTTAGCCAGCCCGATCTCTTTCCCCTGGCGAACCGAAGCCGCTCAATTAATGGATCGTTTCAGTCAGGGGAGTTGGCTTCAAAAAGATGCCATTGGCGTGCTGCTCCCTTTAAGCGGCCGCTACGAAACGTACGGTAAAATGGTCAAACGCGGAATTGACCTGGCTTTAAAGCTGCACAACGCAGAAAAACCTCCCCTGCGTCTACTTTACCGAGACACAGAAGCTGATCCGACCAAGGCACGCCAGGCAACCATGGCCCTGGCCAATGAAGAACGGGTCATGGCGATCCTCGGACCGTTAACCAGTGGTGCAGCGCTCTCGGCCGCAACCAGCGCCCAGCAAAATAGAACCCCCCTGCTCGCGTTTTCACAACGCGCTGCAATCCCTGAAATTGGACCCTATATTTTTCGCGATTCTTTGACGCCCCGCATGCAGGCACGGGCTCTGGCGCGTTATGCGATTCTGGAGAAAGGCTTTCATTCCTTCGGGATTCTTGCCCCTGAAAATCGTCTCGGTCGTGAGATGTCAGAACTCTTCACCGAAGAAGTTATCAAGCTCGGCGGACTGGTTATCGATGAACAAACCTATGCCGAAGATGCCAATGATTTTCGGCCGCAAATTCTTCACCTGATGGGAAAATCTGCCGAACATGAAAAAACCGATTATCGACAGAAGACAGAGACGCAACGCCTCGATGACCTGTTTGTGCCTGACGAACCCGACTACCCACCAACAACCTTTGATGCCCTGTTTATTCCCGATTACGCCAACCATATCGGTTTGATTGCCCCACAACTTGCCTTTTACGGGATTCAAAATTTCCCCCTGCTCGGGATCAGCGGCTGGAATTCTCCCGAACTTCTGCGCCTGGCTGGCCGTTACGTCGAAGGTGCGGTCTTCGTCGACGGATTCTTTCTTGATAGCCCTTACCCCTTTGTCAAAGAGTTCATCGACCTTTACGTCGAAACTTATGGCGAGCCCCCATCGCTACTCGAAGCACAGGCCTTCGACTGTGCCAACATCCTCTTTGCCCAACTAGAAAGCCCCACTGTTACTGATCGCGACAGTTTGCGTGCGGCTTTGGCCAAATTGCAAAACTACCCAGGGGTCACAGGGTCCACCAGCTTTGATTTCACCGGCGAAGCAGATAAGGTTCTGTTTCAACTACAAATTAAGGATGGCGCAATCAGGCAATTAAACTGATAATTGTCTGAGACACCTTTACACCCGTCGTTGCAAAGTCCCTTTGCAGGGTTAGAGTTTTCGCGACGTTCTAACTGTTGCCATTTGTATACTGTCAGTCAACCAGGACGATCTGATCGACAACCTCGGTGATAGTCTTAATTTTGTCGGTGATGAAAAAATCACCCCCTGGAATCACGCCGTCGAACTTATTACCGGCTATCTCGCCTCAGAGGTAGTTGGATGGTGCTGAGCCGACAAAACATCCTTGTTCATCGGACGCGATGTTTAACACCCATTGCCCTCTCTCTGACTGTAACCACCCACCCCAGACAATCCAGTCTATCTGCATCTCAAAGACGGTCTGCTGTATTGAACAAAAAATACTGGTCGCACCCACATGACACTCACATGAAGAACGTCCCTCAGACCATAATGATTTGCGCGAGGTGTTTATTTAATCAAGAAGGAGGGGTCTTAATCGGGCAGGGGGAAGCTTAATTCCACCAAGGTCCCTTCGCCCAGGGTGCTACGGATTGTGATCGTACCGCCATGCCCTTCGACGATCTGCTTGACGATGCTCATCCCTATTCCCAGGCCGCTGGTTTTAGTGTTGCTATAATCGACGCGGTAAAATTTGTCAAAGATTTGCGCAATCTGCTCTGGCAGCATGCCGATCCCAAAGTCTTCTATCTGGATCAGATAGCTCTGTCCATGTCGCCTGCCGCTGATCCGGATTGGTTTCTCACCGCTGGAATATTTAACCGCATTACTCAACAGATTTTCCAGGGCCTGCTGCATTCTTCCTGTATCAAGTGCCATATAGACGCTTCTATCTGGTAATTCCAGTTCAAACCAATACGACTGCGAGGTTAGAATGAACTGTTTAACCACCCGTTCTAACACCCTGGAAATATCAGCCGTAGAAAGCTCTAACACAAGTGGCTGCCCCGACTCAATCCGGCTGATACTGAGAAGATCATCAATAATCCGCGCCAGGGTTTCTGCTCGCTCGAGGATTTCCTGCAGAAAATCACGCTTCTCTTCTGGAGAGAATCGATCCTCATTGGTCGGCTCAAGCATCAACTCGCTATAGCCCAGAATCGAGGCCAAAGGCGTGCGCAGTTCATGGGCTGCGGTTGAAATAAATTCATTTTTCATCTGGTCCATACTGCGCTCACGCGAAACATCACGTAGCAACATCACCAGACCAATGACATGCTCATGACCATCAAAAACCGCCGAAGCATGCGCTTGTATCACACTGAGAACCCCAGTCTCGGCTGAAAGCAGAGGGACATCGAGGGTGCGTCCGGAGCCTCCCTTCTCTTCGAGCAAACGCAGGGCAATCTCCCGTACCCTGATTTTGGCTTCGGCGCCTAAAAGTTTTTCGGCCGGATTGTTTATCAGTTGGATATTTCCTTGTAGATCAACCACAACCAATCCATCGGGCACCGAACGCAACAGAACATCAACCCGGCGCCGGGCCTCTTCAGCCATCAGCAGCGCCTTCTCTCGAGAATCTCGCGCGGCCATCAATTCAGTCACATCTTTTAAGATGCAGACGACTCCGAGTTCATCGCGCTCATTCCCGCAGGGAGCACTCGAAAAGAGGACGGAAATATTTTCCCCTTTGGCGCCGCGAATTTTTGTTTCAAGGTTGCTGACGGGACAACAAATAAGGCCCGTCGAAAATGTCGTGCGCCGCAAAACGCCCGGAGTATCAAGAAACAGATCGGCCAGGGGTCGATGGATAATTCTTGCAGAATCACAGCCGAAAAGCTGCAGTGTCGCCTGATTTACCTGCACGACCAAGCCTTGCGAATCCGTCACAATCAAAGGATCGATTATCGTTTGAATGATCTTTTGCAGATCCTCGATTGAACGTCGGTGCTCCTCAAGCTCAATAACCATCCGGTTCAGTGCATTGTTCAGTCGATTGAACTCTTCGCTCGAATCGAGAGGAAGTTGTTGATGATAATCCCCGTGTCCAACCCGATCAGCAAAATCAACCAACCGATCGAGATTACGCGTCAGCAGCCTGGTCAATTTCCAGGTTAAAACAGTGGCAAGCAGGATCACCAAAAAACTGAACCCGATCGCCATGGCGCGAATTTTATTGACCTCAGCCCGGTACCTTTGCCAGGGGACTGAAGCCATAACCTGCCAGCCTCCGACCTCGACCTTTTGGGCAACCAGAACCAGATCCTCATCAAAGAGTTGGTGGCGAACCGGCTCTTCTTCCGGTCGATAGGTCAATTTTTGAAAAACCAATTCAGTGCGATGATAGGTCAACAGCTCTTCCTGATCAGAAAGCAGGGAGAGTGATGCGACCTCATTCCGGGAAATTTTCTGCAAGGATTGTTCAAAACGATCCAGCGGCAGCGTCAGTAACAGAGTGCCGAAAAATTGGCGGCCTGAATGGCTAGTAAAGGTATAAGCCAGAGAAACTGAAGCTTTACCAAGGAGAGGGTCTTGTCTTCCAGAGCCGATGCTCAGTTGATTCGGGTGACGACGGGCGCTTTGGACCACCGGATCGTACTGAAAATTTAAATATTCTGCTTGGGGCTTTCCATTAATCAACCTAGCTATTTCGTTACCATTTTTATCCAGCAGACTAACGACAGGAAACTCTTGCGCCAGCCCCTCGAAATAGGCGAGAAAATGTTTCTCTTGCGGTAAATCGCCGTAACGTTGATAAAAGGTCTCCATATCGAACCCCTTTATCTGACGCTCCCGGTCGCGAAGAACCGCCCTGATCTCCTTCGCTCCTTCTCTGGCCAGAGAGACGAGATGACGTCCCTGCAAATCTTCCAGAGCAGAAATCAGGACCAGATGCGCTCCCCCGACCAACAAAATCGCCATCAGGAGCACGATCATAATTTGAATTAAGAGAAGACGGTTACGAAAATTCAACTTAAAAACCTTGCAGGGTTTTGAATGAGATGAAAATGATTCCGAATTTTCGGATGCCGTAGCTGCGCCGTGCCTCAACAGCCCTCGACACCTCAGGCCCAGCAGGAGAGTCAATCAGAAAAATTAAATCACAGTTGAAATTCAAAAAAATCAGTCCCGATTTCCGCGCAACAGTAAGTAAGAAGCAAGGGTTCAGAGCTGACATGATTCAGAGAACTAGCCCCGCATAGGGCCACTTCAGATGGTTAGGATAGCCGTATTTATGGATTTTTGGAACAGAGAAGTCAGGGTGAGGTCCAGCAGGAGGACAAAGATCAAAAATTATGTTTTTCGACCAGAACTTCAAAGCGACCAGCCTCAGGTCGGTAAACCGAAAGCTCACCGCGCTCGATCACAAAATACCAACCATGTAAGTCTAACTCACCAGCCAAAAGTCGCTTTTTTAGCCAAGGAAAAGTTTGCAGGTTCGTCAACGAAGTCAGGATCGCTTCCTGTTCACAGACACAGCTTAAATCGTTAGATTCCCCTGCTGCAACCCGCGCCATGGCACGATCCCGCGCGTCTGAAGCGATATCGACCCAGCGTCCAACAAACTCGCCAACCATATTGCCATCGGCACCAAGGAGTAACCCTTCGATCCCGCCACAACCGGAATGACCGAGCACGATAATATCTTCAACCTTCAGAAAACAGACGGCATATTCAAGCGCCGCACTTACTCCGTGATAGGCATTATCCAGTTCGTACGGCGGAACGAGATTGGCAATATTCCGCACGGTAAAGATATCTCCCGGGGAACAACCCATCAATAGCGCCGGATCAACGCGAGAATCCGAACAAGAAATAACCAGTGTTTTCGGACTCTGTCCCTTTGCCAGCTGAGCAGCCAGTAGTTCATTGTCTCCATAAAGTTGCTGCTGAAATAGTTTGAAGCCGTTGATAAAACGATGGATATTTCCCATGTAGTCGCCTCTTCGCTTCCCCACAGCTGTGACCTGGATACAGAATATAATTTAGCAAAACGAAAAATGGCGCCCTGTCGGGCAACAGGGCGCAAAAAGGAGAGACATAAATGAAGCGGTCACAGCGTCTGTTATTTTAGCCCTGCAAGCCGCATCCACGGCGCTCAATATACCCCGCAACAGTGTTTTGATCAAGAATATATTTACCATTGATAAATTTTTTTATCTCGAGTAAAAATCTGGTTCTCTCTGCGACAAATCTAACAGAGCTACACCCCCGCAAATAAATCTGTTATATTCTTCCTTCGATCGACACCCTAAACAAGGAGATTGAAAACAGAATGTCGAGTAGCCTTGGTACCCTTTTACGTATTTCAACCTTCGGCGAATCCCATTGTGCGGGTGTCGGCGTAGTGATTGATGGCGTTCCGCCACGGATGGAACTAAAGTCGGCGGATATCCAGATTCAACTGGATCGCCGCCGCCCCGGGCAAAGCAAGCTTTCAACCGACCGCGATGAAGCCGACCAGGTCGAGATCCTCTCCGGCGTCGAGAACGGGCTGACCCTTGGCTCACCAATCGGGCTCCTGGTGCGCAACAAAGACCAGAGGCCTCAAGATTACAATTCCATGGTGCAAATTCCACGCCCCTCGCATGCGGATTTAACTTACCGCCAAAAATATGGCATCCATGCCTCAAGCGGGGGCGGTCGTTCCAGTGCCCGGGAAACTATCGGCCGTGTTGCGGCCGGCGCGATCGCCGAAAAATTTCTGCGCGAACAGTACGGTATTGAAATTGTCGCCTGGGTCAGCTCCGTCGGCAGTATTGAGGCTGCTGCAGTCGATTTTTCGACTGTGACTCGCGCCCAGGTGGATGCCAACGATGTGCGTTGCCCTGATCAGAACGTGGCTGAACGGATGTCGGAGCAAATTCTGGCCACCCGCGCCGACAACGACTCGATCGGTGGCGTTCTCACCTGCGTCTGCCGCAACCTGCCGCCAGGCCTCGGTGAACCGGCTTTCGATCGTCTGGAAGCACGCCTGGCCCACGCAATGCTCTCGATTCCAGCAACCAAAGGCTTTGAAATTGGCTCCGGCTTTTCCGGCGCAGCAATGCGCGGATCAGCTCACAATGATCCCTACTGTTTTAAAAATGGGCGTCTCGGGACCCTCACCAATCACAGCGGAGGCGTTCAGGGGGGTATCTCCAACGGTGAAAATGTCTTTTTTCGAGTCGCATTCAAGCCGCCTGCAACTATCGGTCAAGCCCAGAAAACCGTCGATTATAAAGGACAGGATGCAATCCTCGAAGCCAAGGGACGTCATGATCCCTGTGTGGTGCCGCGCGCGGTACCAATTGTTGAAGCGATGGCCGCCTTGGTGATTGCCGACTTGGCATTAATCCAAAAAATGCGCCTACCTCTCTGAATTTTAATATGATTAACAACAAAGTGGAGTTCTTTATGCGTTTAGGTACCCTGATTCTTCTCGTTTTACTCAGTATAGCCACCCCCGCTTTTTCAGGAGTGATAAATCTGCGGGAGCTCAACACCATTCAGCTTGATGCCACACCAAAGCAGGTCACCAGCACCGTCGATGGTCGCCGCATGTATGTCCTCACTCAGGATAATAATCTTCTGGTTTACACCCTCGGAGGTGAACTTCAGGGCCAACTGAGCGTTGACCCGGCTATCGACCGGATTACGCCCCTCGGCCCACAGCACCTGCTGCTGCAGAAAACCGCCAAGAAGCAGGCGGTTATCGCAATAGTCGAAGTCTCCCAGCCGATAGATATCAGTAATGCCCCGGTTCTCGGTGATGAGTCCGCTCCGGTCACACTGGCCGTCTTTGACGACTTTGAATGCCCCTACTGCGCCAAAACTGTTCCGCTTCTGAAACAGGTCGTTGAAAAGTACCAGGGTAAGGTCAAACTGGTGTTCAAAAACTTCCCGCTTACCATTCATCGTGATTCGCGTAATGCCGCGCTGACGGCTCTTGCCGCCAACAAACAGGGGAAATTCTGGAATGTTTATGATCTCTTCTATGCAAACTACAATAGTCTAAACCCGCAAAAAATAGATGAACTGGCAGCCCAGACCGGACTGGATATGGAGCAATTAAAAAAAGACCGTCTCGATCCGCGGTTGAATGCGCAAATTGAGAGCGATATCGCCGAAGGGACCAGAATTGGTGTGCGTGGTACGCCGACGGTCTTTGTCAATGGCCGACTGTTGCAAGAGCGGAGCATGGCCGGGTTCAGCCAATTAATCGATGAAGAGCTGAATCGGCTTTCTTCGCCTCAGAAATCAGGACAATAAGCTGGAGGTCCTTCTTGCAATTGACCTTTCTTGGCAGCGGCGATGCCTTCTCAAGTGGTGGGCGTTTACAAAGCGGGATCTATCTCTCTACAGGTAAAAAAGGGTTGCTCCTCGATTGTGGAGCAACCCTGCTGGCCGGACTGCATCGTTGCGGGCTCGCCACGGAGCAGATCGATGACATTGCCATCAGCCATCTGCACGGTGATCATTTTAGCGGTATCCCCTTTTTCTTCCTCGATGCCCTCTTCGTTCAACAACGCCGTAAACCCTTAAATATATTCGGCCCGACTGGACTTGAAGAACGTGTGGTCTCTACCTGCCATGCGCTCTACCCCGGTGCCCTCGATGGCCCTTTTCCGTTTACACTCAACTATCACATCCTGACCCCGCCAAAAACCACGGTCACAGAATTGTTCAAAGTTTCAACCTTCGCAGCCCGCCATGGACAGGCCCCCGCTCTCTCGATGCGGCTCGAATTCGGCACATGTACTATCGCCTACAGTGGCGATACCGAATGGCACCCGGACCTGATCAAGCTCGCCAGGGGGAGCGATCTTTTCATCTGCGAGTGCAGCAGCTACGACAATTCTGTCCCGGGTCATCTCAATTATAAAACCCTCGTCCAACACCTCACTGAGCTTGAATCCAACCGGATTATTCTGACCCATACCGGCCCACAGATTGACGCCCAGCGTCACCAGATCGTCCTTGAAGTCGCGCAGGATGGCCTGCAAATTCGACTCTAGAGGCACCTAATTTCTCTCATCCTCCGGCATCAATCGTTCCACCGCGAGACCCAGCGGAATCGCCAGCATCAACGTCAGCCCCCCGCGCACCAGCGCAAAGGGCAAACCCAGAAATTGGGCCTCAACCGGTAACATCTGCGGCTTCAGCCCATAGGCCGCCAGCACAATGGCAACCACGGCCCAGCGCGCCCCCAGACGACGTAAACTCATCAACAATGGAAATATCACAAAAGAGGGGCCGATCAGAATCGCTCCGCACCCGACCCCCAGCAACAACCCCTTGAAGCCCCCCTCCCGTCCGAGTACGCGCCCAATCATTTCCCGTCCGATCCAGGTCTGAAGTAATCCAGCCATCGCGAAAACGGCAATGATCAAAATCGTGACTGACAGGAACAGGTGATATCCGGCCTGAAATGCGGCCAGGGTTTTCTGAGGTGAAACCAGCCAGGTCCCGAGATATAACGCGCCCACGAACAGGAGCATGCGCTGGCGGAGCAGACCCATAAAAAACTTGGTCAAGGCTGTCACAATAATCCTCCAAGGAAGAGTCCGGATATGAGTGCGGCGACCAGGGTCAAACTGTTCCGCACCAGGGCGAAGCGCCAGGTGAATATTCTGGCTTCAAAGGGGAGGGTTACCACACCGACGGAAATCCACGACATGATGAAGGCCGCCACCGCAGGCGGCCAGGCACCATGACTTAGCAAGGACCCTGCGATGGGATAGGATGCCAATGGCGGGCCGATTGAAACCGCCCCGAGCAACCCGCCGACAAGTAAGGAGAGCGCGGGGTTTCCAGTTCCCATCACGGATTCAATCATCTCAGCTGGAAGAAATTCCTGAAACAGCCCGACCAGGGCAAAAATGGCAAACAGCATGGGGAGCAAGTTCAATAAAGATGTCGCACCAGCCTTAATTGAATCACGAGCCTTATCTGGATCACGCCCAAAGGCCCAAATGTAGGCGCAGGTGACCAAAAGCAGATAGATCAGACCGATAGTTTTTATTCCCATAATTTTCTTCTCTCACGCAAGCGGGGCCAACGGCATTTCAGTATAAAAGAAAACCGGTGTTGACAGCAGAAACTATTCAGGTATAATCCGGACCGATTTAGTAATATTTTAATCCTATTCCCCCTCATTCAAGGAGATTTCCCCGATGAAAAAGTTTGTCTGCACAATCTGCGGTTATGTTCACGAAGGCGACACTGCTCCGGACTGTTGCCCGCAGTGTAATGCACCCGCAGAAAAATTTGCCCTGGTCGATCCAAACGCCACCCTGACCTGGGCCGACGAGCACCGTATCGGCGTTGCTCAAGGGGTTGATGCTGAAATTCTCGAGGGTCTGCGTGCCAACTTTACCGGTGAGTGCACCGAGGTCGGTATGTATCTGGCGATGAGCCGTCAAGCCGATCGTGAAGGCTATCCCGAGATTGCCGAAGCCTACAAGCGGATTGCATTCGAAGAAGCTGAACATGCCTCCCGCTTTGCAGAACTGCTCGGCGAGTGCGTTGTTGCTGACACCAAGACCAACCTTCAGGCACGGGTTGAAGCAGAGCACGGCGCCTGTGCGGGCAAGAAAAAACTGGCCACTCGCGCCAAAGAACTCAACCTTGATGCGATCCATGATACCGTTCACGAAATGTGCAAAGATGAAGCCCGTCACGGCTCTGCTTTTGCCGGTCTGCTGAAACGTTACTTCGCCTGAGTCATTTAAATATCCGTCTAAAAAGGGTGGTGAGTTATCAACTCACCACCCTTTTTTATAGGGTCAAACAATAATCGACGTAGACATTTTAGCCGCTTCGCCAGTATTCTGCCGGACTGCCTGAATGGATATGCCTTATGCCAACTAATCCTCATCTGCGTGGCCTGCTGATTACGGTCGCAGCGGTTCTGATTCTGAGTCCTGACGCCCTGCTGGTCAAGCTAATGCAGACCGATGCCTGGACCATGCTTTTTTGGCGAAGCTTGATCTCTAGCGCAAGCCTCCTGGTTGGACTCACGGTTATTTATCGACGCAAAATTTTTTGGATTTTCAGGAAATCTGGACGCTTGGGCCTGACTTCCGGCATCATCACTGCCTGGGGTTCGCTTCTGTTTATCGGGGCGCTCTACCACACCACCGCGGCAAATACCCTGGTGATTCTGGCCGCAACTCCTCTCTTTGCAGCCTTGATTGGACGCCTGAGCGGTCAGGACCGGATCTCACGGTTAACATTATTGACTGCTTGCTCTGTTTTTGGCGGAATCGCCCTGCTTTTTATTGAAAGTTTTTCAGCTGACAATCTGCTAGGGAACCTGATGGCCCTGGGTGCATCGAGCCTTTGGGGCGGGAATCTGGTGGTCCTTCGCCAGGCCCGGGAACGCAACATGATTCCCGCGGTTGCTCTGGGTGCAATTTTGGCGGTGCCGTTAAGCCTGCTGTTCGGAGCTGCCCCGCTCAGCATTGGAGCACATGATCTTCTGCTCCTCAGCCTGCAGGGGACGCTGGTACTGCCGATCTCATTCGCGTTGATCACCAGCGGAGCACGAGATCTGCCGGCGGCGGAGGTCAGCCTGATTCTGTTGCTGGAAACCCTGCTCGGACCTCTCTGGGTCTGGCTGGTAGTCGGCGAGGCGCCTGGGTCACTGACTCTCGGAGCAGGAATTTTTGTCCTCTGCGCCCTTGCCCTGCATTCCCTGATCTCACTCCGCCTCAGACAAAGCCACCTGATCCTTGATTAACCTCCTCGCAACTCCACAAAACGACGACGATAAACCGTCGGTGAAACTCCAACAATCTGTTTGAAGAGGCGACGGAAGGAACTGGCGTCTTCATAACCAACGGCACCAGTAATCAATTCAATGCGGGTTTCACCCCGTTCCAATAAACGCTTTGCTGCTTCAACCCGCAAGCGTTGCAGATATTCCAACGGTGAATCACCAGTCGCCTTCTTGAATCGCCGCAAAAAGGTGCGCTCAACCATTTGCGCCATTCCGGCCATCTCGACCACACTGGTCCGGTCTGTAAGATGTTGTTCAAGGTGGCGTTGCACCAGAGCAATCGACTCATCACCATGATTTTTGTGTCGGCGAAAGCGGATATAGGGTGCCTGCTGACGTCGCACTCGATCGATCAGCATCATCCGCGCGCAGCTATCTGCCAGGTCGGTCGAACCGTATTTTTCCAACAGGTAAATCGCCAAGTCCTGATGAGCGCTCGTCCCGCCGGCGCAGATGTAATCCCCTCCATCAATCAGAATTTGATCCGCCTGCAACTTCACTTTGGGATAGGTCTGGCGAAACCGCTCCGCCAATTGCCAGTGCGTGGTCGCTTCGCGTCCATTTAAAATTCCGGCCTCCGCAGACAGAAATGCTCCAGCGCAGATACTCGCGATAACGACCCCCCGCGCATGTTGATCTTTAAGCCAGGCAATTGCTTGTTTCTCCTGTCGCAACGCCTCGATGTTCCCTAGCACTGAAGGCAGAATTATCAGGTCGGGTTGCCGACACGCGTGGATTGAACAATGAGGAACCAGAGGGTCCTGGCTGAAGCAGACGACCGGACCCCCATCTACAGTCAGGACTTCCCAGCGACAAAAAGGTGAGGGATCTGTCTTATTTCGCTTCTTTTTTTCCCAATTCGCCACCGTAAACAGATCCAGCGGGCCGGCAATGCTGGATTGCAGGCAATTATCAAAGGCCAGTATGGCGACGTTGAGCATGGTTGTCCCTCCTGTCTTAAATGTCTTTTCGGACAGGATACGCGATTTCAAGGAGATTGTCAGTTTGAGTTTGTTAAACGGCAGGAACCCGAAACTGTTCAGTGCGGGTGATGATGCTCATCCTCTTCATGGCCCGGATGACTATGGTCATGGTATCGAGTTTGCGTCGGATGTTGGTGAGAACCGGCATCTCCATGCACGTGCGTGAAACTGTGCTGATGTTCATGCTCATGTTCGTGGAGATGACTGTGAACAGTCTCACCATGTCGATGAAGATGTTCATGCCGATGTTTGTGTGCATGAGCATGTTCGTGCTTGTGCTGCAGGTCACGAATCCTCAAGGTACAGCGGTCGCGATAGGTATAATCGAGACCATTGAGGCTGGTCAGGTTCCTGTCATTGATGAAATCCTTTGTCGAATAATCATGGCTAATCAGGCCGTCGTGCATCACCAGCGTGCGCTCGCTGAGTTGACGCACAAAGAAGATGTCATGACTCACCAGCACCAGTGTCGCATCAATGCCGCCTAAAATTTCGAGCAGTAACTCCTCACCCTGGGGATCGAGGCCCGCGGTCGGTTCATCGAGGATCAGCAATTGCGGCTGGAGGCTTAAAACGCTCGCCAAGGCCAGACGCTTGCGCTCCCCTCCCGAGAGGTGTAGTGGAATCCGTTCGGCGAAATCGTCAAGTTTAACCATTTTAAGGGCAGATGCGACAAGTTTCCCTACCTCATCTTCTTTAATCCCGAACTGACGCGGGGCAAAGGCTACTTCGTCATAGCAGGTGGGACAGATCAACTGGTCGGCACTATCTTGAAAAACCATGCCGGTCTCTTGCCAAACCAGACGCCCCTTGCCGGGCAGAACCTGTCGACCACCAAAGCGATAATCTCCATGAAACGGAATCAGACCCAGCAAGGCCATCAGCAGCGTGCTCTTACCGGCACCGTTTTCTCCCACGATGGCCAGCCGCTCACCGGGCTGAATTCTCAGATCAACCCCGCGCAGAGCGGGTGTTCCATCAGGATAATTGTAACGGAGCGCTTTGACCTCGATCAAAGGGAGTTCCGCTGGCTGCGCTGCTGCCTTGGCCGTAGCAGCGGTTGCGGCTGCCAACGCCCGATCGGCCGCAGCATCCTCGGCAAAACGAAAGGAGAAATCGAGTCCGTGCTCACGCAATGAGGGGCGGTGCTCTACCAGTTCTTTCAACTGAAAATCATGATGTACCCGGCCGTTATCAAGCACCAGGGCACGTTCGCATAGTTCGTAGAGGAAGATCAGATCATGGCTGATCAGCACCAGGGTCCCCTGGTAATCTTTAAGCAGGTCGAGAAAGATCTGTTCTTGCAGCGGGTCCAGATTAGCTGTCGGTTCATCCAGTATCAGCAGTTCGGGCTGCATCGCCAGCAGGCCGGCTAAGGCCGCGCGCTTCTTTTGTCCGTAGCTTAAGGAATGCGGCGGCTTAAACAGCAGTTCGGTCAGCCCAACATCGCTGACGGCCTGACGCACCGCCAGATCGACTTCCTTCTCGGACAGACCCTGATTGCGCGGCCCAAAAGCCACATCTTCATAAATGTTGTGACCGAAGAGTTGATCATCCGGATCCTGAAACAGAATCCCTATCTCCAGACGTACCCGTTTCAGCTGTTCTGCCGTGAGCTGCTCTCCCCGAAATGTGATCTGCCCCTCTTGCGGGGTCAGCAGACCACAGAGCTGCTTGACAAGAGTGGTCTTGCCTGAACCATTATGCCCGACCAGAGCGATGCGATCCCTGACGCGAATCTGCAGATTGATGTCACTAAGCGCCTGGGTCCCGTCCGGGTAGGTATAACTTAGGCCGGACGCCTGCAGGAGCAAGGTATCGTTCTGCGCTGTGATGATTGTTTGTGCCAGCTGATGCATGATTGTTCCTTAGAATCCGGCCGGGAGCAGTTGATCCCAGATCACCAGCAACAGGCCACAGCCCACAACCAACAGCGTTTTTAAATAGTCGGCAGGACAGGACTTAAAGCGGAAAGGCTGAGGCCAGGTGCCCTGGTAGCCGCGTGCCAGCATCGCCATGTGCACCCGCTCGGTGCGTTCAAAACTGCGCACAAAGAGCATGCCGACATAGTTTCCAACCGAACGCAGGGTGGCCATATTGGTCGCTTTATGAAAACCGCGCACATCCATACCGATCTGCATGCGCCTGGCTTCGTGCATAAAAACATAGAGGTAGCGGTGGCTAATCAGCAGCAGTTCTGAGATGCGCTGCGGCACCCCCATCCGCGAGAGTCCCGCCAGGGTTTCAGGCAGCGGGGCCGTCGCCAGCAGAGGCTCCATCAACAGCGCTACGCTTGCTGCACGCAATATAATCAGGAGCGCAAGATCAAGTCCGCGCAGGTTGAAGGTTAGCCAGCCGAGTCCGTTAAAACCGATAAGCTGGTCGCCCGCCAGATGTACCGCCGTCAGGGGCAGCATCAGCAGAAACATCGACAAAAAGCCGGTCATCCCGACCAGACGCTTCAGCCCCCGCCGCCAGGGGATGGCAGCCATACGGTTGCCGATCAGGGCCAAAAGGACTGCAACCGCTGCCGATTGCGGATGTTTAAGTGAAACCGCCAGAAAGGCGACAAAGAGAAAACTAGCCAATTTAAAGCGGATGTCCCAACGGTGTACCGGCGAATCGCCGCCAGCAAATTCTATTTGCGGCACTGACCAGTCACGCTCCCTGCCGCCTTGTTCCTTACGTGCAAACCCGAGCAGCATGCGAAATCCGAAATAGACCGTCAGGGGCAACAGCAGGAGCACCAGTAGCCAGAGTGGAGAAACGATCAGGAGGGTTGCATTCACTTTTGGCCCTTAAGTGCAAAAGGGGTCTCGAGCAGTTCAGGCTTCACCTTGAGTAAAAAGGAGACAATCATTGCGGTGACCCCGGTTTCGATCAACACCACCGGGATGTGCGCGATCAGAGCCAGTTTGGCGACGCCGTAAAAATCCTCGCCGCCGCTGGCCAGAAGCAACGCCAGAAGTAAGGCCGCAAACACAGTCGCCCCGCCGCCGCAAAGAGCTCCGACAAAAATCCGCTGTTTCCTGCTCCGCCCTTTAAAATGATAAAAAAACCAGCCCGCCAATAACGCAGGCAGACCCATCATCAACATATTAGCCCCCAAGGCAGTCAACCCGCCAAACTGAAACAGCAGGCACTGCAGCACCAGTCCGAGAGCGATGGCTAAAAAAGCCGATGGGCCTAGCAGCGCACCGACTAGGCCGGGAATGATCAAATGCACACTGGTCGGGCCGAAGGGCAGATGAATCAACGAAGCGACAAAGAATGCCGCGGTCAGCACCGCCACCTTGGGCAGGTCTTCACTCCGGGTGCGTTTAACACTCCAGGTACAGATCCCCGCACTGACAACATAGGTGCCAATAGCGACTGATATAGGGAGAACTCCGTCAGAAATATGCATAGCATCCCAGAGTAAAAGTAAAAACTAAAACGGAGAAGAAGGGTCCACGCCAAAAAAAGCGCCTGTGAATTGTTGCCCTGCCTCAGACATCCCGCCGCGCCCGCTTTCGCGCGTCGATCATCATAGCGACACCGCTGAGACCAAAGATCAGACCAAGACCACCAAAGACCTGGGGCCAACCGGCTTTCTGTTCTTTGTTACGTTCCAGCGCGAGGGCCCGTCGGGCCTCGCGCAACTGCTGGTGTAGATGCTCATTCTGTTGTTCGAGTTGGGCAATCCTGGCGCCAGCATCGACGATAGGATCTGCGGCACTAAGAGGGCCTGCCAGACAGAAAAGCATCACCATCAGGGGGAGGAGGAGGCGAAGATCTGTCATTTGCCCGCCTCAATTTCGGCTTTTTTCAGGATGAAGCTGTTCCGGTGTCCCATACTCGCGCTGATCACTATCTTGAGATCCTCGACCTCGGGGATTGCAATCTGGTAACGACCGGAATCATCGGTCGCTCCCGCAACCAGGAGCTGATCCTGGTTGTCAAAAATTTCAATCCGTCCCTGTTTGACCTTTTTCCCGTCGGGGAAATAACTTTCAGTGTAGATGACGCCGCCTTCAACGTAGGCGAACAGATTGACCTTATGGGCCAGCGCCGGGCTGACACACAACAAACACAGAACAAGCGACAAACTTAGCAGCTGTAATGACCGCATTTTTTTATCTCCTTGAAATTACTGCAGATCGGTCACATGCACCCAGTAAACTGCTCCAATTTCAACAGCCTTATCGATGCCGTCATGTTGCAATTTCCAATCTGCTTCACTTAAGGCGGCAAAGCCCCACCAACCGCTTTTCGGCATGGCAAAGTGAAATACTCCACCGCCATCAGTCTTAACCACCTGAGTCACAAAGGGATCACTCGGCGCATGAATCGGTGCGCCTTCGGCCGCCTCGTTCAGATATTCAACCTCAACCTCAATAAACGCCGCGGGCTTCCCCTTTAGCAGCACCTGTGCCGAAAAGAGATTCCCCGTCCACAAGCCATAGGGCCGGGTCAGTGGCACGATTTCAGTTTCCAGGCCGACGGCCTGGTCCCATCCCGTCTGCAAACCAAAAGCATCGACACAAACCTTGGTGTAGTGAAGGATATATTTGTCCTCGGCGGGCTCCCAGTAGGGGGTTGGTTCTACAAAAAAGGTATAATCGCCGGGTCGCCGGATCTTGTAGTCACCGACCCAGTAGGTAAAATCCCGCGTTTGAGTCGGACCGCGCCCTTTGCGCGCCTGTAATTTGTCACTCAGATCCGTTATTTTCCCCGCATGAAGCACACCAAAACGCTGCGGCTTCACCATTTCCAGATAATGCCCTTCATATGGATGAAGAAACTTGACTTGCAAACTGAGGGTCCGATTGTCGGTCTGTGTCAGAATATCATCCGACGGCAGAATCAACCCAAAATGTGCCATCGCAATGGATGCAGAGCACAGAATCAAAGCGCAAACCAGCAACAACCGCCAACGGTAATCCATAATTTAAATCCTCCGGCGTAACACCAATGCAATATTCGTGACACCGGATTTTAGGAAAACAGTATTTGCCCGTCAAGTACAAATGTTACGAAATTAAATTTCGTGCTACAGAAGATTTAGGGTCTTTTCAAGGCGAGGCATCGCATGCAGTGAAATCAAATTTCGGACGCATTTAGCGCCGAGTCTACTTGTCCAGATACTGCTGGTGATAATCTTCAGCACGCCAGAAAATCCCGGCTGAAGTAATTTCGGTAACGATCGGGGCGGCGTGTCGACCGGAGTCGGTTTCAGCTTGTCGGCTCTTTTCGGCCGCTCTTCGTTGATCTTCTTCCGTATAAAAAATAGCGCTGCGATATTGGCTGCCAATATCCAGACCCTGATAATTTCTACAAGTCGGGTTATGCAGCCGCCAAAAGTGCTCCAACAGCCTAGTGTAGCTGACCTGCTGCGGATCAAATTCAACCATGACAGTCTCGGCATGTCCGGTTTCTCCCGTACAGACCTGTGCATAGGCCGGGTTCGGCCAGTCGCCCCCCATATAACCGACGACGGTCGCAGTCACGCCTGAAACTTCAGCGAATTTCTTTTCCACCCCCCAGAAACAACCAGCTGCGAAATAAGCACGGGTCATGTTCATTTTTTATCCTTCCGCATACGTCGTCCAACTGAATACTGAGCAAACTGCAGCGCAGTTCGCCCACAACGCTTACTCTTGGCGCGTGACCATTCAATCGCCTCGCTACACAGCTCCTTATCCCACAGTGGGGGAATCCCCTGCTGGTGACAGATCCGGGCGAGGGTTTTTTCTACCACTTCAAGATACTGATCCTGACTGAAGCTGTTAAACGCGACCCAGAGGCCGAAGCGGTCCGAGAGCGAGATTTTCTCTTCAACCCCCTCGCCGTGATGAATCTCATTATTCACCATTTTAGCCCCGAGATTGTCGGTTTCATATTCGGGCAACAGATGACGGCGGTTGGAGGTGACATAGATCCGCACATTTTCTGGCGCAGCATAGACCGAGCCATCCAACGCACTCTTCAGCACCTTGTAGCCCGTTTCTCCCGGCTCAAACGAAAGGTCATCGCACAACAGAATGAAACGATACGCCTGTCCGCGAATTGCAGCAAAGATATCGGGCAGGTAGACAAGATCATCTTTATCGACCTGAATAACGCGCAATCCTGAGGCGGCATAACGATTGAGCAGGGCGCGCACCAGGGTCGACTTGCCGGTACCACGCGTCCCCCAGAGCAGGACATTGTTTGACGGGAATCCATCGAGGAACTGACAGGTGTTTTCTTCCAAAATGCGCTTTTGGGCGTCAATGCCGAGCAGATCGTCGAGCTGCACTGGATCGAGCGCATCAACCGGATGCAGAAACCCGGCAAAGGACTGGCGACGCCAGCTCGCGGCATGGCAAGACTGCCAGTCAAGCGGCTCAATCGCTGGGGGCAGTAACTGTTCGACGGCAGCCAGCACGCGTTGTAATTGCGTTTTCAAAACAGGATCATCAAACATGACCACTTCCTTTCACCAGATCCTGCCGGGCAGGGTCAGCCTTCAGATCAACCGGAGGAGAAACAGATTGAGCAGGCCGATCAGAAACCCAAGCAGCCCCCCGAACAGATTGATGTATTTAAACTGCTCCTGCATGATCCCCATCAGCAGCCCTTCAACCTGAAGCAGATCCAGACTGTTGACCTTCTCTTCGACCATCCGCTGCACATTCAGGGTTTCGACCAGGCGCGGAGCTTCCCTTTTCAACAGATCCTCGACCAGCTGACAAAGAGCCGTTTCGAGTTCCTGACGCAGATCATGCGGCATCCGCGCCGAGAGCAGTCCGAGTGGTTTTCGATACAGCCATGCTTCACTTTGCTCAAGGAGTACGCGCTCAAGGGTTTGCTGTGCCTGAGGTGAACGGAGCAATTCAAGTAACTGGTCGGCCAACTGCTTCTGCAAGGTTTCGAGCGTGCCAGCCGGCAGACTTGCGCGCAGCATGCTGTCGAATGAGCGGTCTTTGAGCCGGTCCAGGGCCGTCTCGGCCAAGCCTAATGCGGTATCTGCGGTGCGCCTGGACTGCAGGGCAACGAGCGCCTGTTTCCGCACAAACCCGCGCATGCCACTGACCTTTTCATGGGAGAGCTTGTCCAGATAGCTCGCCAAGGGACGCTCCAGCAGCGCTTCTATCCGTTCACGCATCGCTCCGGCCAGTTGCTGCTGGGTCTTCTCCTCTTTCAACCAGGCGGCGACCTCGTCCCCGGCCTTGTCCAGAAATTCGGGGATCTTTGCATAGATCTTGTTCAGATCCATAAATCCGCTCAGCAGCCCCGCCAGCCCCCCCAAAGAATCGAGAAAGGAATCGACCGCACCCTTCCCTTTTGTGACCAGTCTTTCGCGAAAGTCAGGATCATAAAGCATCCCGCCGAAACGTTCGATCAGGGGAGGTATTTCCCGTTCAAGTTGATTCAGCAGCAGTTCAACCAGCTCTGGCGGCAGAAGTTCACGCAGGGGGCGCTGGCTGGCGATAAGCCGTTGCGTCTTGTGATCAACATACTGACCGACGGTTTCTGCCAATTCCGGAGATTGAAAAAAAGCACTCAGCTTCGTATCAAGATGCTGCTGCAGAAGCTGATAACGCTCCGGGGTAAGAAACCCCTTAAGATCTCGGGCCAGCCACTGATCGGTCTGACACAAAAGATAGGTGCGCAGCTGCTCTTCAAATTGCTCGCTCTGCAGATAGGCAAAGATCAACTTTGCCAGTTTCGTGCGCACCAGTGCGACCAGCTCCCGAAAGCGCGGACGAAAGCGCGCCGGCACCAGGGTCTCGAGCGGCCCAAGCTCACGGTCAAGCAGCGTTCCGAGCTTGTCCGTGACCGCCATGCGTAATTCGCGCTGGATACCTTCCTTTGCGAAGGCGCGCCCGACATCATCTGCGGTCAACAGGTGATCACCGACCATATCGCCCATTTTGCGCGCCAGTTCCCCGCGCTTGGCCGGGATAATTCCAGGGGTCAAAGGCAAGCGAATGCCGAAGATGCGCCAGGCCCTTAAAGGCCGGAACAGCATGCGGATGGCAATATAGTTGGTGACATACCCGATCAGCGCCCCAAGCAGAGGGGGGACCAGATAGGGTAGTATCTGCTCGATGGTCATTCCGTTCACTGTATCCCTTTACTGATCCATTTCAATGATCGAGTGATCACCAATATTCATCCGCCGAGGCGAGCCGACCAGGGTCACCACATCACCCAACAAGGATTGATCCAGGATCATATTGGTGACGTGATTTTCGGCATTGATAATCGAATCGGAGATGACGCTCTTGTCTATTCTACTCCCAGCCGCAACCGAGACATTCGGCCCGATAATTGAATTTTTTATAATGGCGCCCTGTTCAATATGTACCGGTTCAATCAGAACCGAATTTTCCACCACACCATGGTTATGATGCCGACCCTGTAGCAGGAAGCGGTTGGTTTCGAGCAAGGTTTCGGGTTTGCCACAATCGAGCCAGGCTTCGATCTCGGGGGCGCGGAGAGTCTGACCAGCGGCGATCATGCGCATAAAGACCGCAGGCAGGTAATATTCCCCCTTCACCGTATCTCCTGCGGTGATGGTCTGTTCGATCACCTTCATGAAGCCGCGACCATCCTTCAGATAGTAGAGCCCGACCTGTGCCAGGCGCGAGATCGGCTTATCTGGCTTTTCGACCATATCGACAATCCGCCCGTCACGCACCACATTGACGCCAAAGCGCTGGTAATCTTCAACCTCTTTGGAATAGATCAGGCCGTCAGCGTCGGTACAGAGTTGTGGAATTTTGGTCAGATCGGCGACAAAAATCGTGTCATTGAAGACCACCAGCAGATCGTCTCCGTCCTCAATCGCCGGGGCCGCTAAAGCCACGGCGTGAGCCGGTCCCAGGCGTTGCTGCTGGACAAAATAGCGACACTTCAAGTGGGGAAATTTACGCTCCATGAAATTTTGCACCTGCTGCCCGTTTTCATCGGTTATAAACAGATATTCACTGACGGGGAGAGGCTCAAGACGACTGATGATATGTTCCAGGACGGTTTTGCCGGCGACATGCACCAGAGACTTGGCTTTGGTGTGAGTGTGCGGGCGCAGGCGGGTCCCTTTGCCGGCGACAGGTAGAATGACCTTCATTTTTTTACTCCCTTGTCGGTGGTTGATCCCTTCTGAAGGAGCTGCATTTCAAGCGGCGCCCCCTCTCCGGCCACAGCGTTAAAGGTTATATTGCTTGAATTCACCCCTGAACTCTTCAGATAGGTTTGCATGACGATTAGCCGCGCGTCAGCAAGACTCTGGTCATAGGCCTTTCCTTCTCCAGTTTTCGCGCGCAATGTCAGCTGCCAGGTGCGATGAGAGTCTTTCATCAGGCGGATCATAGGATCAAGCATGTCCGGACCACCGGGCATTGGTAAAACGGAGCCGGTCGCAAATAGGGTCCCCACCGGAAACCTGACAGTCAAAGGGTCGGTGCCAGAGACCAGAACTCCGGGAAGCTGGGACAGTCCGGCGCGCAACTGGGGAAGGTCGATTAGGCTTTCGGGTTCAACCCCGGCCTTCGGATGAGTCCCAGCTGCGCAGGCCGCCAGCAGCGAACAGATCAGCAAAAATATATATTTGCGCATGCTATTTTTCCTCAGTCGGAAAATGATATCCGAACCCTTTACGGACGGTGGAAAAGGCCGGATGCCGCAGCAGGTAATCGACCAGCAGGTCAGAAACCAAACCGTTAATCACTCCGCTGACCAGGGCAACCAGCAGGAAAACCGGTAACAGCAGCCAGATCGCCTGGTGCTGCACCACAACCAGATCGGCAATCAGCAATTGCCCAAAAACATGCCCAGTAGCGCCCAGTACCGAAAGCCCGACCAGCCCGATTCCTCGCTTGAGCAAGATAGCCCCGGCACTCATCAGCAGGCAGGCCCCCAGAACACCGGTGAATGAGAGGAGAAACCCCGGACCGAAGAGGTTGCCGATCAGGAGGCTACCGATGAAAACCCGGCTGAGACTAAGAATCCACATCGCCCGCAATCCATAGAAGGAGAGCGCTGTCAACGCCAGGATATTTGCAAGCCCGATACGAAACCAGGGGAGTGGATTCGGCAGCAGAACCTCAAAGGTGTGCAAGCCGACCGCCAGAGCGATAAACAGCGCCATGAAAACGCGCTGCCGGGTCTGGGCCAGATGCTGATCGTCACCGACTGAGCAGGTCATATCCCCCCGCAGCTTCCCCTTCAATCCTCACCACCACTCGATTGGGCACGCAGGCCAGAAGATCTCCACTGCGATGAACCTCCCCCATGCCGATACAGATTTTGCGCGGACAAGGGGATGCCAGCACCCGAACCTGCCCCCCTTTAATTTCAATTTCTGTCTTTCCGAGTGGCCCCTGAAATTCAAGTTGGCGATTCTGGTTGAGGGGTCCGACAAAAGCGATCTTCTCCCCCGTATAAACAATCACCTGCTCTCCAGGGGGACGGCCGAGGCTCAAAAAAAGGCTGATAAGCAGGGCCGACACCAGCAGACAGATGACCCAACAATCAGTGCGAGTAATCCGTTGCCAGAGCGAAGTCACCGCCATTTTAGCCGATCCTTAAGACCACTGGTCATGACGGCATGCCCATCAGCGGCTACGATCAGACCTTCGACATCAGGATATTTCTCGAGAAAGGCCAACCCCGCTTGGGGGCCAAGAACAAAAGTTGCGGTTGCCAGTGCATCCGCTTCGCCGACGGTTGCGGCGATAACCGTGACACTCTGGCACCCCCGCGCAGGCATCCCGGTTTGTGGATCAAAGATATGATGATAACGCACTCCATCCTGCATAAAGAATCGTTCGTAATCGCCTGAAGTCACTATCGCGCGCTCACGCAGTTCGATCGTCGCCAACAACTCACCAGCTTTGCGCGGATGCTGAATGCCGATCTTCCATGGCCGTTCACCGTGACCACCCAATAAACCTATATCTCCACCGGCGTTAATGCTCGCCGAAACGAGACCTGCAGCGCGTAAAACCTCCAGCGCCCGATCGACCGCATAGCCCTTGGCAATCCCACCCAAATCAAGCTGAACGCGCGGATCAAGGCGCTTGACCTGCATACCCTTGATCTCCAGCTGATTTTCGGGACTCACTGGAATCAACGCCCTGATCTGCTCTTCTGTCGGCGCCTGTGGGTGAAGAGCCTGAAAATTCCACAGCTTGACCAGCCCACCCAGGCCCATATTGAAGGCACCGTGTGATTCCCGCGCAACCTTCAGCCCCAGGTGCAGCACCTCCACGACCTGTGCATCGACGGCAACCGGCCCCGTTGCCTTGTTGATCGCGGAAATCTGACTGGTTTCAATCTCCGGCGAAAACCGTTGTTCCTCGTCACGCATCACTGCAAATGCGGCGGATATCGCCCTTTCTATATTTTTTACGTCAGTGCCAACAACTTTGATCTCGACCAGAGTCCCCATAATCAAAGCCGTACGAGCGACCTCGGTCGAAGGCTCAGGGCGCTGCCACCAGACCAGCAACAGGATAAGGAAAAACCCGAGAATCAGGGTTAAGGGACGATTCAGCACCCCGAGTCCTCGACGATTTCACCAATAAGATCATACTCCGATGAATCAGAAATCCGCAGTTCGACCATCTCCCCGACCTCTGCCTGTCCGGCGGTTATCAGACAGCACCCATCGACATCTGGAGCCTGCCCGGCGCTCCGTGCCTTAAGAAGCAGTTCGGTCTCTTCACTGAAACCCTCGACCAGAACTTTTTTTATACTCCCGACCAGGGCCTGGTTATGCTCAAAGGAGATTTTGGCCTGTGCGATCATCAAACGTCTCAACCGGCTCTGTTTGGTGCGATCCGGGATCTGCCCTTTAAGCTTGGCAGCGCCAGTCCCTTCTTCACGCGAGTAGGCGAACACTCCGACCCGCTCGAAATGGCCCTCTTCAACGAAGTGGAGCAATTTTTCAAATTGTGCGGCGCTCTCCCCCGGAAATCCGACGATAAATGAGGTCCGGAGGGTCAAATCAGGGATCTGTTGTCGCAGCCTTTGCAAAAGGCGTTTCACCCCGGCGGAGTCGAGACGCCGATTCATCTGCTTGAGAATCTG
Source organism: Geopsychrobacter electrodiphilus DSM 16401 (assembly GCF_000384395.1). Lineage (NCBI taxonomy): Bacteria > Pseudomonadati > Thermodesulfobacteriota > Desulfuromonadia > Desulfuromonadales > Geopsychrobacteraceae > Geopsychrobacter > Geopsychrobacter electrodiphilus. The sequence continues at coordinate 4,043,107 of NZ_ARWE01000001.1, forward strand.
ATCATCAATATGCTGAAGCGGGATATCCAGATAGTTACAAATTTTCTCCTCACCTGCGATCAGGGCAATCAACTCATCGCTAATTCCGTCCGGATAGGCATATAAAAGGCGAATCCAGTCCAACTTTTCAATTTTTACCAGCTCACGCAACAGCGGTTCAATCGCCGCCCCGTCCTGCCGATCGGCACCATAGGCAGTGATATCCTGTGCGATCAGGTTAATTTCACGGACCCCTTTTTCGGCTAGGGCCCGGGCCTCCGTGACGACGGATTCAACACTTCGTGAGCGTAAAGCGCCGCGTAACTGCGGGATGATACAGTATGAACAATGGTTGGAGCAGCCATCGGCGATCTTGATATAGTTGGTATAAAAGGGGGAAGAATTCAAACGCGGGGTGCTGTGATCATAGAGGTAATCCGGTATGCCGATTTCCGTCGAACTCTCTTTGCGACCGAACTGACGATCGATCAACGCGACAATCCGCGGCGCATCACTGGTTCCCATAAACAGATCAACTTCGGGGAGCTGTTCGGCCAGCTCTTCTTGATAACGCTGAGGCAGGCAGCCACTGACGATCAACATCCGGCATTTCCCGGTTTGCTTGTAATCAGCGACATCCAGAATAGTCTCGATCGACTCTTCTTTGGCGTCCTGGATAAAAGAACAGGTGTTAACGACAATAATATCGGCCAACTCATCTTCAGCGATAATCTCAAAGCGTTCTGCCGGCAAATGACCGAGCATAACTTCTGCATCCACCAGGTTTTTCGGGCAGCCAAGGCTGACCAGGCTGATTTTCAATTTTTTCACAGGTGTCCTTTGGTCATCATCGTTCTGTTCACACGGATCAGGAACGCATATTTTCAAATTGAAGTTCGACGTCAAAATCTTTCTGTTTAAGCAACTGCATTACGGCCTGTAGATCATCAATTTTTTTACCAGCCACCCGCACCTGTTCTTCCATTATCTGAGCCTGAACCTTGAGCTTCGACTCTTTGATTGCTTTGACAATCTCCTTCCCCTTCTCTTTACTGATCCCTTGTACGATCGTGGCCTTCTGACGCACGGCCCCTGCCGAGGCATTCTCTTCGGCACCATAATTGAAGCACTTGGGCGAAACCTGCCGCCGCACCAGTTTTTCTATCAGAATCTCTTTTATCGCCTTAAGCTTATATTCGTCGGCTGCCAATATTTTAAGCCCCTCGGCCACCAGTTCGACTTCGTTGGTTGTCCCCTTGAAATCATAACGGGTGCCGATCTCCTTGACGGCCTGATTGACGGCATTGTCCACTTCTTGCATATCGACCTTGGAAACCACATCAAAACTTGGCATGGCAAAAATCTCCTTCTTTCAAATTGAGCGGGGCAGAACGCGCCCGGAAACCATGACATATAACACAAAGGCCGCCCCGGATAAAAGTTCCGGGACGGTCCTTATTTTGCCATTCATATTAGCGCGAACTGACGGAGATCCCCGCCAGTAATAACTAGAAGCCCATCTTCGTTCCGGTAGGTCGCACCACGTCAACCCCCGCGGGCTGGATAAACTGAAAAAAGCTGGTTGGGAGGCCACGGTTGAATCTAACGTTTGAGAATTCGATGGACGTACTATTATTGGCCGGATCAACAACGGTGGTGGCCAGAATTGGAAAATAATTTCCGACCTGATGATGTTCGACATAATCGGTCACTGCTCGACGATCGACCACAATCTGCAGCGAGTTAATCAGGCTTGAGACCCGATGCGGTTTCAGTTCAAGCACATAATTGCCATCCTGGTCATGATCCGGAATCGCCCAGCGTACGCTGAAATCCCGTGACAGGTTCCCAAGACCGGTCAGAAAGGTCATCGGGTTATCGGCGTGTTGCTGGGTCGCCTGTGCGATATCACTGACTATAACCTGCCGATTCTCCGGAAGATAGACCCACATGGTCTCGGCGTTAGAGACGACTTCCTGACGGGCCGGCTCCTGGTATTCCCAGCGAAACATCGCCAGCGGCACCTGTGATCCTCCCCGGTAATCGAAACGGAAGCTAACGTAGCCACTGCCACGTTGAATGCGGTCGATTGCGGCGATTTTTGATTGTTGAAAAAAATCAGCCTGAAAATCAAAGATTCCCGACTTGTCACTGCCACGCGCCTGGACAACACCTGGCTTAAACGGCTTTTGCAGTGCCTCGGCAACATCATTCAGACTGATATTGACGGCACCGCAAACTCCGGGGACTAATATGAGTAGCAACAGGATGATATATTTTTTCATTTCAAGCTCCTTCGGATTTAATCATGGTTTAATCCGTTTTTTCTATTTTTTCGAAAGTCTAACAGATTTCTGGACTACCTGACTGGCAAAACACTTTTCCTCCCCAACTGACCGCCTACCCCGCCAGCAGAATATCCAGGGCCGGGCTATCAAGACCAACCAGTACCTGTCCTCGCTCCAAACAGGAACTCCAATAGAACTCGGCCCAGAAAAGGCTGTCAAACACTGGAGGGTCTTGCCTGACAAAACTCAAATCTGGTGGTGTCGGCATAGTTCTCAGGCCCTGGTGCTGATCGAAGTGAACAACAAAAGCTGAGGCCAGAATATTACCGAACTCCTTGATCGCTGAACGGGCCTGCTCATCAAGAAGGGAGGGGTGGGCGTCGGCAGTCAGTTTTTTTACGATCTCTACCGCCAGCATCTCTGGTAACAGGATAGTAACACCTCCGGTGAGCGCACCATTCAGCCCAAGGCTGACGCAAACGCCAACTAGACTTACCTCAGGCGTGATAATCCCAATCCGGATATTGCCATCCAACAACATTTTCAGGGTTTTACCTGCAGCGTCAAGTCCGGCCTGAACCGACCGCTCCAGTCGAAGAAGTTGTTGAGTATTTAATTTTTGGCGTGTCATTTTCCGACTCCCGGGATCAGCGTCGGCGTTCGAGTAAACCTTGAATATCAAGGATAAAAACAATCCGTCCATCCCCCAGGATAGTTCCTCCTCCCAGCCCGTGTAAACGATCCACCGGACTCGGCACCTTCTGCACAAAAACCTCTCGCTGACCGGAAAAGCCATCGACAACCAAGCCAATTTTGCGGCCGAGAACTTCGGTCACCACGACAGCAACAAATTCTGCCGCCTTAGGGATCGGTAAATTGAGGATTTTACGCAACGAAATCAGCGGGAGCAGCTCTTCATGGTGAGAAAAGACCCGTTGCTTGCCACTGATTTGAATCTGGTGCCGGTCGACCTCAATTGTCTGCAGCACGCGAGTTATCGGGAGAGCGACCTGTTTCCCGTCAACATGTAACAACAGGACCTTAATGATGGCGACAGAGAGGGGCAGTTTCAGGGTAAAGCGCGTCCCACGTCCCTGAACCGCGTCAATGTGCAGCACCCCACCCAGCTTCTCGACAGCGGACTTCACCACGTCCATTCCCACACCGCGACCAGAAGTTTCTGTGACCTGAGGGGCGGTTGAAAAGCCGGGAAGGCAAATCAGCTGTAAAGCATCATAGTCGCGCATCGCCTCCAACTGCGCCTGACTGATGAGCCCTTTCTCGAACGCACGTCGCCGCAGGGTCTCAGGATTCATTCCCGCGCCGTTGTCCGCAACCTGCAGCATAACCTGATCACGCTGGCGCCAGGCCCGCACCGTTATCGTCCCCTTCTGCTCTATCCCGTGGTCGATGGCATTGCGGACCATATGGACAAGGGGGTCAGTCAACTCTTCCAAGATGGAGCGGTCAAGTTCGATCCCGGTCCCCTCAAGTTCGAGACGGATATCCTTATTCGATTTACGTGACAAATCACGAACCAAGCGCGGCAGCCGCCCGGTGACTGTGTCAATCGGCATCATACGGACCTGCAACACCTGATGATGCAGATCCTTAACCAGGCGCGCAAGACGTCCAAGACCATCTTTCATGGCGCCCCAGTCTTTTGCTCCAGCAGCGCTCTGAAGCATGTAACGGCTCGTAATCAACTCACCGGTCAAACTGATAAAGCGGTCCAGGAGATCAGTACCAACTCTTACCGTTGCACCTGCAGAACCTGCACCCTGGGCGGCTGGTTTCGTTTCTGGCAAGGCCACGTCACTATTAGAAATTTCAGAATAATTTTTGAGACAGGCCTTAATAGCCCCGATATCCAGAGAGGTTTGAAGAGTCAGATCAAGATGGCGAACAACACCACCACGCAGGATTTGTTCCTGAGTCGGGTCACTAGTTAACACCTTTCCCAAGGTTGACAGATGTCGCAAAATAACCAGAAATCGAGCCGCAGGTGAAACGACTTTGTCGTGCAGACTCAGCTGGAGCCGAAATTTCTCTTCGACTACCGTTGGGGATACAGTACCAGCATCCGCAACCTCAGCCACTTCATGGCGAAGCTCTTTGGCATGATAGAACTCTTCGACCTTACGCTCTTCTCGATCGGCATCAATATCCTCGAGTAAAGCTTCCAGCAAATCGACTCCCGCTAAAAGAGAGTCGATCGCCTCAGGCGTAATATGCCCCTTCTGCCGAAAGAGATCCAGGGTGTCTTCGAGGTGATGCGCCAACCCTGCCGTCTGCATGAACCCCATCGAAGCGGCCATCCCTTTTATGGAATGAGCCTGACGAAACAAGGCATCAATCCCATTCTGATTTGAGGGATCCGCTTCAACTGTCACCAGTTGGGCACTCATTTTCTGCAGATGTTCCCGCGCCTCAGTGAGAAACATCACTTTGTATTTCGACATATCCATGTCAGACAGGCCTATTCAACCCATTACCCGCCGCACAACTTCCAAAACCTGCTCGCGCTTAAACGGTTTAACAATAAAATCTCTGGCGCCATTTTGCAGTGCCTCCATCACCATGCTCTCCTGCCCAAGGGCACTGCACATGACCACCAGAGCCCGCGAATCGATTGCGATAATATCCTGCAAGGCCTCAATGCCGTTGCGTTCAGGCATGACAATATCCATCGTTACCAGATCAGGACTAACCTCCTGATACTTTTGCCAGGCTTCATGTCCATCTGCCGCTTCACCGGCGATTTCCCAGCCCGCTGAAGAGAAAATATCGCGCAATAAATTGCGCATAAACTGGGCGTCATCCACGATCAAAACTCGTGATGGCATGTTCACCTCCGGGAGAACTACATTTCGCCTCAACCAGCTTTTGCAGCCGTTGCAAATCAAGCAGACTGATCATCTGCCCCTGCCAGTTCAGCACCGCACCAATACAATCGTCCGGGCCGTCTTCCTGGGTCAGGACCGCTTGTTCAAAATCGACACTGATCAGGGCCTCCATTTGACCTACAGCCAGAACCATCTGAAAATCGCGCCCCGACAGCACAATCATCCTTGCGCTCCAACCGACCGGTGAAAACCCGAGGCAGAGGGGCAGATCAAGAACAGGGAGAATACGTCCGTGAACATTGACCGCTGCTATAATTTCCGGTGGTGCGCCGGGGAGATAATGGGGCGTGGCCCCTTCGACGACCTCCTGAATATCGGTCAGTTTAAGGCCATAGCGCTCGTCACCGAGCAGAAAAGGGAGAAGCAGCGTCATCAGCTGCCACTCTCCTCGTCACTGCCAAGATTAAAACTGCTGACCGACGTCAGGAGCTCATCGGCCAGTTGCGCCAGTTTCTGAGAGGCATAAGTCAGCTCTTCCATCGAGGCCGACTGCTCTTCGGTTGCGGCAGAAACCTCTTCGGTCCCCGCGGCATTATCCTCGGCTACCCGGGCAATCTCTTCGATCGCGGTAACAATGTCGCCCGAACCACGATTCTGCCTTTCGGCCAGAATTGTAATATTATTGGCTTTCCCTTGAGCATCTTCCGCTTTTTCAATAATCGCCAAAAACACACCACTCGTGGTATCGATCGCTTCGCGACCAGAATCGATGGAACGCACACTTTCGAGCATCGATTGATGGACCCGCTGACTCTCCTCTCGGGTCGTGTCGATCAAGCGAGTGATCTCGGCCGCCGACTCACTGGTACTATCAGCCAATTTGCTGATCTCCTCAGCGACAACTGCAAAACCATGCCCATACTCGCCGGCGCGGGCTGCTTCAATGGTTGCGTTTAACGCTAGAAGGTTGGTCTTCTGCGCGATATTTGTGATAACCCCGATAATCGATCCGATCTTCTGCACGTGCTCGCTGAACGACACCATCTGACGACCGTTATTTTCAACCACACCGAGAACATGTTTCATTTTTTCAAGAGTCGTATCGGTCAGCCTTCCGCCCTCTTTCGCGGTGCGCGTAGTCTCCTCCGCCGAGAGAGAGAGGATCTGACTTGACGCTGTAATCTTCTCAATCGAGTCGGCCATCTCCCGGATAACCCTTGAAACCCTCTCCACCATTTCAGCCTGAGTCTCAGCGCCACGACTGATCTGCTCAATTGCGCCAGCAACCTCGTGCGAGGACGCGGTCATCTCTTCTGCCGAGGCACTTAACCCCCGAGAAGACTCGTTGACCCGAACTGAAGAGCTTCGAATCTTCCCCACCAGCTTGCGCAAACTGTCGACAACCTGATTCAAGGATTCAGCGAGGTCTTCCGTTTCATCAGAGAACAGACTTTTGCTCAATTTAAGTTTACGACTCAGGTCTCCCTGACTAAGACGTTCTGCACCGGTAGTCAAGACCCCGATATTCGAAGTAAAGGCCTTGGAAAAAATCCAGCCGAAGATCAGACCGACCAGCAGAGCCCCGAGGGTGGTGACAAATTGTTGAAAACTTGGCGGGATGAAACCGATGGTGGGAACCAGATAGTTGAGGAAAACGATCGACCCGACCACCACCACGAATCCGAGGACAAATTTGTGACTGATTTCGATGCGCATGGAACAGACTCCTGCTCAGATAAATGTCACTTAATGGCTGACAAGGACTAAATGTTCGACACCAAGGTCGCTTCATTCCGTTTGCGATAGATTCGTTCAGCAGGATCTACGCAGGTAAAAAGTTCACGACAATCATTGACCAGCGTTTCGGCGCGTCCCAGTACCAATAAGCCTTCGGGTGCCAGGGTTGCAGCCAGAGAGCGCAAAATCCGTTCTTGTTCCTGTCGTGAAAAGTAGATCAGCATGTTTCGACAGAGAATCAGATCGGCTCGAGGGAAATGCCGATCCTGTAAAATATCATGTCTTATAAAACGAACTTTGGCGCAAATTCGACTTTGTAGACGGTAATTCAGACCTTCCTGGGTGAAATACTGATGCAGAACCGAAGCAGGAACTTCAACCAGCCGATGCGCTTCATACAGGCCCGCTTTTGCTCTTTTCAGAATATCTGCGCTGACATCGCTCCCGATAATAGAAACCTGATCCTCGGGACCACATAGTTCATCACACAACAAGGCAATCGAGTAAGGCTCTTCTCCTCCCGCGCAACCTACACTCCAGACCCTTAAACCACCAACTTGTCCACGTCTCTTCTTGAGCAGCAGCGGCAGGATGGTCTTTTCCAGAACGGTAAAGGTTGTGGGGTTACGAAAAAACTGCGAGACATGGATCGTTATCGCTTCGAGCAGTTCACCCTGTTCCTTCTCCTGTAGCGTCAGGAGCCTTATGTAGTCCGAGGCATTTCCATACCCCAAGGTTCTGATACGCAAGGCGATCCGGCGCTTGATGCAGCGATCCTTGTATCCATCAAGATCAAAACCCCGTCCTGCAAACAGAATATCGCGAATTTCGGCAAAATCAGTATCGGAGAGATGACTCCCGACAAAATGTTTCTCTCCGACATACCTTGATGGTTTTTCGCTGCTGTCTGAAGAATTATTATTCACACTGGGTCAGTCCTTGATAGCACTAAAATGATCAAATGCGGTCAGTTGAGGTTGGTAAACCTGGCCATTTTTCAAATAAATTTGTCGTTCTGAACCGCTGGTAATCTGACCAATCCGCTGCAAGGGGAGCCGCACTTCGTGTGAAATCTCTGCGATCTCTGTACGAGCGGTGATGTTGGCGCTGAAGAGCAGCTCATAATCTTCGCCCCCACAAAGGGCAAGATCAAACAACGCAGGATCTGCCTTAACCGCCGAACGAAACTCCCCGGAAAGAGGAATTTTCTCTAGTTCAACCCGCGCCCCAACCTTTGAAGCTCTCAGCATATGCCCAAGGTCCCCACAGAGCCCATCGGATAGATCCAGCATCGCCGTTGCGGTCTTTTGGGCTAAAAGTCGTTCTCCAAGTTGGACCCTGGCCACCGGCCGAAAGTGCCGATCCGCCAAAAAAGTGGAGACCGGACAGCCGCCCTGCAGCCGGCGCAAGGCCAAGGCGCTATCACCGAGAGTTCCGGAGACCCAGAGATCATCACCCGAAGCGGCACCACCGCGAGTAATGGCCCGATTCCGCAGAGCGCTCCCTTGAACCGTAACCGAAATTATCAAGGGCCCAGTTGAACGACTGGTGTCGCCTCCGGCCAACGACAGATCATAGGTTTGTAAGCCTGCAAATATTCCATCTAACAACGCTTCAACCTGAGCGTCTCTAAAATCGAGCGGTAGCCCAACCCCGAGGTAGAGCGCAAGAGGCGTTCCGCCCATAGCAGCTATATCACTGACATTAACCGCAACAGCCTTAAGTCCGAGACTCCTCAGGTCGGTCCAGTCGAGACGAAAGTGAACACCCTCCAGCAGCAAATCAGTACTGGTCAGCAGTTCATGCTCTGGAGAGATCAGAAGCGCGGAACAATCATCGCCGATCCCCAACCGCACCTCGGCTCTACCGCTCGCGCGCTGACTAATTTTATCGATCAGCGTAAATTCGCCCGTGAGCATCTGGTGTACTCCACCCTGAACCGCATCTTTCTAATATTTCAGAAGCTTAGGCCGTCATTATTATTTTTGTTTTAACTTCTGTCAAGGTCAGACATTCCGCCATAAAAGAAGGCGCCTGATCACTATCAGCCGCCTTCTTTTCAAGCTCATATTTTCAGAAGCGAACTCAGAGCTTCGGCCCGTATTGGGTAAAGTCAACATCACCCTTAATCACGTACTTTTTAAAGTTGTCGACAAACATCCCCGCCAGCTTTTTGGCGGTGGCATCAAAGAGTTCTTTGTCAGCCCAGGCGTTACGTGGGTTCAGTAGCTTGGTGTCGACACCGGGGAGCTCTTTAGGAATGCTCAACATGAAGAACGGCGTCTTCTCAAATTTCGCGTCATTGATTGACCCGTCAAGGATAGCATTAATACAAGCCCGCGTCCCCTTGATACTCATCCTCTGCCCAACACCGTAACCGCCGCCGACCCATCCGGTATTGACCAGATAGGCGTTGACACCATGTTCTTCCATCTTCTGGCCGAGAAGCTTGCCATAGACTGTTGGGTGAAGCGGCAAGAAAGCTTCCCCGAAACAGGCCGAAAAAGTCGCACTCGGCTCGGTCACGCCGCGCTCGGTTCCGGCAACCTTGGCGGTATAGCCTGAAAGGAAATAATACATCGCCTGCTCTTTGGTCAACTTGGAAACTGGTGGCAGTACGCCGAAAGCGTCACAGGTTAGAAAAATAATGTTCTGCGGATGTCCAGCCTTAAGGGTCGGCTCATGGTTGTCGATATGCTCGATCGGGTAGGAGACTCGGGTATTTTCGGTCTTGGCGCCGCTGTTGTAGTCAATGATTCCGTCATCGTCGTAAACGACATTTTCCAACAGGGCATCACGCCTGATGGCGCCAAAGATTTCCGGCTCACTTTCGGGTGAGAGATTAATGCACTTGGCGTAGCAACCACCTTCGAAGTTAAAGACCCCTGAAGCATCCCACCCATGCTCGTCATCCCCGATTAATTTACGCTTGGCATCGGTTGATAGAGTGGTCTTCCCCGTGCCGGAGAGGCCGAAGAACAGCGCCACATCACCGCCTTTGCCAACATTGGCCGAGCAATGCATAGAGAGGATCCCTTCCAACGGGAGCCAGTAGTTCATCATGGTGAAGATGCCCTTTTTCATCTCCCCGCCATACCAGGTGCCTCCGATGATGGCAATATTCTTTTCAATATTGAAGATGACGAAGACTTCGGAGTTGAGTCCGTGCTTCTGCCATTTTGCGTTCGGCATCCCAGCTGCGTTGTAAACTCTGAAATTAGGGGAAAAACCAGGGAGATCTGCTGCGTCAGGTCGGATGAACATGTTCTTGACAAAATGTGACTGCCAGGCGATCTCGGTAATAAATCTCACCGATTTGCGTGTATCCTGGTTAGCGCCACTGTAACCATCGGTGACATAGAGATCTTTACCCGACAGATATTCAACAGTATCGGCATAGAGTTCATCAAAGACTTCGGCTCTGACAGGCTGGTTAATTTTGCCCCAGGCAACATTCTCCTGCGAAGGGGACTGCTGGACAAAATACTTGTCTTTAGGGGAGCGTCCGGTAAATTTACCCGTGTCGACCATCATGGTGCCATTAATAGAAATAGCCCCCTCCTGACGCTCTTGTTCATGCTTGAACAGTTCGTCATAGCCTAGATTGTGGTAGAGGCGACCGACACTCTTCAGCCCCAGATCTGATGCTTTCAGTTGGCTCATCTGAACACTCCCTGAAGGAAAACGGAAAAGAAAAGTTATTGACCTAAACGATAGAAAATCGATCATATAAACGGCTGGACTATAGCGTAAACTTTAATTTGAAACAATGGATTGAAGGAATTATTTTCCAGGGGATTTAAACCAGAATCCTGCAGACAATATAAAATGATCTACTGGAAGATTTCTACCTGGTTCAATAGATCGGAATATTCCCCGCCCGATAGCGTATAAACGCTACAAGCTCCCAAATTTGCTCCGCACTTAAGTGCTGCCCCCAGGGAGGCATGACAGAGCCTGCACTGCGAAAAGGTTCTCTTCTGTTCCCATGCTCGATACGCAGGTAAAGATATCCAGGAATGGCCGTTCGATAGCGAAGTTCATGGAAATCTGGTGCAGCCAGGCTGAACCCTGCGGTGCGGTGGGTCCGACCTTCAGCCAGACTACCATGGCATTCGGCACAATGAGCCTTAAACAGCAGTTGCCCCTGTTCGATCTGCCGCTGGTTCCCCAAAAGTTTTGGCGGCGGGATCGGCAGCTCGCCTTTGTGGGTCTCACCACAAGCGGACAGCAATAGCAACAGAATCAGGAAAAAGGCCTCTTTGATCGTCAGCATTGAAATCCCTTTTTGCCTGCACGAACTTATAGTGGAAACGAAAATTCGATGCCTGCCCTCAGAATTTTGGATCACTTGCGAAGTCACAGCGCCTGCTTAGGGGGTAGACAGGACTAACTCACCAGAAAACTTCGTGCCCCTCCTCCGGGCCAAAAAATTGCCAAGTTGTCAGAAAAATGGGGCCACCTTACGATGGCCCCATTCCATACGAGGGTTTCCTTGGTGATTCAAGCAGCACGCAACGGCTGGCCCCAATCCTTTAGTTCAGTCAAAACCCCAGCGATCACCTCTTCAAAAGCCGCCGCGACCTTGGGTGACAGTTCCATACGCATTTCGACCAGAGCCGACTGTGCCCCGATCACCACCAAAACACCCGGCAGGTTCCCCTGAAGTTCAGCGACCGCCAGCAGATCCTGCAGTCCCATCTGATGAACGGATAATTTATTGGCAAAGGCCCGTGGAACCTCTTCCCCTTCAAGACGAAATACAACGCCTGGCTCCGCCCCCATCTCCAGGGCATCGATAATCAACAGTTTTTCGATCCCCTCAAGACGCGGAAGCAGATCAAGCCCCAGAGTACCACCATCCAGCAAACTCACCTCTTCACACGGCACGAAACGTCTCTCAAGTTCGGTAATCACGCGGCTCCCGAGCCCATCATCACTCATCAGCAGATTACCAAGGCCCATCACCAGAATCGACATCAAAGATCCTTCGGATCAATAAACTTGTAGCCGCCGAAGATCGAACCGAGTGTGCCATTCTTCTCTTTCACATCCATCAGCCAGCCGCTGTAGACATGGTGGATAGCAAAACCGATGAGTAGCCACATGATCATATGGTGGGTCAGCCTCAGCCCCTGATTACTAAAGAGACTCAAGAATGGTGCCGTCACGCTCGCCCAGAGACCATTAGGATCGTACTGCCCGTAGAGCGCAAAGCCGCTGACAATCTGCAGCGTAAAGAGCACAAAGACAAAGGAATAAGCTATGCCCGCCAATGCATTATGCCCAACGACGTAGGGAACTTTTCTGCGCAAGAAGGTGTACCAGGAGAAAGTGCCAATAATATTCCGCCAACCCTCTTTCGAGGCCCAAGGTATAAAAGCCGTCCACCTCGCATACTTGTTCCCAAAAAACATCCAGAGCAGCCGCACGACGAACGAAACGGCAAAGAGATAGGCAAAACCGAAATGGACCGCACGCATCCAGCCCATGACAAATGAGCTGGTTTTTGGAACAGACAAATTCGGATTGCCAATATAAATCCCGGTCACGGACAGGGCAATGATCGAGAGGACAATAAACCAGTGGGTCAGGCGTACCGGCCATTCCCAGACGTAGCGTCTTTGCAGCATGAGTCGATCCTCCTCGCGCTAAAGGGCCCTGACCTTGATAATTTCATTCCCGCGGCCATCAAACAAGTGAACCGCACAGGCGAGACAAGGATCAAACGAATGAATAGTCCGCAAAATCTCAAGCGGTTGCTCCTCGTTGGCGATGGGTGTTCCGACCAGCGCAGATTCATATGGACCCATCTGGCCGGCGGCATCACGTGGCCCGGCATTCCAGGTCGAAGGCACCACCGCCTGGTAATTGGCAATTGCGCCATCTTCGATGCGGATCCAGTGCCCCAGTGCGCCCCGCGGTGCTTCATGGTAACCGAAGCCCTGGGCCTCTTTCGGCCAGGTAGATGGATCCCATTTTTCGGCATTATGAACTTCGAGAATGCCGCGCCCCATATTGTCGATCAGCTGCTTCAACCAGAGCTCTGTCTTTTGGGCCAGCATCAGACAGTCGATGCCGCGAGCCGCGGTCCGTCCAAGGGTCGAAAAGAGGGCTTCGGGCCCAACACCAAGCGTCTTGAGAACATGCCCAACGATCGCCTTCGCATCTTCATTCCCGCTGGCATATGCCACCAGCACGCGAGCCAGAGGCCCAACTTCCATTGGTTGATCCATGTATCGCGGTGACTTGACCCAGGAATATTTACCGTCGGTATCCAGGAATTCATAAGGCGGTTTAGGCCCGGTATAGTTGGGCGTAGTTTCACCATCGTAGGGGTGCTTGCCCTTGGCATCGCCACCGCTGTAGCTGTACCATGAATTTGTAACGTATTCTGTAATCTTCTTCTCGTCCATCTCCAGCACATTGGCAATATCCTTACCCATAATTACGCCACGCTGAAAGTAGAGGCTGTCTGTCCCACCACTGTTGTCCATCGGATAATCGCCGTAGGAGAGATAATTACCAACCCCACCACCAATCGCGGCCCAATCCTTGTAAAAAGAAGCCACCGCCAGCAGATCCGGGATATAGACATTCTCGACAAATTTTCGCGCCCTTTTAAGCAACTTACCGATCAGTGCCAACCTGTCGTCGTTCAAGGCATTCTGACTATTCGGATCCATAGGAATCGCCATCCCGCCAACTAGAAATGTCTGGGGATGTGGATTTTTAGAGCCAAGAATCGCATGGATCTTGATAACATCCTTTTGCCATTCAAGGGCTTCCAGATAGTGCGCAACCGCCATCAAATTGGCTTCCGGCGGCAATTTATAGGCGCTATGCCCCCAGTAGGCGTTCGAAAAAGGTCCGAGACGACCGGTCCCGACAAAGGCCTTGACGCGCTCCTGAATCCCCTTGAAATACTTGGCGCTAGACAACGGCCAATCAGACACCGATTGCGCCAACTGAGCAGTTTTTTGCGGGTCTGCAGAGAGGGCGCTGACGATATCGACCCAATCTAAGGCATGCAGGTGATAGAAGTGAATAACGTGATCCTGCATATTCTGAATCGCCATAATGATGTTGCGGATCAGGCGGGCATTGTCAGGAATCTGAATCTTTAGCGCATCTTCAACGGCCCGAATGCTCGCCATCGAATGGACCGTGGTACAGACTCCACAGAAGCGCTGGGTGAAGTGGTGTGCATCGCGGGGATCACGCCCTTTCAGAATGGTTTCAATGCCGCGAAAGGCCGTCGAGGAACTCCAGGCATCCAGAATGCGCCCCCCTTCGACTTTCGCCTCAATCCGCAAATGGCCCTCAATGCGGGTAATGGGGTCAACTACAATCTTCTTGGCCATCGTTTAATCCTCCTTCTCATGCGGACCAGAATCATCCTTGCGCAGTGCGCTCACAACTCCATGGGCCCCGAAGGCCACCGCCGTCGCCGCCGCAATACCCAGGCCGATCTTATCCGCCGTCGCCTCGATTCCAAAACCTGGGACATTCGGCAACCGCTTATAGAATGGCGTCATCGTATCCCAGAACTGTGGCTCACTGCAGCCGATGCAGCCATGCCCTGACTGGACTGGCCAGCTGGTCCCTTCGTTATAACGAACGGTCGGGCAGTTATGGAAGGTTTCCGGTCCCTTGCAGCCCAGCTTGTAGAGACACCAGCCCTGCCTATGACCGGCATCGCCGAAACCTTCGGCATATTGGCCAGCATCAAAATGGGCGCGACGTTCGCAATTGTCGTGAATCCGTTTGCCATAGGCAAACTTTGGCCGGCCCAGATTGTCGGTTGCCGGAAGTTTGCCGAAAGTCAGAAAATGAACGATGGTCGCCGTCAGATTAGTAGCATTGAGCGGGCACCCCGGCAAATTCAACACAGTTGCGCCCGGAACGGCCTTTGAAACCGAGATTGCGCCGGTTGGATTGGGCGCTGCAGCAGGGATTCCCCCGAAGCAGGCGCAAGTACCTACCGCAATCGTGGCCGCAGCATTGCCGCAGACTTCACGCGTGATATTCAAGGCAGAGTTTCCGCCAATCGTGCAATGAATACCCCCCTCGACGGTCGGGATCGAACCCTCAACGATAGCGATATATTTCCCCTTGTACTTCTCCATCGTCTGACGTCTGGCGGCCTCGGCCTGGTGCCCGGCGGCGGCCATGAGGGTTTCATGATAATCGATCGACAGATAATCAAGAATAATTGCGGTTGCTGTCGGTTCATTAGCGCGCAGGAAGGCTTCTGTATCTCCAGTGCATCCCAGAAACTCCATCCAGATCACGGATGGCCGATTGTCGGCCTCAATTGCCTCGGCAATCCTCCCCATCATCGTCATCGGCAAAGCGAGTGTTGCGGTCATCACCGAGCAGAATTTCATAAAATCCCGACGGCTAACGCCACGTGTTTCCCAGCGCCGCAGAATCTCTTCCGGAATCTGGGCATTTTGCTGCTGACTCGTCATTTATTTTCTCCTTTCGCCATGCGTTATTTGTGTTTTTGAAGGTCTAAAAATCAGACTATTTTCTGATAGGAATTTTTTATTTTTTAGATTGTATAGCGCAAAGGGCTCTATAGAATAACTTAAAACAACGTTTTGTATACTACCCGGGTCAAAAAAGAGTCAAGACAATCATCGCATATGATGCATACGCTATACTATAAATGGTATATGGTGGCGTATGCGATTAATCCGTACCAAAATGATAGACTAGGATGGTTGAGATGCAACATTATTTGGGGGAGCATAAATATGGACATCTTTTTGACCGGAGGGAGTGGCTTTGTCGGGCGGGCGCTCTGTCGAGTATTAATTGGAAGAGGGCACAGTGTTAAATGCCTGGTCAGAGTCGGATCGGAACATCGACTTCTTGAATCGCCTCTGATTAAACCTGTTCCTGGTGATCTCTTGAATAGTGCTCAGCTTGCAGAACTTATCCCCGGCTGTGGGGCCGTTATCCAACTGGTTGGAATTATCCGTGAATTTCCAGCAAAAGGGATCACCTTCAACAGCGTACACCGAGATACCACCATATCGATTGTCGCAGCGTGCCAGAAGGCCGGGATCAAACGCTACCTGCACATGAGCGCTAACGGGACCCGTGATCATGCTCATACGGCCTACCACCGCACCAAATGGCAAGCCGAAGAAACAGTGCGCAACAGCGACCTCGATTGGACCATTTTTCGCCCTTCACTCATTTATGGAGAAGAAGATCAATTTATCACCATGATTTCGGGTTTAATCCGCAAACTCCCGCTGGTTCCAGTAATCGGTGATGGCTCATATCGTCTACAACCGGTCCCGGTTGAAACCATTGCCGCCGGATTTGCAAACGCCCTTAGCCGACCAAAAACGATCGGCAAAATCTACCACTGTGGTGGTGCAGATTGCCTTAGTTATGATCAACTGCTTGACGAAGTTGGCCGTGCTCTCGGGAAACCCAAGGTCAGAAAACTTCATCACCCACTCGCGCTAATGGAACCTCTGGTTGAATTACTCCAGCACCTTGCCATCTTTCCGCTGACCTCCGGTCAACTAAAGATGCTGCTAGAGGGAAACTGTTGCGACAACACTGACTGGCTTGAAGATCTTGATCTTACAGAGACCAGCATTCGCAAAGGGTTTGAATATCTGAAACAGCAATAAAAAAGCCCCGGCAAGAAGGCCGAGGCTTTTTTATTGTAAGTTGAGGGGCAGAAGTTCAGAACGAGAAACTCACCCCGAAGCGAACTGTTTCATCGAGATCATAATTTCCAGTGTTTTTGAACTGGGTCTGGATATTTTGAAATGCCAGAGTGACTTTCGCATTCGGCAAGACATGATACCCCGCTCCGAATCCCCACTCGAAATAATCCTTGCAATCCAGAAAAGTAAAAATTTCAGGTGAATAGACCAGGTGAGCCTCGAGGTCAAACCCTGGTATAACCGGAGGGGCATACTGAGTTGACAATCCAATTCCAAAAGCCATAAATTTTTGGTCACTGGTTGCCTGGCCACCATTCAACGCCACATCAATGCCCAACTTCAATCCATCAATGTTCCCTGGAGTTCCGATGACACCGCCGGCAACACCCGCAAGGTTAGTATCTGTGTGATCATTATAGAGATAGCGAACCTTTGCAACAGTGTCCCCGTAGGCCTGTGCTTGTATTTTTTGAACATACCCGAACTGGGTACTATTATCGTTGAAATCAAACGAAAAACTCCCGGCCCAGCATGGAACGCTTACAGCCAAAAGCATTAACAGACTAGCAATAAGTGATTTCATTACGACTCCTCCTAAGTTTTAACCGTCGTTACGTTGATCAAGACTTGACGCTCGCCCCTGGCCAGCATCGGTCATACCCTCCAATAAAACCTGGCCACCAATCGCAGCGGTCTGTTTTACCAGATCTTCAGCCAGATCACCATCCTGATTTTTAAACGCCTCAATTAATCTGTCATGCTCGACCACCGAGATACTCATGCGTCCCGAAATTGAGAGGGACGCCATGCGCAAACGGTTAAATTTCATCCCCAGTTGGGTAATCAGTTCGGCCAGTTTATGATTGCCGGCGGCGCGCACAAACAGATCGTGAAATTCGTTGTGAATCCGGAAAAAAGCCTTAACATCGCCATCAACGGCCAGATTTCTAAGTTTTTCATTAATTGTTTGCAGCTTCTCGATATCCTTGATCGTCAATCTAGTTGCTGCCAACTCAGCAGCATAACCTTCGAGGATACTCTTAATCGCATAAAACTCCTGGACATCCTGCTCGGAAAGAGCGGTCACTACTGCCCCTTTACGCGGAATAACAGTTAGGTAGCCTTCGGATTCAAGTTGACGAAAAGCTTCACGAATTGGGGTGCGACTGATTCCGAATCGTTCAGCCAATTCAGGCTCAGCTACCTTCTCCCCCGGCCTTAGTGTCCCTTTAAGAATGGCTTCTCGAATTGTCTCAAGAATCTTCTCACGTAAGGTCTGATGCCTTTCGATAAATTTACTTTTCAAAGCAATTCTCCCCGCTTAAAACGTTTGCTTAGAATTGTATACAGTATACAGAGCAAGTCAATCCTTTTCTTTTCGCCTGCCCTTCAACTCGGCATTTGCGTTGTTTTTTGTCGGGACTGCCGCTATATTCTTTGTTTAATTTGAGGGATTTTTTATGGATCCAATGCGTAAATTTTGTTTTTCTCTTTTGACCCTGTTCATCGTTATCCTTGGCGGTACGATCGGTTATACCCTGGTTGAAGGCTGGCCCCCCTTTGAATCGCTTTATATGACGGTTATTACAGTAGCTACTGTCGGTTTCAAGGAGATCCATGAGCTCTCAGACCATGGAAAAATATTTACCATTATACTGATCATCTTCGGCGCCAGCAGTCTGGCATATACCCTTGGGACTCTGTTTCAATTTATGGTTGAAGGGCAGTTACGCACGATTCTGGGGAGGAAGAAATTGGAAAAAAAAATTGAAGCCCTGAAGGGCCATTATATTGTCTGCGGTTATGGCCGCATCGGCCAGCTTATCTGTCGCGAATTTGGCGCGAAACCCGTCCCCTTTATCGTCGTTGAGCAGGACGCCGAACTCTGCATGAAACTCGATGAAAATGGTCAACTCTATGTTCACGGCGATGCCACCCGCGACGAAGTTTTGTTGCGCGCCGGAATTAACCAGGCCAAAGGGTTGATAACCGCCGTCACCTCTGATTCTGCCAACGTCTATATTACCCTGACGGCCCGAGGGTTGAACCCCGACATGTTCATTCTTGCTCGCGCCAGTGAGGAAGGTTCCGAAATAAAGCTGAAACGTGCCGGTGCCAATAAAGTCGTTTCGCCGTACACCATCGGAGCCACACGCATGGCACACGCTATGCTCCGTCCATCGGTGGTCGATTTTATTGAGATTGCCACCGGGGACCAGGAGTTGGAATTACAACTCGAAGAGATCAGGGTCCTGCCCGCTTCAGCACTCGCCGGTACCACCCTGCTCTCTTCTAATATCCGTAAAAAACATGGCATCATCATCGTCGGCATCCGCAAAGATGGCGCAAAAATTTTATTTAACCCTGGATCGGACACCCTGATTGCCGCAGGAGACACCCTGATTACCTTAGGTGAACGTCCCGCGATCAAGGAACTCGAACGCATTGCATCTGGAGGGTCTTCTGTTTTCTGATCTCTATATTCATCTTCCGGTTGCCAAACTTCAGGAGAGGTTACCTGATTTCCTTGCTCAAAGATGGCAACCTGAACTTGCCCTGCTAACTGACGATCTCGATCATCTGACTTCTGCGGATATCGAAAGTATCCGTTTACAGCTGAAAAGAGTAAACCTGCGATGCACGATTCACGCGCCCTTTCTTGACTTGAATCCAGCCTCCAGCGACCGTGATATCAAACAGATAACCGCCCGCAGGTTTTTGCAAACCCTCGATTTTGCCGCAGCGGTTGAGGCATCACGCATCGTCTACCACCCTGGTTATGACCCCTGGCGTTATGCCCGTGCCCCTGAATCCTGGTTGAGCAATTCTCTCGCGTTCTGGCCCGACCTTGTCCAGCGAGCTAACCATCTTGATATCCTGCTGTGCCTGGAAAACATCTTCGACTCTCAGCCGGCACCACTGTCGGAACTATTGAGCACCATCAATTCACCCAACTTGCGACACTGTTTTGACATAGGTCACTGGTTTCTATTTTCACAAACACCCTTGGCAGAATGGTTCGCGCAACTTGGACCCTATCTCTCCCATCTGCACCTGCATGATAATCGTGGGCGTGGCGATGACCACCGCCCTGTTGGCAAGGGGAAGATTGATTTCCCTGCTTTCATTGCGCAACTAAAAGCGTCCAATACCAGCCCCACAGTGACGCTTGAAGCACACAGTCTTAAGGATGCGGTGGCTTCACTGAGGGGGATAGAAAAACTGCTGAAAATGTCATAAAAAAGGGCGCCCCGAAAGGAGGCGCCTTTTTCAACCAGACTACTTATCATCAATATTTTCAGCGCCGCCCGGCGACCTGAATCCGTACCAGAGCCCGTTGCAGTGCAGCTTCCATCACCGCATAGTTGACGTCTTCCTGAGAGAGCGACTTTAGCGCTTGCTCAGCACGACCAAGAGCTGCCTTGGCTCGCTCGAGATCAATCTCATCGGCTTTTTCAGCCGTATCAACCAAAATCGTAACCTTGTCATCGCCCACCTCGAGATAACCCCAGTTGACGGCGACTTTAAACGTATTGCTCCCCTGCCTGTAGGCCAGTTCGCCTATCTTGAGGGTCGTCAATAAAGGGGTGTGTCCCGGAAGAAGTCCCAACTCCCCAAGGGAGCCTGGGGCCGTAATCTCATCAACTTCCTGAGAGAGAATCTTCTTGTAGGGTGTCACCATTTCAAGTGTAAGCTTTTCAGCCATCAGGACAGTCCTTTTTCAGTTAATCCTGTAATCAATCAGGCCGCCAGTTTCTTGGCTTTTTCGATTGCTTCCTCAATGGTTCCAACAAGGTAAAAGGCCTGCTCTGGCAGTGCGTCATGCTTACCTTCGATGATCTCTTTGAAACCCTTGATGGTGTCCTTGAGCTCGACATATTTGCCCGGTGCACCGGTAAAGACTTCAGCAACGTGGAACGGTTGCGAAAGGAACTTTTGAATCTTTCGGGCACGCGCGACAGTCAATTTATCTTCCTCAGAGAGTTCGTCCATACCGAGGATGGCAATGATATCCTGCAGATCCTTGTAGCGTTGCAGGATATACTGAACGTCACGGGCTATCTTGTAGTGCTCTTCGCCGATAATCTGAGGATCAAGGATCCGACTGGTCGAATCGAGGGGGTCAACCGCAGGGTAAATTCCGAGCTCGGCAATCTGACGCGAAAGAACGGTCGTTGCATCCAAGTGAGCAAATGCAGTCGCCGGAGCCGGATCGGTCAAGTCATCGGCCGGAACGTAGATTGCCTGTACCGAAGTGATGGAGCCTTTATCGGTGGTGGTGATCCGTTCCTGCAGCTCGCCCATCTCGGTCGAGAGGGTCGGCTGATAACCAACGGCCGAAGGGATCCGCCCGAGCAGAGCCGAAACCTCTGAGCCAGCCTGAGTAAAGCGAAAGATATTATCAACGAACAACAGTACGTCCTGACCTTCTTCATCGCGGAAATACTCAGCGACGGTCAGTGCCGAAAGCGCAACCCGCGCACGGGCTCCTGGAGGCTCGTTCATCTGACCATAGACCAGTGCAGTCTTACTAAGAACGCCGGACTCTTTCATCTCTTCCCAGAGGTCATTCCCCTCACGGGTCCGCTCGCCAACCCCGGCGAAAACAGAGAAGCCACCATGCTGCTGTGCGATATTGTTGATCAACTCCATGATCAGAACGGTTTTCCCGACCCCGGCGCCCCCGAACAGACCGATTTTACCACCACGCGAATAAGGAGCGAGCAGATCGACAACCTTTATTCCGGTCTCGAAGGACTCAACCTTGGTCGATTGGCTGACGAAGTCTGGAGCAGGACGATGAATTGCCCATTTATGTTCGGTTTCGATCGGACCAGCTTCATCGATCGTTTCGCCAATAACGTTCATGATTCGCCCAAGCGTGTTTTTACCAACCGGCATCAAAATCTGTGCACCGGTATCAAGAACCTCCTGACCGCGAACCAGACCATCAGTCGAATCCATAGCGATGGCACGCACGGTATTATCACCAAGGTGCTGGGCAACCTCGACCACCAGATTCCACTCATCAGAAGAGATCGCTGGATTGGAGAGCTTCAGTGCGTGATAGATCTCCGGCAACTTACCGGGCTCAAATTCGATGTCAACAACAGGGCCGATGACCTGTGTAATCTTTCCCTTGTTCATGTTTCCTTTTCCTCCTCTATCCTGCCGGAAAAAACTCTATATATTCTAGTTTCTTAACACTTAGCTATTTGACCGATTCTGAACCGGAGATAATCTCCATCAACTCGGTAGTGATCGCGGCCTGACGTGCACGATTATACTGCAAGGTCAGTTTACCGATCATTTCCGCAGCGTTACGACTGGCACTATCCATCGCAGCCATCCGTGCGCCATGCTCGGACGCATTCGATTCGAGCAAACCGCGGAAAATTTGAACATCAACCATCTTTGGTAGAATCTGGGACAAAACTTCAGGCCGATTCGGTTCGTAGATGTAATCCGTTGCATTTCCTTCGATCTCAGGCGTAGTTTCAGCCTTTATAGGCAACAACTGCTCAAGAGTAACAATCTGACTAATAGCACTCTCAAAGGCATTATAGATCAGGTATACGGCATCATAAGTCTCGTCTTCGAAAGAACGGACGATCTCCTGGCCCAGCAGCGACGCGGTCTTGTAGTTAAGATTTGCCCCCAGATTTTCGTGGACCTTGACAATATTGTCCCCGACACGGCTACGTAGAAATTCTTTCCCCTTGCGGCCGGTTATCATCAGGTCAATAGCATCGAACCCCTGCACATTCTCACGTATAAAACGCTCGGCGGCTTTCGAAACGTTGGCTGTAAATCCACCGCATAAACCACGATCTGCAGTGATCAGCAATATCAGCGCACGCCCTTTTCCGCGTTGAACCAATAAGGGATGAGCATCAACCTCTTCACGGCGAGCCAGGTTAAAGAGCACCTGCTGCAGCTTTTCAGCGTAAGGGCGAGCCGAAACAGCAGCTTCCTGGGCCCTGCGCAACTTCGCCGCAGAGACCATTTTCATCGCCTTTGTGATCTGCTGGGTATTTTTTACCGAGCTGATCCGTTTTTTTATGTCTTTAAGACTAGCCATGCGTTCAAACCTTTTGTCTGCAGTTTAAATCAAGCGCTGAACTGGCCTTTAAATTCTTCCAGAGCCTTTACAATGCGATCCTTAAGATCATCATCAATTGCATTCTTCTCGGTCAGGTCTTTGACCAGGTCTGATTTCTGACCGTCCATGAAGGAGATCATCTCCTGCTCATAGCGCTGAACAGTTGCAGCAGGGATATGATCGGTATAACCGTTATTGACTGCATAGATTGCCAGAACCTGCTTTGCAACGGGCAGAGGCTGATACTGACCCTGCTTAAGGATCTCAACCAGACGCTCACCACGAGCCAACTGCTTCTGGGTTTCTGCATCGAGGTCGGATCCGAACTGGGCAAAAGCTGCCATCTCACGATACTGAGCCAGAGCCAGACGCAGGGTACCAGCGACCTGTTTCATCGCCTTGACCTGAGCTGAACCACCAACCCGCGAAACCGAAAGACCGACATTGATCGCCGGACGCACACCCGAGTAGAAAAGATCGGTTTCAAGGAAGATCTGTCCGTCGGTAATCGAAATAACGTTGGTTGGAATATAAGCTGAAACGTCACCAGCCTGCGTCTCAATAATCGGCAGGGCGGTCAGACTGCCCGCGCCCAACTTGTCGTTAACCTTACAGGCCCGCTCTAACAGGCGACTGTGCAGGTAGAAAACGTCCCCCGGGAAAGCCTCGCGACCTGGCGGACGACGTAACAACAAGGAGAGCTGACGATAAGCAACAGCTTGTTTGGAGAGGTCATCATAAATGATCAGGGCGTGCTGGCCGTTGTCACGGAAGTACTCACCCATGGTAACGCCGGTATAGGGGCTGATAAACTGGAGAGGCGCCGGGTCAGAGGCCGTTGCAGCAACAACAATCGTGTAATCCATTGCACCGTGCTGACGTAGCTTTTCAACGACCTGAGCAACCGTCGAACGTTTCTGCCCGATGGCAACGTAGATACAGGTAACGCCATTACCCTTCTGATTGATGATCGTATCAATCGCAACCGCCGTCTTGCCGGTTTGACGGTCACCGATGATCAGCTCCCGCTGACCACGACCTATCGGGACCATGGCATCAATCGCTTTGAGTCCGGTCTGCAATGGCTCATGAACCGATTTACGTGCTACGATGCCCGGAGCTTTGAGTTCAACCTGGCTATAGGTATCGGTTTTGATATCACCCTTGCCATCGATTGGTATTCCGATACCGTTAACGACTCGCCCGATCAGAGCTTCGCCAACCGGAACGCGCACAATCTGTTCGGTCCGCTTGACCAGGTCGCCTTCTTTGATATGCTCCGAATCACCTAGAATAGCGGCACCGACATTATCGGCCTCAAGGTTAAGCACCATCCCCATGGTACCGCCAGGGAACTCAAGCAGCTCACCTGCCATTGCCTTGTCGAGTCCATGAATCCGGGCGATACCGTCACCTACGGAAATAATGGTTCCAGTCTCGCTGACCTCGATCTCACGACCGAACCCTTCGATCTGCTTCTTGATAATTGCACTGATCTCTTCTGCTCTAATTTCCATAATATTTTTTTACCCCTTTGCTAAGGTATCTGCGATCTGCTTAAGCTGGGTTTTCACACTTCCATCAAAAAGTTTGCCACCCATTTCCGCTTTGACCCCGCCGATAAGGCTTTGATCAACGGCAAGATTGAGAACGACTTTTTTGCCGGTCTGTTTTTCAAGCCCTGCACGGATCGCTTCATTCGTCTGGTCAGAAAGTGAATGAGCGGAGGTCAGCGTTGCGCGAACGATTCCCGAGAGCTCGTCTGCGAATCTTCTATAGTTTTCAGAGATTTGTGGAACCTGAGCAATTCGTCCCTTTACGACCAGCAGACCGAGAAAGTCCTTCATTCCTTCACTCAGTTTCATCAAATCCACGACATCATTCATGATGGCGCTCTTCTTCTCAACCGGAAGGGTTGGGCTATCTAGCAACAGACGCAGCAGATCCTGTTTGCTCATGACAGCGGCTACAGACGACAGTTCCTCGGCGTAGGGCTCTACCTGCCCAACTTCTTTGCCGATTGACAGCAGAGCCTTGGCGTATCTTATGGCAATCGCACTGTTACTCAATGTAACTCTCCCACCTTCTGCATATACTCGTCGATCAGACGGGTATCATCTTCGCCGGTAAAGTTCTTTTTCAAGAGGTCCTCGGCCAGTTCAACGGCCAGATGCACAGCTTCAGCCTGAAGCTGCGTGCGGGCCTTAGCGACCTCGCGAGCAGCTGACTTTTCGGCATCCTGCTCAATCTTGATCGCCATCTCACGAGCACTGGCAATAATTTTTTCTTTTTCCCGCTCACCTTCGAGCTTGATGCCTGCGCTGATCTGCGCAATTTCTGCATTAGCCAAGGTAAGCTTCTGATCATATTCCGCAAATTTGGTTTCGGCATTGAGCTTGATTTGTTCCGCTTCTGCCAACGCCTTTTCGATCTCTTCACGACGACCGGAAAGTCCTTTTTTCAAAGGTTTAGCCAGGAAATAAACCAGGATGCCGACTACGATTGCGAAATTGAATACCCGATAGAGAAAATCCTTAAGCAGAACTCCACTGTCGACAGCGTGTTCGCTACTCGAGGCATAGACAAGGCCTGTTAGCAGAACCATCAGTGCCAGTGTCAGCAATACTGTTCTTGTTGCGCGCATCGATATCCCTTCTTGTATTATCAGACCAGTGCCCGACCGAGTACCTTAGAGGCAATCTGCCCGGCCATCGCTTTGGCTTCACTCTTGAGAATCTGACCAGCTTGTGTCGCTTCGTTTTCGACCTGCTCACGAATACTCGTAATGCGCGCAACGGCTTTATTCTGAGCTTCGCCGGTTATTTCCGCTTCCTGGATGTGAGCTGTTTTACGTAACTCTGCACGTTCAGAAACCGCCGCGGATTTAGCCGCATTCAATTGCTCCTGATATTGCTTCATTTTTTCTTCAATACCGGCCTCAAGATCACGGGCACGCGATTTGCTGCCCACAATCTTTTCACGACGCTGAGCCATAATACCGAGCAGCGGACGATAGAGAATTTTATTAAGGATGATGAGGAGAATTATAAAATTAAAAAACTGCAGTATCAGAGTCCAGTCGAGACTGATCACTTGTCCACCTCTGCTAGATTAGTCGAACGATTTAAAGACGGTATACTGTATACAATAGAGTGTAGTAAAAAAAATCAGGCCAGAGCCAAAAACAGGGGGATAGCTAACATGCAGGTCAACTTATGTCAAGAAATTTTGCTACTTTGGGAATTTTAGACCTCTCGCTTAATAATGAAAACCAAACAATAGCAACTGCACCGGAATTTAACTGGTTTCGCCATTAGAAGCCTTGACATCACTGGCCATAAGGATCTCCCCATTAAACATGACCTTTTCTTCAATTTTAAGCTCGGGTGTTTGAATAGTGCCTTGGACATTCGCCGGGGCTCTAAGCTCCACTCTCTGTCTGGCAACGATATTACCCTTAAAATTTCCACTTAAGACCAGGCATCCAACATGGATATCCCCTTCAACCTCGGCCGTGTCACCCACCACCAGAGTGTCAGCGGAGTGAATTTCACCGACAAAGCGTCCATCTAGACGAACCATTTCATCAAAACTCAGCTTCCCCTCAAACTGACTTCCCGGGCCAAGGAAGGCTTTTATATCTGCTTTGTCGATATTTATCTGACTCTTCTTCATCATTGGACAATCCCATCAGCGACTGTGGCAACCGGGCCATGTCAGCAAAAAATCTAAAGTGTAACTCCTAGAAGGTCCAGAAGGCGGTCCAGGTCATCAAGGTTTTGATATCCGATTTCGATCTTACCTCCCTGCCCTTTTGGCAGGACACGCGCCTTAGCTCCCAACCGTTGAGTCAACGCTGAGGCAAGTGTTTCAAGGTTGGGATCAACTTCAGTTGCCTTGACCTTAGGTGGCGAAAAACCAAAACTCTTAATCTTCTTGACCAGCTTTTCTGTGTCGCGAACAGATAGTTTTTTACTGATGACCTGTAGAGCAGCTTCAAGCATATCTTCTTCGTTAGTCAGTGACAGCAGCGCTCTGGCATGCCCCATACTGATGCGACCACCATTCAGATCAGAACGAAGACTTGCAGGCAACTTCAACAGACGTAAAGCATTAGCAACAGTAGGTCTCTCCTTGCCTACCCTTTTTGCGACCTCTTCCTGTGACAAATCAAAGGTGTCGATCAAATATTGATAGGCCTCCGCCTCTTCGAGCGGGGTCAGATCTTCGCGTTGCACATTTTCGATCAAGGCCATCTCCAGAGCCCAGTCTTCACTGACATCCTGGATAACGACAGGGACCTTGTCGAGGCCTGCTTTCTGCGCAGCTCGCCAGCGTCGTTCACCGGCGATAATCTGGTAATAATCAGCAACCCGACGTACCACCAGAGGCTGAATTATTCCCTTCTCACGCACCGACGCAGCAAGTTCTACAAGTTTGGCATCATCAAAGTTTTTTCGAGGTTGGTTACTGTGGGGACGCAACTCTTCAATGGGACATTGAAAGTACTTCTTGCCACCTTCCTGAGCAGCTGTATTCAGAAGGGCTCCCATACCCTTCCCCAAAGCTGGACGCTTAGCCATGGACAACTTCCTCCTGTTCCATTACCTCTTTCGCCAACTCCAGATATGATCTCGCCCCAGTCGAAGCAATATCATAAAGCAGAGCCGGTTGACCGAAACTTGGTGCTTCCGACAGGCGCACGTTTCGAGGAATAACAACTGAAAAAACCTTATCGCCAAAGTGGCTTCTTATCTCATCGCTGACCTGGCGACATAGATTGTTCCGCCCATCATACATGGTCAGCAATATGCCTCCGATGGCAAGTCGCGGATTCAGTTCTCCCTGAACCAAACGAATAGTTTGCATCAACTGACCCAACCCCTCCATGGCATAAAACTCACACTGCAGAGGCACCAGCACATAATCGGCAGCAGTTAAGGCATTCAAGGTTAATAAAGACAGGGAGGGTGGGCAATCAATGATAATATAATCGTAATCGGCAACAATGGGGGTCAGGACAGTCTTCAACCGTGTCTCTCTTCCCGGTTTATCAATCAACTCAATTTCTGCACCTATCAGGTTGGTGTTTGAAGGCAGGATACTTAAAAACTCTAACTCACTCCCAACGATAACCCCGCGGATATCTTCATCTTCAATTAAAACATCATAAACCGTTGAAATTACCGTTGTTTTATCTACACCAAGCCCACTACAAGCGTTCGCCTGAGGATCCATATCGACCAACAGCGTCCTATTTTCAGCGACTGCTAACGATGCGGCGAGATTCACGGCAGTCGTAGTTTTACCCACCCCGCCCTTCTGATTAGCTACGGCGATAATTCGCGCCATAAAAGCTCCTTGTCGCGTAAAAAATGAAGTCGAATCCTATCATACACACCCAGGCAAAAGCATCCCATTTCTGAAACCTCGAACTTGAGCACAAAATATGTTTAATTTATAATTTTTTAGCTTCTCGATATTTCTAGAATTTGACGATTAGCCTTACAGAACGGGAGTTGATAACTATGCTTTTTGCAGATTATAAAATCGAACCGCGACAATGCTTCAGTGCTCTTGTTCAAGTTGACCTCATCCTTCGACCCTCGTAAAAGCAAAAGTCGTCCCCCAGGGGTCAACAAAGGGTGTACAAGCGCTAGTATTTTATCGAGCGGGGCAAATGCTCGTGCGGTGATTTGTGGATAGCTATTTTCCTTCACCAGCGACTCTACCCGGCAGTTCAAAGGAGTCAGGTTATTTAAAGATAATTTTCGACGCACATGTTTTTGAAAATTTACCTTCTTCCCGACCGATTCTACGCTGACAATAGCTAATTCTGGTCGGGCTATGGCTAAAGGAATCGAAGGTATTCCAGCCCCTGTGCCCAGATCAAGCAGCAGTTCATCTCGTAAAAAGAGTAAAAGTACCAGGGAATCAATTAGGTGCTTTTCAATCCCCTCCTGCTGATTTTTGATCGCGGTGAGATTTATGCGATCACTCCAGCGCAAAAGTTCATCCAGAAATTCAAGTTCACGTAGTAAAATTGACTCACTCAGCTTGATTCCGAAATTCCCAAGTCCCGAAATTAAATGTTCTGTTCTTTTTTCCATCGCTTTAGATATACACTCAATACGGCAATTGCTGCCGGGGTTACCCCCTGAATTCGACTGGCCTGCCCGAGGGTTTCGGGCCGAACCTCAGACAACCTCTCTTTTACCTCCTGAGAAAGCCCCCTAATACTGGAATACTCAAGTTCGGGCGGCAAACCTTCCCCTTCAAGAGAACCCATCCGAGCAACCTGTTCGTATTGCCGAGCAATATATCCTTCATATTTCACAGCAATTTCCAACTGCTCAAGCACCTCGGCTTCAAGAATTAAAAGCTCAGTAGAAAGGGAGCATAACTGCTCTATTTGAATCTCTGGGCGCTTCAGCAACTCCTTCAAACTTAAACTCTGGGTTAGATTCCCGAGGGCAAACCTAGCGACTGTTTCTTTTTGACGGGCGCTGACACGTTGTCTCTCCAACGCCTCTAGCCCTGCCGCAAATCCTTGCTGCTTCACCTCATATCGCAACCAACGGTCATTGGTGACCAACCCCACCTTTCGTCCTTCAGGAGTCAG
This sequence comes from Geopsychrobacter electrodiphilus DSM 16401, assembly GCF_000384395.1. NCBI lineage: Bacteria > Pseudomonadati > Thermodesulfobacteriota > Desulfuromonadia > Desulfuromonadales > Geopsychrobacteraceae > Geopsychrobacter > Geopsychrobacter electrodiphilus. The sequence goes on from NZ_ARWE01000001.1 coordinate 4,072,380, forward strand.
TCTCTGATCAGCATTATCCTCACGCAACAAAAGCCTATATTCTGAACGTGAAGTAAACATACGGTATGGTTCACGAGTGGGCTGGGTGGTTAGATCATCAATCATCACCCCGATATATGCTTGATCACGCCCTAGAATTAGAGGTTCTTTCTGTTGCGCTCGACGGGCCGCATTTATTCCAGCCATAACTCCTTGGGCCGCCGCTTCTTCATACCCCGATGTACCATTGATTTGGCCAGCATGAAAAAGGCCAGCAATCCTTTTTGTTTCAAGAGATTTTGTGATCTGAACCGGTTCAACAAAGTCATACTCAATAGCATAACCAGGGCGCATTATCTCTACCTTCTCCAAACCAACCATCGATCGATAAAATCGGAGTTGGACATCCGGTGGTAATGAGGTAGACATACCACTTGGGTACATTTCGGCGCTGAGACGGCCCTCCGGTTCAAGGAAGGTTTGATGCGACTTTCGGTCTGGAAAGCGTACAACCTTATCTTCAATAGAAGGACAATACCGCGGACCTATCCCCTCAATAACTCCAGAATATAAGGGTGATTGGTGGAGATTTTTTCGAATAATGTCATGGGTTTTTTCATTGGTATTGGCAATATAGCAGGGAACCTGATCTATCTGGTGACTTTGAGTTAAAAAAGAAAAACCCTTCACCAGATCATCACCTGTCTGTGTTTCTAATTTTGTAAAATCAATAGAACGGCGACTTAACCGCGCTGGAGTACCGGTCTTCAATCGCCCAACCCTAAACCCTAAGTCACGCAAACAATCGGATAGACCCTCTGATGCCGGTTCCCCTGCACGACCACCGCTGTAATTTCTCAACCCCACATGGATCAAACCACGCATAAAGGTCCCAGTTGTCAAAACGACATTACGCCCTGCATAATAAAGACCCTCACGGGTCTTCACGCCACAGATGCCATGTTGTCCCACTTCGAGGGCTACTACAGCCCCCTGCTTCAAATCAAGATACGGTTCCGACTCCAATATCCGCTTCATTCGAGCACTATAAGCCATACGGTCTGCCTGGGCTCGACTGGCCCTGACGGCTGGGCCCTTACGGGTATTTAAGCGCCGGAACTGAATTGCCGTAGCATCTATATTCAGTCCCATCTCTCCACCAAGAGCATCAATCTCGTGTACCAGATGTCCCTTTGCTAAACCGCCGATAGCCGGGTTGCATGACATCATCGCCACAACATCCAACCCCATTGTCAGCAGGAGAGTAGTACAACCCATGCGCGCAGAAGCAAGAGCGGCTTCACAACCTGCGTGGCCTGCCCCAACGACAATTACCTGATATTCTTTTCCATACCCCTTCAATATCCACCTGCCTTAAATGTTCCACGTGGAACAAAAACTACTTACCTATACAAAAGCGGCTGAAGATCGAATCCAAAACATCTTCGGTCGTTGTTTCTCCGGTTATGTCACCCAGGGCAACAAGAGCTTCCCTAAGATCAGAAGCAAGAAATTCTAAAGAAAACCCCAAAGATACAGAATCAACAAAGCGCTGAAGGGAAACCATAGCATGGGAAGCAGCAGCATAGTGCCGTTGATTTGTCATGACGACAGAATTATCAATCCGAGATTGATGGCCTATTATCGCGTCATGGATCGCCTGTCGCAAAAGAGAAAGCCCCTCTCCACTCTTGATAGAAATAGAAATAGCATCCTTAATGTCTGAGAACTCAACAGAAGGTTCCAGGGGTAAATCACTCTTCGTAATAACCTTAATGTGCTTTTTATCTAGACAAGCATCCGCAGCGTCCTGGTCCTCTTGATCAAAGGGCCGAGATCCATCTATCATTAAAAGTACAAGATCCGCGGTAATAAGTTTACGCCGAGCACGCTCTACCCCTTCCCTTTCAATCGGATCTAGGCCAGCGCGCAATCCGGCGGCATCAATTAAGCGAACAGGAATACCATGAATAACCAGCCCTTCTTCCAAAAGATCTCGAGTCGTACCCTCAATCTCAGTAACTATCGACCTCTCCTCTCCGAGAAGAGCGTTCATCAGAGAGCTTTTACCGACATTCGGTTTACCAAAAAGTAAAAGAGAAACACCCTCGACATAACTTCGACCAGTATTATACCCCCCGCAGAGAACCCTTAATTCGTTTATAGACTGACTAACCTGCAGTTTTATTTCATTCATATCTTCAGTGGGAAGTTCTTCATCCGGGAAATCAATCCAGGCTTCAAGTAGCGCAAGTGAGTCCCTCAATTTAGCGGTATATGAGTATAATGTGCGTGAAAGCTGACCTTCCATCTGAGAAAAAGCAAGGGTCTGTGCCGTAGCAGAGCGGGCATGAATTAAATCGGCAATAGCTTCGGCCTGTGAAAGGTCTATTCTTCCATTAATGAAAGCTCGATAACTAAACTCTCCAGCCTTCGCAAGACGAGCGCCTGCCTTTAAAAATAAGGAAAGAATTTTCTCAACCGTTTGGTGACCACCATGACAATGAATTTCAACAACATCTTCGGCGGTAAAACTTCGTGGAGTTGCCATAAAGACAAACATTACTTCATCAAGCCTATGACCCTGCGAATCAAGCAGAAAGCCATGGTAAAAATAATGTGAATCAGGTCGATTGAAGGTACGGCTGGATTGAAAAAAAGGAAGGACAAGGTCAAGGCAATTAGGCCCAGAGAGACGAATTATTGCAACCCCACCCTCGCCGGGTGGGGTCGCTGGTGCGACAATTATATCCTGGCGATCCACATCAAGATCTGGCTGGTGTGCGGTTGATAAAATACTGCTGCGCAATGGTTAACAGATTGTTAACCAGCCAGTAGATGACCAGTCCGGAGGGGAAGCTGAGGAAGATAAAAGTAAAGAAAACAGGCATAAACATCATCACCTTGGCCTGGGTCGGATCCATGGTTGTTGGTGTCATCCGTTGTTGAAGAAACATCGTGAAACCCATGATCAAAGGCAAAGGACCCAAAGCGAAACCAAGGTGAAATGCATCGCTGATCAGCGTATCAGCCGCAGAGAGGTCTGTAATCCAGAGCATAAACGGGGCATGGCGTAATTCAATAGACTCAAGCAACACACGATAAAGCGCAAAGAATACCGGGATTTGTATAACCATTGGCAAACATCCTCCAAAGGGGTTGACCCGATTTTCCTTATAAAGTGCCATCATCTCTTGATTGAGTTTTTGTTTATCTTTGCCATGCTTGGCGCGTAATTTTGCCATCTGCGGTTGCAGATTTTTCATGGCATTCATGGAGCTGTAACTCTTTTGCGTTAATGGCCAGAAAATGGCTTTAATACAAACTGTTAATAAAATTATTGCAAAGCCATAATTACCGAGGAATCCATAAAAGAATTTAAGTGCAACCATTAATGGTCTGGCAATAATTCCGAAGAAACCAAGGTCAATGATATTTTCAAATGACAGGCCTGTTTGTTTTAAAAGATCATAATCCCTTGGTCCTAAATAATTTTTATACTTAAACTCATGAGAACCACCAGGTTGAATAGAAAAAGGCGGTGATGTAATAATATTTATTACAGAATCATTATTAAACTCAATCGTTATGTTCTTTAATGAATCTCCAATTGGCTTAACAATATTTGAGAAATATTTAGTTGTAAAGGAAGTCCATAATATATTGCTTCCATAAGTCTTACTTTCTTCTTTTAATTTTTTTGGTTCATCGTCATATAATTTGTTACCGTCATAAGTTACAGCTCCGACGAAATTATATCTATCACTTTTTTTCGAATCATCCCAATTACTTACGAGAGAGAAATTAACGTTTCCATTTTTTACTTGATTAGATAGATTATTAACAATTACATTAACATCAAAATAGTATTTATTAGGATAAAAGGTAAATGTTTTTGTAATTTGAATATTTTCGGCAGTAACTGTTTTGAAAGTAATATAAGATTTTTCGGTTGATGAAAGTAGAACTTCATTACTATTACCATCAAAAGTATAGTGCGCATTAGGAGGCAGATTAAATCCATCGCCGCCAAAAAAACCATAGGTACCCTTCTCTCCTGACTGTTCATCAACTATTTTAACAAAAGGAGAATTTTTAGAATTTGTTTGCTTGAATTTGTTGAGTTGCCCATCAATCAAACGTGCCCCGTCGGAACTAAAAACTAATTCGAAAAGATCGGATTTAACCTTTATCCTGCGTTCTTTCGCCGGTTGCGCTGACGGATGCATATCAATCAATGGTACCCGCTTCTGCACAGCTACGCCTGAGTGGTCAACGGGAACAACCTTTTCAACCACAGACTGCTCTTGAGCCGGTTTTTCATGGGTCGAAGGGTAAAGAAAATTGTAACCGGTCCACAAAAACAGAACCAGGGCGATAGCTATGAGAGTGCGTTTATTTTCCATTTAATTCAAACCTGGGAATCCCGCGGAGGAACAGGGTCAAATCCTCCGGGATGAAAAGGGTGACATTTACTGATGCGACGAATGGTCAATATACTACCAGTCAGAAGACCATGTTCAATAAGTGATTGACGTGCATAATTTGAACAACTGGGGTAAAAACGGCAGATTGGTGGATAAAGCGGAGATATCACATGTCGATAGATATCAATTAAAAATATAATAAGTCGCTTAAAAAACACGGCAAAAACCTATCCGAACAGTTCTTCAAGCTCATGCCAAATCGTATCAGTATCGACCTGACCGGCATCACGCTTAGCTATAACAGAAAGATCAACCGGTTTTTCCAGTCGAAATCGATTACAACGAAAAAATTCGCGAATAATCCTTTTTACCCTATTCCGTACAACCGCATTGCCAACTTTGCGACTAACAGTTACTCCTAAACGGCTATGTTCCTGAGAATTTATCAAAACCAAAAGTAAAAAATGGGGTGTATTTCTCTTACACCCCATTCGATAAACGGCATTGAATTCCCAGCGTTTCCGTAGCCGAGTTTCTCGCGGCAAAATAAAATGCTGCTCGGACAAAACAGTATTATTTTTTTGGAGTTGCTGCACTCAATAAACTACGCCCGCGAGCACGACGTCGACTAATCACGCGACGACCATTTTTTGTCTGCATCCGCTGACGAAATCCGTGAGTACGCTTACGTTTAATACGACTTGGTTGATATGTACGTTTCGACATTTTTATTTTCCTTTTGATATCAGTTGAGATGAACTGCTTCTTAAAACATATTTAGGGATGAAATGTCAAGTATTCTAGCACGTCAATTTATAAAAAAAATTAAACTGTCATTTGAAATAGGCGAATGAGATACGCTTGCAAAAATAAGACTGCTTTGCTAGCCTGACGCGAGTTTTAACCTTGAAAAAAGGTAACATTTTAGAGATGTCAACAGCTGTTGATAAATTGTTGACTAAAGGGATTGGGCACCATGGCACCGTCACTGTGGGATAAGGTTGCACTTCAACTGGAAAAAGAGTTGAACAGCCACAATTACAACACTTGGATATGTCCAATAAAATACGAATCGATAGATGATAACTTTTTAAATATTTCTGTGCCTAATAAATTTTTTTCCGATTGGATAAAAGACAATTATAAAAATAAAATTGAATCAATATTAAATAATATATTAAACAATAATATTAAATTAAATATAAACATTTCAAATATAATGATGAATCAAGAAAATAAGGAAGAAATAAAAATTGAAGAGAAAAAAGATCATATAAAAATAACAAATAATACGTTAAATAACAAATATACATTTGATAGTTTTGTTTCAGGAACGTCAAATCAATTTGCTCATGCAGCAGCAATGGCTGTAGCAAATAATCCAGCAACAACATATAATCCTTTATTTATATATGGTGGAGTTGGTCTAGGTAAAACACATATTATCAATGCTATTGGTAATTATATACATGAAAAAAATAATAACGCAAAAATAGCATATTATAGTTCTGAAAAATTTATGAATGAATTAATTAATTCATTAAGATATGCAAAAATGGAAGACTTCAGAAATAAATTTAGATCAATGGATGTTTTGTTGATCGACGACATACAATTTATTGCAGGAAAAGAAAGAACTCAGGAAGAATTTTTTCATACATTTAATGCTCTTTATGAATCACATAAACAAATAATTGTAACATCAGATAAATTTCCAAAGGAGATACCAGGACTTGAAGAGCGTTTAAGATCAAGATTCGAGTGGGGTTTAATTGCTGATATACAAGCTCCAGATGTCGAAACAAAACTAGCAATTCTTAAAATGAAAGCTGATCAAAATGGAATAAACATCCCAGAAGACGTTGGTTTTTTCCTGGCTAACTCAATAACAAGCAATGTCCGTGAATTGGAGGGTTATTTAGTACGAGTCGGTGCATATGCCAGTTTGACATCGACACCGATAAATATGGAAATGGCCAAAAATATTTTAAAGGACATCCTTGTTGAACAAAATAGAGAAATAACAATTGAAACGATTCAAAAAATAGTAGCAAATCATTTCAATGTAAAAACAATTGAACTCAAATCTTCTAAAAGACTTAAAACCCTGGTTTTACCCCGCCAGATAGCCATGTATATTTCTCGAAAAATGACATCCTGTTCGTTCCCCGAAATAGGAAATCGCTTTGGCGGAAAAGACCATTCCACGGTAATCCATGCTATAAAAAAAATAGATCAAAAAATGGTTGAAGACATTCAACTAAAAACTACTGTGGAAAGACTCATGGACAACATGCGTTCATAAAGTTGTTTATAAATTAAGGACAAAATGTGGATAAACAATAATTATTCAGCAACCCACAAAATTAAGTTTTTTATAAACAAGAAGATTATTGCTAGTTTTTAAAATAAATGTCGATATTTTAGTTATTTACAATATTTATCAACAATTAACAGCCCCTACTGTTATTACTAGTTTTAAAAACATAAAGATAATATAAATAGCGCATGTTCACAGGAGGAATGAATGGAGTTTAAAATTGAAAAAGAAATTTTTTTAAAAGCATTAGGCCAGATACAAGGAATAATAGAAAAAAAACACACCATCCCAATATTAGCTAATGTACATATTAATGCTAAAAATAATGAACTAACATTAACAGCAACTGATCTTGAAATAGGGGTACGTTCTAAATTTTCAACTCAAATTATAGAAGATGGTAAAATAACAGTTTCTGCAAAAAAATTGTTTGAAATAATAAGAGAACTTCCTGACAAAGAAATAAATTTTAAATCAAAAGATAATTGTTGGATTGAAATAAAATGTGATAAATCTATTTTTAACCTTGTCGGCTTATCCTCTGATGAATATCCAAAATTTCCTGAATTTAAATCAGATAATTTATTAAATATAAGTTCATTTAAAATAAATGAAATGATTGATAAAACTATTTTTTCAATTTCTAATGATGAAACTAAATATAATCTAAATGGAATTTTTTTAAAATATGAAGATGAAAAATTATCGATGATATCAACAGATGGACATAGGTTATCTTACAGTTTTACAGATATAGAAGAAAAATTTATATTATTTGATAAGGGTATTATTTTACCTAAAAAAGGAATTTTTGAATTAAGAAAAATAATAAATAAAGAAAACAATAATTTAGAAATAAGTATAGTTGATAATAATTTTATAATAATAGATGAAAATACTATTCTAATTATGAGACTAGTCGATGGGGATTTTCCAGATTACAAAAGGGTAATACCTGAAAAATGTGAAAATACTTCAATAATAAATAAAAATGAATTTTTTCATGCTTTAAAAAGAATATCGGTCCTTTCAAGTGAAAAAACGAAAGGTATTAAAATTAATTTTACTAATAATAAAGCAATTTTAACATCTTCAAATCCGGATCTGGGTGACGCTAGTGAAGAAATTGATATTTCCTATAAAGGTAAAGATATTTCAATAGGATTTAATTCAAAGTATATTTTAGATATTTTACAAGCAATAGATGAAGAGTTTATAGAATTTCATTTAAAGGACAATCTATCACCAGGTATGATAGAACCAGAAAAAAACAAAAACTTCATTTCAGTAATTATGCCAATGCGTTTGTAAATGTATATAAATGATATAAAATTGGATAATTTTAGAAATATAAAAAATAACATTTTTTATCCATCTCCTAATATTAATTTATTATTTGGAAATAATGCAGCAGGAAAAACAAGTTTTATAGAAGCTATTTTTTCTTTGTCAAACTTAAAAAGTTTTAGAACATCTTATTTATTCGAAACGATAAATAAGACAAAAAATAAATCTTATATAGAGTGTAATTATACAAAAAACAATTGTATTGAAAATATTAAGATAGAAATAAACAAAAAAAACAAAATATTTTTTAAAAATGACAAGTCTGTAAAAATAGATGAATATTTATGTTCAATTTTTTCTATAGATTTTAAACCAGACGACATAAATATAATATCTGGACCACCTATAAAAAGAAGAGAATTAATTGATAAAGCAATTTTTTATACAGATAAAGAATATTTTAAAATATTAAAACAATATTTTAAAATAATTGAAAATAAGAATAAATTACTTAAAACAGAAAATTTAAAAAATTTAGAAGAGTGGAATATTTTAATATCTAAATATTCTTCAATTATAGATAAAAAAAGGTCAGATTATATTTATAGGTTAAATAAAATATTAATAAACCTACCATTCAAATTTAGAATTAATTATTTAGATTCAGAAAAAATTGAGAATAAAGAAAATTACTACTTAAAAAAAATAAATGAAAACATAGATAAAGAAATTAAATATAAATATTCAATAATAGGTTGTCATAAAAATAAAGTAAATTTTTTTTATGAGGATAATGATCTTAATATTTATGGTTCTCAAGGACAAAAAAGATCTTTTATTATTTTATTTAGAACAGCTCAAATAATAGATTTTGAATATATAAATAAATTTAAACCAATTTTACTTTTAGATGATATAGCAAGTGAACTAGATATTAATAATAAAAATATTTTATTTAATCTTATTGAAAATCATTCAGGTCAAACATTTATTACAACTACAGATAAAAATTTATTTTTATCAAAATCAAGAAAATTATCAAAATTTTATGTAAAAGATGGAACTATTTCTTCATTTTCTTGAACAAGGAGTTTAAATGAGTGGAAGTTATAAAGCGGACAGCATTAAAGTTTTAGAAGGACTATCTGCTGTTCGTAAAAGACCGGCTATGTATATAGGATCAACCAGTACCGCAGGTCTTCATCATTTAGTTTATGAAGTGGTAGACAATTCGATTGATGAAGCCCTGGCAGGTCATTGTGACAGTGTAAAGGTTACAATTCACGAAGATAATTCAGTAACGGTTGAGGATAACGGTCGTGGTATCCCCGTCGATTGGCACGCAGCCGAAAATAAAGCAGCCGCTGAAGTTGTTATGACTGTTTTACATGCAGGCGGTAAATTTGATAACGATTCTTATAAAGTATCAGGTGGATTGCATGGTGTTGGCGTTTCGGTCGTCAATGCTTTGTCAAAAAAACTGGAACTCGAAATAAGAAGAGATAATAAAATTTATCGACAGGATTATCGAATTGGCGTTCCCGTCATGCCATTAAAAGAAGAGGGTGATACTGTAAAGCGCGGCACGCGAATTACTTTTTGGCCTGATGATGACATTTTTGAAACGACTGAATTTTCTTTCGAGACTCTCTCCCAACGATTACGAGAACTTGCTTTCCTAAATGCCGGGGTCAGAATTATCATTCATGATGATCGTACTGAAAAGGTTAATGATTTTTTCTACGAAGGGGGAATCTGTTCATTTGTTGAATATTTAAATAGAGCCAAATCATCATTACATCCTGCACCTATATTCGTGCGAGGTACCAGGGAAGGTGTAGATATTGAGGTTGCTATTCAATACAACGATAGCTATGACGAGAAAATTTTTTCTTTCGCAAATAATATTAACACCCATGAAGGGGGCACTCATTTAAGCGGTTTTAAAGCTGCTTTAACCCGGACAATGAATTCCTACGCGACAGCTAATAATCTTCTTAAAAATGTTAAGGTCGCAATCTCTGGCGATGACTTGCGTGAAGGAATCGCTGCGGTAATTTCGGTCAAACTGTCTGAACCTCAATTTGAAGGTCAGACAAAAACGAAATTGGGAAATTCCGATGTAAAGGGATTTGTTGAGTCTCTGGTGAATGAAAAACTTGCAACCTATCTCGAAGAAAATCCGCAGATTGCGCGTAAAATTCTCGAAAAAGGCATTGATGCAGCCCGCGCCAGAGAGGCGGCGCGCAAGGCGCGTGATTTAACGAGACGCAAAGGGGCACTGGACGGTCTCTCCCTGCCCGGCAAGTTGGCGGATTGTCAGGAGAAGGATCCCGCGCTTTGTGAGATTTACCTGGTCGAGGGCGATTCGGCCGGAGGTAGCGCAAAACAAGGGCGAGAGCGTCGTTATCAGGCGATTCTTCCGCTTAAAGGGAAAATTCTCAATGTAGAGAAAGCCCGGTTTGATAAACTGCTGACATCCAATGAAATCAGAACCCTCATCACCGCCATGGGAACCAGTATTGGTAAAGATGATTTTGATGTTTCGAAATTGCGTTATCACCGGATCATTATCATGACCGACGCCGACGTCGACGGTTCGCACATTCGTACCCTGTTGTTGACTTTTTTCTTTCGGCAGATGCCGGAACTGGTTGAACGCGGTCACCTTTATATTGCGCAACCACCGTTATTTAAAGCCAAAAAAGGGAAACGCGAACTCTATCTTAAAGATGACGAAGCACTGCTTGAATACCTGCTGGATACAGGAGTTGATGGGGCTACGGTTGAACTTAGTAGCGGAAAGGTGACCCGCGGCAAGCAGATTATCCCCACCTTAAAAAATATAATTGAATTCAATAAAATTTTCGAAAAGGTATCAAACAGAGGGGTTCCGGTCGAGATTTTGAAAATTCTAGTGCGTGGGCATATACGCAACGGTTATGCCGATCATCAATCACTACAACCTCTCGCTGATAGTCTCTTTGCGATACAACCCGACATAAAATGCGAAGTTATGCAAGACCCCGATCGAATTTTGGTGACTCTTGGTAATTTGCATGCACGTATTGATCGTCAAATGGTTGAAATACTTTCGTCCCATGAGTACAAGCTGCTTTTGCAAGCATATAAACAGGTTGAAGAAATTTGCGATGGGGAACCAGTTACAATCAACTATGAAGAAAGAACTAATGTTCAGGTCCTCAGTCGTCAGGAACTGCTTGAGCATTTTCTGGCTCGTGCTAAAAAAGGGCAGTATATTCAGCGGTACAAAGGCCTTGGTGAAATGAACCCCGAGCAATTGTGGGAGACCACAATGGATCCGGAGAAGCGGATTCTACTGCAGGTAACGATTCAGGATGCAGTCAAAGCAGATGAAATATTTACGGTATTAATGGGGGATCAAGTCGAGCCGCGGCGCGAATTTATCGAACGCAATGCCTTGAATGTTGCCAATCTTGACGTTTAAAAAACGGGAAAATTGTCAAAGGAGAGGGGTTGAAGTGTTTAGCTCTCTTTCTCATTTTGACATTTTTCCTTTTTCCTTATTTTCCGGAGGAAAATAGATGCTTACCGAACAAAATAAAGTAACCGTAAATATAGAAGACGAAATGCGTAAATCGTATATGGATTATGCGATGAGCGTTATTGTCGGGCGCGCTCTGCCCGACATTCGTGACGGGCTCAAACCGGTACACCGGCGCATCCTTTTCGCGATGCACGATCTGAATAATGATTTCAATAAACCCTATAAAAAATCAGCGCGGGTTGTCGGCGACGTCATCGGTAAGTACCATCCACACGGTGACACCGCGGTTTACGACAGCATCGTACGGATGGCCCAAGATTTTTCGATGCGTCATCCGTTGGTGGATGGTCAGGGGAACTTCGGTTCGGTCGATGGTGATTCCGCTGCAGCCATGCGTTATACCGAAATTCGGATGGATAAACTTGCGCATGAATTGCTGGCCGACATCGATAAAGAGACCGTAGATTTCGGACCTAACTACGATGATTCTCTCGAAGAACCCCTGGTTTTACCGTGTAAGTTTCCCAATCTGCTGGTCAATGGTTCTGAAGGGATTGCGGTCGGCATGGCGACCAAAATTCCACCGCACAATCTGGGTGAGGTGATCGATGGTTTGCTCGCAATCATCGAGAATCCACGCATTGAGTTTGAAGAGTTGATAGGTCTTATACCAGGTCCCGATTTCCCGACGGCAGGCTTCATCAACGGCCGGGAAGGGATTCGTGAGGCTTATAGCACCGGGCGCGGTATTGTGCAGATGCGCGCGCGCGCGCTGGTTGAAGTCGATCGGCGTACCGGACGCGAAAAAATTATTGTCACCGAGATTCCCTACCAGGTTAATAAAGCGCGGCTGATAGAGAAGATCGCCGAACTGGTTAAAACTAAAAAAATTGAAGGTATTTCTGATCTGCGGGATGAATCGGACCGTGAAGGGATGCGGATCTGTATTGAACTGAAGAAGGATATGGTGCCAGGCGTCATCCTCAATCAGCTCTACAAGATGACAGCCATGCAGTCGTCCTTCGGTATTATCATGTTGGCGATCGTCAAGGGCCAGCCACGGATTCTTGCCCTGCGTGAAACCCTTGATTTCTTTATTGATCACCGCCGTGAAATTGTTACCCGCCGTTGCATTTATGAACTTAAAAAGGCCGAAGCCAGAGCCCATATCCTCGAAGGTTTGAAGATTGCGCTCGACAATCTTGATGAGGTTATCCAGCTCATCAAAACCTCGGCCAACCCCGCCGAAGCCAAAGAGAAACTGATCGCACGCTTCACCTTCAGTGATATTCAGGCGCAGGCGATTCTTGATATGCGTCTGCATCGTTTGACCGGCCTCGAGCGTGACAAGATTCTCAATGAGCTGAATGAAGTTATGGCTCAAATCACCCGCCTGAAAGAGATTCTTGCCAGCGAGATTGAAATTCTTAAGATCATTCACGATGAGCTGGTGACGATCAGGGCTCAGTTTGCCAATCCGCGCCGGACCGAAATTCTCGACCGAACCGCCGATCTGACCCTGGAGGATATGATCGTCGATGAGGATATGGTGGTGACGGTATCACACACTGGTTATATCAAGCGTAATGCTGTTTCGCTCTATCGTTCGCAACGTCGTGGCGGCAAAGGTCAGACCGGGATGCGACCCAAGGAAGAGGATTTTGTCGAGCATCTGTTCATCGCTTCGACCCACTCCTATATTCTGTTTTTTACCAGCCTTGGGCGGGCCTATTGGCTCAAGGTGCATGAAATTCCCCAAGGAGGTCGCGCTTCTCGAGGTAAGGCGATCATTAATCTGCTCCAGCTGGAGCAGAACGAATCGGTCACCAGCATATTGCCGGTCAAGGAGTTTATTGAAGACCGCTACATTGTCATGGCGACACGTAATGGCGTGGTCAAAAAGACGGAATTGATGGCCTATTCTCGCCCTCGTGTTGGCGGAATAATCGCCGTGAATATCGACGAAGGGGATTCGCTGATCTCGACCCGCCTTACCGACGGCAACATGGATATTCTACTGGCGACTCACTACGGAAAATCGATCCGCTTCCCCGAGACGGATGTCCGTGCTATCGGTCGCGTCGGTCGCGGTGTGCGTGGCATGACTCTCGTGAAGGGAGACCGGGTGATTGGACTGCAGGTCGTAAGTGATAATACAGCAGCTACCCTGGTGACCGTGACTGAAAACGGTTATGGTAAACGTACTGAAATTGATGAATATCGGGTTCAGAGCCGCGGTGGCAAAGGGGTTATTACCATCAAGACGACCGAGCGCAATGGACAGGTCGTCGACATCAAGATGGTTGATGAAGACTCTGATCTGATGTTTATCACCAACGGTGGCAAGGTTCTGAGAACTCGGGTCGGAAACCTTTCAATTATTGGCCGTAATACGCAGGGTGTGCGTCTGATGGTCCTAGAGGCAGGCGAACATATTGTGTCGGTAGCAAAGCTGGCGGAGAAAGAAGTAGAGCATGATGAGTCCACAGAAGCTGAAGAGGACTTTACAGAAGGATTTGAGGACGAGCAGGAGTAAAAAAAGTCGATCTATTCTGGTCGGTGGTCTGTTATTGATCGGTTTTATTGCCATCGGTTCATACCGCCTTTGGATTGAATATCGCCCTGCTGCTTTATTGCGGCAGGGCATTCGTCTTGAACAGCAGAATATTCCTAAAAAAGCACTGCAGCGTTATACTGAGCTTGTTATCGATTATCCTATGAGTGAATTAACGGCAGAGGCTCTATACCGTAGTGGTCGGATCCAGCAATTCGATTTGCGGGATGATCAGCGTGCGCTGATCGCTTATCTGCAACTGGAAAAAAATTACCCCAAGAGCCAGTTTCTCTCCCAGGCGCAGCACGCGGCTGCCGAGTTGACAAAATATCGGTTGGATGACTGTGGTCAGGCGATACCGATATACCAGCGTATGATAGAACAGAGCCATGAGAATGGTGACGCCAATCTTTACGAAATTGCCGACTGTTACGTGCAGCAAAAAAACTGGGCGCAGGCAGCTATTGAATTCGAATCACTGCTCACGAGTTACCCGCAGAGTGAATTAAGGGCAATCACCCAGTATCGCCTGGCAAATGCCTGGTTGCTCGGCAAGCAGCGGAAGAAGGCTCGGGAAGGCTTTGAGCGGGTCAGCAAAGAATTTGCGGAGCGCCCGATTGGCCAGGAAGCGAGTTTTCGCCTGGCCGAGATGCTTGAGGAGAAGGAACATCTAAAAGAGGCTTTACAGGCGTTCTCGGAATTAACCCGCTATCCACGGCAGGATCTTCTGAAGCAAAAAATTCAGCGGCTTAAACAACGCATGGCCCGCAAAAAGAAGGTACTTTGATGAATCAGACCAGAACCTGCAAATGTGCCGTTATCGGCGCAGGCAGCTGGGGAACAACCCTGGCTCAGCTGTTGGCGGACAAGGGGCATGAAACAACCCTTTGGGCCTATGAATCAGAACTTGTCTCACGAATGACAATCAGTCATGAAAATGAACTCTATCTCCCTGGTATCAAATTAGCGTCAGCTTTGAAATTTAGTTCAGACCTTGGTTTGGCTGTTGAGGGTGCTGATATGGTTCTGCTTGTCTGCCCCTCACAAGTGATGCGATCGGTATTGCTTGGGCTGGTGGATTATCTTAAACCAGGAACGCTCTTGGTTTCGGCAGCAAAAGGGATTGAAAATGGCAGTTTGAGGCTGATGTCTGAACTGATTAGTGAACTTCTCCCTGAGCGTTTACGAAAAAAGACTGGATTTCTCTCCGGGCCCTCATTTGCGCGTGAAGTGGCCCTCAAGATCCCGACTGCAGTTGTGGCTGCCGCGACACATATTGCAGTAGCCGAAGAGATTCAGGAGATTTTTTCCACCGATTATTTCCGGGTATACACCCATGATGATATCATCGGAGTTGAACTCGGCGGCGCGATGAAAAATGTTATTGCCCTTGCTGCCGGAGTTTCAGATGGTCTTGGCTTCGGGTTCAACTCAAGGGCTGCGCTGATTACGCGAGGACTGGCTGAGATGACCCGTTTGGGCATCGCCTTGGGTGGAGCAGCAGCCACATTTTCCGGTCTCAGTGGCATGGGGGATCTGGTCCTAACCTGTACAGGTGATCTTTCGCGTAACCGGACGGTGGGGATTGAGCTTGGTCGTGGGAAAAAGCTGAGTGAAATTATGGCGGGAATGCAGATGGTCGCCGAGGGAGTCAAAACGACGCTTTCGGCTTATCAGCTGGCGCAAAGAATGGGGGTTGATACCCCGATTATTGAACAGATGTACCTGATTCTTTATGAGAACAAGGATCCACGACAGGCCGTCACCGACTTGATGTTGCGTGATCTGCGCCCGGAAGCTCTCTGACATGTTTATAAGGAGGTAAGTGTGAAGAAAATAGTTCTGACCCTGATTCTGCTCGGAATTTTTTGTGCTCCCGCTGTCGCTGGCGAGCTGGTTGAAATGAAAACATCTGTTGGAAACATCAAGCTTGAGCTTGATCGCGATAAGGCTCCATTGAGTGTTGAAAATTTTCTGCAGTATGTCGACAACGGGTTTTATGATGGCACCGTCTTTCACCGCGTGATCGATAAATTTATGATTCAGGGTGGCGGTTTCGACCAGAACCTTAAGCATAAACCGACCGCAGCACCGATCAAGAATGAAGCGACTAATGGCTTAAAAAATTCCCGTGGCACAATTGCTATGGCACGGACCTCGGTGGTTGACAGTGGTACAAGCCAATTCTTTATCAATCTGATCGATAATGACTTCCTGAACAATAGTGGCACCAGCGCGCAAACTTATGGGTATGCTGTTTTTGGTAAGGTGGTTGAAGGGATGGATGTGGTTGATAAGATTGGCCATAGTCGGACCATACGAACGAATGCTCTGTTTCAAAACCTGCCAGAACCACTGGTTATTATTGAGTCGATCAAACGAATCGGAAAGTAATCGACAGTTAGTATATGCTCAAATGCAGGGCCAGCTTTTCGCCCTGCTTTTTTTTGTGTCATTGAGATTTCTTGCCGGGCCTTCTATAATCAACAGCCTAGTTTGAAGGTGGAGGAAAGATGTCAATCCTGCGGGTTATGACTTATGCGCTAAAGGGCACCACAGCACGAGATGTTGCGGTGTTGGCGCAGATGCTCAGGGCACAGCGACCTGAGTTGGTCTATCTGCAGTACCTGACAGCCGACCTTCTCCTGGTGCTGGCCAGGGAAACTGGATTACAGGCCTATGGTGACGGCGAAAATTGTGGTTTTCTTAGTCGACATCCCCTCACCGCTCTGCAGACCTTAAATCTGGGGGGCAACGGCTGTTGTTCCAGAGCTGACCTGACTCTGGTGGACAAACGGATTCATTTATTTAACATCCAACTCAATACAGATCCGGCACTTCGGAGGCAACAGATTGTCCGACTTTTCAGTGACGATCTGCTCGGGGCTCGTCTCCCCTGTGCCCTCCTGATTGCTGGCGATTTCAGCCTGCCAATCTGGGGTGGTGGACAGTGGTTATTGAGGCAACGGCTCAAGCCAGTGCCTTATCCTACCTGGGGGGCAAATTATCCCGCGACCTTCCCGCTTTGGCCACGTGATCGTTTTTATCTGCGTGGCCCGATTCGCGCCTTGGCTGGGCAGGTCGTTTCCGCTCAGGAAATTCGTAGCATTTCAAACCATCTGCCAGTGATCGCAACCCTGGAATTGACTGATACGCGGGTATATCTGAAGGTGCCCGAGGTTGCCGAGCCGCGGATGAGGCCGGCAACAAGTTGAATGGTACCCCCTGTGGATAAACCTGTGAAAAGAGAGAATAACTCTCAATTACAGCACTTTTCTTCTTTGTGGGAAAAATAACATGCCAACCACCCGCGAAGCCGAATCTCTGCTCAATAGGCTTGAGCAAATCTATCCTGACGCTAGCTGTGCTCTAGTTTATTCCTCCGCCTGGCAACTGCTGGTCGCAACAATTCTCTCGGCCCAGTGTACTGATAAGCGTGTCAACCTGGTGACTGAGGACCTTTTCAGGCAGCTGCCTACTCCTGCATCACTCGCGGCAGCAGAGGTAGCTGAAGTTGAAGAATTAGTTCACTCTGCTGGTTTCTATCACAGTAAAGCCAGGCATCTCCAGGGGTGTGCACAGGCAATACTTGATCGTCATGCTGGCGAGGTTCCGAATCAGCTGTGTGAACTGGTTAAATTACCGGGTGTTGGACGCAAGACCGCCAATGTGGTGTTGGGCAATATTTTTAACGTTCCGGGTATGGTGGTTGATACTCATGTCAGGCGTTTAAGCCGAAGGTTTGGCTGGACTGGAAAAAGCGAGCCAGTGCAGATTGAAAAGGATCTGTGTCTGCTGTTGCCAGCGAGCCGTTGGACCCAATGCGGCCACACCCTGATTGAGCACGGCCGCGTCTGCTGCAAGGCCCCAGTCCCTTATTGTAGCCAGTGTCCGGTTATCGACCTCTGCCCACGGATAGGCGTCGGTAAAAGTCACTGAAGCAAAGTCAACTTTAGTAGATTCTTTCTCCCCCACCTTGATGATGACTCCCGGTACTTTTCTTTTACGTGTTCAGGCGTGAAAGAAATAAAAAAATATAAAGATATCAGGTCCTCCCCTTTGCGTTGAAGGCGCGAGGCGGTAAACTGGGGGGAAACCAAACTTTATTGCCAAGGGGAAATTATGCGTCCAAAACCAAATTCATGTCACAAAACATTGAAGGTTAAAAATCAAACCTACAGCTATTGCAGCTTAAGCGCTCTGGCTCAAGAGCAGGGCGTTGATTTAACGCGTCTGCCGAAAACCATTCGGATTCTGGTTGAGAATCTGCTGCGTAATCTGGATGGCAGTACGAGTGGATACCAGCAGTTAGAGGATGTTCTTAACTGGCGGGTCGGCGCTGAGATCGCATACCGCCCTGCGCGGGTGCTGATGCAGGATTTTACCGGCGTACCCGCCATTGTGGATCTGGCAGCAATGCGTGACGCGGTTGTGGCTGCGGGTGGTAATCCGGCGCAGATCAATCCGCAGATTCCGGTTGATCTGGTGATCGACCATTCGGTTATGGTTGATCAATATGGCAGTGGAAATGCTTATCGTGCCAATGTCGAAATCGAGATGGAGCGTAACCGCGAACGCTATGCTTTTTTGCGTTGGGGTCAAAAATCTTTCGATAATTTCAGGGTTGTACCACCTGGGACCGGTATCTGCCATCAGGTCAATCTTGAATATCTGGCGCAGGCGGTGTGGACACGGCAGCAGGATGGTAAAATTCTTGCCTATCCTGATACCCTGGTTGGCACCGACAGCCACACCACCATGATCAATGGTCTGGGGGTTCTTGGATGGGGCGTTGGGGGTATTGAAGCCGAGGCGGCGATGCTTGGGCAGCCGATCTCGATGCTCATCCCTGAAGTGGTTGGTTTCCGCCTCGATGGTAGCCTGCGTGAAGGCATTACCGCCACCGATCTGGTCTTGACGGTTACTCAGCAGTTGCGTTCCCACGGCGTGGTCGGAAAATTCGTGGAGTTCTTCGGTCCTGGTCTGGACCAACTGCCCCTGGCCGATCGGGCAACCATTGCCAACATGGCCCCTGAGTACGGTGCGACCTGCGGTTTCTTCCCGATTGATCGCATCACCCTCGACTATCTTCAATTGACGGGTCGCGATGCGCAGCAGATTGCACTGGTCGAAAGTTATTGTCGTGAACAGGGACTCTGGCGGGAGTCAGGCGAAGCGGATCCAGAATTTACGACCCTGCTGACACTTGATCTGGGTGCAATTGTTCCGAGTTTAGCTGGACCCAAGCGGCCCCAGGACAGGGTTGCCTTGCCAGATCTGAAGCGGACGTTCGATAAGTTTGTGCCTGAGGATAAGCTTGATCAGCAGGTAAAGGTCGGTGAGTTCACCATGAGCAGTGGCGACGTGGTGATTGCCGCGATTACCAGTTGCACCAATACCTCCAACCCGGCAGTCATGATGGCGGCAGGTCTGGTTGCGCAGAAGGCTCAGGCTCTTGGATTGACGAGTAAGCCCTGGGTCAAGACGTCACTCGCACCGGGCTCGAAAGTGGTGACCGATTATCTGGCCGCCGCCGGCCTGCAGTCTGCGCTGGATGCACTCGGCTTTCAGGTTGTCGGTTACGGTTGTACCACCTGCATCGGTAATTCGGGACCGCTCAAAGGGCCGATCGCCGATGCCATCAGTGAAAATGATCTTTGGGTTTCTTCTGTCCTGTCGGGAAACCGTAACTTCGAAGGACGAATTCATCAACAGGTCAAAGCCAACTGGCTGGCCTCACCTCCACTGGTCGTCGCCTACGCCCTGGCGGGCACTACCCGGATCGATCTGAGCAGTGAACCACTCGGAATCGGTAGCAACGGAAAGCCTGTCTTTCTCAAGGATATCTGGCCGAGTAATGCCGAGGTGGCGGAAAAGGTTCAGTTGGTCGCGGCCGAAATGTTTCATCATGAGTATGCGGAAGTCTTCGAGGGGGATGATCAGTGGCGCGAATTGCCGGTGCCCGAGGGTCAAACCTATGCCTGGGATGAAAAATCAACTTACATCCGCCAGCCCTCCTTTTTCAGAGTTCCGGATCAGTTGACAGATTTCAGCGGGTTTAAAAATGCTCGCATTCTGGCGTTGTTGGGTGATTCGATCACTACCGATCACATCTCCCCTGCCGGAGCAATTAAGGGCGACAGTCCTGCTGGGCTCTATCTGCAGGAGCATGGCATTGCTGAGAACGATTTTAATTCATACGGTTCACGACGTGGTAATCATGAGGTGATGATGCGCGGAACTTTCGCCAACATCCGTCTGCGCAATAAAATGGTCCCTGATCTTGAAGGAGGTTTCACCCATCATCTTCCCGATGGCAAACCGATGTCGATTTTTGATGCTGCGATGAAATATGCAGAAGTGGAGCAGCCCCTGGTAGTGATTGCGGGGCGAGAATATGGTACTGGATCGAGTCGTGACTGGGCCGCCAAGGGGACACTGCTTCTTGGCGTCAAAGCAGTCATAGCCGAAAGTTATGAACGAATCCATCGCTCCAACCTGGTCGGTATGGGAATCCTGCCGCTGCAGTTTGTTGAAGGCGCCAACGCCGAAACCCTGGGGCTGAACGGTGAAGAGTTGATCAGTCTCCCCTTCAGTGGAGAACTGAAGGCGAAGATGCATCTGCCGCTGGTGATCCAACGACCGGGGGGAGGGAAAATTCAGATTGAACTTCTCTGCCGTATCGATACCGAGGACGAGGTTGCCTACTATCGAAGCGGCGGTATACTCAATTATGTGCTCGGACGGTTAGTTTGACCTGCGTGGAAATCTAAAGGAGTGATTTGATGAAACTTAATGAGATCAAGCAGTTGGCAAAGGATCGTGGGCTTGTTCCTGGACGGTTGCGCAAGGTTGAATTGATTCATTCTTTACAGAAGCAGGAAGGGAATCCGCAGTGCTACCAAAGCGGATTTGCTGCGGATTGTGGTCAGTCCCATTGTCTCTGGCGTTCAGACTGCATATAAATATCAGATCGGGGAGATGGCACTGACCAGTGCTGTCTCCCCGTCCATTTTCCAGTTCAAATTCAAATCATAGATTCTGACCCCGTAACTACGAGTGTCAATCCCCTTGCCGCGATACGCCGGACGTGGATCCTGAGCCAGCATTTCGATTATTGTCTTGCGGAGTTGAGGGTGGGTTGGTCGTAAACGTTGCAATTCGATTTCAGCTTCAGGGCTGAATTTGACGTTGATCAAAACCGGTTCCGTTTTGGCAAAAGCTCCTTTTGCGTCAGAGAGTGCATCTGAGTAAGGGAGATAGGGTTTGATATCGATGATCGGGGTACCATCAACCAGATCGGCTCCCCGCAGACGCAGGACCAGACCTGAATTTTTATGGAAAATTTCAATTAATTCGACGGCCGAGAGACCGATCGGGTTGGGCCGGAAAGGGGAGCGACTGGCAAAGACACCGACTCGTTTGTTACCTCCGAGGCGTGGAGGACGCACGGTCGGGTGCCAGTTACGGCCGAGATTCTGATGAAAGAGAAAGATCAGCCAGATATGGCTGAAATCTTCAAGCCCGTGAAAAAATTCTTCCTGGTTATAAGGGGATAATAGCTCCAACTCAGCTTCAACGCTGGGAGCTAATCCAGCTTGGCGTGGCACGGCAAACTTTTCTTTGTAGGGGGAGTGAATCACCCCAATCGGCTTGAGATTGATCTCCATCGACGTCTCTTTCTTAAGTATTTAATCTATGCCCACCCTGGCGGCTGATAAACACCCCGATAAAAACCAGCAGCACCGCCAACCATTGACCTTTGGTCAAATGTTCTGACAATACCAAAGAACCGAGCATAACACTGAAGACCGGGATCAGGTTGACAAAAGCTGCCGCTTGATTGGCAGGAATGCGGCTAACGCCGAAATTAAACAGGCCATAGGCACCAAAGGTAATAAAGGTCCCAAGGTAGATGATTGCTAAGCCGGGACCGAACTCCCAATGGGTCGGAAGACCAACATCGGGAGGTAAAAGAAAAAATGCAAAAAAAATGCAGCCAATCATGGCCTGGACTGCCGTCAAAAACAATGGTGAATAGCGCCCGCTCAGGTGTTTAAGACAAATGGTATAGCCGGCGGCGCAGACCATGGCCGCCAGTTCACACAAGTTGCCGAGCAGTGGCGCTGGTGAGTGCGTGGTTGCTACAGCGGCGAGGCTGAGAATTATTGCGCCGCAGATTGCGATAAAAAAGCCGACCAGCGTTAAATGGCTGATTTTTTCTTTAAGCAGTAGCCAGGCAGCCACCGCCACGAGTAGTGGCAACATGGCAGTGATCATCCCGGCTTGCGAGGCGCTGGTATTTTGTAGGGCCTCGGCTTCGAAAAGGAAATAGAGACAGGGTTCGAAAAGTGCCATCAGCAAGAGGTAGCGCAGATCCCTGAGATGCCATTTGATGCGAAAAAAACTGGGGACAAAGGGCAGAAAACAGAGACTGGCGACCAGCATGCGACCGAAGATGACCTGCATCGGGTGGTAACTGAGGAAGGCAATTTTTAGGGCCACAAAAGAGCTGGCCCAAAGCAGCATGGCCAAAATGAGACAAAGGGCTGCTGCGGTCGATTTTTGTTGCAAGAAATTGATCTCCTGTTTGGCGGGAGCAAACTGAAGGGACAATAGCTGTTTTTGCCCTCCGGAGCTATAAAAAAGGGATCGTAAACGTCTGTCGGTTCTATGGCGGCAAAGACCGCAGACTCAAAGGGGCTGCTGTTTGCCAGGAACTATATTTAGTAGCGACTGACAGCTGAAAAAATTTGGCACTATCGTTGCTGTCAGGCGAATGGCACTCATTGCAGCGGCTGGCATCGGATGTCTGGCAGGTTTTAAGTAATGGTGTTTTCTTCGTGGATTTTAAGGCTCCGGCGGAGAGAGCTGGAGGCTGGTCGGTTTCGCTGGGTAAGTCTTCGTTAGTGATGGGGATTATTCGCGCGGTAGGAGATTCAGACTCTCAGGTGGGTGCCAGGAAAGTGAATCTGGAGAGTAAAGACGGTCTGTGCGCTGAGGCCTGGAACAAGAACCATTTTTATCCCTTATGCCAGGGTAATTATTAAAAAACAATCACGTTTTATAGCGGAAATCACGGTCAATAAACCAGATACCAGAATGTCCTTCTTAAGAAAAGGCAAACGACGATGAATGAGCACAGGAAGTACTGCCAGCGTTTTGGCAAGATTGCGGTCGACAGAGGCTATCTGCTCGCAGAGCAGTTGCAGCAGGCTTTGCGCGAACAGGTCGATGATGATCTGGTGGAGCGCCCTCATCGAGTATTGGGTGCCATCTGTTTCGACCACGGTTGGATGAGCCCACGACAGATCGATGAGGTGTTGAATCTCATGTTTAAAATGAGCAGAACCGAACCGGAATTGATTACACAATAAGGAATAAGGGGTTAATTCGGCCGAGTGGAATATTTTACGACCGAGACTATTCTGTTTGAGAAGAAATTGGCGGTCAATCCCCTGGACACCGCAATCGTCAAGGCGATGATCGCTCTCTCCGGTTATCTGCGCGAGTAGCTAATTACCGACCGGGTGCAAAGTGGGGGCGCCGCTGAACAGTGATTATCAAATTCGGGCGATTTTCGTTTGCTGACCAGTTCACAGGCCATAACGTTCACCATAAAACAGCAGTAATTAGGTGAGCTTAAAGCACATTATCAGAAGGTATCTTCCTGGTCGAGTCTGAAAAAATCCCGCGCCTTGGGGGCCTCTTCATCACTGGCGCGCGCCGTCGGAGCTGTTCCGGGGGCAAAGGCTTCGATGCGCGCCTGGGGATCATTGTCGGGCAGGAGTTTGCCCGTCTTCTCATCAATTGGATAGAATTCGATGGCGTCCGGGACGCTGAAGTTCCGTGCCGGATACTGCTTAATCGCCTCCTGCATAAATGCTATCCAGGCTGGCGCCGCGGCTCGGGCTCCGGTCTCGCCACGGCCAAGGGGTTTCTCTTGGTCATATCCGACCCATGAGACGCAGGCCAGTTGCGGAATAAAACCAATAAACCAGGCGTCTTTCAGATCATTAGTGGTCCCGGTTTTACCCGCTACCGGGCGGCCTAACACTCTGGCTCGTCTACCCGTTCCTTCTTGAACAACACTCTCCATAAGATTGGTTATCAGATAGGCTGTTTCTTTACTGATGACACGACGTGGTGGTTTGCGGATCAGACGTTGATCCGGCTCCATACCGGAAGCAAAATCCGCAGGATCGATGGATTCGAGAATGCGACCATTGCGATCGACAATTTTATTGATATAGCTGGGGGAAACCCGGATACCGCCGTTGGCAAAAACAGTGTAGGCGTTAAGCATTTCAATCGGAGTGACGGCCGTTGAGCCGAGGGCCATGGTCAGATCGCGGGTAAGCGGTGTTTTGATCCCAAGTTTTTTGGCATAATTCGCAACATAACCGACTCCGATATCCTCAAGAATTTTGATGGTCACGACATTGCGCGAATGGGTCAGCGCTTGACGGAAGGAGGTCGGACCGTAAAATTTCTCTTCATAATTTTTTGGTTTCCAGGCGCTCATTTCTCCCTGCTTGTCTAACTCTTCAAAGATGAGCGGGGTATCCAGAATAACCGAGGCCGGGGTATAGCCCTTGTCGAGAGCAGCTGCGTAGATAATCGGTTTGATCGCAGAACCTGGAAGACGTTTCGCTTGAATGGCGCGGTTGAACTGGCTTTCACCGAAGTCATATCCCCCCACCATCGCCTTGATCTGGCCGGTTTCAGGAGTGCTCGCTATCAGCGCGCCCTGCGCCAATGGAGCTTGATCAAGGGCCAGGATCAGGGACCCATCCTTGGGCATCCCGGTAACCTCAACGTCAATCAGAGAGCCGAGCGGGATGTGGGAAGGTTGACCTGGTTCAGCGTTGCCGCTCGCTTCGACATCACGCGCAACGACTGAGATCGGGCTCGCCCAAGAGGGGTCTTTGATGTCGATAATTCCGTTATAGTTGCCGATACGGCAGAGGATCTTCTCCGTGTCACCACCTGTAACCAGGGCTTGCGTCAGGCTGCCGACTTTTAATGGCTCATCGGCTAGAGTTTTCTCCTGTTCACTTAGAAATGCGTCCTGATCAGCAGCGTCTATTTGGGCTTCGGGTCCGCGATAGCCCTGTCGTTTGTCGTGATTTCTCAGGTTTTGGCGGACGGCAATTTCGGCAGCCTGCTGCATCGCGATGTTGATGCTGGTATGGACTTGGAGTCCGCCGGTGTAGAGCATGTCGGTGCCGAAACGTTCTTCGATGTAGCGTCTGACCTGCTCGTTGAAATAGGCAGTTTCTTCCAGGTGGGTATTCAGACGGGGGCGAATCTCGACTTTTTCATGACGGGCCTGGTCGGCTTGAGCCGGGGTGATATAACCTTCTTCGGTCATGCGCAGCAGGACGTACTGCTGACGGGCGATGGCGCGTTTATAATGACGATAGGGGGAATAGCGGCTCGGGGCCTGGGGCAGCCCCGCGAGGATCGCACATTCGGCCAGACTGAGCTGTTCGACGCTTTTGTCAAAGTAGTTTTCTGCGGCGGCCTCAACTCCGTAGGCACGATGGCCCAGATAGATCTGATTGAGGTAGAGGTAGAGGATTTCCTTTTTGGAGAGTGCTTGCTCCATGCGCCATGCCAGGATTGCTTCTTTAAATTTGCGGGAGAAAGAGCGCTCTGATGTTAACAACAGCTGTTTGGCGACCTGCTGGGTGATGGTGCTCCCTCCCTGAGAGATTCCGCCGGCGGCGACATTTTTCAAGGCTGCACGCAGGATGGAGACCAGATCGATGCCGCTGTGCTTAAAAAAATTGGAATCTTCTGCGGCGACAAAGGCCTGGACCAGTTGCCAGGGGAGCTTGTCGATAGGAACTAAAATCCGCCGCTCGCGCGAATATTCGGCGATGATGGTGCCATCATCGCTGTAAATCCTGGTAATCAGCGGGGGACGGTAATCGGAGAGGGTTTCGACCCGGGGCAGGGAACTGGAGACGTAGAAGTAAGCGATCCCCAAACCTAAGATCCCGCTCAGGCCGAAGCCGAGAGAGGCGAGCAGAAGATATTTAAAAATCCGTTTTCGGCTTAACATCCTTCGAATCCATCAGAAAACAATCGGGAAAAAGTAATCTTGAAACAGGGACTTATAGCATGTGAACCCGAGTGGCGGCAACAGCTGAAGCGAACGGCTTCCCGCTTGACCCTGTATCGGTGGTGACCTATGCTTCAGCAATCTTCAATCAAGGAATGAATAAACATGAAAAAAGCAGTCATTCTCTACAGCGGAGGTCTCGATTCGACGACCTGTATGGCGATCGCGCGTGATGCAGGTTTTGAACCCTATGCCCTAAGTTTCGCCTACGGCCAACGACATGCTGTTGAGCTTGAGAAGGCCCGTGAATACGCACCACTGGTCGGCGCCAAAGAGCATATGGTGGTCAATATCGATCTGCGTCAGATGGGAGGCAGCGCTCTGACCAGCGCGATTGAGGTGCCGAAAGACGGGGCCGATGCGGCGCAAATTCCCATTACCTATGTGCCGGCGCGCAACACGATCTTTCTCTCTTTCGCTCTCGGTTGGGCCGAGGTGCTTGGTGCCCAGGATATCTACATCGGGGTCAATGCGGTTGATTATTCCGGTTACCCTGACTGTCGCCCCGAGTTCATTGCCGCTTTCCAGCAGATGGCCGATCTGGCGACCCGCGCAGGCGTTGAAGGGAATCCGTACCGGATTCACGCGCCGCTGATCGATCTGACCAAGGCTCAGATAATAGAGAAAGGTCTCCTTCTCGGGGTCGATTATCGTTATACCCACAGCTGTTACGATCCGGCAGCGGACGGTCGCGCCTGTGGTCATTGTGATTCCTGTCTGTTGCGGCTAAAAGGTTTTGCCGATGCCGGGACCAGCGACCCGGTCCCTTATCTGTAAAGAAGATGATCATGAAAAAGATGCCCGATATGCAGAAGAGCGCTGACCCGCGGCGCATTGCCATTGACAAGGTCGGGGTTAAGGATATCCGCTATCCGATCGTGGTGCTCGACCGAGCGCGCAAAAAGCAGCACACGGTAGCGCGGGTCAATATGTATGTCGATCTGCCGCATCATTTCAAGGGGACTCACATGAGTCGCTTCATCGAGGTTCTCAACCTTTATCATGGCGCGGTGAGTATCGAGAATATCGAGGAGATCCTGACGGCCATGAAAGAAAGGCTGGAAGCCAGTTGTGCCTATCTTGAACTGGAGTTCCCCTATTTCATCGAAAAGCAGGCCCCGGTCTCCAAGGCGCGCGGGCTGATGGAATATCAGTGTCGCATGACCGGGATTTTAGGCGATGAGTTTGATTTCGTGTTGGAAGTGAGCGTCCCTGTGACCTCTCTTTGCCCCTGCTCACGCGAGATCAGCGACCGGGGTGCGCACAATCAGCGTAGCCTGGTCAATGTCCAGGTGCGTTACACCGGGCATATCTGGCTTGAGGAACTGGTCGATCAGGTTGAGGCCTGCGCGAGTGCGCCGGTATATTCCCTGCTCAAGCGTGAAGATGAAAAAGCGGTGACCGAGCAGGCCTACGACAATCCGATGTTTGTCGAGGACATGGTGCGTGCGGTGACTGAACGACTCACGGCGATGCCGGATGTCACCTGGTTTAAGATCGAATGCGAGAATTTCGAGTCGATTCACAATCATTCTGCATATGCACAACTGGAGTATTATAAACGACCCAAGGCCTGTGGATAAACCTGTGGGAAGTGTGGATAACCCTGCAAAACCGATAAAAAATTCCGCGGTTGTCGGCATTTTTGCCAAGACGCCAGTGGCCGGGCAGGTGAAAACCCGTCTCTGTCCCCCCCTCCATCTTGAACAAGCTGCTGAACTTTATCGGGTGGCACTTGATGAGACGATCCGACGATTTGGCGGGCAATCTTTCGATCTGGTGATCTTCCATGCCGGCGGCGAAGATTACTTTTTGCACAATTATCCTGGTCAGAACCGACAACCCCAGCGGGGGGGCGATCTCGGCGCGCGCATGGCCCAGGCGCTAAACGGGTTGTTACGACAGGGCTATCAACAGGCGGTACTTATCGGCAGTGACAGCCCGGATCTGCCGCTGGCTTATGTTAAGCAGGCATTCAGCGCCTTGCAGACGGTTGAGGTGGTGATTGCCCCGGCCGCCGATGGGGGCTACGTTCTGATCGGCGAAAGCAAGCATCATCCCGCTTTATTTGATGCCATGCCCTGGAGCCAACCCGATCTTATGACACAGACCCGGCAGGTCCTGACAAAACAGCGGATTAGAGCGAAGTTTCTTCCAGGCTGGGAAGATGTGGATGATCTCGCGTCACTGGAAAGCTTGCTGCAGCGCTCCCCCCTGAGTCTGACCGCCGCCCACATCAGAGAGCATCTCGCAGTTTTCCTGACACCTCCATCGTCTTCTGAAGCGCCCGAATATCATGGTTAGAGAATGGTGCGAGGGTTGACTTGCCTGAAGGGCTGGTCGATAATTCCACACTGACCTGCCACTGTTTACCTTATTAAAGTCAACCAAAGGAGTCTAACTTGGAACTGGTACTTCATGCCGGACTGGTCGTTAAGCTGGTTCTGCTGATTCTGCTTTATTTCTCCCTCGTCTCCTGGGGAATCATTTTCTACAAATTTAAAACCATTCAGCAGGCGATTCATGAATCGGACCGTTTTCTCGATTTTTTCTGGGAGAAGAAGCGTTTTGATATCATCGGTAATGAGATCAAGGATTTTACCGGGACTCCACTGGCGATTCTGTTTCGTGAGGGCTACCATGAGCTGCTGCAGCTGAAAAAACAGGCGCGACCCGATGCGGCGCGCGAGCTTTCCGCTGACCTTGGAGGGCTTGGCAATGTCTCACGGGCGCTGCGGCGCGCAACCACTCAAGAGACTCAGCGACTCGAAAAATATCTGACATTTCTCGCTACCACCGGCTCCACGGCACCCTTTATCGGACTTTTCGGTACAGTATGGGGGATTATGGATGCCTTTCATGGTATCGGCTTAACCGGCAGTGCTTCGCTGGCCGTTGTTGCGCCAGGGATCTCGGAAGCCCTGGTTGCCACCGCCATCGGGTTGGCGGCAGCGATTCCTGCGGTCATGGGCTATAACCATTTTCTTAACAAGGTCAATGTTCTGGTCGGTGAGATGGATAACTTCAGTCAGGAATTCCTCAATATCGTCGAGCGGATGGAACGGAGCTAGATGATGGAGGTGGGACGCCCCGGCACCGGCCGACGCAGCAGTATGTCGCAGATCAACGTTACGCCCTTTGTCGATGTGATGCTGGTGCTGCTGATTATCTTCATGGTCACCGCTCCGATGCTCGATCAGGGGGTAACGGTCGATCTACCACAAGTCAAAGAGGCGCCCAACCTGCAGAGCAAGGTTGAACCGCTGGTGGTATCGGTCAATAAGGATGGCAGCCTGCTGATCGGGACGAGCCGGATCACCGAGATCAGCAAGTTGGCGCCAGTCATTTTGCAGGCCCTGAAAGGTAAAGAGGGGCGCGAGGTTTATCTCGAAGCGGACAAGGCTGTCCCCTATGGACGTGTGGTCGAGGTGATGGCTGCCGTGAAAAAGGCTGGCATCGAGCGTCTGGGGATGGTCACCCGCATGCCTGAGGAGTAGGCGCCGGGATGTCTGAACACTATCGTCACCGGCTGCATCAGTTGCAGAGCCTGCTCGAACCGGGCTTGCGGCGGATGTTGCTGATCTCCTTTCTTCTGCACCTGATTGTCCCGGTGATTCTCTCCGGCGTACTCAAGGTGACTCACAAAACGCCACAGCTGCCGGTTTACCGGGTCAACCTGGTCAATATGCCGGTTAAGAATCCACGTGCCGGCCGTCCCGATGCTGCGCCGAGTAAGCGGAAAGAAAAACCACGGGTCATAGACAAGGCTGAAGCGGTGAAGATCCCAGCCAGGACGGTGAAAAAGGTTCCGGTGAAAAAGGCAACGCCGACGCCAAAAGCTGCTCCGGTGGCCAAAGCCGTCAAGCCCGACACGGCGGCGGCGGATGCACTCCAGAAACGTCTGGCCGAGATGCAGGCCAAAGCCGAACGGCAGCAAACATTGGATAAACTGAAGGCCGTTCTTGCGGCACAGAAGGCCGCTCTTGAAAAACCGGACATTAAGGCTCCGGTCGGAGAGCCCGATGGCACCGGGAATGAAATCGGGGTTAAGGCTACTCGTTACGTCGAAAATTTTATCAAGGAACAATGGCGACTTTCCAAATATCAACTTCCCAATCTAGATCTGGAGGTTGAAGCTAAACTTTTTTATTCAAAGGCAGGCATGCTGGGCGTTTGGGAAATAGTGACGCCCTCGGGAAATGCTTTTTTTGATGAATCAGTGAAAAAAGCGATTTTACGCTCAAAAAATTTAGGGAGACCCCTACCCGCAGCCGATACTTTTGACATTGTTTTTAACCTTAAGGATCTTCAGACCCAATGAAAAAAATATTCAGTTTATTCTTGCTCTGTGTTTTGGTCCTTCCTTTGACTGCTCATGCCGTACGCATAGAAATCAGCGCGCCGGGCGAGCAGACGATTCCCCTGGCCCTGCCGTTGTTCCTGCCGCTGGCGGGACCTTCGGCGACGATCGCTAATGAAATTAATGAGGTTTTATCCGCTGATCTCGACCTTTCAGGTCTGTTTGAAATGGCGAATCGAGCGGCGTTTCTTTCCGATGCCGAAAAACTGGGATTGAACAGCAGTCAGGTTGATTTTGCCCAATGGCGACTTTTGGGGGTCGATGCGGTCGTCAAGGGGGGCTATCGTCTTGAAGGGGACAAGCTGGTGATCGAGGCGCGCTTGTATGATGTGGCCAGTCAGCGGCTCCTGACAGGCCGACGTTATGTCGGTGCCAAAGGCGACGCGAGGCGTATTGCCCACAGTTTTGCTGATCAGATCATGGAAGCGTTAACCGGCAAGAAAGGCCCCTTCTCCAGTCGACTGGCCTATATCTCAACCCGCAGCGGGCATAAGGAACTTTATCTGATGGAGGTTGACGGACATAATCCCGTGCGTCTGACCGACCATCGTTCCATCGTCCTTGATCCCGACTTTTCGCCGGTGCGTAAAGAGATTGTCTATACCTCCTACCGACAGGGGAACCCTGATCTGTATCGTAGGGAGATCTACACCGGCAGCGAGGCACGAATTTCTCACCGGCCCGGTTTGAATACCGGCGGGCGGTATCGGGCCGATGGCGGAGAACTCGCCGTGACCCTGTCAATGGGGAATAATTCGGATATTTATTTGCTCGGGACCGACGGCAGTATTCACAAACGTTTGACCACTCATTGGGGGATTGATGTCGCCCCGAGCTGGAGTCCTGACTCTGACAAGATCGCTTTTGTCTCTGATCGTCGGGGGAACCCGCACATTTTTATTGTTGATATCAACAGCCTCAAGGTTAGTCGGCTGACCTTTGAAGGCAAGTATAACGCCACCCCTGACTGGAGCCCGACCGGCGACTGGATCGTATTTTCACGGCGGACCGAGGGGCAGTTCGACCTCTTCATGATTCGACCCGATGGCACCGGGGAGCATCGTCTGACCTTTGGTGCAGGGACCAAAGAACATCCGCGTTTCAGTCCGGACGGCCGTTTTCTGGTTTATTCTCTAGATTTAAAGGGAGAAAAATCGATTCATATCATGCGCATTGACGGGACCGGTGATCGGCGTGTATCGGCTCCTGGAGGCAATGATACGCATCCTGCCTGGTCTGGCCTTTGGCAGTAGAGTTATTTCCTGAGCTAAAAACCCGATAAAGACCAGCTGGGAGGAGTTCGTGCGGTTTTTTAGTGCTTTTCCTCTTGGTTTTTGTGTAGGATAGAAGATTATCAGAAAAAATTTGTCGCTAGAGCGGCATTCACAAGTTCGCGTTTGCGAAAGGAGTGGTAGATCATGCAACTGAAACCTGTCATTAAATTAACTGCATTGCTGGCCCTGGTCTTGATGCTGGCTGTTGGCTGTGCAAAAAAACCGAAGATGGATGATTCGGCCCAGGTTGACCAAACTCAAATGCAACAAGAGCAGGTTGCCCAGGTCGCTGAGCAACCGGTTACTGAGCAACCGGTGACCGAGCAGAGCAGCAGTATGGCTCAGGATACCACGGCCGATGCCGCGACCTCTCTTGAGCGGGTCCATTTTGATTTTGATCAGTATGTCTTGACCGCTGACGCTCGCGCCAGCCTCAAGAACAACGCTGCTTACCTCAACGCCAAGGGCGTCAGTGTCCGTATCGAAGGTCACTGTGATGAACGTGGTTCAGACGAGTATAATCTGGCTCTGGGCGAAAAACGTGCATTGGCGGTTAAGTCCTATCTGGTCTCCCTCGGTGTCCCCGCAGAGCGGATGAGCATCCTCAGCTACGGTGAGGAAATGCCTTTGGTGATGGGCCATACCGAAGAAGCTTGGGCCCAGAATCGTCGTGCCGAGTTCAAAGTACTCAACTGATACAGTTGAACGATTCAGTGAAAGGCCGTGCCTTGTTGAGGTGCGGCCTTTTTTTATCAGAAAGGATACCAGATGAAGCGACTCCTCGGTCTTGGTTGTCTGTTACTGGTTCTGGCAGGTTGCCTGCCGGCACCCCAGGCACAGCTTAAAATGGAAAATGACTTCGAAGAGATGAAGCGACATCTTGCGCATCTTGAGCAAGGAAACAGTGATGGTGGCAGCCAGGCCAAGCGGCAAGTCGAAACCCTTGGACGACAGGTCGCCGAACTTCAGTCTGGACTCGACAGCTTGCGGGTTGAAGTTCAATCGATCAATGGCCGACTTGATGAGGTCAACCGTTCCAATCAGCAGAGTTCTGCCGATCTGTCGCTGGTGCGTGATGATCTGTCGATGCAGATATCGGTCCTGACCAAGCGCTTGAATGACATGGAAGCGAAGGCACTTCAAGCCCCACCTGTGGCTGAAGCGGCGACCCCTCCTGGCAAGGCTGAAGAGAACACCAGTCCTGAAATGGTCTATCAGGCGGCGCTGGAAAAGATTTTAAATGGCAGCGACTTTGAGGGGGGGCGCAAAGCTCTTGAAGCCTTCATTCAGAAATACCCTAAGCATGAATTGCAGGTTAACGCGCTGTATTGGATTGGTGAAGCTCTTTACGGTGAGAAAAAATATGAGGCCGCGATCCTCAAATTTCAAGAGGTTATCCAGCAGCACAGTGATCACCCCAAAGCCGCTGCAGCCTTGCTGAAGCAGGGGAAAGCCTTTATGGCTCTCGGGGATAAACAGAATGCTAAAACGACCTGGAAGACGCTGGTGAAAACCTTCCCCCTGTCGCCCGAAGCGGAAAAAGCGAAACTGTTGCTCAAGTAGGGGGGAGACTCAGTCAAGACGAAGAATGGCCCCCGTTCTGTAAAGACGGGGGTCTTTCTTTTGGCGGGCAGGGTCCTGATCCTGCAGGGGGTTGGGATAAAGCGCTATACTCGGTGTTGGGTCAGCGCTTGATCAAGCATAAGTTTCATATGCGTTCAGGAAGAAATAGATTTTTTAAGGATGAAGAAATGAATGCCGTTCAATTCTCAGGGCTGGTTGTTGAATTAAATTACACCCTGGCAAAGATCAGTAAATATCTGAAAAATAATCAGTACGTCTATCTGCGGGCTTTTGACAGCTGGACGGATAGCTATAATGCGGTGGCCGTGCGGCTCAATGCCGATAAAACCCTGACCGTCCCGACTTTCAGGTTGAGTCCCAGCGATTATTCCCCGTCCGGCAAATCGATCAAAAAGACCAGCGTGGATAAATTTATCAAGACCATCAATCATCAGATCGTGCGCCTCGAAAACAAGATCGATGAACTGCACAGGGAGGCTGCCTTGCAGCTTGCGGAACCGCATCCGCTGGCAAGGTTTTTCCCGAGCGACCCCGATGGGAAAACTCTTGATCAGCCATCGGCAGACAAAAGAGTTGTGGTTGCCGGCCCCGGAACCGATGTCGGTCGGTCTGTTTTCCATCAAGGTATCCAACCGTTACTCGAGGCCCAGGGTTTAGGCTGGTTCAGGGTAGAGGCATCGCCTCTGGATGAGAATGGACTCTGCGAACTCTGCCAGCAACTCTACACCTGCCGGCTGGCAATTCTCGATCTAGCCGGTCAGGACGCAAATGTCATGCTCACTCTGGGCCTGGCCTACGGGATCGGCAAACCGGTTATTCTTCTTCAGCCGCTGAACGAACCGCCGCTCGGGGGGGGCAATAACCCTGATCTCCTGTGCTATGCCGATACGGCCGAGATCAAGACCTTGCTCGGGAACCACCTGCAGGCGATGACCACTGCTTCGGGTTTGAACCTTTTACGGAGAGCGGAATGTCCAGCATCAGGGAACAAACAGGAGAACTCACTATGACCCCTAAACCAGCCAAGTATTGCAAAGAATCGAGAACCATAAAAGCCTCGATGGTTCTTCCTCCCGATACCAACAACTACGGCACCATGTTCGGCGGCAAGGTAATGTATCATATTGACGATATTGCCGCCATTGCCGCTACCCGTCATGCGCGAACCTCGGTGGTGACAGCATCAACCGACTCGGTCGATTTTCTGCATCCGATCCGCATCGGTCATTCGGTCTGTCTCGAAGCCTTTGTCACCTGGACCAATCGCACCTCGGTTGAAGTCTTCGTCAAGGTTGTCGCCGAAGAAATGATGAGCGGTGAGCGCACAGTCTGTGCGACCTCTTTTGTGACCTTCGTGTCGATCAACATCAATGGCGAGAAACAGATGGTTCCCGGTGTCATCCCCGAGACCGAGCTGGAAAAATTTCTGTTTGAGGGGGCTCCAGAAAGGGCCAAAAAACGCCTGGAAAAACGTGAGATCTCAAAAGATCTGGCGGCAAGGTTCGGTACCAGGAGTTTCTGATCGTCTGACGATTCAGAGCTGAGTCTTACTCAGCAGCCGAATGCCTGCATCCAGCCCTTCGAGGGTCAGCGGGAACATCCGTCCCGCCATCAACTGGTGCACCATGCCGGTCGACTGGGTAAAGTTCCACCAGCCCTGGGGGGTCGGGTTGAGCCAGATTGCATTCTTGTAGGCATCGAGCAGACGCTGTCCCCAGACATAGCCGGCTTCCTCGTTCATATGCTCGACGCTGCCGCCGACCATCGAAATTTCATAAGGGCTCATGGCGGCATCGCCGACGAAGATCAGCTTGTAGTCGGGACCAAAAGTGTGAATCAGCTCCCAGAGGTCGATCCGCTCGGCGCGGTAGCGCTGGTTGTCACGCCAAACGCTTTCGTAAACAAAGTTGTGAAAATAGAAATATTCGAGTTGCTTGAATTCACTGCGGGCGGCGGAGAAGAGTTCTTCGCAAACCTTGATATGGTCATCCATCGAGCCACCGACATCGAAGAACAGCAGTACCTTGATCTTGTTGTGGAGTTTGGGGATCAGCTTCAGGTCGAGATAGCCAGCGTTGCTGGCGGTGGCGCGGATGGTGCCGGGCAGATCGAGAACTTCGGGAGCTCCTTCCCGTGCGAAATGCCGCAGACGCCGCAGGGCGAGCTTGATGTTGCGCGTGCCGAGTTCCACTGAACCATCGAGATTCTTAAACTCGCGCTTATCCCAGACCTTGACCGCACGCCGATGGCGTGACCCCTCCTGGCCGATGCGGATCCCTTCAGGGTTGTAGCCGTAGGCGCCGAAGGGAGAACGCCCACCGGTACCGATCCATTTGCTCCCCCCCTGGTGACGCTCTTTCTGTTCTGCGAGGCGCTGCTTCAAGGTCTCCATCAGCTTTTCAAAACCACCAAGCGCTTCGATCTGGGCCTTCTCTTCTTCGGAGAGTACCAACTCGGACAACTTGCGCAACCATTCCTCGGGAATCTGGGTCTCCAGCTCTTCGCTGAGATCAGTTATCCCCTTAAAATACTGGGCAAAAACCCGGTCGAACTTGTCGAAATGGGTCTCATCCTTGATCAGGCAGAGCCGCGCCAAATAATAAAAATCCTCGACGCTTCCCCAGACCACCTGTTTGTCGAGAGCTTCGAGCAACCCCAGATACTCACGAATGCTGACCGGGATCTTGGCCTGTTTCAGTTGGAGAAAAAATTCGACCAGCATCAGCGTTGCTTACCTACCACGACGAGACAGACCGACTAACCGCTCAAACAGTCCCAGATCCTGTTCATTTTTCAACAGCGCACCATGCAAGGGCGGGATCGATTTACCCGGCTGCGAGCTGTGCAGAGCTTCGGCCGGAATCTCCTCGGCGACCAGCAGCTTGAGCCAGTCGAGCAGTTCGGAGGTCGAGGGTTTTTTCTTCAAGCCCGGCACCTCGCGCATGCCGAAAAATGTTTCGAGGGCGCTCTTGAGCAGGTTCTGCTTGATCCCCGGATAGTGTACCCCAACGATCTGCGCCATGGTCTCCGCTTCGGGGAAGCGGATGTAGTGGAAGAAACAGCGGCGTAGAAAGGCGTCGGGCAATTCCTTTTCGTTGTTGCTGGTGATGATGATCACCGGGCGGTGTTTCGCCTTGATCAGCTGGCGGGTCTCGTAGACGTAAAACTCCATGCGGTCGAGTTCCTGCAGCAGGTCGTTGGGGAACTCGATGTCGGCTTTGTCGATCTCGTCGATCAGCAACACTGCACGCTGATCTGACTCGAAGGCCTCCCACATCTTCCCCTTGATGATGTAGTTACCGATCTCGTGCACCCGTTCGTCGCCGAGCTGTGAATCGCGCAGCCGTGAGACGGCATCATACTCGTAGAGGCCCTGATGGGCCTTGGTCGTTGATTTGACATGCCACTGGTAGAGTGGCATGCCGAGGCTTTTGGCGACCTCTTCGGCGAGCATCGTTTTGCCGGTGCCCGGCTCCCCCTTGATCAGCAGAGGTCTGCCCAGGGTGATGGCGGCATTGACTGCAAGGTTCAGGTCAGGGGTGGCT
Organism: Geopsychrobacter electrodiphilus DSM 16401; assembly: GCF_000384395.1. Classification (NCBI taxonomy): domain Bacteria; kingdom Pseudomonadati; phylum Thermodesulfobacteriota; class Desulfuromonadia; order Desulfuromonadales; family Geopsychrobacteraceae; genus Geopsychrobacter; species Geopsychrobacter electrodiphilus. Next base: position 4,109,369 of record NZ_ARWE01000001.1, read on the forward strand.
ATATAAGAATCGGTGCCGGTAAATTTCATGGTTATTTCATCCTGTTCGTCTGTTTATAAAAATCAGCCCGACATCGGGCGGTGTCATAAGCGATCTTTGTACGTTGATCTTACTACAAGCAGTCCTTTCTGAAGCTGTTCTGAGAGAAATTTTTTCCTCACAGGGGCTGCGCACCGGGCACAGCCCAGGCGAAGCGTTGCCGGAACGGCTCCCAGAAACTTGGTAACTGATCCAGGCCATTGGGGCTCCTTTTATACTGGCCGTTGAACGCTGGCTTCGATGAGTGCGATCCGGTCCTCTTCAAGGTTGCGCACCTGATTTTGCGCCATGAGCCGAAAATCGTTTCCTAGCAGCAGATGTATCCCGAGGCCTGGCATGCTCTGTTGCTTGATTTTATCCCCCATGCGGCGAAACCAGACGCGCCCCTTTTCGGTACTGTCCTGCCAGCTCAAAATCTCGAAACCCAGACACTCGAGTTGTTCGCGCAACTGCTGCGCACTGATCAGGTGGCTGATCGACGGGTCACGTGCCCAGGGGACCGGAAAAAGAACCGGTCCGCCCGCTCCGGCGAGTACATCATAGATAGCCAGCCTGCCGCCGGGTTTCAGAACGCGCCACATCTCGGCAAAAAGCCTGGCTTTGTCGGCGATATTCATCGACGTATGCTGGGTCCAGAGGAGATCGAAGCTGTTATCGGCAAAGGGGAGAGAGAGGGCGTTCCCCTGCTGGTAGGAGACCCGCGAGTCAAGCCCGAGCCGTGTCGCCAGCATGTTGGCGACGCGACAATATTCCGCGCTGAGATCGATGCCGGTAACCCGGCAACCGAATTCGGTCGCCAGACAGCGTGAGGCACCGCCAAGGCCGCTCCCGATATCCAGCACTGCCAGGCCTGCGGAGAGGTCGAGTTGGCGTGCGAATTCGAGGGTGGCCCTGCGCCCGCCGATGTGAAATTCATCAATCGGGGCCAGATCTTTGGCTGTCAGCTGATTCAAATCCAGCCCGGCCTTGGACAGTGCCGACAGCAGCGCGGTTTCAAGGCCCTGATGGGCGTAGTGCGCCTCAACGGAGCCGCAACCTGAAGCGGAAGAGGACACCATCTCAGGCCAGAACCAGCAAGGTTTGCCCGATATCGACCGCGTCACCCTCTTTGATGAGCAGTTGGCTGATGGTCCCATCGCGCTCGGCAATGATCTCGTTCTCCATCTTCATCGCTTCGAGAACCAGCAGCAGATCGCCTTCCTGAACCTGCTGTCCTGCCGTCACCTCCAGCTTCCAGATGTTGCCCGCCAGCGGAGCGACCACTCCGTTGACAACTGCAGTGTCGTCAGGTGCAGGCGCTGCGGCAACCGGATCCGCGGGACTACGCTTCTCGCCGGAAAAGGCGAGAAGCGCAGCGCCGATCTCAACCGCATCCCCCTCCTTGACCAGGACCTCAGCCACCAGGCCGGCTTTCTCGGCGACGACTTCATGTTCCATCTTCATCGCTTCGAGGACAAAGAGCAGATCCCCTTCTTCAACGGTCTGTCCCGGGGTCACTTCAACCTTCCAGATATTTCCGGCCAGGTGAGCAGTCAGGGTGTCTGCGACAACCGGTGTCGCCGCGGTCGCTTGAGTTTCCGCGCTCGCCGCAACCGCCGCGGCCGCTGCGGCTGCACCTGCAGCTTCGACCACCTGCACAACAAAAGTTTTGCCACCGCCGGTTACCGTGTAGATTTCAGCGCCGGCGATCGCCGCAGCCTGAGGCGCGGCGACCGCGGGCTCTGCGGAGGGGACGGGTTCAAAGGCCGCCGGGTTGTGGCGATTTTCGATGAATTTTAATCCGACCTGCTGGAATAAGGCGTAGGTCAGGACGTCCTCGATCTCGTTTTCGGCCAGACTGAGCGCTTTATCGGCCGCGATGCCGCGCAGTTCGGCGGTGAGCCGCTCCACCTCGGGCTCGAGCAGATCCGCCGGGCGACAGGTGATCGGGGTCGCCCCTTTCAGAATCTTTACCTGCAGCTCTTTGTTGACCGGCGCCGGGGTCGCGCCGTATTCCCCTTTGAGGACGGCGGTGGTCTCCTTGGTGACGGCCTTGTAGCGCTCACCGGCGAGGATATTCAGCACCGCCTGGCTGCCGACGATCTGCGAGGTCGGTGTGACCAGCGGCAGAAAGCCGAGGTCTTCGCGCACGAAGGGGATTTCCTGCAAGACCTGATCGATCTTGTCACTGGCCCCCTGCTCGCGCAGTTGGCTCTCCATGTTGGTCAGCATGCCGCCGGGGACCTGAGCCAGGATAATCCGCGCGTCGATCCCTTTGAGGGATCCTTCAAACTTGGCGTATTTTTTCCGTACTTCGTGAAAATAGGCGGCGATCTCCTGCAACAGCGGAAGATCCAGGCCGGTGGCCCGTTCGGTCTCGGCGGTGATGGCGACCAGCGCCTCAGTGGGGGAATGAGCGTAGGTCATGCTCATGGAGGAGATCCCGGTGTCGACCCCGTCGATCCCGGCTTCGATCGCTTTTAAATAAGCCGCGGTCGACATGCCGGTGGTGGCGTGGCAGTGCATATGGATCGGAATCGTCAGGTTTTTCTTGAGTTTTTTGACCAATTCGTAGGCGGCGTAGGGGGTTATCAGACCGGCCATATCCTTGATACAGAGCGAGTGAGCGCCCATATCCTCAATGAATTTGGCCAGGTCGACCCATTTGGCCAGGGTATGCACCGGACTGACGGTGTAGGAGATGCACCCCTGAGCGTGCTTGTCCTGTTTGATGACCGCTTTGATCGCGGTTTCGAGATTGCGCGGATCGTTCATGGCATCGAACACCCGGAACACATCGATGCCGCCAGCCGCTGCGCGCTCGACGAATTTTTCGACTACGTCATCGGCATAGTGGCGATAGCCGAGGATATTCTGGCCGCGAAACAGCATCTGTTGGGGCGTGTTGGGCATGGCCTTTTTCAAAGCGCGCAGCCGCTCCCAGGGGTCCTCGCCCAGATACCGGATACAGGAGTCGAAGGTCGCGCCGCCCCAGGTTTCCAGAGACCAGTAACCGACCTGGTCGAGCTTTTCGGCGATCGGCAGCATGTCGTCCAGGCGCATGCGAGTGGCAAACAGGGACTGGTGTGCATCGCGCAGGACAAGTTCGGTGATTCTCAGGGGGGTTTTTGATTTGCTCATATATCCGCCTCGCAATCTTGATCCGTCTGGGGATTAAAATCTATAAAAACCGGGTGGGAACCTTCCCCGGAGAGAGGGTCGGGGAAGGTTCCGCCGCCGGGCCTAACCTTTTATGATGCGCGGCAACAGCATCTGATGTACCGGAGTGATCGATCTGGGGTTCTGGTAGTTGGCCCCGGTGAAGGCCTTGATGTAGTTGCGCAGCTCGGTCAGCGCGACGATCTCGTCGACAAATCCGGTCTTGGCGCAGTAGGCCGGACGCGACTTGTCCTGATAATCCTGGATCATCTGGTTCATCTTATCCAGGGTCGGTGTGAGGTCATTGCCGGCGTCATCCTCTTTGACCAGCCGCCGCGCGTAAGACGCGGCTGCGGCGGTTTCACCGTGCATGACATAAATTTCGGTGATCGGAGTGCCGAGGGTGAAGGCGTTGTTATTGTTGGCCTGTGGGCCACACATGATGTAATGGGCCGCGGCGGTCCCTTTGCGCAACACGACGCACATCATCGAGAGTTCGGTCTGTTCGATGGAATAGACCAGTGACTGTCCCAGCGCCAGCAGTTCCGCCTCTTCGGCGAGATCGCCGACATCGATACCGGTGGTATCCTGCAGCCAGACGATCGGCAGGTTGTCGCGGCCGCAGAGGGTGACAAACTCACCCTGCTTGATCAGTCCCTCGCGGTAGTGCTTGCCGCCGACCCCAGGATAGGCTCCTTCGGCATAAGCCGGGTAGCCGGGGAAGACCCCCTGCTGGTTACCGATAAAGGCGACCGGAAAACCATCGATCTTGGCGATGCCGGTGAAGACCTCGCGCCCGTAGTCGGGACGGTATTCCATGAACTCACTGTTGTCCGTGAGTCGCGCCAGAATCTGGATGGCATCGTAGGGGCGCTTCTGGTTGGCCGGTAAAAGCAGATTAAGCTCCTCGGTCGGAAGTCTGGGTTCGGCAGGTAGAGCGACCCGGAACATGGTCGGATCGTAGGCCGGCATCATGCGCATGTAGTCTTTGATGCCGTCCAATACCCCCTGCTCGGTATCATGGACTTCACGGAAGTAGGCGGTCTGGTCGAAGTGGGTTTCAACCCGCCCCGGCGCCTTGCCCTGGAAATTTTTGGTCCCCTCAATAAGTGCCTGAGCGGCCTCTTCATCAATATAACCTTTGGGATTCATGCCACCGACAATACCGGCGCCGCCGACGGCGATGTTTGCATCTTTGTGCGCCAGCAGGATGGTCGGGCTGATCCCCTGATAGCCGCCACCGGCCGGATTGGTGCCGTAGATGCCGTTGAGGATCGGGATCCCCAGATGGTTAAGATCGGCGTGACGGTAGAAGGGTGCACCGCTTGAGCGCCGCCCGGCGTAGACCGTCTCTTGCTCCATCAGCTTTACGCCGCTGCAGTTGGTCAACCAGACCAGCGGCACGTTGAGACGCTTGGCCATTTCAGTGACCATCAAAATATTTTCGGATTGTCCAGCGATCCAGGCTCCGGCCATGACCTTGTTGTCAAAGCCGATAATCACCGCCCACTTGCCTTCGATCTTACCGATGCCGTTGACCACACCGGTGCAGCCTTCTTCGTTATCCGTCGGGTTGTAAAGGCTGTGCAGCGGGCACCAGGTGCCGGCGTCGACCAGGTAGTCGAGGCGGTCGTAGATGGTCATGCCGCCGCGTGAATGAACTTTTTCCGCCGGAATTCCGGCGTTCTTGACGCGCAGAATTTCTTCGGCGAGGATCGCTTCCTGCTGCTTGATCAGTTCGGCGTTCTCCTGGGAACGGCGAATTTCTCCGTCCCTGAGTTCCTTGCCGATGGCGGGCATGGTCTCGAAATATTGGCGCAATGGCGTTTGTTTGCGTGTCATGGCTGTCCCTTTCTCGATGACGACAAGCGGCAGCCGGATGTCTGAAGATTAGCCCGGCTGCTCGATGTCGAACAATTTATAAAAATGAGTTGATGAGCGATAACCTCAAGCTCATTCAATCACGATCAGTACGTCATCCTCATTGACCGCGTCCCCTTCTTTAACCTTGATGGTTTTGACAGTCCCGGCATCGTCGCAGTAGATGGGCGTCTCCATTTTCAAGGCCTCGAGAATGACCAATTCATCGTCCAGCTCAACTTTATCGCCCACGGCCACGAGGATTTTCCAGACATTACCGGCGATGGGTGCAATCAGTTCAGGCATCGTAATTCTCCTTTGTCAGGTGTATTAAGCTGTAGCAGCTAAAACAAATTATCCAAGATTCTTCAAAAGGATGGCCGCAGCCACCACGGTGCCGATCACGCCAGCCACGTTGGGGCCCATGGCGTGCATCAGTAGATAGTTGCGCCGATTGGCTTCGGAGCCGACCTTATGCACACAGCGGGCGGCCATGGGCACGGCGGAGACGCCGGCCGCGCCGATAAGCGGATTGATCTTGTTTTTGAGAAACAGGTTCATGAATTTGGCCATCAAGAGTCCCGAGGCGGTGCTGATAACGAAGGCGAAAAGGCCGAGGAAGAAGATAAACAGGACCTTGGGGTTCAAAAACACTTCGGCGGTCATAGTCGCCCCGACTGACAGTCCGAGGAAGATGGTGACAATATTCATCAGCTCGTTGGAAGCCGCCTTGCTCAGCCGTTCAACAACGCCCGACTCTTTGAAGAGGTTGCCGAGCATCAGCATTGAGATCAAGGGCGCCGAGGCTGGCACCACCAGCATGATGATCATGGCGGTAATGATCGGAAAACAGATCTTCTGCAAGCGGCTGACCGGTGCGAGTTTGGGCATGACAATCTTGCGTTCGGCATCGCTGGTCAACAGTTTCATGATCGGCGGTTGAATGATCGGGACTAGGGCCATGTAGGCGTAGGCCGAGACCGCGGTGGCGCCGAGCAGATGGGGCGCCAGCTTGGAGCCGAGGTAGATGGTGGTCGGCCCGTCGGCGCCACCGATAATGGCGATGGCGGCCGATTCTTTCAGATCGAAGCCGAACAGTACAGCGGCAAAGAAGGTGACGTAAAGACCGACCTGGGCTCCGGCGCCGAGCATCAGCGTTTTCGGGTTCGAGATCAGCGGTCCGAAATCGATCATCGCGCCCAGGCCGAGGAAGATCAATGGCGGGATAATATCCAGGTCGATGCCGTATTTATAGAAGAACCAGATCAGTCCATGTTCCGGTTCCATCAGATAAGTCAGCGGCAGGTTGACGACCAGAATGCCGAAGGCGATCGGCAGTAGCAACAGCGGCTCGTACTGTTTCTTGATGGCGAGATAAAAGAGCACAAAGGCGATCAGCCACATAACCAGATTGCCTAAACTCAAATTCATCAGACCGCTTGAAAAGATGATGTCCTGTAAGATTTTAATCATGACTTTGCACTCCAAAAATCAAGCGGTTTAGGCCTGCTCTGTTTCCTCTTTTTTCTGGCTCTGCTCAAACCGTTTGATGATTCCGTTACTGAGCTTGGTCAGAATCATCAACAGGAACATGACCAGATAGACGCCGAAAATTCCGCTACCGAAGACCTCGAACACTTTTCCCCAATCGATTTCCATGACTCACTCCCAGGCAGTGATTGCCTTTGAATGCAGATTGCCTTTATCGGCAAACGACTAGCGGTTGGCGACATCGCCCATCGAGATCCCGGCGATAATCATCTTCTGGATATTGCTGGTCCCTTCGACTACTCGCAGCGAGTGGGAATCCCGCAGGAAACGCTCTGCTGGGTACTCGGTAGAATAACCATAGCTGCCGAAGATCTTCATCGTCTCGCTGGCCGCATGGACGGCGGCTTCGGAGGCGAAGAGTTTGGCCATGGAGGTCTGATGTTGGTTGGGCAGGCCCTGATCCTTGAGCCAGGCGGCGCGATAGACGAGGAGCTGGGCGGCTTCATGCTCAGCGACCATCTCGGCAATCGAGGCCTGGATCATCTGGTAGGAGCCGATCTTTTTGCCGAACTGGGTGCGCTCGTTGGCGTATTCGATGGCCGCCTTGATCGCGCCTCCGGCGATGCCGAGTGCACCGGCCGAACAGCTGATGCGGGTGTTGTTGAGCTGCCACATGCAGATCTCGAAGCCCTGGCCGACTTCACCTAAGACTGAATCCTTGGGAATCTGTGCTTTGTCGAAGGCGATCTCGCCGGTCGGTGCGCAATGCAGGCCGAGCTTGGTCTCGATCGGTGCGGTAACGATCCCCTCGTTGCCTTTGAGATTGACGATAAAGCAGGTCATCCCCTTGTATTTCTTGCTCTTGTCGGTCATGGCGTAGACCAGGCCGTAATCGCCGAGATGGGCGTTGGAGATCCACATCTTCTGACCATTAAGCTCCCAGTGAGTGCCGCGATCGGTGGCAGTGGTCCCCATGCTGACGACGTCAGAGCCGGAGTTGGGCTCGGTGATGGCGAAAAAGCCTATATGCTCGGCACTGACCCACTTGGAAATGAAGCGTTCTTTTTGATCCTGCGTGCCATACTTGTTGACGGTACAGGCGGGACCGACGTTTTGCATATTAAGCGGCAAACGCGAGGATCCGCTGACAATGGCAAGCTGTTCGGCGATGATGACCGATTCGAGAAAACCGCAGCCGTTGCCGCCGTACTCTTCAGGCAGGGCGCAACCGAAGAAGCCGAGATCAGCCATCTGCTTGACGAGTTCGGGGCGGAAGCGGTGATTCGCTTCGTCGTCCTTAAGGGTGGGCAGGATCTCCTTCTGGGCAAAATCCCTGGCCATCTCCTGCATCATCCGTTGTTCGTCCGTCAGTCCAAAATGCATCTTGACCTCCTGTAAATTATTGGGTTTCCAGCGTCTGGTTTAAATGTCCGCAGGGTTATAGATTTTCGAGGCGCCGACCGATTTCAACCAGTTTCGGCCCGATTTCATGTTCAAGTTTTTCAGCGCTGAGCTGCCAGGCCGGGCCTCCGCAGTTGATCGCCAGGACCGACCTGTCGGCCTGGATCAGAGGGACGGCGATAGAGTTGACATTTTCGCGCCAGTCCCCAAGCGAGAAGCAGAAGCCCTTGGTCTGATAGTCGCTGGCACCCTGATCGATCCCGGCCTTGATCTTCGGCCAATCGGCTTTAGGGGTGGCCTGCTTGATCTGCGCGACCAGGCTGATCCGTTCTTCAGGCGCTAAACCGCAGAGCAGAGCTCGTCCCATAGCGGTATTGGCGATCCGGGTGCGGGCGCCAATCTCAATGCGCAGGGCGATCATGTTGGCACTGGCGACGCAGTTTTCCAGATAGACCATGTGCAGGCCATCAGGGGCCGCCAGCGAGACGGAGGCTTCGGCATTGTCGGCCAATTCCTGCATCAACGGCCGGGCGGATTTAAGGATGTCCATATTGCCGCGCATCGAATAGCCCAGGGTGAGCACCGCCGCCCCCAGACTGTACTGGTTGAAGCGTTTGGAGTGATTCAAATAGCCCAGAGTCGTCAGGGTCTGGGTGAGCCGGGAGACTGTCGCTTTAGGTAGTCCGGTGCGCGCGGCGATTTCCTGGTTCCCCAGAAAGTGGTCTCCCTGATGAAAACAGCGCAGCACGCTCAGGCCTCGGGCCAGAGCGGTGATGACCTGGGGCGCCTGCTCTGCGCCGCTCTTTTCATCCTTACTGTTCATGGTCTGTCGATCCTCAACGAAAGTTAGGCTTTCGAGCCTGTTCGGATTAACTGTTGATTCTATCTATACGTTGTGAAACGTCTTCGGTCAATAGTTTTTTTGGAATCGAATTCCACTCTACGGAATTAAGAAACGACAGGTGTAGATCAAATTTCTGAAAATTCTGGATCTATAATGGCTTGCAGATGAGGCTAAAGCGGGGTTGAAAGCAGCGAAAGAAAGGGCGGCGCTGGAAAGTTTTTGTGGAAAGAGAGCCCGTGCACAAGCGGGTAACGAGTGATAATACGAAAGGCCGCATCTCACCAGCGCCTGCAGGACCAGCCTCAATTAGAGCACAATCACACCTGAAGCTGGGGGCTCAGCATAGAGTTGTTCGACGAGATCCTGGCGCCGTTGTAGAGACGCACGCTGATTGATGTAGCCTTTGTCGGTAATCTCGTTGGCGTCACTGTCTGGCGGGGTGGTCATTAACAGGATCCGGCCGATTCGGGTGGATGACCCCTGTTGTTCGGCGTTGTATTGGGACAGGGCGCGACGCAGGTGGGTTTTGACCTCGGGATGCTGCAATAGAACTGCGGGTGAAACATCCCCTTCAGTCTCACCGCAAAGCTTCTTGCAGGCCGAAAGGTTCGGCCAGCCAAGAATTCCAACCTCCTCCCGGTCATGGCCGGTGACCAGGGCGAACTGCAGCACCGGCGCGGCGACCGCCAGCACCGCCACCCGCAGCAGTCCGACCCGTACCCAGGTGCCGCTGGCCAGTTTAAAATCTTCTGCTACCCGGCCATCGAAGGAGATCCCCTTGCCCGGGTCGCTGGGATCGACGAACCGACCGGCGTCGCCGATCCGGTAATAGCCGTCGCTATCGAAGGCGTCGGCGGTCAGATCGGGTCGCCGGAAATATCCGGGGGTCACATTTGGCCCCTTGACCCGCAATTCGTAGCTGTCACCGTTCGGCAGCATTTTCAGCGAGACGCCGGGACAGGGGATGCCGATGACTCCGGCTTTCTTCAGCGTAAAATGGGCGGCGGTGGCAAGCGGCGAAGTTTCGGTCGAACCCCAGGAGGAGGTCATCATGACTTTCTTGCCGGTCGCCTGGATGGCCACCTGTTCGAGGCGCTCCCACAGATCCTGGGGCAGGGCCGCGCCGGCGTAGAAGATCAGCTGCAGATTTTTGAAGAAGTTGTCGCGCAGGGCGGCATCCTGCTCCAGATGAGGGAGTAGCATGGCATAGCCGACCGGAACATTAAAATAGATGGTCGGCGAGATCTCTGCCAGGTTTTTCACGGTCTGTGACACCAGCCCCGGCGCCGGTTTACCGCCGTCGATATACAGGGTGCCGCCCTGATTGAGCACCAGGTTGAAATTGTGGTTGCCGCCGAAGGTGTGGTTCCAGGGGAGCCAGTCGACAAGAACCGGCGGGGTCTGCAGGGTAAAGGGCCAGACCTGGGCGAGCATCTGCTGGTTAGCGCAGAGCATGCCGTGGGTGTTGATGACCCCCTTGGGCTGACCGGTCGAGCCGGAGGTATAGAGAATTTTGGCCACGGATTTTGCGCCCACCTGCGCCAGGGACTGATCAACGTCGGCGGTCACCGGGGTCTTGAGCAGTGTGGCAAAGAGGGTGGTTGCCTGCCCGGGAAGCTCGCCCTGACCGACTACAATTTCGACCCCGGCCAGGTTCAGGCTGGAGAGGGGCCTGGCAAACAGCGCGCCGTCGGCGACATAGATCAGTCCGGGACAGATCTCCTCGAAGATAAAGCGCAGCTTGAGAAAATCCTGGCTGAGCAGTGAATAGGGAACCGAGACCGGCACCACCGGCACGCCGGCGATGAAGCCGCCGAGCATCAGCAGGGCGTGATCGATGGAATTACCGGAGAGGATCATCAGCGGGCGGTAAGGGCCCAGCTTGCGGTTGAGTAACGCCTGGGCAATGGCGTTCGCCTGCTGGCTGACCTCCGCATAGCTGAGACGGCGCCAGTCGTCCGCCTGGCGTTCGGCGAGAAAGATCCGCTCTGGAGCCTGCTCGGCCCAGTGTCGTAACCTGAGGCTCAGATTCTCCGGGTAGGGTTGCAGGGGGATGGCAGAGGAGAAGAGGAAGCCGGTCTCGGGGGTGCCCTCGATGGCGACACGCACCGGGGCAAAATCAACAGCGGCGAATTCGGTGGAATGCATGGCAAACCTCCTGGAGCGATTGAATAAAAGTGCTGATCAGTTCAGAACGGGTAGCCTCCGGCGTCGCTGGCCGCCGCGGCAAGAGTGCGCTTGGCCTCCAGCAGGTCGGTGGGGAGATAAGCGGTCAACTCGGTGATGGTTTGACGCAGGTCCCCGCTCTGCGGTTCCGGTACACCGTAGGCGGCACAGCGCAGGGCGGCAGACAGGATCTGGCCGCTCAAGGAGAAGGCAGCTGTTTGCACCAGGGCCCGCAGCGGGGCGCTTTTCGGTCCGCCGGTCTGCAACATCTGGCTGGCACGCAAGAGCGTACTCTCTAGCGCGAAGGTGTCGATCGCCAGGTCCCCGAGGGCCAGCAGGATCTCCTGCTCTTCGCGTTTGGTTTCAACGGCGCCGAGCAGGAGCAGGAAGAGTCTCTTCAGCTTGGCCAGCAACTCGGCCTCGACGGCAAAAGCCGCGGGGTGGTTACGGTCAACACGCGCCGGGGTCGCATGCCCTTGCTGCGCAACCCGCACCTGGGACCAAAGGTCGAGCTGACCCGAGTCGGCGCGGCGCAACAGCAGGGTCGGGATCAACATCCGGTTGATCTCGTTGGTCCCCTCGAAAATTCGGTTGATCCGCGCGTCGCGATAGAAACGTTCGACCGGGTAGTCCTGTATATAGCCGTAGCCGCCGTGAATCTGCAGCGCCTCGTCGGCCACCATTGCCAGAGTATTGGTGCAGAAGACCTTGGCCATGGCGCACTCGCCGGCGTATTCTTCAATCGCCTTCTGGTAGCGCGCGTAATAATCGTCGCCGCTGCGTTCGAGGGTCGCGATCCGCTCATCCAGCAGCCCGGCGGTTCGGTAGAGGAGTGACTCGGCAGTAAACAGGGCGCAGCTCATATCAGCCAGTTTTTCCTGAATGGCACCGAACTGCTGGAGCTGCTGGCCGAACTGTTTGCGCTCACCGGCATAGGTAGCTGCTTCGCTGAAGGCGGCCTTCGCGGCGCCGACGACGGTTGCGGCCAGTTTCAGACGGCCGATATTAAGTACATTGAAAGCGATTTTGTGCCCCTTCCCCGCTTCTCCCAGCAGGTTCGCGAGCGGCACCCGCACATTCTCCAGGACCACCTGGGCGGTTGAACTCCCCTTGAGCCCCATCTTCTGCTCTTCTTTGCCGATGGAGAGCCCTGCCGTTTCACGCTCTACCAGAAAAGCCGAGAACTGTCGGCCGTCGATCTTGGCGAAGACCGTGAACAGGTCGGCAAAGGCCGCGTTGGTGATGAATTGTTTGACGCCGTTGAGCAAATAGCAGGACCCATCGGTGGAGAGGGTCGCGGTGGTGCGGGCGCTCAGGGGATCACTGCCGCAATCGGGTTCGGTCAGACAGTAGGCCCCGATCCATTCGGCGCTGGTGAGTTTTTCGAGGTAAGCCTGTTTTTGGGAGGGGGTGCCAAAATAGACCAGCGGCAGGGTCGCGATGCCACTCTGGCCGCTGGAGGTGATGGCGAATGAGCCGCTGGGGCCGAGCTTTTCAGCGACCAGCATACTGGTCACCTTATCGAGTTCCAGACCGCCGTATTCCTCGGGGATATCGACCAGGAACAGCCCGAGTTCGGCTGCGCGGCGCAGTTTTGCGACCACCAGCGCGAAGTCCTGTTTTTCCATCACCGCCAGCTCCGGCAGGATCTCGTCGCGCATGAAGCTCTCGGTCGTCGCCGCGATCTGACGCTGCTCCGAACTGAAATCCTCCGGCGTGAAGCTTTTTCTGTCGTGGTTATGTGCCAGCAGAAACTCGCCGCCTTGCAGGGGCCGGGTCAGGTCCATGGATCAGATCCTTTTTAAAAAGAGCGGCAGCAACCGTTGCGGCTCAGATAATCAACACCGGGCATTTTGTCTGATGGACAACGAAATTGGAGACCTGACCAAACAACAGGTCGCGTAATCCGCTGACAGGATTGCGGCCGATGACCAGCAGATCGTACTCGCCACTGTCGGCCAGCGCACAGATGGTTTCGCGTGCGTGACCTTCTTTGACCAAGGTCTCCACGGTGATCCCCGCAGCGCTGAACAGGTCTTTTTGGGCGGCGATAAATTGCGCCGCTTCCTGTCGGACACGCAGTTCGAATTCATCGCGGGTCTTTTCGGGGAATCCGAGAATCGCGAGCATGCTTAGATCCAGAACATGAAGCAGGGTCAAGGGCGGGCTGAGGCGCTTCTTGAAAGCGATCAGACCTTTAACTGTCCGGGCCGAGATCGCTGAGCTATCAAGGGGAACCAGTACTTTTTGAGCTTTCATGTGATCTCCTTATCGAGTGCATAGCAGGGGGTTATTCGTCCATTAATGGATATTACCGTCCCTCTAGCTCTTTGGTTCAAAGAATATCAGGTGGAAGGTCTTGTCGCATTGAGCGGGATTCAACTTATGTTTAAAATATAGCAAAGACGTACCTCAATACCAAATTCTGAGTCAACTAAAATTGTGCAAATTCTGGGGATACATGCAAAGGCGTTTCGCGTGAACTGTCAAATTACCGGATGAAGGGACTTTTTTTAAGAGTAACGCGGGACGTTCTTGACAAAACGACCAACTGGCGGGTCGTTACAGCACTGGCGTTGTCAATGAGTTAATCCTTTTGTCAGGAACGTCCCCGATCTGCACGATCAGGAACAATCTAGGAGATCTTACATTGATCGGTTTTTGCTGAAACCCTGGTCAGACCTGAGTCCGTCCCGCATCCTCCAAAAGGACTCATGGTTCAAGCCTGCGACTGTCAATAGATTAGACATCACTATTATTTTTGGTATCATAAGACAGGCCATGGCGGGGCCTTGATCGAGATTTTTTCTAAGTGAGGAATGGAGAAAATTTATGCCAACCTTTGTTCTCGGGTGGCAGACTTTAAACCTGGCTTTGATAAAGTAACTGAGCTTACACAGTGCATAGTGGCGTACTTTAGTGGTCTGAGAACATTTTAGGGAATAAGAGAATGCCTGGCAGCAAAGGGTGAGGGAAAGGTTGTGAGGGTCATAAGATAAGACCGACTTTTGTTTGATCAGATATCCAGAGTCATTGACAAGGCGAGTAACTATCATCCTCTGCCGGTGAATTCAATAGCAGAAGTCGAGGATGAATCAGCACTGATTGAGCATACTGAAAACAGGATTCCCTCTCCCTGAAAAATCCTCAAATTCAGTCCTCGTTTCAGAAAGTGGGCCACCCTGACTCAATGCGAGTTCACTTTGTGGGGATCAAATCAAAATCTCAAATATATGGGGATCATCAATCCGCAGCGCACCCCTCGGGGAAGTGCAAGTTAATACACTGATTTAGCAGGGCCATACGTTCTGAGAAAAAATCTGCAATTCCAATTTCCTGGAGGCTTCGAAGATGGAGAAAAACGAGCACCTTCCCCACCCGTCAGAGAAACAGACTCTCGAGGATAAGAACAGATTCGAACGAATGGTCAATACCATTCCGGTCATGCTTTACGATTCCGTCCTCGATCCAGCCGGTACCAGCCGTTTTCTCTATGTGGCACCTGGCCCTTGTCGTGAAATTCTTGAATTAGACCCAGGAGAGCTTCTGAATGATATGGGGTTGGTGTGGAATCTGATCCATCCAGAGGATCTTGAGCGCCTTTACCAGGAGGATCTGGCCGCCAACCTTGAGGGAAAAGTATTTAACTCCGAAGTTCGCATCATTACGCCCTCGGGGCGCTTAAAATGGCTTCGGATCAATTCTAAGCCTAACCCGGCGTCACCTGGGGAGCCTGTGATTTGGAGTGGATTCCTTCAGGACATCACAGAGAGTCGGAAGGCCGAAGAGGAAAGAAACCGCCTGGCCAATCTGGTTGATGTTGCTCCTGCGGCCATTACCATCCATGACCCCGATGGGAATTTCCTGTATGCAAACCAGAAATGCCTGGATATGCACGGATATACCCGTGAGGAATTCTTGGCACTCAACCTTCATGAGCTTGATGTTCCTGAGACTGTAGTTTTATTTGAAGAGAGGAAACGTCAAATTGAGCAGCATGGGTCAGCCTCTTTTGAGGTTAGTCATTTCCGGAAGGACGGCTCAATATTTTCTTTACATGTATCGATCAGAGCGACGCAATGGGAAAACAAACCAGCCGTTGAAAGTATCGCTGTAGATATCTCCGAGCAGAAACGGGTAGAGGATGCCCTTCACGAGTCACGAAATTTACTCCACAGTGTTGTGGAGAACATTCCCATCCGCATTTTTTGGAAGGACTCTGAATTAAACTATCTCGGTTGTAATACGGCGTTTGCTGAGGCGGCCGGTTTTTCCTGCCCTGAAGATTTGCTAGGCAAAGATGACTTCCAGATGGGCTGGCAAGAGCAGGCGGAGATGTACCGGGCAGATGACCAGCTGGTTATAGAGTCAGGCGTTCCCAAACTGGGGATCATTGAACCCCAAACGACACCCGCGGGAGAGAGAATCACGGTCTGTACCTCCAAGGTTCCGCTGTTTGATGACGACAATAAGGTTATCGGGTTGCTGGGGATTTATGAAGACATTACCGAACGCCTGAAGGCGGAAGAAGAGTTGAAAGAGAGTGAGTATTTTTTTAAGGAGTCACAACGTTCCGCTTCCATTGGCTCCTATAAGGCAGATTTGGTGGGAGGCTATTGGGAATCCTCTGAGGTTTTGGATTCTATTTTTGGTATTGATGAAAGCTACAACCGAAGTATTCAAGGCTGGATGGACCTGGTTCACCTGGATGATCGAGAGAGGCTAGAGACATATTTGAGCGAAGAGATTATCGGCCAGAAAAAAGCGTTTGCCAAAGAATACCGGATCATTCGTCACAACGATGGCGAAACACGCTGGGTCTATGGATTGGGTGCCCTGACCTTCAATCGCGATGGGCACAAGCTGTCTTTGCTTGGAACAATTCAGGATATTACTGACCAGAAAAATAAAGAAGAGGAGCGCAAGACCCTCGAAAATCAGCTTCAACAAACCCAGAGAATTGAAGCGCTGGGTCGACTCGCCGGCGGGGTGGCCCATGATTTTAATAATATGCTGAGCATCATTCTCGGGCATGTAGAAATCGCGAAAAGAAAAGAGGCAGTATCACCTGCACTACATCAGCACCTGGATCAGATTCACAATGCGGCCAAACGTTCTGCCGATATCGTGCGCCAGCTTCTGGCTTTTGCGCGGAGACAAACAGTTACCCCTAAGATCCTTGACCTGAACGATACGATTCGGGGCATGTTTACCATGCTCAAGCGCCTGATCGGCGAAGAAGTTGAACTGGCCTGGTCATGCGAAAACATGCTGTGGCCGGTTAAGGTGGATCCTGGCCAGATTGACCAAATTCTGGCCAACCTTTGCGTCAACGCGCGGGATGCCATCGAAGGGTTCGGTGAGATCAATATCGAGGTAATAAATAAACATTGTGATGGCATTTTTTGCGCCGAACACAAGGGACTCTCCCGGGGGGATTATGTTCTCCTGTCCGTGACTGATAATGGTAGCGGAATAGAGGAGAAAAACCTCGAAAAGATTTTCGAGCCTTTTTTTACGACCAAAGGAGTAGGTCAAGGAACTGGCCTTGGACTTGCGACGGTTTATGGAATCGTAAAGCAGAATGACGGCTACATCGATGTTCAAAGCAAGCCAGGTGAAGGCACCACATTCCTGATATATTTCCCTCGATTTACGGGGGAAAATGTAGGTTCTCAGGTAGAGCCTGGAGCAAGCCTGGTTGAACGAGGAAAGGAAACGGTTTTGCTGGTGGAGGATGAGCCGGCGATACTTGATATTGGCAGACAACTTCTGGAACTACAGGGGTACCGAGTGTTGACGGCCGAAACACCAGGGGAAGCGATTCGCCTGGCCGAAGAATACACGGGGGATATTCATCTTTTGATGACTGATGTCGTCATGCCAGAAATGAACGGTAGACAACTGGCCAAAAAAATCCTGACCCTTTATCCAGATATCAAGCGTCTTTTTATGTCAGGGTATACAGCTGACGTCATTGCTCATCATGGTGTGCTTGACGACGGAATACATTTCATCCATAAGCCATTTTCTCTTGATGACCTTACGACAAAGTTAAGGGAGGTATTGGATTCGTCTGGGTATTGAATTTACCGGGAAAGGTAGTTGTTTTTATTGGCCATCATTATATGCATTGATTAACGGTGTTCATATTGGACGAAAGGCAAGTTCCCTTAAATCCACGGCAATACGGAGAAATACCACCCAGATCGCCAGAAGAATATTTGCTGACTGAATAGCCGTGGAGAACGGGGGCCTCACGGCTATTCAGGCGTCTGCATAACACCATCAACGCTATTCAGGTAACACCTCACCCGAACCACCGGCTTCGGCCGGAAGATCCTTGAATTTTGGCAAGCCGTCCTTCATGGGATGCACGGTCTCCTGATAGTGCACATGCAAACCGGGAGCGAAGGTGAAGCTCTTAATAATAACGGCAGGGACATCAACGAGATTCAATGTTGGGTGCTCGATGACGACATGGCTGCCACAGGTCTTGCACCACATACGTTGACTTGGACCCTGTTCATTCTTAGTCGCCGCGGTTTTATCAAAACCGGCCAGGTTTCCTGAGCCCTTGGTGATCTTGAAACTCTCCGGATTCCACAGGGTAAAAGCATTGATCTGCCCTGCGGACCAATGCCGACATGAGTCGCAATGGCAATACCCCATGAGTTCCGGTTGACCATTCAAACTGAACTCAACTGCGCCACAAAAACAGCTACCTGTGTACTTTTGCGTGTTGTCCATCATTGGTACTCCTTATCTCTGACGAAAGGTTCATCTCTCATCGGTCCTGATTTTTGAATTCCACGGACGTCTGAGCTCGGGTATCCACCTGCAGTGTGAAAATATCTGGCCGTGAGTAATGTCCAGCCACGTCGAACACCCTGCGTGCAGCGGCTACTTTTCCCAAGTCGATGTCAGCATACAGAATACCAGATTCCTTGCGCATCGGGCCGGCGACAATTTCACCACCGGGGGCAATGACCACGGAGTCACCTGGGTTCACCCACTCCTCGGGATCAGGGTACAATCGCGATTTGTCGGGGAAATCATCCGGAAAATCACTGCCCCGCATCAGGTTGCCAGAGCCCACAACCCAGCAGCGGCCTTCGCGGGCGATGTGTTGCAGACTGCCGAGCCAGCCTTCGCCACTGTCGTAGGTCGGCGCGATATAGATCTCCACCCCCTGTGCATAGAGGGCATACCTTGCCAGCGGCATATAGTTTTCCCAGCAGACCAGGGCACCGATGCGACCTGCCGGGGTATCAACGACCCTCAGCCCGGAAGCATCTCCGAAGCCCCAGACCATCCGTTCTGGGTTGGTCGGCATCAATTTGCGATGTCTGTTCAACAGGCTCCCGTCCGGGCCGATGATGATCAGAGTATTGTAGAGGGTCGTGCGGCTGAGTCGGCTGTCGCACTCTTCAATACCACATACGATGGTGACCTCATGTTCCCGGGCCGCAGCGTAGAGCGGGAGCAGGTCATCCGATTCCATGCAGACGCTGTTGTCGAACAGGCGCTGGTACAGCTGTTCAGACAGATTCCAGTCGCCTCCCGGTCTAAGGCGCCAGACCCAGGTCGGATAGCCCGGGATAAAGGCCTCGGTGAAGATTACGACTGTGGCTTTTTGTGCGGCGGCCTCTTTCACCGAAGTCACCGCCAACTCAATCGATTTTTCCTTATCCAGAAAGACCGAAGCTTTTTGTACGATCGCTAATTTCGGCATCTTCTCCCTCCTATTTTGTACCCACGGCGACCAGCAGCTCGCAGGGCCCTTCAAACTGACCATTGGTCTCAAATGCTGTTAAGGCCTCTTCAACCTCACTCCAGGCATCATCCTGTTCCATATCGGATAGGCCCGATAACATTTGATGCAGGGCGCCAAAAGATTCCTGCTCAAACTGTAAACATTCCGCCGCTGATGAGACACGCACTGGGGCGCTTATGGTTTTAAGCTCTATGTTTTTAAATCCTGCTCGAGCAAAAATATCAACCAGTTTGCCTTCGCCCCCCAGACTGAAAGGACCTGGCTGGCCAGGTAATGGTGGCGGGAGTTTGGCTCGACGTCGGATGATGGAAACCGGAATCGAGAAAAATTGATTTGTCTCAGCGGTGGAATAAACCATGGCCGCGACCTTGCAGCCTGTTTTTACCTGCTGCTTCATCCCCGCCAGGGCCTTTTGCTGATCCGGAAAATAAATTAAAGCCACACGAGAAATGACGGCATCGAATGGTTCTGCATTGAGATCCGCCAGGTTTTCACCATCAATGGACAGGGTTTGCACATTTTTCAGGCCCGCCAACTTTGCGGATGCGGCGGCATATTGCAGAATCTTCGCGGAGAGGTCCGTGGCCAGAACCTGCCCCTGGGGACCAATCCGTTTGGCCACTCTCAGGGTTTGCTCCCCGGCGCCGGCAGCCACATCCAGCACTCGGCAGCCATTTTTAATCCCACACATATCCAGCATGGTTTCGGTGGCCGGGCCTAACCATCTGGACAATAAGGGTCCCCAGCGGTGCCAGGCTTCTGCGGCAGAATCCCATTGTTGCAGGGTCGTTTGCTTGTACTTTACAGCATCAAATTTGGGTGGGTTTTCAGTCATGGCGCTCTCCTTTCTGTTAGGTGTCAGACTATGACTCAATCATAGGACCTGTTTATTGCGGCTTACAATTCGCAAAAAGATGAAACATAATGTGCAAAAATGCACAGACTTGGAGGATGCGATGAACTGGGACGATATGCGGTTTTTTCTGGCAGTTGCGCGCACCGGCTCCATCAGTGGGGGGGCCAAACAGTTGGAAGTGCAGCATTCGACGGTTTCCCGGCGCTTGCGGGCGCTGGAGGAAACCCTGGGGACGCGTCTGATTGAGCGTAAAAAGACCGGCTATGAACTGACCCCGGCCGGCGAACATATCAAGCAGTCGGCCATCCGGGTTGAAAGGGAGATGCTCGGTGTCGATGAAGCACTCCTGGGCAAAGATGCCGCTCTCGCCGGCCCCCTGCATGTGAGTGCTCTAAACAACATGGCCTCATCGATACTTATGCCGATGTTCGCCCGTTTTAGTGAAAAACACCCGCAAGTGGAAGTGCACATCAACGTCTCCAATGTGGATGCCAGCCTGGCACAACGCGAGGCGGATGTTGCGATTCGCCTCACCAATGCACCGATAGATACCCTGATCGGAAAACGGATGCTGACGGTTGCCTCCACCATTTACGGCAACCGTGACTATCTGAATAACATCAAACAACAGGCAGGTGAACCCAAGTGGATCGGGGTCAACTGCTGTCTGTTTCACAAAACCTGGACCAAGCAAACGTGCAGTCATCAGTCGCATAACTTTTATAGCAATGACACCTTGCTGACCCTGGGGGCGATCAGAGAGGGTTTGGGGGTTTCCTATTTACCCTGTTTTATGGGAGACAGCGACCCCTTGTTGCAACGTTACTCTGAGCCAGACCCGCAACATGATCTGGGATTATGGATATTGCTGCATTCGGATTTGAAGCGAACTGCCCGCGTCCTGTCATTTCGCGACCATATGATCAGGAGTATTCAGGAAAAACGGGATTTGTTTGAAGGGAAATTAGCGGATGAAGAGTCCGGCCGCGTCCTAGAGGCCTAGCTGTTTCTTCACCCGGCCGAAGGCCTCAATCGCGAATTCTAGATCCTCTGCCGTTAAGGCGGCCGACATCTGGGTGCGGATGCGGGCCTTACCCTTTGGTACTACCGGGTAGGAAAACGCCACCACGAAGATCCCCTGGGCCAGCATCGCTTCGGCAAATTTCCCCGCGATTGCGGCATCGTGCAGCATCACTGGCACGATCGGGTGTTCACCTGGCAGAAGGTCAAATCCGTGCCGGGTCAGGCCTGCGCGAAAGATTGCTGTATTTTCGCGCAGTTGATCGCGCAGTGCACTCGATTCGCAGATCAGATCGATCGCCTTCAGGGCGCCGGCCACTGCGGGCGGGGCCACTGAATTGGAGAAGAGATAGGGGCGCGAGCGCTGGCGCAGCAGATCGACAACCGCCTGGCGTGCACTGGTAAAGCCACCGCTGGCGCCGCCCAGGGCCTTGCCTAGGGTGCCGGTGATAATATCCACCCGCTCCAGGCAGTTACGATACTCGGCGGAGCCGCGGCCGCCGGCGCCGATAAAACCGGTGGCATGGGAATCATCGACATGCACCAGGGCCTGGTATTTTTCGGCGAGGGCACAGATCTCATCAATCCGCGCGATATAGCCGTCCATGGAGAAAACTCCGTCGGTGGTAATCAGCTTGAAGCGCGCGCCGTTATTGTCGGCGGCCTGCAGCTGAGCCTCCAGATCGGACATGTCGCTGTTGCGGTAGCGATAGCGCGCGGCCTTGCACAGCCGTACCCCGTCGATAATGCTGGCGTGGTTGAGCTCGTCGGAGATGACCGCGTCTTCTTCGCCAATCAGGGATTCGAACAGCCCGCCGTTGGCGTCAAAACAGGAGGGGTAAAGGATCGTATCTTCCGTGCCTAAAAACTGGCTGAGCCGCTCTTCGAGATGTTTATGCAGGGTCTGGGTGCCGCAGATAAAGCGGACCGAGGCCATGCCGAAGCCCCAGTCTTTGAGGGCGGCTTTGGCGGCGGCGTTCACCTGTGGGTGCTGGGCCAGGCCAAGGTAGTTGTTGGCGCACAGATTCAACATCTGACCGCCGGTGCTGACCCCGACACGGGCACTTTGCGGGGTTGTGATCAAACGTTCACGTTTATAGAGACCGGCCGACTCAATCGCAGCCAGTTCGGCACTGATATGCTGCAGAAAATGATGATTCATCGTTTTATACTCCCGGCTAGAAGACCTTTGGGTAAGAGGTTTGGTTACAGCCTCAACAGTCCCAATTCAGAATGACTTTGCAGGCCTCACCGGCATTCATGGCGGCAAAGCCTTCCTCGAATTCCGGATAATCGAAGCGGTGGGTGATAACCGCCGAGATGTCCAGCCCCGACTCGATCATCACCGACATCTTGTACCAGGTTTCGTACATTTCGCGACCGTAAATCCCCTTGAGGGTGAGCATATTGAAGATCACCGTGTTCCAGTCGATCGCCACATCGCCCCCCGGAATCCCGAGGATGGCGACCTTGCCGCCGTGGCACATGTTGGCCAGCAGATCCTTGAACGCTGAAGCGTTGCCGGACATCTCCAGCCCCACATCAAACCCTTCGTTCATTCCCAGTTTTTTCTGCACTTCGGCGATGCTCTCGCGGCCGACATCGACGGTACAGGTTGCACCCAGGGCTCTGGCTAACTCAAGGCGTCCGGGATTGATGTCGGTGATCACGACATGGCGGGCCCCGGCGTGACGACAGACGGCCGCTGCCATGGCGCCGATGGGTCCGGCACCGGTAATCAGCACATCTTCCCCGAGCAGATCGTATTGCAGGGCGGTGTGCACCGCGTTGCCCAACGGATCGAAGAGCGCCGCCACATCCAGATCGATATTCGGGCGATGCTCCCAGACATTGGACATGGGGAGGGCCAGATATTCAGCGAAGGCTCCGGGGCGGTTGACTCCGACGCCGCTGGTGCGGGCACAGAGATGGCGACGTCCGGCCATGCAGTTGCGGCAGCGGCCGCACACCACATGCCCTTCACCCGAGACGATCTGGCCCGCCCTGAAATCGATGACGTTGGAACCGACCGCGACGATCTCGCCGACAAACTCGTGTCCGACGATCATAGGGACGGGGATGGTTTTTTGGGCCCAGGCATCCCAGTTATAGATATGCATATCGGTGCCGCAGATGGCGGTGCGCTTGACCTTGATCAGAACATCGTTGATGCCGATTTTTGGTTCGGGTTGCTCTTCCAGCCACAGGCCGGGGGCAGCTTCTTTTTTTACCAGTGCTTTCATGATGCAATCCTTCGCCGAAAAGTTTAAGATAGTGGAATATTTCCAACATCATGGAATAATATTTTCCATTACGCAAGATTTATTTCCACTATAGTGGATTTACCGAAGGAGAAAGTCGTGAGCTCTATCCCAGACCCTGATAATAACTTGACCGGCACATTGCTCTGCAATCGGGTCACCGCGTTGCGCAAAAAGAAAAAACTGACCCTCGACCAGCTTGCGGCGGCATCGGGTGTCAGCCGCTCGATGCTGAGTCAAATCGAAAGGGGACAGGCGAACCCGACTCTGGCTGTGACCTTTCGTATCGCCCAGGCCTTCGGCGTGACGATCGGCGAACTGGTCGACCAGCCGGGGGTCTTCAACAGTATTGAGGTCGTGTCCGGAGATGATCCCGCCAACCTGTTCCGCAGCGACGACAGATGCCATATCCGCACCCTCTCTCCGCTGCATATGGAGAGAAACATCGAGTTTTACGAGATCCGGATTGCCGTCGCCGCCTGTCTGTCCAGCGCTCCTCACTTTGAAGGCACCAAGGAATTACTGACGATCACCAGAGGGAGTGCCCGGGTTATCTCCGGCGACAATTGTTGTGACCTGGCGCAAGGTGATTCGGCGTCTTATCGCGGCGACCTGGAGCACGCCATCGAAAACTGTGGCCACCAGGAGCTGGTGTGCTATCTGGTCGTGACCAACTCGCAGGCCTGAAAGCAAGGGTGTTGGTCCCGCTTGTTTAGAGCCTTGAATATAACATGGAGGGGAATTAACTGTGTGGCGAGGCCTCGGCCGGGGCAGAAATCAGCTTCAGGTAGGCATTGCGGCTCAGCGTTTCGATCGCCGCGAGATGGGCAAAGGCATCGCGGAAATCCTGGTTGCCGAGGGTGAAGACGCCGTGGCCGTAGACGATGGCGCCGCGGCGGCCGCGCACGGCGGGTGGCAGGGTGTTGCTGAGGCCTCTGGGCCCTGTGCCGACCTCGCCGGGAATCACCGGGATATCGCCGATAAAGCGCGGCTTGTCACAGCGGATATGACATTTGCCGCGATTTTGACAGTCGGGTTCAAAGCAGAGCATCGACATGATGACGCTGAATTTGGGGTGGCCGTGGAGGATCGCGCGGTTGTCGCCACCCAGGTAGATATCGCGGTGCGCCAGCAGCTCGCTGGAGGCGGTGATCCCGGTACAGGCCGAATCATCCAGCGGGCAGGCGTCGATACAGCCTTCAAGCTCGTCGAGTGAAGACCCGGTCTGGCTGATATAGATGCTGTCGTTGGCGAAGTAGGAGATGTTGCCGAAGAATGAATCGACCATCCGTGCGTTAACCGTCGCATGCCCGGCCTGGATCATGGCCCGCACAATTTCATCCTCAGTTGAAAAATCCCCCGCTTCAAGTTCTGCTGTTGGAACCTCAGGTAAAAATCGCTCATAGGCGGCCAGCACCACGGGCAGCATTTTTGCCGTTTCTTCATCCGGGGTTCCTTTGTTGAGCGCATAGGCGTAATCGACAAAGAACTTCACGAAGGCGGAGAAGATGATCGAGCTGAAGACGACAAAGGCCTGCTCCGGGCTGACCGTGCCGAAGCTGATAATCCCCTGTCCCTCGACGACGCAGCCCTTGCGCTTTTGCAGCAGCGGGACGATCTCAGCGGCGGTCAGGGAGCGCGCCACCGGGATCGCATGCAGAAAGGTGCGGGTCTCGGTGTCTTCTGGAATGAACTCGCTGGCGCTGTGGCGACAGTGATAGTTGAGAATGCTGAAGAACGGCTCCGCTGGCCGGGCAAAGATCAGGCTGTTGATGTTGAGGCCGGCGATGACGTTTTCCAGTTCGGGGGTCAGCGGGTCGGCGCGGTTCCAGACCACGGCGTCATTTACCCCGCCGATCAGGGGCGAACCGGCGGAGCATAAGCCATGGGTCACCATTTTCTGAGCATATTTGTTCAGCAGCTTCAGCATGACAGCCCCAGTTCGGCGGCTTTATGGGGTGTCGGCAGACCGTTTTCATCCAGCCCGCGGATGCGGTAATAGGCCGCCCGCTCCTGCAAAAATTCGTCACGGTCGACTGGCAAGACCCGGATCGATTCGCTGCTGCTGCCGCTCTCGGCAAAAAAGCGCGCCGGAATATCATCGTCAGCGGCACTAAAGCCGTTGCGCGCGTTGATGATCCGTTCGCGGTAGTAGATCCGTTCGCCGACCTTGAGCAGTTGCTGGGCGGAGGTCTGCATCCCGGTCACCGCATTTAAGGCGCGGGCGTATTCTTCCAAGGAGGCGGCAAAGAACAGAAACTTGCAGGCGGTCAGGGAATCGACCACCGCATTCAGATCTTCACTGATTTTGATGATGCGCGCCTTGCCGCTCAACGAAAAGCGGTCGGTGGCGACCGGCTTGCGCAAAATTTCATGGGAGATCGGGTAGGCGCGCAAATGACAGCCGCCACGCGTCGAGGTGGCATAGGCCAGCGCCATCCCTAAAGCGCCGCGGGGATCGTAGGCGGGGAACTCCAGCCCTTTTGAGACCATCGCGATCTCCGGTCGGCCCGCCGCTGTGGCGAAGCGCAGGGCGCCCTGACCAAGCGTGGCACCCGCGCCAGTGCCTGCGGCGATTTCTCGAAGCAGCTTCAGAAATGATTCCGGGGTCAGAACCTGTCCGCTGAGCTCTGCAGAGGTCGCCAGGCTGACTGCGGCGGAGATCGTATCCATCCCCGCTTCGTTGCAGATCTGGTTGGCTTCCACCACCGCCTCCAGATCCTGGTTACCGAGCAGGGCGCTGAAGTGCGACATGGTCTCGAATTCGGGGATGATCTCCCCTTTGGCGCCGATCTTTTTACACAGGATATGGCAGCCTGCACAGCCGAATTTTTTCGTGTCGTACTGCTGTTTATAGGCATGGGCGTTCATTGTCGGCGCATGCTCAAACCAGGTCTGGCGAAAATTATGGGTCGGCATCATGCGTCGGCTGCCGATCAGATCGTAGAGCGCCCCGGTGCCGTAGTGGGTGATCCCCAGATCGCCCGTCAAAACCGGTGAGGCGGCAACCAGGCGGTAGATCTCTTCCTGCGCCCCTTTGAGCTCAGCGCGTTCAAAGACCTCGGTCTTGAGGCTGCCGCAGACCGAGATATGTTTCAGTTTTTTTGCGGCCATCACCAGCCCCAGCCCGCCCCGCCCGGCAAAATAATGGCCATCGAAGACAATCGCGGCGTAGCGCACGCCGTTTTCAGCGGCCGGACCGACCATGGCGTGCGCGCCATTCTGCATTGCGGGAACGTCTGATAGACGGGCATGGATCGTCGAAACCGGCAGACCGGTCAGGTGGGTCGCGTTGCTGAATGTAACCCCGGTATCACTGATGTTCAGTCCACACCAGCCTTCGCTCTGTCCCGTAACGACAATCCCGTCGTAGCCGGCGCGCTTGAGAATCGTCCCCATCTTCCCGCCGACCGAAGCGTCACAGATCGCTCCCGTTAAGGGTGAGCGCGACATCACGGTCATGCGGCCCGAGGTCGGCGAAGAGGTGTTGTTGAGCGGTCCGGTCATGAAGGCTAGCGACATCTGCGGGTCGTCCCAGCGGTGGCCGAGATGTTCGAACAGCAGTTCACCGGCCAGCCCCTTGCCGCCGATGTTGTTCAGGTAGGTCTCCGGCGGCAGACGCAGCTCCTCCGTGGTTTTATCGGTCAGGTTGACTTGCAGGATTTTTCCGGTCCAGCCGTGCACATCTCACCTCATGGAAAAGGGGTCTGTCGCTTGCGCAAAGAGACGCCATCTTAGCTGAACCTGACGCAATGTGGAAGGGACCTCGGGATTACCCGGTCTCCAGGCGTCAGCCGGTCTTGAGATCCGCGCCTCAACGCAAACCGTCTGAGACATGCAGCTCCGAGGATAGACATTCATCCCCGAAGCGAGATAATATAACCATATCTGTCCCATATACAGGGAGGGCTCGCTTTAAGGAGTGATAGCGAGGGAAGGTCGGGGCGAACCGATCTTCCCCTGCTCAGATCCATTGATTATCTCAGGAACCGATGAAGGAGTGTCCCATGAAGCTTTTGACCCGTACTATTCAACAATTTTTTCCAGCTGCAAAAACAGTCAGTGCCCACTGTGATGGCCCCTGCGGGGTTTATGATCCTGCCTCGGCCCGTATCGCCGCCGAAGCTGTGCTCTCTATGACTAAAAAAATTCTGGCCATCGATACCAAAGACCACAGCCACGCCACCGCCAACAGCCTGTCGCGGTTTATCAGCATCAAGGAAGAGCAGGCCCATCTGGCCAAGACCGATCTGCTCGTGCTCTGGACCGACTATTTCAAACCGCCGCACCTGGAAAAGTACCCCGATCTGCATGACACCTTCTGGAAGGCGGCCAAGCTCTGCTCGGCGGTTAAGGTCGAGGTCAGTCTGGAAAAAGCCGAGGCATTGATGAAGGCCGTCCACAAGATCCACGACATCTTCTGGGCAACCAAGGGGCGCGAGGTCCCTTATTACACTGCCGGCTGACGGCGCAGCGGATGCTGTGGAATGCAGACAAGCAATGGCAAAGAGATCTTTTTGTGGCTGATCAGGCGGCGGCAGCGCTACCGGGTGACGGGAGCCTCCATGCAGCCCCTGCTCGTATCCGAGGATGAGGTTCTGGTCGATCCGCGTGCCTATCGGCGTCAAGCGCCACGCATCGGAGATATCGTCATTGCCCGGCACCCCAGCCAGGCCGGCCTGAAGATCATCAAGCGGGTTGACGCTGTGCGTGAGCAGGGAGCTTATCTGCTGAAGGGGGACAATCCCGACCCGGCGCAGAACAGCCCCAGCCTGGTCCCCGTCCAATTGATTCTGGGGCGCGTTACCAGCCGTTTTGCTTCTGCATCATAACCAGGAACCCCGGAATCAACGCTTGATTTCGGGGTTTCTCATCTCACACCTTCAACCCTGTTTCAGGCTCAAGCCGCCCTCTTTTGTAACCCCTAATGGACCAGCCCTCGGTACGATAATACAAAAAGCGCGGGATTCAAACGGTAGCGACATTCTTATTGGCGGCTAGTTTAAAATCCCGGCAAAGGAGCGAGGATACAGTCACGTCCCGCAGGTCTTTTCCTTCTGAAGCCACCATCAATCGGAACTCCCCTTAGGTCAACTTTTGCCTGGAGAAGAGTCTGAGAAAAAAGGCTGTTCCGACTCCCCAGGCACCGTTTATCAGAAACGCTGTAGCCAGTAGCGGAAACCCCCATCCTCCACCCATGGGCCGTCCCTTGAGAGGCAGCACTATCACTAACGCCACCAGCGAGGGGAGCAGTGCGCCGAACAGAAACGCCGTGATCCAATACCCGCTTCGGGACGGAAACTTGCGCTCGGCAAAAGCAAACAGAATCCCCCAGATTCCACCCCAAAAAGACAGAGAAAAGACCGCCGGCACCCCGAACGGAGGTACCGCTTTGAGGGGAAAGGGGGCGAAGGGTGCCAGACCTGCATGCCACAAGATCCAGAGTGTTAACTGGTGAAAGATCAGGGTGGCCAGAAAACCTGCGAAGAAAGCGGAAACTATCCTTGGCATAAGCGCGACGTTATTTTTGTTATCAGTCATGATGACACCTCTCCGTAAGACTTTGGACTCCATGTGATGCGACCCTATGTGTGGACTATACATGACCATGGTGGTCATGATTTATGATATCACAGGAATTAATCGTGTTCATCAAATCCTTCAACGATAAATCTCTCGATCCGTCGGTGTCTTCAATCTGGAACCCAAAGGCTGGCCTCGTTGGAGATTCCTTTCAATCAAAACAGACCCATGCCGCCAGGCGCTCGGGGGCTCTTTCGTTTGTCCTGAGAGGCATGATTTTTACGGGTAAATAGCAGGCAGGGCGCAACGCATATGGTGTATATTCATTTGATGGCGACAAAGAAATCGGTGGGGGAACAGGGATGCTTATTATCACCCAGGCTCGCCACCAATTTTTAAGCAAAAATAACCAGGGATTATCGATCAAACCCATCCATCTGTTATTAGATGGAACCCAGTCACCTATAATTGTTCAGGAATTTTCGGCGGTTGTGGTTGATCGGTTGTGGATGATACGGTCTAGTTGATGTAAGACCCTATTGCGGAAATTTTTTTAAGACCGTCCAGCTCTGTTGGCTTCAGGTTGGGCTGCTGAATATCCTAAATCTCGTGACTTGTTGGAAGCGAAGATCCAGTCAAATTGACGGTACAGAACGCCCAGCCTCAGCCAATACTCTTTTGACCACAGTGAAGAGTTGTTCAGCCTCCAAAGGTTTCATACAGAATTCACGCACACCCATGCCCTTAGCGACTTCTTCGGTAGTCGTGGCACTGTATCCGCTACAGAGAATAACGGGGATATCGGGCCTGATTTTTAGCAGTTCTCGGGTTAGTTCTAGTCCTGTCATTTCCGGCATCGCTTGGTCGGTGATGACCAGATCGAACTGGTCAGGGTTGTCCTTAAAAATTTCAAGAGCTTTAATGCTGCTGCTTGTGGTCATAGTTTGATATCCCTGACTTTCCAACAGTTCTTTGCTCAACGATGCAATTTGCGCTTCATCATCAACAAATAGAATCCTCCCTGTACCGTGCGGTAAAGGTTCTGTTGTCTCTGCGTCCGCCACTGAGACGGCCTCCTTGACTGTGCGAAAATAGAGGTGAAAGGTTGTTCCTTGCCCGAGGGTACTGTCGACAATGATAAAACCTCCAAACTGCTCAACGATACCGTGGACCACCGACAGGCCCATACCGGTCCCTTTACCCACCCCCTTGGTCGTAAAGAATGGGTCAAAGATCTTAGCTAAAGTCGCGGCGTCCATTCCGCTACCGCAATCATTGATCGAGAGCCTGGCATAGTGGCCTGCCTGCTGGGCGGGGGTATCAGGTATCTCATGGTCGTCAAGCTCTACTTCTTCTAGGCCGGCTCTTAATCGCCCGTTCCCCCCCATGGCATGCACAGCATTACTACACAGGTTGATAACAACCTGCTGCAATTGCGTCATATTGGCGTTGATGAAAATTGCGGGACAAGCAACAGGGCTTATGATCTCAATCGTGGAAGGAATCGTCGAGCGTAATAAGCCGATCGATTCGGTAACCGCAACTGTGAGGTTGGTCGGTACGATGATGTTATCTTCCTGACGACTGAAGGTCAGAATTTGTTTCACGAGTTCTGCTGCCCGTGTTGTGGCAATTTCTATATGCTCAAGGTTCTTCTCTGATGACTTTCCGGTTTTTTTCTTAAGTTGAATAATATCCAGATTCCCACGGATAATCGCCAATAGATTGTTGAAGTCGTGAGCAATACCACCTGCCAGTGTGCCGATGACTTCCATCTTATGTGTCTGGCGCAGTTGTTTTGCATGCACTTCCCTCTCTTCCTCGGCTTGTTTGATCTTGGTTATATCTCGGAATGAAACCAGCACACGACATAAGCTCTCATCACAGTCGGGCTGTATGACCACGGATAAGTCCAATATCAGTTTCTCACCTTGAGCATTTAAATAGGGGGCCTCGGCCTGGAAACGCTTCTGGCCAGCGATCAAAGCCAACAGTTCCTCCTTGAACACTTGCATGGAGGCCGGCGTGAAATAGCTGGGGAAGTTCTGGGTGATTTGCTCGACACTCTCGACGCCGAACAGTTCCAAACTGCGCTGATTAATTGCCAATATCTGGACCTGTCCCGCCAGCGCGGCGACCTCTTCCGGTTTTTGCTCAAAGTAGGCCCGCAAGTCACTGATCCCTGAACTGCGCAACGCATTAATCCGGGATTTGACAATAGAAAGATCCTCCTCCCAGATAGCCACCGGCGATTCATCAAACAAGGACTTATAGCGCGCTTCGCTCTGTCTTAAAGAGGAGTCGACATCTGCAAGAGAATCGAGCATAAGATTGAAATCCCGCCCCAGTTGTGCGGCTTCATCGGAGCCCGTGACGTCGCAGCGGGCGGTCCGGTTGCCTGACTGCACCGCAGAGGTTGTCGCCTGGACGACGTAAAGACGCCGGGTAAGGCGTAAGCCCATGCGCCAGGCGATAAAGGCCCCGACCAGAATTGCGACGAACGCATAGAAGGTTCCGTTCAGGATAATTGCGGCCAGTTGCTTCAGGCTTGTTTTATTGCCCAGGCCGACGCGCACCCAGCCCACATGTTGACCAGCCAGCATGGCGGGGGCGGCGATATCGACAAGGTCGGGTGTGTCGCTGATAATCTTTTGCCGCGGTGATTGAGGCAGATCGAGCAAAAACTCGCCCTTCCTGGCTTTGTCCGTATGCGCAAAAATCTGACCGTCCCTGCCGGTCAGAATCGCAAATTTGAGATCAGGATTGCGGCGTTGGGTTTCAACCAACTCTTGCAGCCCTGCGGTGTCGTATGCCTCCAGCCACGAAGCCGCCGAGGTGGACAGGGTCAGTGCGATCCCCTTGGCCTCCCGTTGCCGCTGTTCGTGCAGCAGGGTGCGTTGCCGCAGCGACAGATCAAGAATAAACAGGGTCATCATGACTGCGTGAACCAGAGCCACACTCAGGATCAGCTGCCCTCGCAGGGTGCCGAAAAAAAAGTTGCGTAACTTGCTGAGATTCACGGCGTCTCCACCTTGCGTACGTTCCGCTCAAAGCGCGCAATGAAAGGGCGCACTACGTCATAATCCTGATCCACCGCTGGCGTAAACAGAGCGGTCTCCATGCCAGAGAGGATCGCTCGACCCTCTTCTGTCTCATTGAGTCTGATCAGCATTGTTTGTACCTGCGCTTGAATGGCAGCGGGGATATCGTCACGGACCATAACGGAATTGTTGATCAACGGTCCGGTTTCCCACGCAACTTTTAAGGCGGCGGCTTCTACGGGGTGAGACTTCTGATAAGCTCGCCATGGTGGTGGCCAAGTCACGCCAGCGACCGACTTTTTTAGGTAAACATTATCGATGGCGGATTCCTGGGAACCAACATAGGTGTTAGTGATCTCCCGGTTGATATCGATGCCATGCTCGTAAAGAAAATATTGCGGCATGATGCAGGCGGCCAGAGCCGTGGGTGAGGGATAGCTGACGGTCTGACCCTTTAGATCGGCCGGCCGGGTGATCCCGCTGTCCTTGCGGATGATGAAAACCCCCTTGAAGTCCAGGGGGTCTCCGGCCATCGCGATAACGCGGTAGCCAGATTGAATGGCCTGCAGGGACTGCCAGGGGTTCGGCAGCAGAAACGCCGGCTCGCGCGCCTGATACTTTTTTTCGAAATCAGCGTAGTTTCGCGAAGCCTCAAGTTTCAGCTGCCCTCCCTTTAAATTCGCATTTAGATAATCGATAAGAGGTTGGTAGGACTCTATGAGTTTGGCAGGATTATGTAGGGGATGAACGGCGAAACGATAAACGGAAATCTCTGTGGACACGGGATTTGAGCCATATTGGGGACCAGTATTTTGCGGGTCAGATTCGCAGCCAAGTAGTGACAAGAAAAGAAGCAGTGCCGCGACCAGAACCACATGTCTTTGCATGCTGATCTCCCTGGAGAGTAAAATGGTGCCGGCGCTCTTGGTTGATTATTCCAACTTTAAAAAATAAAGCTCCCACATAACTTAAGGTTAACAGTTAATCACAATTTATCGTTAAGACATTGTAGATTGGAGAAGAAAATTTTCTAAGTCAAATATGAAGACACGACATTCTCTGATGAACATGAGAGCCGAGATTTTGAACGGAGCGGATATGTCGAATATGTTGTGCTACTCAAAATGCGGGCATCGCGTCGGGCAATATCTGTAAAATTCCAAAGACCCTGCAAACCGAAACTCTCATCAGCAATCTGATATTGGGTGGATGGGCTTCGGCAAGAAAACCTGGTTGGTTTTGACTGACAACAGGTGGACGGGTTTGCTCAAGAACCCCTGGATGGTATTCATCAGAATAAGCAACAGGTACCCATGAGAGTCCCCCCTTTCAGGAGGGTTCTACATGCAAAGATCAGCACCTGCCGGCTGGAACCTTGAAGGTCGAGAGGGAACAGATCAAGTCATCCGCTTGGCTCAAAATTAAGCCGGCGGTCCCAAATCAGACAGCTGAAATTTATCGTAGCAATGGCAGGCCAGGTCGCGGGGTTAAGCGTCTCAGCAGATTAAATCGGTTTTTGCCGCCATGATAAAGTCATTGTCATGCAGCCCGGCTATTTTGTGCGTCCACCAGGAGACTTTAACTTTTCCCCATTCTGTCAGGATGGCCGGATGATGCTTTTCCTGTTCGGCGATGGCTCCGACCTTGTTGGTAAATTCGAGAGCTTGCTTGAAGTTTTTGAATTTATAGGTTTTTTCCAAATGATTGATGCCTTCAACGCCGAATATTTGCCAGCCTGGAAGCTGGGACATGTAGGTCGCGATATCTTCCCGAGTCGCCAACGGGGCACCCTCTCTGCACGCCTGGCAGATCTTGTCAGCTAACAATGTCATGGGAATCTCCTTCTTCAGGATGAAAAACTCTAGGTCTCAGGTATCAGATAAGGATTCTCGCTCTTTAAGCAGGCGTATCTCTTCATCAATGAGAACTTCAAGGTGTGAAATCAATTCTTTAATTTCTTGTTTATTCGCTGAATCTGAAAAACCCATGCCGATCAAAATTTCGCAAAGATCTCTTAAGCGTACGATATTGTTAATCATATTGCACACCCCCATATGAAAGAGCGATCAACGTTTCACCTGACCTGAAAAAATTTATTTCTT
Source organism: Geopsychrobacter electrodiphilus DSM 16401 (assembly GCF_000384395.1). Lineage (NCBI taxonomy): Bacteria > Pseudomonadati > Thermodesulfobacteriota > Desulfuromonadia > Desulfuromonadales > Geopsychrobacteraceae > Geopsychrobacter > Geopsychrobacter electrodiphilus. Next base: position 4,142,888 of record NZ_ARWE01000001.1, read on the forward strand.
TTTACATATCAGTATTTTAGCGGAAGACTTCCAGCGGTCAACTTTCTCATGCCCTCTGCCACGCTGACTAATTCAACTGCTGAGGATGGCTGAAGATTTCGAAAGTATTGCCGCGCAGGTAGCCGACCAGGGTGATGCCGGCCTGTTCGCAGAGGTCGATGGCTTTGTCGGTGGGGGAGGTGCGTGAGGCGATCAGGCCGATTCCGAGGCGCGCGGCCTTGGCGACCATTTCAGTCGAGACCCGTCCGGAGGTGACCAGCATTCTGCCGTGAAGTTCAATTTTTTTGAACAGAGCTTCGCCGGCCAGGCGGTCAAAGGTGTTATGGCGACCGATATCTTCGGCATAGAGCAACAGGTGGTCACCGTCACCGATGGCGGCAGAATGGATACCGCCGTGGCTGCGATACTGTTCGGCCTGCTCCTGCAACTCTTTCATCAGACGGAACAGCCCCGCGCTCTTGTAGGTGTGCGGCTGTTGCCGGGAAAGATCGAGCAGATTCTGGGGAAGATTGTAGGAGATCCCGGTGCCGCAGCCGGATGTCAGGGTCGGTTGCAACTGTTGCGGCAAGTCGTTGCGGATGCGGAGTTCGGCCAGACCAAACTCGGAGCAGATCCCCATGCTGAGGATATCGTCAAGGCTGTTGATGAACCCCTGCAGCAACAGAAATCCGGCGACCAGAAAATTGAGCTGCTGCGGGGAACAAACCAGGGTCGCCAGATCACGATCATTGATTCTGAGGCGCAGGGGAAATTCCTCGACCACTCCGCGTTCCGCCTCTTCCCTTTGTCCCTTTGCAACCCGGATAATTTTGCGCGCGGCTCGTCCTACCATGCTTCTCACTTCTCTGGCTCTCTGATTAGCGCTCATATTCTGTTGACCCTTCTCCCAGAGGGAGAAGGTGGCCGAAGGCCGGATGAGGGGATGGCTTTTTGAGCGATCCCCCTCACCCCGAACCTCTCCTCCTGGGAGAGGGGAATCGATATTTGGAGGGAAATTGATCCTAGCCCATTCTGTTTTTGATTTTAAGACTTGCCCGAACAGCCTCCTCCGCACGACGGGACAGTTGCATCAGGAGGCGTCAGCAACGATTCAGTTAAAACGTACGCGGCCTGCAGCGCCGAGGTGGGGCAGAGCGGAAAACATTCTTTGCAGTCCCAGCATTCCTGCATGGCGATCTCCGGTAAAAATGCGATCTCGCGTTTGGCGCCGCGGTCGAAAAAGCTGATGGCGTGCTTCTGCTTGACCTCGGCGCAGTATCTCACACATAGACCGCAGAGAATACAGAACGAAGCTTCCTGCTCAAACCGGTTGCGGTCTGCGCCATACTGTCTGGCCAATTCCTGCAGGGGTTCGGAGTCGGGAGCGTGCGAGAGCATCTGCTCCAGCAGCAGCTTGCGGATCTTGTCGAGCTTTTCAGTTTTGGTCCTGATGACCATCCCGTTTTCGACCGGATACTGACAGGCGGCGACCAGATTGGAGCGACCGTTCGCATCCGCCTCAACGGTGCAGACTCGGCAGGCCCCGTAGGGTGCCAGTTGTGCATGATCGCAAACGGTGGGAATCGTGATCCCCAGGCTGCGCGCCGCCACCAGAACGGTCGTCCCTTCTTCGGCAGTTATCTGTTTTCCATCGATCTGCAGGCTGATTTTATTCATTATATGGCCCTTGCTTCTTCAGGAATGGCATCTGGGACGGGGACCCCGGAAATCTTGCTCACTGCGCCGAAGACCGCCGGGCAGGCTTCAAGGCAGCCGCCGCACTTGGTGCACTTCTCTTGCAGGATGACGTGAATCCGCTTTTTACCCCCTTCGATCGCTTCGGCCGGGCATTTCCGGAAACAGGCTCCGCAGCCCTTGCACTTCTCCGGTGCGATATGAAAGGCAATCAACGCCTTGCACGAGAGGGATGGATAGCGCTTCTCGTTAATATGCGCCTCATACTCTTCGCGGAAATGGTTCAGGGTACTCAAGACCGGGTTGGGTGCGGTCTTCCCTAAGGCGCACATGGAAGAACCCTTTGTCGTCTCGGCCAACTCCAGCAATAGTTCGAGATCTCCTGGGCGGCCCAACCCTTTGGTCATATTGGTCAGGATCTTCAGCATCTGCCGGATCCCTTCGCGGCAGGGTGTACATTTGCCGCAGGACTCGTCACTCAAAAAGGCCAGGAAGTAGCGGGCGATATCGACCAGGCAGGTATCCTCATCCATGACGATCATCCCGCCGGAACCCATCATCGCGCCCGCCTTGCTCAGTTCGTCAAAGTCGACCTTGATATCCAGCAGTTTTTCCGGCAGACAACCGCCTGAGGGTCCGCCGGTCTGCACCGCCTTGAACTTTTTGCCGTCGGGCACCCCGCCGCCGATCTTGAAGATGATGTCGCGCATCGAGGCCCCCATCGGCACCTCGACCAGGCCGGTGTTATTGACCTTGCCGACCAGCGAGAAGATCTTGGTCCCCTTGCTGCTCTCCGTACCGATGGCGCTGAAGAAAGCGGCGCCCTTATTGATGATCATCGGGATATTGGCCCAGGTTTCGACATTATTGATATTGGTTGGTTTTCCCCACAAGCCTTTGATCGCCGGGAAGGGTGGTCGTGCATTCGGTTCGCCCGCCTTCCCCTCCAGTGAGTTGAGCAATGAAGTCTCTTCACCACAGATAAAGGCACCGGCGCCGCGATGGACCTTGACCGTGAAATCGAAGCCCGAACCGAGAATATTCTGACCGAGCAGGCCGGCTTCCTCTGCCTTTTTGATCGCGACCGTCAGGTTGGCGACCGCCAGCGGATACTCCTGCCGCACGTAGACGTAGCCTTCATGCGCGCCGATGGCGTAGGCGCCGATCATCAAGCCCTCAAGCACAGCAAAGGGGTTGCCTTCCATCACCGAGCGGTCCATGTAGGCGCCCGGATCCCCTTCATCGCAGTTGACCACCACATACTTCTGTTCGCCGGGGGCATTGCGCGCAAAATCCCATTTGATTCCAGAGGGAAAGCCGGCACCGCCACGGCCGCGCAACTTGGCATCCTTGACTTCACCAACGACCTGTTCGGGCGTCATCTGAAAGAGGACCTTGGCGAGGGCCTGATAACCTTCGACGGCGAGATAATCCTCCAGACTCCTGGGGTCGATCTTGCGGTTGGAGCCGAGCACCAGGCGCTGCTGATTCTTGTAGAATGGGATATCGTCTTCGCGGGTCGCTTTTTCACCGTTGTTGGGATCGACATAGAGCAGCCGTTCGACAATCCGCTTGCCGATGATCGTCTCGCTGATGATTTCGGCGATATCCTCCGGCTGAACCCTGAGGTAGCAGATCCCCTGCGGGTAAATAACCACAATCGGGCCCTGCTCACAAAAGCCGTGGCAACCGGTGCGTCTGGAGACCACTTCGCTTGAAACCCCCTGTTTTTCGATTTCACGCTCAAGGGCGGCGGCAACCTTGCCACTCCCGGTGGCCATACAGGCGCTGCCGGAACAGAGCGTAATACAGGGTTTATCGGGATCTCGCTGGGAGAGGATCTCCTGGCGAAACTCTTCCAATGCGGTAACTGATGCTATCCTCGACATAATTTTCCCTTACTCACAGGCACATTTTTTCAGATCTTCGGCGGCCTCAGGCTCGGCCAATTTCTGCAAAACCTCGGCCGTTTCGTCCTGCTTGACGTTGCCATGGATTTCGCCATCGACGACCATCACCGGGCCTAAGGCACAGCAGCCGAGGCAGCTGACGGTCTCGATGCTGAAGTTCAGGTCGGGGTCGGTTTCGCCGGGGGCGACGCCCGTCACTTCCCTGACCGTGTCGAGAATCCGCTCCGCACCGCGCACATGGCAGGCCGTGCCGACACAGACGTGGACCTCATGCTTCCCCTTGGGACTCAGGCTGAAGTGTTTGTAGAAGGTGGTGATATGCTGGATGCGGCTCATGGGCACCGCCAGCTTCTCGCCGACCCTGGTCAGCGCTTCCTTGGGCAGCCAATGGTTTTCGCTCTGGATGTCGAGCAATATCTGGATCAGCGCGCTGGCTTCGCCCTGATGCTGGTCTATAATCTGATCAATTTTGCCGATATCCATGTCGTAGTCCTTTGTTTAATCCTGGCGGTTTCAACCCGAGGTCAACCCTTCTCCTTTGAAGGGAAGAGTTGACCTCAAGAAGCAGCCAGGGCGTAGCGTTTTAATTCTGCGTCGAAACGGACCAGGCCGAGGCGTGAAGACATGCCGAGATGACGTGATACCTCGGCCGCTTCCAGGCCAAGCTCCCTGGCGATATCCCGTGCAGAAATGGCCTTCTCCTGCAGCAGCAGCATGATCTGGCTGACGATCAGTTTATCCAGCAGCAGCTCATCAAACAGGCGCTTGAACTTGCTGCTGGCGAAATACTCGTCGTACTTCTCCTGAGCGTCGAAGCGCATCCGCAACTTCTCCCGCTCCACCATCTTGATGTAGGGGATCAGCTTGTTTAAGGCCTTCAGTTTGAGCTTGAGGATGTCGGGCTCAAGACCTTCCCCTTTGCCAAGGGGGCCGAACTCTTTGAGCTGCTTGCCGAAACTGTTCATTATTTCGGCATAACGGGTGCCTTCAGAGGTGGCGATCCATTCAAGCCTCAGCCGTTCGGGGGTGATCCCGATTGCCTCGAGCAGTTTACGACAGAGGTGCATATTGAACAGCGCGTCGTAATTGCCCTCGGTGACGTAATGGCATTCACCCAGCCAGCAACCACCGATAAACACGCCATCCGCGCCATTGGAAAATGCGCGCAGGATAAAAGAGATGTCAACCCGGCCGGTGCACATGACCCGGATAATCTTTGTTTCAGTTGTGTATTGTTGTCTGGAAACTCCAGACAGGTCCGCAGCCCCGTATGCTCACCAGGTGCACAAAAATCCGATGACGCTGGGCTTGTATTCAAAACCGGCCATGGTTACCTCCTTTCCAGATCAATCATTTCAGTGAGAGTGAGTTTCTTCATAGTCCGGGATCGCCCCGTCAATCTGGGCGAAAATTTCATCATCAGTGTAGTGCTTCAGATAGATCGCCCCGGTCGGGCACTTGGCGTTGCACAGACCGTCACCCTTGCACAGCACCGGCTCAACCCGCGCCTTTTTGCCTTTTGGGGTGTCGATAAATGTGATCGCGTTATAGCTGCAGCAGCTGATACAGGCTCCGCATGAGATACAGGCCTCTTCATTGACGTCGCAGACCGCGCCCGAGGCGGTGACCGAATCACCGGCGAGGATACCGACTGCGCGGCCTGCCGCACCCAGAGCCTGGCTGATGGTTTCGTCGAGATGTTTCGGATAGTGCGCGGTTCCGCACATGAAAACCCCGTCGGAGGCGAAATCGACCGGCCGCAGCTTGACGTGGGCTTCCTGAAAGAAGCCGTCGGGGTTCATTGAGACCTTGAAGAGTTTGGCCAGCTCGCGGGTACTCTCCGCCGGCACCACCGCCGCCGCCAGGGCGACCAGATCGGCCTCCAGCTCCAGCTTCTGTCCCAGCACCAGATCCGGCACGGTGATCTTCAGCTTGTCGCCGGCCGCTTCGACCACCGGCTTGTTCTCCGGCTCGAAACGGATGAACTTGACGTCGAGCTCGGCCGCTTCGCGGTAGAAATCTTCCTTGAAGCCGTAGGTGCGCATATCACGGAACAGGATGTGGATATCCATGGCCGGGTTCTGCTTTTTGAGTTTCAGGGCGTTCTTGATCGATTGGCCGCAACAGACCCGACTGCAGTAGTTGCGACCTTCTTCACGACAGCCGACGCACTGGATCATCACCAGACTCTCTGCGGCTGCGATCCTGGGGTTCTGCGCGACAATCTCTCCTTCGAGCTCCAACTGGGTCAGCACCCGCTCATCGCTGCCGTAAAGGTATTCGGTGGGGCGGTACTCTTCGGCGCCGGTCGCAATGATGGCGATGCCGTGGGCGATCTGCCTTGCGCGGCCGGCCGTAGTGACTGTGGTCTCGAAATTGCCGATATATCCGGCGACTTCGTTGATGCTCGAATCGGTCAGGACGTGGATCGACTGATGCCGATAAACCTTGCGCACCAAGGCATGCAACTGGGCCTGAACACTCATACCATCGAGGGTGTAATGGATTTTTCTGGCCATCCCGCCCAGATCAGAAGCCTGTTCAATCAGATAAATCTCGAAGCCCTGTTCGGCCATGTTCAAGGCGCTGGTCATGCCCGCCAGGCCGCCGCCGACGACCAGGGCGACCTTGTTGACCGGCAGTTCAAACTCTTGCAAGGGCTGCAGATGCGCGGCACGCGCCACCGACATGCGGATAATATCCTTGGCCTTCTGGGTGGCATTCTCCTTGTCTTTGGAGTGGACCCAGGCACAGTGCTCGCGGATATTGGCGAACTCGAAGAAATATTGATTGATCCCCGCTTCACGGCAGGTATCGCGGAACAGCGGCTCATGGGTGCGCGGTGTACAGGCCGCCAGCACCACGCGGTTGAGACCTTTGGCCACAATCGCATCCGTGATCTGCTGCGCGTTTTCGGTCGAGCAGGCGAACAGATTCTCCCCCGCCCAGGAGACATTCTTCAGGGTCGAGGCGTATTCAATCACCTCTGGAATATTCACTACCCGACCGATGTTGGCACCGCAGTGGCACACCACCACCCCGATCTTGAGCTCCTCCTGTGATACGTCCCGCTCCGGCGGATAGAGGCGTTCACGGCTCAGTTTATCGCGCCGATAGTTCAGCAGCTGACCACAGAGGGCGTCGGCACCGCTGGCGGTGACCACTGACTCGGGGATATCCATCGGCCCCTGAAAGGCGCCGCTGACGAAGATCCCCTTGCGGGTCGTAGCTATGGGATTGGCCGGGTCGATCTTGCAGAACCCCTGGTCATTAAGTTCAATATCGAAGATTTTCGCGAGCTTTAGCGCATCGGCGGGCGGATTCAGTCCGACCGACAACACCACCAGATCAAACTCCTCCTCCTTGACCCCCTCATCAAAGGTCGAGTAGCGGATGGTTACGTTGTTGTTTTCGGGGATCTCGCGGCCGATGGTGACATAGCTGCGGATGAAGCGCACGTCATCAAGCTTTTCGGCGCGTTGGTAGAAGCGCTCGAAATCCTTGCCATAGGCGCGGATATCGTTATGAAAGATGGTGGCATCGAGATCCGGATAATGATCCTTGGAGAGGATCACCTGCTTCTGGGTGTAGGTGCAGCAGACCGCCGAACAGTAAGAGTTGCCGCCGGGAATCACCTGGCGTGAGCCGACGCACTGGATCCAGGCGATCCGATGCGGGTGTTTATGGTCCGAAGGGCGCTGAATCTCCCCTTCGTAGGGGCCGGTGGAGCAGAGAATGCGTTCGAATTCGAGGCTGGTGACGACATTCTGCATGCGTCCGTAGCCGTAATCACCGCGCAGCTTCGGATTGAAGATGTCGAAGCCGGGGGAGAGCAGGATCGCGCCCACCTCCAGTTCGAACTTCTCCGGCTTCTGGTGCAGGTCGATCGCATTGGTCTTGCATACGCCGACGCAGATCTTGCACTTCCCCTCTTTAAGATAGAGACAGGTCTCCGGGTCAACGTAGGTGACCAGCGGCTCTGCCTGCGAAAAATAGATATGCACCGACTTATTTTCCGAGAGCCCCTGATTGAAGGGATCGGGGATCTTGACCGGGCAGTAGTCGACACAGATGTTACAGCCGGTGCACTTGTCTTCGATAATGTAGCGCGGTTTTTTGGTCAGGCTGACCTTGAAATTGCCCGCTTCGCCTGAGACGCTGTCGACCTCGGTGTAGGTGATAATCTCGATATTGGGATGGCGCGAACACTCGATAAATTTCGGTGACTCGATACACATGGAGCAGTCATTGGTGGGGAAGGTCTTGTCCAGCTGCGACATCTTGCCGCCGAGGGAGGGGGACTTATCGACCAGAAACACCCGGAAACCTGAATTCGCCAGGTCAAGCGAGGCCTGGATGCCGCTGATGCCGCCGCCGACGATCAGAACATCGCCGCGGTTTCGGTCGGCGAAATGATCTGCCGCGAGTACTTCGACTGAATTGCTTGCCATGATTCTTCCTTTATCAGAACTATTCAGCACTACGGTGAAGGCATGCGGTCTGCAACTATTGCCTCCGTCCAACGTTAGCACTTAACTTCTCTCCGCCAACAGCCACAGCCCGCCTGCTGTCTGGATTGCGCAGGGCTCTGAATAGTTATCCCTTTATCAGTTTTAAAGCAGAGCCTGAATAATTTCCGTGAGATCTTTGATCTCCAACGCTTCACTCTCGTCCAGGCCCAGACAGCTGTCGGTGAAGTTGGTGATGCAATAGGGGCAGGAGGTCACCAGCACCTCGGCTCCGACGGCCACCGCCTGTCTCACACGCAGATCGGAGAAGCGATCCTCCTTGGGGGTTTCCATCCAGATGTGACCGCCGCCGCCGCCACAACAGAGGCTGCTCTCGCGCGAATCGGCCATCTCATTCAAGGTCAGCCCGGGGATCTGCTGCAGCAGGTCGCGCGGGGCATCGTAGATGCCGTTATGTCGGCCGAGGTAGCAGGGATCGTGATAGGTGACCGTTTTGGGGTACTCGCCGGTCAGCTTGAGGCGGCCGGTTTTTACCAGCTCGGCGATATATTCGGAGATGAAAACCACCTCGAAGTTGACCATGAATTCGGGGTATTCGTTCTTGAAGCTGTGATAGCAGTGGGGTGAGGAGACCAGAACCTTCTTCACACCCTGATCGATAAAGGCCTTGATATTATCCTTGGCCAGGCGTTTGAACAGATCTTCATTGCCGGTCTTGCGGATGCTTTCGCCACAGCAGCTCTCCTTGCTGCCGAGAATGCCGAAATCGACCCCGGCCTTGTTCAGAATGGCGGTGGTGGCGGCGGCGACTTCACGCATACGCGGATCGTAGCTGAGGTAACAGCCGGTGAAATAGAGGATTTCCATCCCCTCGGCATAGGGCTTGACTGAAAGCTCCTTGGCCCAGTCGGCGCGTTTATCACGATCGCCGCCGAGGGAGTTGCCTTCAGAGGTTAGACTGGCGATGATATTCTGGATTGGCGCGATATTGCCCGGATAGACGTCATACTCGGCACCGAGTTTGCGCAGGGCGACCCCGGCTTCGATCTGGTTCACGCCACGCGGGCAGCGCTGAACGCAGGTGCCGCAGGTCGTGCAGCGCCACATCTCTTCCTGGTCAATCTCGGTCAAACCGAAGGTCGCCTGGCGGATGATCTTGCGCATACTGAAATCGCGCACCCGGTTCCAGGGGCAGACCGCATCGCACAAGCCGCACTGGTAGCAGTACTTGAACGAGTCGCCACCATTCTCTTTGATGACCTCGATGATTTCATTTTCGGGGGCTACAGTTTCCACGGTCCCACCTATTCTTGCGAATTAACTTGCTTTAGAAGTTCAGGCTTTCTGCGATTCACTTCTTTTCCTTGGCCAGCTGCGCAACCATGTCGGCGACCTTGTCGAGGCCATGCTTGTCGACCAGGGATTGCAGGCCGGTCTCGATCTCTTCCGGGTTCGGCTCTTCTTCGTCGATCTCTACTTCCCGTTCTTCATAGGTCAGGGCGTCAACCATGCACCACTTGACGCACAGGGGTTCATCCTCTCCTTCGCACATGTCGCATTTCAGCGGCAGTCCGGAATCGGGTTCCTTGAACTCATCGCGCGACGGGCAGGCCGCCCGACAGAAGACACACTCGTCGTATTCTTTGCCGTCGATGGTGTATTTGTCGCGTCCTGCACATTCGGCCGCCGCATACTCGCCGGCGTAGACCGGGACATAGACATCCCTGATCGGTTCACGCGTCACCCGGATACGTGAACGCGCCGGATTATTGCTGCTGTATTTCGGCATCGCGTGAAAGGAGGAGCAGATGACCTCGCAAGCACGGCAGCCGTTGCATTTATCGATATCAATCTTGATGGTTTTGATGGTTTTGGTTTTCTTAGGGCTCGTCACGGTTTTTATCCTTCGACCAGGGTTTCGTTGGAAGACACATCCTCTGCCGGCAGATCATCACCTTCGGTCAAGATCCCGCGGGCGATAAAATCTGCACACACGTAATCCAGGCCCAGGTCGTGGAGGGATTCTTTGGTCGGGATGCCATCTGCATTCCAGCCTTTGAATTTGTAGTAGCCGTCAAGCAGTTGTTCCTCAAGTTCGGGGAAGCGCTTTTTCCAGTGATTCTCCGGTGGCTTTTCATCCTTGCGCCGCATCCCTCTGTTGGTATTAACCGCTCTCACCAGGGTCCGATATCTTTTGGCGGCTTTTTTGAGCTGTTCTTCATTCATCTCGATTCCGGCACCAGCCGAGATAAACTGCGGATAGTTGTGGATGTGATACGGCGGTTTCAAGGGGAAGGATGACAGCCCGGCGCACTGGCCGAGGGCGTCGTCGATATAGTGCATGGTCTCCTGCCAGTCGACAATATTGCACGACATTTCGATGGTCGGGTAATAGGGATTTGAGTTTTCGCCGCGGAACTCCCAGTCGAGTAAATACTGCTTGAACTTTTCATCCGGCACCTGGACCCAGTCGGAAACGAAGGCTTCGCGCTCCTCCATGGTCGCAAACGGTGCCTGGGGGAACTGTCCTTCAATCTGGGTAATGTTCATCTTCTCGCCGGTGGCATACATCAGGAAGTAGACCGGATTCAGCATCGAGAGCTTGAGCGGCAGCTGTTCGGTCTTCTTGATGTTGTTGTGCGCATAGGCTTCGGCACCATTGCCGATCTCTTTGGCCGCCCAATAGGTGCCATTGGCGAGGATGTCGCCAATCCCTTCGCGACGGACAATTTTATCGAGCAGATAGTAGAACCGGCCCTCGGTGTCCTCGGGCATGTCAGGGAAATCAGAGGCAGGCAGAATGTCGTTTTCCAGCAGTTCCAGGGCGAAAGCCATCACCTGCGGGGTGGAGAAGCCATCCACGCCGTACTCGGTGGCTTTCTGCGCAATGCGCAGACCAAAATCCAGGTCCGAAAAGGCGCCCATGGTGTAGGTAAGTTTGGTGAAGCATTTCATCATGTAGGTCGGCAGCCCCGGCATCGAGATCGTCGCGCCGCATTCCATCGGGCAGTTGAAGCAACTCACCAGCCGGGTGCGAGCCTTGTCCAGGGTTTCTGTCCACTCTTTTTCAATCTCCTCGTTCCAGAAGTCCTTGCGCCTGGTCCGGGAATTGCCCCACATGAAATTTTCGGTATGCCATTTTTCATCATGGACCTTCATCTCCTGCGGTGAACCCAGCCCGGCCAGAATCGGCATGACGCCGGGGATGGGGTTCCCTTCGCGGTGCTTGATGTAGGCCAGTACCTCGTGGCACAGCTCCATGTATTTTGCCGGCTCGGCGATGTTGAGATCCTTGGTGCCGCGCACCACGATTGCCTTGACCCCCTTGTCGCCCATGACCGCGCCTATCCCGCCGCGGCTGGCGCTTGAGCGGCCCTGCTCGATCGAGGCGTAGAACACCCGGTTTTCACCGGCCATGCCGATGGCCGCGACCTGGGCCTTGGGCTCTTTCAGTTCGGCCTTGATCAATTCCGCGGTTTCGACCGCGCCCTTGCCGCGCAGATGAGAGGCATCGCGAATCTCGACCTTGTCGTCCTTGATCCACAGATAAACCAGATCGGGCGACTTGCCGCGCAGGACCACTTTGTCATAACCGGCGTATTTCAATTCCGGCGCCCAGAAGCCGCCCATCATTGAAAAGGCCATTAATTTTGTCTGGGGGGAGATGGTGGAGACAATCGTCCGGTTGCAGCCGGTGGCGGGGGTGCCGCACAGCAGCCCGGTGCCGAAGATCAGCAGGTTGTCGGGAGAAAAGGCCTCAACCTCGGGGGCGACGCGATCCCAGATGAGTTTGGTGTTGGTCCCCAGGCCACCAAGATAGAGTTCGGTGTCTTTCGGATCAGTCGCAACCTTCTCGATGTTGCCGCGGGTGAGGTCAATCTCTAAATTGAAGCCGGTCTCTGCGTACCTCATGTGCCACCCCTTTTGTTCGGATCTATTGGTTCAGAAAGTATTATTATGCATAAAGGTACTTCAATACCTATTTAACTGTCAAGCAAATTTAACTCTGTTTTTGGTCATGAGAAAGAGGCCAGGGAAATGACTTGTCTCGCTGCTCGAATTTATGGTACCAAAATACCAGTTTTGTTTATGACCTTTTTTTGAGGCTGGATGATCGAGTGAATACTGCGCTGACCGCCCAAGTCACCATTCGCAATGCCCTGGCCACCGACTTTGACTCCGTGATCGACCTGGATCTGGTCGGGGTTGCGGCAGAAAAGCCCGCATATTGGCGCGGGATCTTTGACCGCTACGTCACCGTTGGCCGGGAAGACCGGATTTTTCTGGTCGCCGAACGGCATGGGGCGGCGGTCGGTTTTATTGTCGGCGAAGTGCGCGCCTGGGAGTTTGGCTCTCCCCCCTGTGGTTGGGTCTTTGCGCTGAGTGTCTCGCCGCAAACTCGCGAGCTGGGGGTTGGGCAGCTGATGTTTGAAGAGATCTGCCGTCGTCTGAAAAAGGCCGGAGTCTCGACCGTGCGGACCATGGTCGACCGGGAGAATAAACTGACCCTGTCGTTCTTCCGCAGTCAGGGCTTGCGCACCGGGCGCTATATCGAACTCGAAAAACCGCTTTAGCCAGGAATCCTGCTATGAAAATGCACAAGGCGAGCTTGTTTGCGCTCTATGCGGTCCTCGAACTGGCCAGTGATCCTGAGCGCCAACTCTCGACCACCGAGATTGCGGACAAATACGGGATCTCCACTCATCATCTGGCCAAGGTGTTACGCACCCTGGTACGCTCCGGTCTGGTTCAGGCGGTGCGCGGCGCGGGCGGCGGCTATCGCTTCACCGGCGTCGTCAACCGTACGACGCTGCTGGATGTCATTGAGCTGTTCGAATCCCTGGAATCAGAGCTCGATGCGCCGAACCCCAAAGGGCAGGATGGTGGCGCGGTAATCGAGGAGCTTCTGAGTATTACCCGCGAGATTGACGATCTCACCAAAGCGGTGCTCGACACCATCACCCTCGAAACCGCCCTCAACAGCGCAAACCTGCGCGCGCTGGTCAAACCGGTTTCCTGAGGGCGGGAGCTCGTCGAAGGTCGGATGTGCCGGGATAGTTTCGAAACAGAGAGGATGCATCATGCGGGATAAGCGCGACAGCGAACATGGGAACAGCCCGAGGATGGGACGGATCGGCAATCGTCCCTACTGGCTGCTTAATCTCTCCCTGCCGATCAGGGCGGCCCATCAGGTCGGCGCGGCGGTTTTTCTTGCGGCCTATCTGCTCAATGTTCTGCCCGGTCCGCCACGACTCTATGTGGGGATTGCCCTGATCAGTGGAGGGTTGCTCATGCTCAGCGAATGGTTGCGTCATCGCCAGATCTTCAGGGAAGTGGCGGGCTTGATTACGCTGACGAAAATTCTGCTGCTGGGCGCGGCCTACCACGGCTACCTGCCCACGACCGAAACCGTACTCCTGGCCTTTGTTATTGCCTCGATCGGCGCACATGCCCCGAAAAATGTCCGTCACCGCCTGTTGTTTTAGGCGGAAGTGTCGGACAGTGGGGCTAGCCTTGGGGCTGGATCAAAAACAAGCAGCAATCTCTAACCGTCGGTTTAAGAATCTATGACAGCTTACAGCTCTATCATGCTTGAGATCCTGCTACCTGTGTTGCTGATACTGGGTGCAGAACGCTTCGCCGTCAGCCGTTTTCTGCGGACGCCCAAACAGATCGCCTGGGTGCGTGCGCACCGCTGGCTTCACCCTAACGCCATCAGCCGGGCCCGCTATCCCATGGGATTTATCTCCGTGGCCTTGCTGTACCTCGGTTTTCCGCGGCTCTGTTTTCTGTTCTTCACCTTCTGGATGATCACCGATATCACCGATGGGGATATTGCTCGCAAGTGTGATCTGCACACAGTCGAGGGGGAGTCCATCGACCCCTTCTCCGACAAGCTCATGTATTCCCCCATGCTGGCATATATGGCTTGGTTGGGCTGGCTCAACCCGGTATTGGTGGGGCTGTTTCTGACCTTCGATGTTATCGGACAGACCTCGCGCCGCTTCAGCAAGGTGAAAGCGGCGAACCTGTTTGGCAAGGCCAAGACCTTTCTGGTGGTGGTGCTGCTGATTGTTGTCGGCCTGGTCATCATCTACGGGAGACTGCCGATACTTAGCCGCGCCATTTACCCGCTCCTCTGGATCTGCACCAGCCTCGCGTTTTGCTCGACGATCTTCAAACTTATTCCCAATTACTGGTATGCCAACATTCTCAGCATCTTGAACCTGGTCTGTGGCCTCGCCGGCTGCTGGGTGATCCTCAGCGGTCACCCGCCGGTCTACGCGCTGGGCCTGGTGTTTTTGGGGCAGTTTCTTGATCTCTTTGATGGGCGCGCTGCCGAGCGCTGGGGCTCTACCCCCAAAGGGGAGTTGTTCGACGATGTGGCCGACGGGACCAGCTTCGGACTGACCGCCGGGCTGATTGTCACGACCTCCTTTGCACAGTTGTGGGTCGGGCTGCTGCTGGGCGGATTGTACGCCGGAGCGACCGTGTACCGGCTGATCCGCTTTGTTGTCGAAAAAAGAAAGCAGGGGATCCAGGGGGGAGTGACGACCTTCGCCGGGATGCCGTCACCCGCCGGAGCCTTGCTGGTGGGAACTACCTGTGTGCTGATTGCCAGCGATCTGGTCAGCGGCATCATCGTTGTCACAGCCGCCTTGCTGATGATCTCGCGCATACCCTACGCCCACTTCGGTCGCGCCATCCTGCCGAAAATCCCCAAAGTCGTGCGGGTTCTGGCCCTCGGCGCGTTTCTGTTTCTGCTGGCTCTGGGGGTCCATCGCGATAACTATCTCGCGCCGCTCCTCATCGCCTTTATTGCGGCCATAAGTTACCTGGTCTCCCCCCTGCTCCGGGGGAAGGGTTCTGCCCAGGAATCTCCGGAGTCTCCATGAGCTGGCTGCAAATCCGACTGTCTGGCGTCACCGTCTGCTGTTCTAAGGATTGAAGGAGAACCTTGACTATGATCGAATCCTGTTATCTGGAACCGGCTGAATTCATCGACAGTGACCATCCGGCGATTCAGGAGTTCGCCCTGAAATCCTTGACCGCCGGCGACACGGCGCTGGATCACGCCGTTGATCTCTACTATCGGGTGCGTGACGGCATCCGTTACACCCCGTATCTTGATTATTCGGACCCTGAAATGTACCGGGCCAGCAGCGTGCTGCGAAACGGTTTTGGTTTCTGCATCTCCAAGGCTTCTTTGCTGGCCGCCTGTGGCCGCGTCCTGCAGATTGAGTCGCGGGTCGGTTTTGGCGACGTCACCAACCATCTCAATTCCTCGCGTCTGCGCGAGATCAACAACGGCGATATCATGCGCTGGCACGCCTTCACCGAGTTTCACCTCGAAGACCGCTGGGTCAAGGCCACTCCAGCCTTCAATCTCGAACTCTGTACCCGGTTCAGGATCAAACCGCTCGAATTTAACGGGCTGGAGGATTCGATTTTTCATCCCTTCGATGCGGATCAGCGTCGGCATATGGAATATTTGAAGATGCGTGGTACTTTTGCCGATATCCCGCTGCCAGAGATTCTCGCCACCTGGAAAAGGCACAGCCCAAAGCTGCTGAAAAGTAATGCCTCCGGCGATTTCGGCGCCGAAGCGGAAATCGTATAAGCGAGCGGTTGTTCGCCCGGCAGGCTCATGTCTCAGTCAGCGCAGTTTCCGATTTGGGAACCAGTTAACCGGTGGGGAGTGACATGGAAGAACTAAGCGCCAGTTCCTGGAAGAAGTTCATCAATAATGGCTACCGGATTTTTATCGGCACCGGGGCTTCCTGCCCGCATCGCCTGATCGAGCTGTTTTTAGAATCGGTCGGGCAGTTCAACGATCTCGAGTTTGTCTACCTGCTGACCCTGGGCAAAACCCCCTGGATCGATCCGCAGTACGAGCAAAACCTGCGGGTCAATACCTTTTTTGTCGATCAGGGCAGCCGCGAAGCGGTCCGCTCCGGGAACGCCGATTATACCCCCTGTTTTCTCTCCGAAATTCCGGCCTTGCTGCGCGACAATATCCTACCGGTCGATATCTCCTTTATCCAGGTGACCCCGCCCGATGCTCAGGGCTATTGTTCCCTGGGCGCCTCGGTCGATATCGTCATGGCCGCCGCCAAGTCGGCGAAGTACATCATCGCTCAGATCAATGACCAGATGCCCCGCACCTTCGGCCAGTGCTACCTGCACCAGGACGAGATTTCAGCCTTCATCAGGGTCTCGGAGCCGCTGCCGGAGGTGGCTCCGTCCGAACTGTGCGAGGCCACTCTGCAGATCGGCAAGTATGTCTCGCTGCTGATCGAGGATGGCTGCACCCTGCAGGTCGGCATCGGTAAGATTCCCGATGCGGTCCTGTACCAGTTGACCGGCCACAATGACCTGGGTGTGCACACCGAGATGTTCAGCGACGGCCTGCTGCAGTTGTACAACCACGGCAATATCACCAACCGCCTGAAGGGCCTGCACGAGGGGAAGACGATCACCTCCTTCTGCTACGGCAGCCGCGAACTCTATGCCTTTATCGATAACAACCCGCATATCGAGTTCCACGGCACCGAATATGTCAACAACCCGGCGGTGATTGCGCGCAACAATAAAATGATCTCGATCACCAGTGCGACCCAGGTCGATCTGACCGGCCAGATCGTCTCCGATTCGGTCGGTGGCCAGTTTTACAGCGGCATCGGCGGGCAGGTGGATTTTATCCGCGGGGCGGGGATGAGCCGCGGTGGACGACCGATCATTGCCCTGCCCTCCACGGCAAAAAACGGCACGTTTTCACGCATCGTCTCGGAGATTAACTCGGGCGCCGGAGTGGTCGCGACGCGCGGCGACGTGCATTATGTGGTCACGGAATACGGTATCGCCACCCTGCGCGGGCGCAGTATCCGCGAACGGGTGATGGAGCTGATTCAGATCGCCCACCCGAAATTTCGTGAACAGCTGCTTGAGGATATGCAGCGTTCCGGCAAGGTGCCCGCCTATCAGCGCCACACCCCGGCGACGGTCAAGGAACTCGGGACCACTGAGGTGCTCAAACTGGAGGGCCAGGAACGGGATTATTTCCTGCGTCCGCTCCACCCCTCTGATCAACTCCGTCTGCAGAGTTTCTTCTATTCCCACGACAAGGTCACCCTGTTTCAACGCTACCGCAATGAGCCGAAAAAGATGGGAACCGTTCAGGCCTATCGCCTGGTCAACACCGATCTCCGCAAGGATATGGCGCTGTGCATTGTCGAACGCCAGGGTCCTCGCGAGGTCATCCTGGCGGTTGGACGCTACTATATCCTTGAGCAGGGGATAAGCGCTGAAGCGGCGTTTGTCGTGCATGAGTCCATGCGCGGCAAAGGTTTCGCCAGCTTGCTGTTGGCGAAACTCATTGATATCGCACGTCGGCGCGGGGTGAAAATCTTGACCGGTAATGTGCGGAAGGATAATCCCGCGATGCGCCGGGTATTCGAAAAGTTTGGCTTCATCAGCGAGCCTGCGGAAGACCCGGTTGAGCTGGAATTTAAGCTGCAACTGGAAGAGCCATGAAGGAGCTGGCGGCCAGATTTCCTTTTCGGAGGGAGTATTTTCAGCTCTTTTCCCACCCGGACTGTCTACTGCATCAGGTCGGGGAAGATCACCCGGAAACAGCGGGGCGCTTGCGTCAGGTCCTGCGCGGTTGCTCAGCTCTTGCCGCCAGCCTGCCGATCTCCGTTCAGATCCCGCCTCTGGCCAGGGTCTTCCAGCTGGAGCAGATTCACGAGAAGGACTATCTGATGCGGCTGAAGATCGCTTGCCTGCGCTCACAGCCCTATTTCATGTCACCCGACAACCATATCAGTCCACAGACGTTTAAGGCCGTGCTCGCCGCCGGAGGTTGCTCCCTGGCGTTGGCCGCGACCCTGCTGGAACAGGGCGCCGGTTTTGCCCTGGTGCGCCCGCCCGGCCATCACGCCGGGCGTAACCGCGCGGAGGGCTTCTGCTTCGTCAACCATGCCGCGCTGGTGATTGAAACCATTCGTCGCCAACAACCGCAGGCTTGTTTTCTGGTGGTTGATTTTGATGTTCATCACGGGAACGGCTTCAATTTTCTCTATTATGACGACCCGCGGATTTTCTATTATTCCCTGCACGGCTCACCCGAGCACATCTTTCCCAACACCGGTCATGGGCATGAGAGCGGATATGGGCCGGGCAGCGGCTGTACCTGCAATATTACCCTGCCGCTCGAATGTTCGGGCGACCAGTGGCTGCAACAGTTCAGTGAAAATCTGCGTAATTTTGAACGGAAGATCCGTCCGGATTATCTGCTGGTGAACGCCGGGTTTGACGCCCACCGCGAAGATCCGTTCGGGGTGATGAACGTTGAGGATCGACATTTTCTTGCCGCCGTAAATCAGCTCCAGATGCTTGCCCGCGAATACTGCGCGGGCAAGATCGGGCTGTTTCTCGAAGGCGGCTATTCGCTGGAGGTGCTTGAACGCCTGGTGCCGCAAATTATCGCGGAATTGGCCCTGGCCCAGCGCCAGTCTTGATCTGCTTTTCTTTCTTACCCGACGACCATAGTGCGCAGTTTGTAGCGCTGAATCTTGCCGGTCGCGGTCTTGGGCAGCTCCTCCACAAAGTGGAACTGGCGCGGATACTTGTAAGGGGCGAGCGCTGTTTTACAATGCTGGCGCAGTTCGTCGCTCAGGGTTTTACCGGCGGCGGCCGGATTCTTCAGCACGATATAGGCTTCGGGCTTGATCAGACCGACCCCGTCAGCCCGGCCGACAACCGCCACCTCCAGCACCTCGGTATGTTCAATCAGCTTGGCCTCGATTTCAAACGGTGAGCACCAGATGCCGCCGACTTTCATCATATCGTCGTTGCGCCCGCAATAGTAGTAGTAGCCGTCATCATCCTGAAAATAGGTATCGCCGGTATCGAGCCAGCCATCAACCATGGCCAGGGCCGTCTTCTCCGGTTGGTTCCAGTAGCAGCGTGCGGTGGACCCACCGCTGATCCATAAGCGCCCCGGGTCTCCGGCTGCGGCTTCCTGTCCGGCATCGTCAATAATTTTCAAGCGGTAACCGGGGACCACCCGCCCGCTCGACCCGGGCATCAGGTCGTCGACCCGGTTGGAAATGAAGATGTGCAGTGCCTCGGTGGAGCCGATGCCGTCCAGAATCACCAGTCCGGTTGCTTCGCGCCAGCGGTTGAAAATATCGGCCGGCAGCGCCTCCCCGGCCGAGACACAGAGCCTGATCGAGGAGAGGTCTGGTTTTTCGCTCGCCAGGGCCTGTAACTGGCCGGCATACAGGGTCGGCACGCCGAAATAGAGGGTCGGCTTGAACTGTTCGATGGTGGCAAAGGTCGACTGCGGCGTCGGGCGACCATCATACAGCACCGCAGTGCCACCGACCCAGAGCGGAAAGCACATGCCGTTGCCGAGGCCGTAGGCAAAGAACAGCTTGGCCGCCGAGAAACAGACATCCTCTTCGCGCATGCCGAGAATCTCCACCCCGTAGCACTGGCTGGTGACGACCATGTCGCGCTGTCGGTGAACCGTCCCCTTGGGGTTGCCGGTCGAGCCCGACGAATAGAGCCAGAAACAGTCGTCTTCAGCGCTGGCGGCTATAGCTTCGAGTTCGACCCTGGCTGTGGGCATCAGGCTTTGCAGGCTGGTCACATCACCTTCAACACAGAGGACCTGTGCCGGGGGCACCTCCAGCAGGGCCAGCGTCTCCTTGACTGCTGCAGTGTATTCGGTAGAAAAGATCAGCACCTTGCACCCGGAGTCGGCGAGAATGTAGGCGTAGTCCTTGGCCCGCAGCAGGGTATTGATCGGCACCGGCACCAGACCGGCCTTGATCGCACCCCAGAAGACGTAAAAAAACTCGGCGCAGTCCTTCATGATCAGCAGGACACGATCTCCGCGTTCAAGACCGAGATCAAGCAGAAGATTGCCGCAGCGATTGACGTTTTCGCTCAACAGCCGGTAACTGACCTCGTCCCCCTGGTTGGTGCGGATGGCGATCTTATCGCCTCGCCCCTCGCCGCAGTGGCGGTCAATGAAGGGGACCGCGACATTGAACACCGGGGCGAATTGCAAGGTTAATGGTGCTGTTGTCCGGTCGATGACTACGCTATGGTCTTTCAGCATCTAGTTCTCCTTGCCGGCGGTCAACCCGAGAAAAGCGCGCGGGTTGCTGGAAAATATGGCGGTTTCCAGCTCTTTCGGCAGTTGCAGCGACCTGACCAGGGCGATGTATTCAAGCACGATCTTTGCCTGGTAGAGCAGCGCATCTGAACCGAAACAGACCCGGTCCGGAAAATGGTTGATAAAGTCGATGTAGCTGCCGGGGTCCTGTTGGATATGCGGCCGCATGAAGGCGATATCGGTGAAGACGTTGGGGTAGCACTCGAGAATTTTGCTGCAAGCTTTGCGGCCGATGCCGAAGTGGGGAAAGTTGATGCGCAGGCGCGGGAAATCATCCAGGATCGCACACATGACATCCCCATATTGGCGTGCGTCCATGTGGTACACAACCGGCAGGCTATGGGCCTCGGCGAAGGCGAAGATTTCCCATTCGCGCTGTTGATATTGTTTCAGGCTGATGCCAAAAATTTCAGGGACGCTGGCAATGTGCAAGTCATTGCGGTCATCGCCCAGATAGAGGCCCTTGATGCCACGGAAGCCGCGGGCGATGGACGCCGTCAGCTGCTCCTCGACATCCCCCGCCAGGCAGCGCGTATCGAGCATGGGGAAGAGCAGACCCTCGCTCTTTTCAGAAAAGGACAGCAGAGCATCGGCTTCGTTGAAGAGCGGATCGCCCAGATTTTCGAAACCTTCCGGGATCAGGCGGATGATTTCATCCCGTTTAAGGCGGGTGTTGGCCAGCCCCATGACCGCCAGATGTTTGAGCCCGGCCCGGCGCAGACGTGCCAGCCCGGCCTCAACCTGTTCGGACTGTTCGAACCCGGCAAAGCAATGACAATGAACGTCAATAATCTCCTGCGCGCCAGAATTTTCCATCCTTACCTGCCTGGGGATTTCCCCCGTTTAAGGTCTGCCCCTTCGCTCGGATTTAACGATGTGTCCAGATGGCCGGACGCTTTTCCAGAAAAGCCGTCAGGCCTTCTACCGCGTCCTGGCTGGCCATCAATTCCTTGAGATAGAGGACTTCGACCCGCTCGAGTTTGGCCAGCACGCGCTGGCGATATTCATCGCGCGCAGCCAGCACTGCGAAGCGCAGGGAACTGGCGCTGTGTGGCGCCAACTGCTGATCGAAATAAGCCAGGGCGGCGGTTTCGGGATCTTCGCTGACCCTGTCGACCAGACCGGTTGCCAGCGCTTCCTCCGCGCCCATGCTGCGGCCGGAAAAGAGCAGATCTTCGGCATGTGCCTGGCCCATTCGTTCCGGGAGCAGGCAGCTGGCCGCCGGGGCGAAGACCGCCAGCTTGATCTCCGGCTGGCCGAGCTTGGCGTCGGGCGCAGCAAACAGCATGCTGCCGGCGGCGGCGACTTCCAGACCGCCCCCCAGGCACTGGCCCTTAATCGAGACCAGCATGGGGAGCGGAAAGGTGAGCATGTTGCGCACCAAACTGTGCAGCGCCTTAAGCATCGCGGCACAGCTGCCGGGAAGATGCTCCTCGACGCTGGCGCCGAAGCTGAAATGCGGGCCTTCATGGTCGAGCAGCACCGCGCGCAATTCTTTGACCTCCCGATACTCCGCCAGTGCATCATTCAGGGCGGCGATCATGACGGCATCGACGATATTGGCCTTGGGTCGCGCCAGGCGCAGGCGCAACAGGGTCCCGTCGCGGTCGAGCCAGACCTTCAGTGGGCTTTCACTCATCTTCAGCCCTCCTGTCCAGGCATCAGACTGTCGATCAGCTCCACTGTCCATGGCACACCTTTGGCCAGGCCCTGACGCAGCTTGACGTAATCGATCTCGCGCCCGGTTTCCTTGTTCCCCTCGTTGAAGGCGCGGAAGCCGGTGCGAGCTTCGTTCATCATGTTGAGGGCCAGCCAGGCGCGGGAATTTTCCTTATTGGCGTTCCAGGCGTTGAGCTTTGGCTTGCGCAACTCTTCGAGACTCTTGGTCATGCATTCGGGGAAGGTCTCGATCAGCTTGGCGCAGAAATCCTCGACCTTCTCATCGAGCATGCTCAGGTCGATCTCACCCGTTTTAAGTAGTTCGCGCCCATCCTTGAAGGCGCTGCCGGTCTTGAAATCACCGTGGACAATTCGGCCGTACTCGTCGAGATACTGATCGGTCACGACGGTCGGATTGGGAACAAACTTGCCGGCGATCTTCAGCGCCGGGACCACCTCGGCGATGATCCCGAGACGCGCCGCCTTGTGGGCCGAGAAGGGTTCGCAGAGGGTGCCGGAAATCATCGCCTGTTCGCAGCCGATCATTACCGGCAGAAAATCTGTCGCGCCGCCGATGGCCGCCGAGCCGTGCTTGGGTCCGGCCTGGCCGAAGTTGGCGAGATCCTGGGCGATAGTGAAGTCGCAGGCCATACCGATCTCCTGGCCGCCACCGATGCGCATGCCGTTGACCCGGCAGACCACCGGCTTGTCGCAACCGAGGATCGCCGAGACCATGTCGTTGAACAGGCGCATGTACTGGCGATATTCCTGCGGATTGCCGGCGTAATATTCGGCGTACTCCTTGGTGTTGCCGCCGGTACAGAACGCCTTGTCGCCGACCGCGGTAAAGACTACGGCGTTGACCTCGCGATCGCAGGAGGCGCGGCCAAAGGCAAGGATCGTTGCCTTGACCATGTCGGTGGTGTAAGAGTTGAACTGTTTCGGGTTGTTGAAGATGATCCAGGCGTTGTACAGCCCTTCGACAACTGTGCCGTCACGGCGCTTGGCGGGGCGTTTCTCGTATTTCACCATGCCGTCGCACAGGCTTTCGACCTCCTTGTCGATCAGGTTGTGGTCGATCAGGTGTGCAGGGGCGGTTGCGGCGATAATCTGGTCGGTATTGGACATTGTGTTTGATCTCCTTTGTTCGGAACCAATGAATAAATATTTACGGAATCAGAATCGCCCGGCGCTGCATTTGCTTGTCATGCACGGCGGCAAAGACGCGGTTGATTTCGGCGAGTGGCTGCTGCTCGGTAAAGGCTTTCAGCTCGATCTTGCCATCCAGCACCAGAGCCAGGGCAGCCGGGTAATGCTCGGGCAGACAGCCCCAGTTGCCGAGGGCGCGGGCATGGAAGGCCATCAGGTTGGAGAGGCGGATGTCGACCGTGTCCATGGTGAAGCCGACCACACTCAGGGTGGCGCCGTGGACCAGCAGACCATAGGCCGCTTCCTGTCCCGGTTTGCTGCCGGAACATTCGAAGATGAACCATTCGGTGGAAGGTAACCCTTGCTCTTTTGCAAAGGCACCGATCGCTTTTTTCAGATCACGACCGCTGATTTCGCGGCTGTTGAAGGTTTTTGCCGCGCCGTGTGCGGTAATGACGTCGAGTTTGGCCTGATCAATATCGATGGCGACCACCGTCGCGCCGAAGGCTTTGGCCATCTGCACGCAATAGCCTCCGACCCCGCCGACGCCGATGACAATCGCCAGACTTCCGGGGGTGACGCCAGCCTGATGGACCGCCTGATAGGGGGTGGTGACCGCGTCGGCGACCACCGAGACGTCGGCCAGCTCCAGCCCGACCGCTTTGAGGCGGGTTTCGTCAACCGGGCAGAGATCACGGGCCGGCACTACAATGTGGCTGGCGAATCCGCCCTGAATGTCGTTCCCCGGCATCTTCTGGCTGCGACAGATGGTCCCCTTGCCGCGTTTGCACAGCTCACATTCGCCGCAGGGCATGACCGCCGGGATGATCACGGCTTTGTCCTGCCACTGCTCAGCACCGCTGCCAGTGGCGATCACCCGACCGCTGATTTCGTGGCCCAGAGTCAACGGCAGCTCGCTGTTGGTGCGTACCCCATCATAAAAGAAGCCGAGGTCGGTGTGACAGACCCCGCAGCCGGCGACGGCCACCACGACTTCGCCAACTCCAGCGCTGGCGACAAAATCAACTTTTTCGAGGGGTTCTTTTACACCCTTCATCATCCATCTATAGGCTTTGATCGACATGGTGCGGTCTCCCGTTGGTTAAATAGAAATCAGGTTGAAAGCGAATCTCTGTGTGGTCCGAGTTCGGGTGAAGTAAAAAACTTTTGTATGTTCTCCGGCAGACTGCAAGGGCGCATCCCCTCACGTTTGACCCACAGATGCTGGGTATGTCCGCTGGTCAGTAACTGGTCTCCGCGCTCGACCCGGTAGCCGAACTGCAGACGACGTTTATTGGTCCAGTCGAGTTGGCAGCTGACCCTGATGGTTTCGCCATAGCGCGCTGCCAGACGGTAGTTCTGCTGCGCCTGGGTGATGATCATCAGATAGCCCAGGGCCTCGATGTCCGGATAGGGTAGGCCGGCCTCCCTGCAGAAGCGCGTGCGCGCCAGTTCGAACCAGATCAGATAGTTGGCGTGGTGCACAATTCCCATCTGATCGGTTTCGGCATAACGCACTTCAAGCTCGATGCTGGAGAGCTGCGGCATCTCCTATAACCTTTCAATCAGGGTCGCCAGGCCCTGGCCATGCCCGATGCAGAGCGAGGCGATGCCGTAACGACCGCCGCTGATCTCAAGTCCGTTGAGCAGGGTGGTGATCAGCCGGGTGCCGGTGCATCCCAGGGGGTGGCCGAGAGCGATCGCGCCACCCCAGGGGTTGACCTTCTGCGCTGGCAACTCAAGTTCGTTGATGCAGGCCAGCGCCTGGCTGGCGAAGGCTTCATTCAGTTCGAACAGATCGATATCGGCGACTGAAAGTTGGTTTTTCTGCAGCAGCTTGCGGATTGCGGGGACCGGCCCCATCCCCATCTGGCAAGGATCAAGTCCGACCACGGCAAAATCGATGACTCTAGCCCGTCGCTGCAGGGTGAAGCGTTCGCAGGCGGCGTCGGAGGCGAGCAGGCACAGGCTGGCGCCATCGTTGAGCGGTGAGCTGTTCCCCGCCGTGACGCTGCCGTCAGCCTTGAAGAGGGTTTTGAGTGCGGCGAGGTCGGCAAGAGAGGTGCCGGGGCGGGGGGACTGATCCAGTTCGGCCAGCGTATCACCTGCCGGAATCGCAATGATCTCGCGGATGAAATGGCCCGCCTGCTGTGCGGCGACTGCTCTGGCATGACTCTCAACTGCAAACTCATCTTGCGCGGTCCGACTGATGCCGTAGACCTGTGCGACCTTCTCCGCGGTCAGGCCCATGTTGTTGAAGGGGAATTCGTAGCTGGCCAGCAAGCCCTGATGATAATCGGTGGCGGCCTGCATCGGCACATGGGTCATATGTTCGACCCCGCCGGCCAGTAGCAGCTCGGCCTGGCCAGCCTTAATCGTCGAGGCGGCAAAGTTGAAGGCCTGCAGGCTGGAGGCGCAGAGGCGATTGATCGTGGTGCCCGGAATTGTGTCGGGCAACCCGGCCAGGAGTGCGGCGAGGCGGGCAATATTTTTCCCCTGCTCCAGGTGCTGACCGACACAGCCGATGTATATATCATCGAGTGCGAAGCTCAACTCTTTCCCTGCCGGCAGCCCGTCCAGCAGGCCGCGCATCAGCGCAGCCAGCATTTCATCGGCCCGGGCCTCGCGGAACAGCCCCTTGTCGGGATGAGCCCTGCCGATGGCGGTGCGTTTTGCTTCGACCAGATAAGCGTTCATACTTTGTCCTAGAGTGACAGCAGGCCGCAGCTTTTGCCGCCGTCGACATGCAGCACCTGGCCGGTGATAAATTCAGCCTCATCCGAGGCCAGAAAAGCGACCGCCGCGGCGATATCCTCAACCTTGCCCATCTTGCCGGTCGGCTGCATGCGGATCAGCCGTTCGCGGGCCTGGTCCGTCAGCCCCTGGGTCATGGGCGAGTCGATGGCACCCGGCGCCACGGCGTTGACATTGATCTGAAAGCGTGCGAATTCAAGCGCCAGCGAGCGGGTCAGGCTGACCAGTCCACCCTTGCTGGAGGTATAGTTGGCCTGACCGATACTGCCGAGCCAGGCGCGCGAGACGATGTTGACGATCTTGCCGGAGCGTTGGCTTTTCAGGGTCGGGAAGACCGCCTGGCAGCAGAGGAATGCCCCCTTGAGGTTAACATCCAGCACCTGATCCCAGTCCTGCTCTGAGATGTTACTGATCAGGTTGTCGCGGATGATCCCGGCGTTATTGACGAGCACATCGATGCGGCCGAACTTTTCAATGACCTGCGCAACCAGCAGTCCGACCTGCTCCTTGTTGGAAACATCGGCGCTGAGGGTTAAAATTTCAGCTCCGCTGAGACTGCTGGTCAATTGCTGCAAGTGCTCCGGATTGACATCCACCAGCGCCAGTTTGGCCCCCAGATCGGCAAAGCGACGGGAGATAGCGGCACCGATCCCCTGACCGGCGCCGGTGATCAGCACCACGCTGTCCGTCATGGCTTGTGTGGCCGCTGGCATCAGCAGGCCTCCACGGCGAGGGCGATCCCCTGGCCGCCGCCGATACAGGCTGAAGCGATCCCCAGTTGTTTCTTGTCGCGGTGCAGGGTTTTCAGACAGGTCAGGGTCAGGCGCACGCCGGTCGCACCCAGGGGGTGGCCGATGGCGATGGCGCCGCCGTTGACGTTGAGCTTCTCCTGATCGAGGTCCAGTGCTCTGGCCACGGCCAGGCATTGCGCCGAGAAGGCCTCGTTGATTTCGTAGCGGTCGATATCGCCGATGTTCAGCCCCATTTGGCCGAGCAGCAGGCGAATCGCCGGCACCGGGCCGATCCCCATGATGTCGGGACGAACTCCGGCTGCGGCAAACCCACGAATTTTGCCTAAAGGCTTCAGCCCGTGGGCGCGGACATAATCACCCGAGGCGACCATCAACGCGGCCGCGCCGTCGACAATCCCCGAAGCACTCCCGGCCGTAGTCGGGCCTTCCTTGCTGAACACATAGGGGAGTTTCGCCAGCTGCTCCAGAGTCGTCTGGCGCGGATGTTCATCATTGCTGATCCCTTCGCGGCCGTTGAGGCGGTACTTGCGCGGCTTATACGCGCCCATCTCCAGTACGCCCTTGGCGGCGACCGGAACAATTTCTCCGGCGAAGAACCCTGCCGCCAGGGCAGCGGCATAGCGTTCCTGGCTGCGCATCGAGAAGGCGTCAACCTCTTCGCGGCTCAGCTTGTATTCTTTTGCCAGATTATCCGCAGTGCAACCCATGGGGACGGCGGCGGTATCGTTCAAGGCCTCCCACAACAGGTCGACAAATTCGGGTCGTCCCAACTGGAAACCCTGGCGGGCCGAATAGGAGGCGAGCGGGAAGCGGCTCATGGTGTCGGTGCCGCAACCGAGGACCAGCTGGGCCTTGCCGAGGGCGATCTGCTCCGCCGCCTGTCCGAGCAGTTCCATCCCCGAACCACAGATGCGTTGGGTCAGGAGCGCGGTGCTTTGCAAGGGCGCCCCGGCGTAGAGGGAGATATGGCGGGGAAGAAAAAAGCTGTCGGCGCTCGCCTGACCGATATTGGCGACGATGGTCTGATCGATATCGTCAGCCGGTACCCCGGAAGCCTCAATCGCGGCGCGACTGGCAAAGATGCCGAGGTCGGTGGGGGAGACAGTGGAGAGACTGCCGGTATATTTACCGAAGGGGGTGCGTTTCCCGTCGATGAGATAGATGTCTTCAAACAACGCACCGCTGCCTGCCTGTTGATCGCGAAAACCCTTTACGCTTGCTTTCATGGCGTGTACTCCCTGGCTATTTATTTGCCGATAAAGTTCGGTTTCTGACCGTTAATAATACTGGAAAGTCCGCTCAGTGCATCCTGGGTGGAGAAGATCGTCTTTAACCCGTCGAGCTCCAGCTGCAGTCCAGCCCGCAGCTCCAGCTTCATCCCTTGATCGATGAGATCCATTGCAGTTTTCAGCGCCAGCGGGGCTTTGCGACTTAAGCCCTTGGCCTGCTTCTCAAACCCTGCACGACTCAGCAGCGGATGTTTGAGGTCGCCGTCGAAGGCTGCAAATGCGGCCTCCTCCGCACTCTCTTCGCTGCGGCCGGCCTGGGCTTTTTCCAGTGACACTTCTGCCAGCTCTCGCCAGTCCAGAACCGGCTCAATGATCGCATCAATCAGGCCGAAGGCATAAGCAATTTTCGCATTAATGAACTGACCGCTGGCGATCAACTGCTTGGCGCGGGCGACCCCGATCAGGCGCGGGGCACGTTGGGTGCCGCCGAGGCCGGGATAGATGCCGATGCCGGTCTCCGGGAAGGACAGAACCGATTTTTTGGTGCCGATGCGGTAATTACAGGCCAGAGCCAACTCCAGTCCACCCCCCAGGGTTAACCCATCCAGGTAGGCACAGGTGGTCTTGTCGGAGGCGCTGATCTTGTTCAGCACCTGTTGGCCGAATTCAGTGAAAGCCTGGATTCGTGGCAGGTCATCTGCGGCCATGGCGTCGAGGAAAAACTTGATGTCGGCGCCGGCGATAAAGGCCTTGCCCTTGCCGTGGATGAAGATTTTGTCGATGTCGGTTCGTGCATTGAGTTCATCAACGCAGGCATTGAGTTGAGTCATCACTTGCTCACCGAGTGGGTTCATCCGGTCGGGCAGGTCGAAAATAATAAATCCGTTTTTGCCGATCACTTCACAGGTCACCCAGTTGAGATTCAGCATGTGTGCCTTATCGGCACTGGCCAGACAGCTCGGAACGGACAGGTTCCAGGGTTTAAAAACGCTCTCGACCATCTCTTTGACTCGGCCGGCACCCAGTTTTTGCAACAGCTCAAAAGGGCCCATCGGCCAGCGCAGACCAGCGCGTGCACCCAGGTCGGTGGCGGTCGCATCGATCACCCCTTCGGCGACCATCTGTGCCGCAACCCCGAGGCTGGCACCGACCAGACGGCGGGTAACGACCTCGGCTTGATCTGAGCCATTATTGAGCAGTTGTGCATCCTCGACGTCCCAGTTTTGCCGGGCTTCGACCTGTCGACAGAGGACCTTGGCCGGGGCGTAGAAAGGATCAAGCTCGCTGGCCAGGCCATCGGCGGCATGCATGGCGATCGGCACTCCGGTGGCGTTCATCAGGGCGAAAGGCCCCATGCCGACACCGAAGACCTCGCAGGCGACCCGGTCGATAAAGGCGATACTGCCGCAGCCTTCTTCATAGAGACGGGCAGCTTCGTTCAGCCAGGGAACGAAGAAGCGGTTGACCGCAAAGCCCGGTGCGTCTTTAACCAGAATCGGGGTCTTGTCGTAATAGGTATAAAAGTTTTCCAGCGCGGTGATTATTTCCGGCGCAGTTTTTTTGCCCGGGATGATCTCGACCAGCTTGTTCTTGGCCGCATGATAGAAGTAGTGCACGCCGACCACCCGTTCGGGGGTCGCAAGCTCAGCCGCAATCTCGCTGATCAAAAAGGAGGAGGTGTTGCTGGCGAGGATGCAGTCCGCACCAACCAGGGTCTCCAGTTCAGCGAACAGTCCCTTCTTGACATCCAAATTCTCGAAGATCGCCTCGACCACCAGATCGACCCCGGAAAGTTCGGCTTTTGCGGTAGTGCAGTGCAGCCGCCCGAGGATCTGGTCAAAAGCGGCCTGATCGATCAGGCCACGGGTTAACGCCTCACCCAGGGATGCGCGGATGTGACCGACCCCCTTTTCGAGGAAGGCGTCCTGCTGGTCGACCAGAATGACCGGCAGACCTTTCATGATGAAATGCTGAGCAATCGCCGAACCCATAGTCCCGGCGCCGACAACCCCTACTTTTGTAATCGGTTTCATTGGCCTGTCCTTTTTGGAAAATCAAAGTCGCTAATTTGTTGTTCCGCACTGCGAAATGTTATTTCATTATTTTAGAATCTTATCCAACAACACGGCGTTTGTAAATATTTTTATTCGCATAACCGAACCCATCGTGATTAAACTCTATAAGGCCTTGTTATTACAGGTAACATATATGGCTGCTTATTTTTTTATAACGCTATAAAGCTAACTTAAGGAAGGTGAAAAAGACAAATTCTTTAAATTTAATTTCGCAATGCGAAACTTACGTTCAGAAAACATTGTTTTATCTCTTGACAGAGGGTCTCCTTTTCTATAGACGTTAAATACAAACACAAGACCTGGCAGCAGTCTCCTGACATTATTTTATCTTACCTCAGGCTGTTGCCGGTCCTGTCATTTCCGGAGAATGAAGTCTATGGACGATAGTGCTGACATCACGGAAGATGGACTGAAAGACAGGGGGATCAAGGACGGGTTTATTTCACCCGACGGCCCTGATCAGCCGGTTGAGAATGTTAAAGATCGGCAATTTGTGACGGCTCTGGCACGCGGGCTGGAGGTCTTGCGCAGCTTTAAACCCAGAGACCGGCATCTTGGGAATCAGGATATAGCCTTACGTACCGGCCTGCCTAAACCGACGGTCTCACGCCTGACCTATACCCTGACCCGCATGGGCTATCTCTATCACGATGAAAAACTGGGGAAGTATCAGCTCGGGACCGGTGTTCTTTCCCTGGGATTTTCCTTACTCACCAATATGGACGTGCTCAAAATTGCCCGGCCGCTGATGCAGGATCTGGCCAACTATTCACACACCGTGGTTTCGGTCGGAACCCGTGACCGACTGGGCATGATTTATCTTGATGGGCGGCATAGCACAGATGCCACGGTCTCATTGCGCCGCGAACCAGGGACCCGGGTCCCCATCGCAACGACGGCCATGGGGCGGGCCTTGCTCTGTGGTTTGCCGGTGGATGAGCGCGAACGGCTAATGAATGACATTCGGCAGCGCGACCCGGAGAATTGGCCGAAGCATAAGACCGGTATCGAGCAGGCTCTGCGTGACTACCGGGAGCGTGGTTTCTGTCTGTCCATCGGCGACTGGCGTAGCGATGTCAACGCCGTTGGTGTACCGATGCTGCCGATTGCCGGCTGTCGGTTGTTGACCTTTAACTGTGCTGCACCCTCGTTTGTTCTGCGGCAGCATATGCTGGAGGACGACATCGGGCCGCGACTCGTCAACCTGGTCAGAACGATTGAGTCGGAAGCGGCGCGTTATTGATTAAGAACAGGGACTTTTCCGACCAGAGGACGTCAAGTCGTCCCGGGTCAGGGGAAACGATGGGACCTATGACAACAGCTGTTTTTGTCGGACTGGATATGGGAGCTTCGCGCACCAAGGTCGTCGTCATCGACGCTCAGGGACAGATGCGCGGACATGCCGTCAAAAAATCGGGGATCGATTTCGCCGCGACTGCTGCCTTCTGTCTCGATACTGCGCTGGCACAAACCGGTGCCGCACGCTGCGATATCCTCGCCGCAGTCGCGACCGGTTATGGACGCAACAACGTGGCCTTTATAACCCAGGAGAGCAAAACCGAAATCGGTTGCCACGCCCGGGGCTGTTATCACAGTTTCCCCGAGGCGATCACCATCCTCGACATCGGCGGGCAGGACAACAAGATCATCAAGCTGGACAGTCGCGGGCGGCGCGACAGCTTCAAAATGAACCGTAAATGTGCCGCCGGTACCGGCGCCTTTCTTGAGGAGATGTCGAGTCGCCTCGATATCCCGCTGGCCGAGATGAACGATCTGGCGCGCCAGGCGACCCAGGTGCTCAAGCTCGGCAGCTACTGCACGGTCTTCTCGGCCACCGAGGTGCTTGAGAATATTCGTCATGGCAAGCCGGTCGCCGACATCGTCAAGGGGATCTTTTATTCCATGATCCAGCGCGTGCTGGAGATGGATGCCTTAAGTGAAAAGGTGGTGTTAAGCGGCGGGGTGGTTGCGCACAACCCCTACCTGGTCGAGATGGCCGCCGAATTGATTGGTCGGCCGGTGCTGCTGCCGGAGTTCCCCCAGCTGACCGGTGCCCTCGGCGCGGCCCTTTATGCGCGGGACGGATTTCAGGAATCACCTTAACCAGGATCTAGCCAAAAAGCCCAAACCCTATTTTTCGGAGGAGTCATGGCGCAGGAGAAGCAACCGCAACGCAAGAAGATCGAGGCGACCGGACAGATGATGCAGATCATGTCCGACTACTTCTACGATCTGAACGCCGCCGCTAAGTCGGCAGAGCGCAAGGTCGCCTGGTGTACCAGCGTCGGACCGGCGGAACTACTGCGGGCGATGGGCTTTGCGGTGCACTTTCCCGAGAACCACGCGGCGATGCTCGGCGCGACGCGTATGGCCACCGAGCTGATCCCCGAAGCAAACACCATCGGATACTCGCCTGAAATCTGCTCGTATCTGACCGCCGACATCGGTGCCTACTTAAAGCACGTCTCCCCGCTGGCCAAGGCCTACCCTGGGATTGAAGCGCCGCCCCGCCCCGACGTGCTGGTGTTTAACACCAACCAGTGTCGCGACGTGCAGGACTGGTTCTCCTGGTACGCCAAGGAGTTAAACGTCCCCTGCATCGGCATCTGTTCCCCCAAAAATCATACCGAGGTCAGTGAGGTTCTGATTGATGACGTCAGCCGCCAGATCGAAGCCCTGATTCCGACGCTGGAAGAGGTCTCCGGACAGCCGCTTGATCTACAAAAGTTGCGCGAAGTCGTGGCCCTTTCGCGCGAATGTACCGAACTCTGGCGTCAGGTTCTGGAGACGGCCGCGGCCGCCCCGGCACCCTTAACCTTCTTCGACGCCACTATCCATATGGGTCCGGCGGTGGTGCTGCGCGGCACCCCGCAGGCGGTCGCTTATTACCGCCGACTGCTGGCCGAACTGCAGGCGCGGATCAACAGTGGCACCGGAGCGGTGGACGATGAGCAATTTCGCATCTACTGGGAAGGAATGCCGGTCTGGGGTCGCTTGCGGCAGCATTCGGAGCTTTTTGCCGGTCTGCAAACCAGCGTGCTGGTCTCGACCTACTG
This sequence comes from Geopsychrobacter electrodiphilus DSM 16401, assembly GCF_000384395.1. NCBI lineage: Bacteria > Pseudomonadati > Thermodesulfobacteriota > Desulfuromonadia > Desulfuromonadales > Geopsychrobacteraceae > Geopsychrobacter > Geopsychrobacter electrodiphilus. The sequence goes on from NZ_ARWE01000001.1 coordinate 4,175,802, forward strand.
CAGTAGCTGGATCTTCCCCGACTTCGATCCGCTTGATCCGATCCGCAGTATGGCCAAGGCCTATCTCAGCCTGTTCATCGTGCGCTCCGACGCCTACAAGGAAACCTATATCAAGCGGATGCTGGAAAAGTTTCATATCGACGGCATCATCTATCACGACGCCAAGACCTGCCCCTGCAATTCGAACAGCCGCTACGGCATGCCGCAGCGGCTGGAGCAGCAGACCGGTATTCCGAGCCTGGTGATCTCCGGCGACCTTAACGACCTGCGCTGTGTGTCGGACGAACAGACCATCACTAATGTTGAAGCCTTTATTGAGCAGCTTGAGGAGAGAAAACACCATGCTTGACGCACTGTTTAAGCCCAAAGCGGTGGCGCTGGTTGGCGCCTCGACCAAAGAGCTTTCCATCGGCAACGTGATTATTCGTAATCTGCTGAAGTACGGCTATACGGGCAAAATTTACCCGATCAATCCGACGGCGGCCGAGGTCTGCGGACTCAAGGCCTATCCGACGCTGGCGGATGTGCCGGGTGAGATCGATCTGGCCCACGTCATCGTCCCGAGTCAGTTTGTGCCCCAGACCATCGAGGAGTGTGGCAAAAAAGGGATCAAGGCGGTGATCATCAATTCCGCCGGCTTCAGCGAGATGGGCGATGAGGGTGCGCGCCTGCAGGCTGAATTTCTGGCCAACGCCAAAAAATACGGCATCCGTGTCTTTGGTCCCAACTGTCAGGGGATTATCAATTCTGATCCGGGCTTAAACGCCTACTGCAACTTCACCTTTACCTTTCCCAAGCCGGGGAACATCTCGGTGGTCGCCCTGTCGGGCGGAGTCGGTGCACTGATCATGCAAGTGCTGGACGATCTGGATATCGGTCAGCGACTCTATGCAAGTAACGGCAACGCCTGCGATGTCTCGATCCCGGAGATTATTGAATATTACGGTGAGGATGAGGGAACCAAGGCGATCATTCTCTATACCGAAGGATTCGATAAACCGCGCGAGTTCCTCGAAGTGACGCGCAAGGTCACGGCCAGAAAACCTGTGCTGGCGATGAAGGCCGGGCGTACCGAACAGGGCGCCAAGGCGGCCTCGTCACATACCGGATCCCTGGCCGGGGTCGATATCGCCACCGAACTGATCTTTGAGAAGATCGGCGTGCTCCCCTTTCACGATGAGGGGGAGATCGTGCGCGCGGCGATGGCCTTTGCAAGTCAGCCGATCCCAAAAGGGAACCGCGTCGGGATTATCACCAATACAGGTGGTCCGGCGGTGATCGCCACCGATGTGCTGGTCGGCTTCGGTATTGAAGTGCCCAAACTCAGCGAGGCCTCAATCGCGCGCCTGCGTGAGACCCAGTTTCCCCAGGCGGCGCTCGAAAACCCGGTCGACGTGGTCGCCACCGCCGGCGGGCCGCAGTTTCGCGCCGCCCTCGAGGTGATGATGGATGATGCGCAGATCGACTGCGTCTATATCAACTTTGTCACTGCTCCCTTCACCGACACCGATGAGGTCGCACGCGAAATCGTCGCCATCAACCGTCAGCGGAGCAAGCCGCTGGTGTGCAATTTCATGACGAATCTCAAGCTGGAGCGTTATCAGAAGACCCAGGCGATTCTGAAAGCGGGGGAGGTCCCCTTCTACGCCAATCCGGGCGATGCGGCCCGGGCCTTGGGAGCACTAGTCAAATACGGCCAGATCCTGAAGCGCGATATCGGTCAGCCGCAGATCTTCGGCGGGGTCGATGCCGCGCGGGCCAAGGCGATCATCGCCAAGGCGCAAGCTGATGGGCGTGCGGTGCTTTCGGCGCTGGAGGTCTACGGCATCTTTGAAGCCTACGGGATTCCGGTTGCTCCCTGGCAGGTGGCGGAGAATGCCGCCCGGGCAGTCGCGGCCGCTGATGGCATCGGCTATCCGGTGGTACTCAAGGTCGACTGCGATGCCATCGATCACAAGAGCGATATGGGTGGTGTCGCGATCAATTTAAAGGATGCCGCGGCCGTGCGTTCCGCCGCTGAAGAGATGCAGAACCGCCTCGGGCATTACGGCAAACTCGGGTTTTTTGTACAGAAATTTCTGCCCGGTGGGCGTGAACTGATCATCGGCGCCAGCGCCGAGCGTGAGCTGGGGCACCTGGTGATGTTCGGTCTCGGCGGCATCTATGTCGAGGTGCTCAAGGACGTGATCTTCAAGATCGCCCCGGTCACCCGGGTTGAAGCCGAAGAGATGTTGGCCGCACTTAAGACCGCCGCGTTGCTCGATGGCGTGCGCGGCGAAGCGGGGATCGACAAGGCGGCGGTGATCGAACTGATTCAGCGCGTCTCGCAACTGCTGGGTGATCTGCCGATGATCGAAGAGATGGATCTGAACCCGATCATGGCTTTTAGCAATGGCGCCTTCGCCGTGGATGGTCGGATCCGGATTTAAACATGCGGGCAACCTCGTTCAGCAACGGCACCCGGTCTACAGCCATTGCCAGCGTCCAACGTTGCCACTTAACTTCCCGCAAGCAACAGCTGCAGCCCGGATACCTTGTCGTGGTCCGCTGACAGGATCGTCCCGTCAAAGGAGTGGAATTGATGCTTAGCAAGACACAAGATTTTATGACCGACTGGCAGCAGAGCTACCGTTCACGGATCACCACGCCAGAGGAGGCGGTCAAGGTCATCAAGTCCGGTGACCGGGTCTTTCTGACCGGCAATGCCTCGGTCCCTCTGCCGCTGCTGGACGCTCTGGTCAAGCGCGCACCCGAACTGCGGGATGTTGAGGTCTGTCACCCGCTGACGATCTGTCCGGCTGACTATGTCGCCCCGGCGATGGCGGGGCACCTGCGCATCAATTCGATGTTTATCAGCGCCAACGTCAGAAAGGCGGTTAACGAGGGGCGGGCCGATTTCACCCCGGTCATGCTCTCTGAGTTTCCCCTGCTCTTCAAAAATGGCCATCTGCCCCTGGATATCGCCCTGATCCATGTCTCGCCACCGGACAGGGACGGCTTCTGTTCTATGGGCGCGGAATCCGGCCTGACCATCTCGGCGGCCGAGGTCTCCAAAATTGTCATCGCTCAGGTTAACACCCAGATGCCGCGCACCCTGGGTGACACCGCCATGCATATCGATAAAATGCATCACATCATCCCATGCGATACCCCACTGTTTGAAATGCCGATGGGGGAGGATGCCGATCAGGCGATCGTCGAGCAGATTGCGGCGCATATTGCCTCGCTTATCCCCGATGGTGCCACCATGCAGCTCGGGATCGGCGCGCTGCCCAATGCCGTACTGAAATTTTTGTTTGATAAAAAGGACCTCGGCATTCATTCCGAACTGATCTCGGACGGCGTCATCGATCTGGTCGAAGCGGGGGTGGTGAACGGGTCGCGTAAAAGTCTGCACCCCGGCAAGATCATCTGCGGCTTCCTGCTCGGCACCAAACGGCTCTATGACTGGGTCGACAACAATCCGCTGGTCGAACTGCACCGCACCGAATACGTCAACGACCCCTTTGTGGTCGCGCAGAACGAGCGGATGGTAGCGATCAATTCGGCCATTGAAGTCGATCTGACCGGCCAGGTTTGCGCCGACAGCATCGGACCGAAGATGCACTCAGCGGTTGGCGGTCAACTGGATTTCATTTTCGGCTCCTCACGCTCCAAGGGCGGGGTGCCGATTATCGCCCTGCCGAGCACCTCGACCCTGCGCGACGGTACGGTCATCAGTAAAATTGTGCCGATGCTGAAACTCGGCGCGGGCGTGGTCACCAGCCGCAATCATGTGCACTTTGTCGTGACCGAATATGGGGTCGCGGATCTCTATGGCAAAACCGTTCGGCAGCGGGCCGCCGCCCTGGCCGACATCGCCCATCCGCGCTTCAGGGATGAGATCAGGGCGCAGGCCCGCGAGTTGAACTACCTTCAGGGCTAGCTGAACCGAAGGGAGAGGTAAAGATCAGGGGGGGGCGATTCTGCAGATCCGATGCGCCGCGATTGCGCACGGAGGCGGACTATTCAAATGTCAGGAAAGGGAGCAGATCATGGCGTGGAGTAAAGAGGAGACGATCAGTCGCGACGAGATGCAGGCGCTGCAGCTTGCGGGACTGCAGAAGACGGTCAGCTATGTTTATGAAAAAAATATCCATTATCGGCAGAAGCTTGATCATTTGGGGATTAAACCGGGTGACATCAAAAACCTGAATGATATCAGTTTCCTCCCCTTTACCACCAAACAGGAGCTGCGCGACAACTATCCTTTTAAAATGTTTACCGCCCCGTTGGTAGATATTATCGAGTATCACGCGACCTCCGGCACGACAGGCAAGCCGATTGCGGTCGGTTATACCCGCGAAGATCTTGATATCTGGTCCGAGGCGATGGCTCGAACCTATACGGGGGCCGGCATCGGCAGTACCGATGTGGTGCAGAACATCTTTGGTTACGGCCTGTTTACCGGCGGGCTGGGTGCCCATTACGGGGCGATCCGGGTCGGGGCGGGGGTTATTCCGATCTCCGGTGGCAATACCCACAAACAGATCATGTTGATGGAGGACTTCGGTACCACCGCGCTGACCTCGACGCCCTCTTTCTTGATGCATATCTTTGAAACCGGCGAGCAGATGGGGGTCGATTTCAAAAAGCTCAACCTCAAGTGGGCCCTCTGCGGGGCCGAGCCCTGGAGTGAATCGATGCGGCATTCGATTCAGCATCTGTTCGGCATCAAAGTCTGCGATATTTACGGCCTCTCGGAAATCACCGGGCCGGGGGTCTCTTTTGAATGTCATGAAGAGCAGAACGGTCTGCATGTCAATGAAGACTTTTTCTACCCGGAGATTATCGATCCCGTTACGGGCGAGGTTCTGCCGGCGGGGGCAGAGGGGGAACTGGTCTTTACCACGATCAACAAGTATGGGCAGCCGCTGCTGCGTTACAGGACCCGGGACATATCGCGATTGACCTATGGCGTCTGTTCCTGTGGTCGGACCCTGGTGAAGATGGCGCGGGTGAGCGGCCGCAGCGATGACATGCTGATTATCCGCGGGGTCAACGTGTTCCCCTCGCAGATCGAAGCGGTGATCCTCAAGCGCGAAGGGGTCTCCCCGCACTACATGGTGGTGATCGAGCGCAAGGGGGTGATGGATTCCCTGCGGGTCAAGGTCGAGGTCACCGAGGAATTCATGCTCAAGGCTGCTGCTGATGTGCTCAAGGGTGCCGAATACGATATTCTCGAAGATGTAACTGCGGTGCGCAGCAAGGTGAAAAACCTGCAGCACGATATTAAGGATATTATCGGCATCAGCGTCGAAGTTCATCTGGTGCCGCCGGGAAGCATTCCGCGCAGCGAAGGGAAGGCCAAGCGGATCGAAGACCGTCGGCCGAAATAGCTACTAGCGTCGTCAAGTCCGAAATCTTGACACTTTATCCGGCGCCCCATGGGCCGCCCATGACAAAGGTAAGTTTTGATGAAAAAAATAATTTCAGGCAATGAGGCCATCGCTCTGGGTTTTGGAGACGCGGGCGGGGTTTTCGCCTCCGGCTACCCCGGGACCCCCAGTACCGAAGTCCTCGAAGAGGTCGCGCGACTGGGCGAGGTTTACTGCGAGTGGGCGTCAAATGAAAAAGTCGCTCTGGAGTCAGCGATAGGCGGTTCTATTGCCGGCGGTCGGGCGCTCTCGACCATGAAACATGTTGGGGTCAACGTCGCGGCCGATGCGCTCCTGACCCTCTCCTATACCGGGATCAACGCCGGACTGATCCTGATGGTCGCCGATGATCCGGGGATGCATTCCTCACAGAACGAGCAGGACAGCCGCAACTACGCCAAGTTCGCCAAGGTGCCGATGCTTGATCCTTCGAACTCACAGGAAGCTTACGACATGGTGCGGGTCGGCTTCGAGATCTCAGAGCAGTTCGACACGCCGCTGATGCTGCGCACCACCACGCGGATCTCCCATGCCAAGGGGGTTGTGGTGCCGCAGGAGAAGATCGTTTCCCAGGTCAAAGCCTGGGAGAAGAACGTCCCCAAGTATGTCATGCTGCCCAACTTCGGCAAGCTGAAGCATATCGAGGTCGAAGCGCGTCTGCTCAAGCTGCAGGAATACGCCGAAACTACCCCCTTGAACCGGACTGAAATGCGCGATACCGAGATCGGCATTATCACCTCGGGAGTCGCCTATCAGCATGTACGTGAAGCCTTTCCGAATGCCTCGATCCTGAAGCTGGGGATGGTGCATCCGCTGCCGGCGCGCAAAATTGCCGAATTCGCAGCTCAGGTCAAGCGCTTGATGATTGTTGAAGAGATGGACGCCATCTTTGAAGAACAGATCCGGGCCATGGGGATCGCGGTTGAGATCGGCAAGAACAAGCTGCCGCTCTGCGGTGAGATCAGCGCCGACATCCTGCGCTTCGCCATTGGCGGCATCAAGAGTGAGACCAGCGCCCCGGTCGTCGGCCTGCCGCAGCGGCCGCCGGTCTTCTGTCCCAGCTGCGCACACCGCGGCCTGTTTACCATCCTCAGCAAGCTCAAGGTCTTTGTCTCCGGCGATATCGGCTGCTACACCCTGGGTGCGCTGCCGCCGATGAGTGCCATGCATTCGGTCATCGACATGGGCGCCAGCATCAGCGCCGCCCACGGCATGGCCAAGGTCAATGCCCTTGCCGGGCGGACCGAAAAGCCGGTGGCGGTGATCGGTGATTCGACCTTCTTCCATTCCGGCATGACCGGGCTGATGAGCATGGCCTATAACGGCGGCAACGCCCTGGTTATCATCATGGACAACCGCACCACCGGCATGACCGGTGGTCAGGAGAATCCCGGCACCGGCAACACCCTGCAAGGGGTGCCGTGTCGTCAGGTCGAGATGGTGCCGCTGGTCAAGGCGCTGGGGATCGATAATGTGTTCGAATTGAACGCCTACGATCTCAAGGAGACCGAAGCCGCAATCAAGAAGGGGCTCGAAACCCCGGGGCCCTACGTGCTGATCGACAGGAATCCCTGTATTCTGCGTTATAAAATCCGCAAGCAGGCGATGCATGTCGACCAGGAGAAATGCACTGGCTGTCGCGCCTGCCTCAAGGTGGCGTGCATGGCCCTGGGGCTGACTGCCTCCGGGGAAAAGCAGAAGGTGCGGGTCGATCCCAATGTCTGTAACGGCTGCGGGGTCTGCAAGCAGATGTGTAAATTCGATGCAATGCACACCATAGAAGGGGCCAACAATGCAAATCTTTAATATCGTTATTGCCGGTGTCGGTGGTCAGGGCGTGCTGATGGCCTCCAAAGTCCTCGCTGAAAGTGCGTTGGTCAGCAACATGGACGTCAAGCAGAACGAAGTCCACGGTATGGCCCAGCGTGGTGGCAGCGTCATCAGCTTTGTGCGCATCGGCGATGAGGTCGCTTCGCCGGTGGTCATGCCCGGCACCGCCGACATGCTGATCTCCTTTGAACCGCTGGAGGCGTTGCGCTACATCCATTATCTCAAGCCGGGCGGACGGCTGGTCTACAACAAGATCTCGATCAACCCGAGTACCGTGGCCGCCGGCATGGCAATCTACCCGGATGATGTGGAACAGCAGATTGCCGCTATCTGTCCGGACGCGCTGGGGATTGACGCCCTTGCCATCGCCCGTGAAGCGGGCAATGGCAAGGCGATGAATATGGTGATGGTCGGCACGGTGATGGAGCATCTACCCTTTAAGGATGAGGTCATTACTGCGGTCGTCAAGCAGATATCAAAAGGCAAAGGGGTCGAGGTTAACCTCAAGGCGCTGGCTGGCGGTGCTGCCGCTTGAGATTGATTTGTTGACTTGAGCAAACCGTTCTGTGTTTCGGTGAAGGCATCTGGGCAACCGCCGGCACCTGCGTCCCAACGTTGCCACTTGACTTCCCGCTGGCACCGGCGGTAGCCCAGATGCTGCAAGAGTCGTTATGGGTGCTGGAACATTTTCCAAAAAGTCGTTGTAACCGGGAGGGGGCAAGGGAGTCGCTTATGAAACTGAAGCAGATATCGATATTTCTCGAAAATTCCCCCGGGCGCCTGTACGCGGCGACCCAGGCGCTGGGCGAGGCCGGACTCAATCTGAGATCGCTCTCGATCAGTGACATTTCCGGGTTCGGGGTGCTGCGCGTGCTGGTCTCCGATGTCGCCAGGGCGCGTCAGGTGATCATGGCGAAGCAGCTCCCGGCGAGGGTTGACGAGGTGGTCGCAGCCGAGATTGACGATACCCCCGGCAGTCTGGCCCGAGCCCTTAAGGTGTTGATGGAGAGTAAGGTCAACGTTGATTATATGTACGCCCTGGCGGGGACCTCTTCGGGAAAAGCGGTCATGGTTTTTTGCTTCAGCGACAATGATCTGGCGATCAAACTGCTGCAGGAGCATAAGATCAAAATCCTTGATGCCGAATCTTTCGGAATTTTAGAAGGCCCGGTTTAGGCGGCCCACTCAGGGAGGTTGTGAGTATGGAGAAGTCAGATTATCGTCCGAAAAAATTTGCTGTCATCGGGGCTGGCCCCGTCGGTGGGATCGTGGCAGCCTTTCTGTCCAGGGGGGGCTACGAGGTCACGCTCTGTGATATTGTCCCGGCCCTGCTGACGCCAGCGCTGGCACCCGGGATTCTGCTCGAAGGTGCCGATAACTTTCAGGCCCGGGTGACGCGCACTACCACCAATATTGACGACTTGATCAATGATCCGCCCGACGTGATTTTCATCACCGTCAAGGCCACGGCTCTGCCCTTGATCGCCTCGGCTCTGGAGGGTTTTGTCGGCCCAGGGCGCTACGTGATCAGCTGGCAGAACGGCATAGACACCGAGCTGGAGCTGGCGAAGCATCTGGGGAACAAGGCGGTGATGCGTGGGGTGGTCAATTTTGGCTGTGTCCCGCTCAGCCCGGGGCATATACGTCTGGCTTTTCATAACCGTCCCCATTATTTACAGGAGCTCGATCCCGAATCAAAGGCTGCCGCCGAAGGAATTTGTCAGGTTTTGACCGAGTGCGGGCTTGATACCCTGCACACTGACCAGATTACCGACATGGTCTGGCGTAAGACGGTCTTGAATGCCTGCATGAATCCGATCTGTGCGGTGGCCGGTATGACCATGGGCGAGATTATTAATGATCCGGTCACCTTCAATCTGGTGGATGCGTTGATCAAAGAGGGGATCGCGGTGGCCCGTTTCAATGAATTTTCGCTGGGCTCGAACTATTACCCCTATGCGATCAACTACATCAAAAATGCCGGTAATCACAAGCCATCGATGCTGCAGGATATTGAGGCCAAGCGCCGCACCGAGGTCGATTTTATTAATGGCAAAATTATTAAATACGGGAAGCAGGTGGGCCTCCCTACCCCCTATAACGAAATGATTCGCGGGCTGGTCAAGGCGCTGGAACCCAAATAAGCCGAAGGATTGATTTTATGCCAAGGAAGTTATCCATGAAATTACAGCAGCTCTCCATCCCGCTTGAAAATTCCCCCGGTCGGCTGCATGAGGTCACCCGGGCGCTGGGGGATGCCGGGATCAACCTGCGGGCGCACTGTATATGCGACTCGGCCCACGATTTCGGCGTGCTGCGGATTCTGGTCTCGGATCTGGCGGCGGCGCGCGCGGTCATCATGGAAAAATATATTCCGGCCCGAGTTGAAGATGTAGTCGCGGTCGAGATTGAAGACGTCCCCGGAAGTCTGGCGGATCTGCTCGGTTTTTTTCTGGGGACCAGAGTCAATGTGGAATACATGTACGCCGTCGCCGGAGCGAATCTGGAAAAGGCCGTGATGGTTTTTCGGTTCAATGCCATCGATCAGGCGCTCGAAATTCTGCAAAAGAATGGGATCAGACTGCTCGATGCAAAATCGTTCGGCATTCTGGTGAAATAGGTTAACGATTTCAAGGATAGAACTTTTGCCACAGAATCGACGGGCCAGGTCTTGATCGCCTTTTTGATTCAGGGAGCTAGCAATGCAGGATAAAAGCAGTTACAGACCGCAGAAGTTCGCTGTTATCGGCGCTGGTCCGGTGGGGTGTATCGTGGCTGCGTTCCTCGCGCGCGGGGGCTACCAGGTGACGCTCTGTGATATTCAGCCGAGCCTGCTTGAGCCCGCGCTGAACCCTGGAATCGTTCTTTCTGGGGCCGAAGATTTTCAAGCACGGGTGACAAAAACCCTGACCCGGGTAGATGCCCTGGCCGAGGATCCCCCCGATGTGGTGATTGTAACAGTCAAGGCCACGGTGCTGCCGATCATCGCCTCGGCCCTGGAAGCGGTGGTCGGACCGGGACGTTATGTCGTCAGCTGGCAGAACGGAATCGACACCGAACTGGTACTGGCGGAACGGCTGGGGAAAAAACATGTCATGCGTGCGGTGGTTAACTACGGCTGCATCCTGGAGGGGCCGGCTGAAGTCAGGCTCGCTTTTCATCATCGGCCGCACTATCTGCAGGAGTTGGCGGCGGAATCGCGCGAGGCGGCTCTCGGGATCTGTCAGGCCTTGACCGCCTGTGGACTCGACACCCTGCACACCGACCAGATTCGCAACATGGTCTGGACCAAGACGGTCAATAACTCCTGCATGAATCCGGTCTGCGCCGTCACCGGCAAGACCATGTTCGAGGTCATCAATGATCCGATTGTCTTCAGTCTGGTCGAGGCGTTATTGAAAGAAGGGGTCAGGGTCGCGCGGGCGAATGAGCTTTTGCTGGGTGCGGATTTTTACCCGGAATGTCTCGACTATATCAAGGAGGCCGGTCAGCACAAACCGTCGATGTTGCAGGATATTGAAGCGAAACGGCGGACTGAAATCGATTATATCAATGGCAAAATCATGGAATACGGTGAACGGGCCGGGGTGCCGACCCCCTATAACATGGTCTTGCGCAGTCTGGTCAAGGCGCTTGAACCTTAGTCCGCAGGGGATAAACCACTGGCTTGAATGGAACGGTAATGACCATTCAGCAAATCTTAATGGTGAATCAAAACATACGGTTTAATTGACTAAAAATAAATAGAACGGGGTTATTTTCAAGTCCGGCATTCCTTGACGCAAGGGAGTTTTAACGCTACTCTTGCCGATATTTGAGCTTGTTTACGGTCTGTATGTTTGAGGATCAAACCCAACTTTCACCAATTCGTGGTGAAAGACTCACCACCCCGTAGGAGGTGTCCGATGAAGAGAACATTCGTTTTGTCCAATCTGCTTGCCCTGCTGATCGTCTGTTTGATGGCCAGCACGCTGTTCGCGGCTGGAGCGAAAAAAGATCCATTGGCCAACTGGAAGACAAAATTTGATTATTCGAAGGCCGAATATACCTATATTTTGTCGAATATTTCTCACCCGGTGATTGAAGGGGTTGCGAACGGTTACAACATTCGCGACTCATTGTGGAAAAAATCCAATGGCCGTATCTATGTCGACTACCGCCCGCTGGCCCAACTCGGTGGTGAGAAGGATGTTATCTCCAAACTGAAAATCGGTGCGGTTCAGGGGATGCTGGCTTCCTCAGTGGCTTCGGCCAACATTGCCGAGAAACTTGGCGTCGTCAACCTGCCTTATGTTGTCGATACCTATGATAAGCTCGACCAGTTTCGCGCTGACCCAGAACTCTGGGGGCCCTACAGCACCAGCGCTCTGTCGGCCGGGCTGATGGTGGTGGATATTGTCAATTATGGCGAGTACGGCTGGGCGACCACCACGCCGGTGCGTAACCTTGAGGATGCCAAAACGGTTAATTTCCGGATTGCCGAAGCACCGGTTAACATCGATGTTTATAAGGCCTGGGGCCTGAAATTTACCGTCATGCCCTGGCCGGACGTGCCGCAAGCCCTGCAGACTGGCGTTATCAACGGTCTCGACCATACGGCCATTGTCTGCAACATCACCAAAAAGTTTACCATCGCCAAATACTTTACCGAGTTGAACTACGCGCAGGGACTCTTTGTTCATCTGGTGAACAAGCGCTGGTTCGATAAACTGCCTGCCGACCTGCAAAAGATTTTCCTGGAAGTTGTCGCCGAGGAAAGCGCCAAGACCCGTGCCCTGACCCGTGTCCAGCATGATACCCAGATTGCCAAAGCCAAAGCGGCAGGGGTGGAATTTTTTCAACTCTCGCCAGCCGATAAGACAACCCTGATTAAGGAAGCGGCTCCAGTTTATGCCTCCTGGGGCAAGAAAATTGGCCCTGACTATCTGGCCAAAGTTCGCAGCAAGTTGGGCGATAATTAAACACTGAACTTTTTCGATTATCTGCTTGGGACCGGGGAGGATTGCTCCCCGGTCCCAAGCAGCCAGGGTGATGCCGCATGCTGAAAAAAACGTTTGAGACAATCGACCGAGTTTTCGGTTGGATCGAAGACTGGTCACTCCTGCTGTCGGTCATCATTGCGCTGCTGGTGGCCATGGCCAACGTATTGCTGCGCAAGTTCACCGCCGACTTCAACCTCTACTGGTCGGACGAAGTAGTACGCAAGACCATCTACGTCTCCACCTATATCGGCTGCGTTGTGGCGATCCGCAACCGTTCGATGATCCGCATTGATGCCCTGCCGCAAATGGTTCCCTGGTTAAAAAAACCGCTGACCGTGTTTTCCCATCTGGTCGTTCTGCTCTTCTCTGCCTGCATGATCTATCTGGGGGGAATGATGACCCATATGCAGTATCTGGATATCTACGCCAAAACATCCAGCCTGCGAATCCCCGAATGGATCTTTTATGCGGTGTTGCCGATGATGGGGGTGATGATGTTCGTACGCACCCTGATGGTGCTTGCCGACGACTGGAAGGAGGGGGCGAACAGCTGAGGATGGCCCGCCATCCTGACTGACCTGCCCGAACCCTTATGGAAACCTCTTACCTGCTTATTCTCGTATTACTCCTTGGCCTGATGGGAGCAACCGTCCCTGTTTTTATGGCCCTGTTTTTCACCGGCACCGTTGGCCTGGTTTTTTTACTCGGCATTGATCCGCAGATCGTGATCGAGGTGCTCTATCGCAGTATGGACAAGTTCGCCCTGGTGGTGGTGCTGTTCTTCATCCTCTGTGGCAATATCATGACCACCGGATCCATCGTCCAGAAACTGATCAAAACCGCCAACTGCCTGGTCGGGTTTTTACCCGGCGGACTGGCGATGGCGGGCATCCTGGCCTGCGGTTTCTTCGGTGCCATCTCAGGCTCGACGGTCGCCACCGTGGTCGCCATCGGCGGGTTCATGATCCCGGCGCTGATCGACAACGGCTACGATGAGCAATTCTCGGTTGGTATCATGACCACCGCGCCCAACCTGGGGATCATCATTCCGCCGTCGATTGCGATGATTTTGTACTCGATGGTCAGTAATGACCCGCTTGAGGCGTTGTTTCTCACTGGCTTCATCCCCGGCATCCTGATCATGGCAGCGATGAGCCTCTACGCCTACTTTTACTGCAAGCGTCGGAAGTACCCCACAATCCCGCGCCCCAGTTTTAAAGAGATTCTCGCTGTCCTGCGCGAGAGCGTCTGGGCGCTCTGCCTGCCGGTCTTGATTTTCGGTGGTATTTACTCGGGGCTGTTCACGGCCAACGAGGCAGCGGTGGTCGCCTGCTTCTATGCTTTTTTTGTTGAAATGTTCGTCCATAAAGACCTCAAACTGTCCGACGTGCGCAAGATCATCGTTTCTTCGTCGGTGACCTCGGCGACCCTGCTTTCGATTGTTGCCGGTGCCTCGGTCTTTGGTGAATACCTGACCTTCGAGCAGATTCCCAACAAGATCGCCAACGCCGTCGTCGATCAAATCCATTCCCCCTGGGTGTTTTTGCTGGCGGTCAATATTCTGCTGCTGATCGTTGGCATGTTTATGGATATTATCTCGGCCACCCTGATCCTGACCCCGATCTTTTTGCCGATGCTCGGACCTTTCGGCATCAACAGCATGCATTTCGGGCTGCTGATGACCATCAACCTGGGGATCGGGTACTGTACGCCACCGCTGGGGGTCAGCTTGTATATCTCCGGCGCGGCGGTCAACCGCAACCTGCTTTATGTCTCCCGAGCGGTGATGCCGACCCTGCTCATCCAGATCGCCGTTCTGTTAGTTTTGACCTATTGGCCAGATCTTGTCCTCTTCTTGCCGCGTCTGGTTTACGGCTGATGGTGTCGCAAAAAGTTCGTTTTGCAGCGTTGCCGCAGTTTTTTGATAGGGTCATTAAGAGAATTTCTCCACCAGGGAGGCGCAGATGAATGCACGAATTCTGATTCCGGTCGATGACACTGAAACCACCGAAAAGGCGATCAGCGGTTTTCTTCGCAACCAAACACATTTTGCGGACAGTGTGATTCTGCTGCATGTGCTGGAGGACAAACTCGCGTACCGGATGATCCCGCCTGAGCAGATTAAGATGATTCAGGAACGCTCCCGACAGGCTGCGCAGCAGATGCTGGAGCACTTCAGTGAGCGCTTCAAGGCCGCCGGATTTCATCCCGAACTGCGCATCAAAAGTGGTGATCCCATCGCGGTCATCAGGCGGATTATCACCGAAGAGGAGATTTTTCTGCTGGTCATGGCGCGGCATAAGGCGGGCGAGGTCAGCGATGTGCTGTTCGGCTCGGTGACCAACGCCTTGATGCACAAGGTGAACTGCCCGATGTTGTTGTTTTAAGGCCGCTTCCGGTGACCTGTGATCGAGGCCTGTTGCCTCCGTTGTGCTTCAGCTTCGCTGAGGCCAAAAGCATCCCCCTTCTCCTGTCTGCGTGACCTGAATGCTGGCGATCTGATGCGCAGACGCGCAGTTTACCTGAGAAGCGTGCCGCAAAGATTCAAGCAGTGAGGTTAAAATGCATATCAGACAGCGTGTCGAACAACTCTTAAAGCGCATGCATGAGCAGCCGCAGTACCCCAGCCAGGGTGCCGTGCTCTTCGTTGATCTTGAAAACCGCAGTTTTCAGCGTGGCTATTTGCCGCTGACGATGGTGCAGAATTTTCTGGCCGGGCGCGGTGGCAACATGGTGCTGCTTTACAACCTGCTGCAGGAAGAGAAGGACGCACTCGACCCCGAGGTACCGCTGATCTTCGGGGCCGGGGTCTTGACCAGCCATATGCCCGCGGCCACCCGCGGCAACGTCACCAGCCGCTCGCCGGAGAGTCGCGCGATCCTCGACAGCAACGCCGGCGATTACTTCCCCAGCTATCTCAAACGTCAGGGCTACGACCATCTGGTCTTGTATGGGCGTAATCCGCAGTGGACCCTGCTTAAAATTGAGCAGGAGCGGGTGTTATTTCTTGATGCCAGCCCCTATCACGGCATGGATAATATCGAATTTACAGCCGCAATCGAACGGGATTTTGTTTGTCATGAGCGCAAGGATCTGGCGATGGCGCGGATCAGTAGCGCCGGTGAAAATCAGGTGCTGTGCAGCGGGATCATGGCGGGTGAAAAAGCGATCTGGGGGCGCGGCGGCGGCGGCGCCAAGATGGGTTCCCTGCACCTGAAGGCGATCCTCATCCAGGGGAAACCCCCGGAATTTGAACTTTCGGCGGCGCACAAACAGCAGAACCGTGAACTGGGTAAAAAAATTCTCAGTGCGAGTGTGGTTCAGAACGCGCTGAAAAAGGTCGGTACGCCCTTCCTCTACAAGCCGAGCCGGGTGCTGGGGGCGATGGGGACAAAGAACAATCAGGAGACCACCTGGTTCGACAGCCTGGATGCGGATAACTTTGACCCCTATCGCCCGGGGATGAGCGGCTGCTACAGATGCCCGGTCTGTTGCCGGGCGAATAACGACATGCTCCCCGGTGGCAAAGGGGGCTGGGGTGCCAGCGCCTTGACCGGTCTCAACGGCAACGCCAGTTATGACAAAGAGCAGAGCGCCCTGGAACATCACAAGCGCCGCAGCTACAACGGCATTAACCACGATGGCAAGTTCGACAAGTACGACAAGGGGGAAGGACCCGAATATATCATCGTCGGTAAATTCGGACCCAATATCGGCATTAAGGAGCCCGAGCAGGTATTAAGGCTCAACAATATCATCAACGATCTGGCTCTCGACGCCAGCAGCACCGGCAGCGCCATCGCCTGGGCGATGGAACTTTATCAGCGCGGTATCATCGACCGGAAGACCACCGGTGGGCTGGATTTGCGTTGGGGGAACTATCCGGTCATCGAGCAGCTGCTGTTTCTGACCGCCAAATGCGAGGGCTTCGGCGCGACCATCGCCGCCTCCACGCGCGCCGTCGAAAAAGGGCTATATCCGCCCGAAGCCCTTGATTACTGCATGGCCTCCAAGGGGCTGTTTCAGTCCGACCCCCACGATGCACGGATCCTCAAGGCTTTCGCCCTGGGGTTGGCGGTGGCGACACGCGGCATGGACCATCTGCGCAACCGCGCGACCCTCGAGATCAACGCGCGGATCAACGATGACGCCGCCTTCAAGACCGCACTCTACGGAGGGCTGGTTTCGCCCGAACCGACCTCCTACCTTGGGAAGGAGTACGCGGTCCGGCGTTGTGAAAACACCTTTGCCGTCGGTGATGCGCTCGGCATGTGCCGCTTTAATACCAAGCTCTTTAATTCACCCAATACCCCTGACCTTGAAGACTTTGCCGAGCAGTTGACCGCCCTGACCGGCCTCGATTTTAGCGCTGCACAGTTGGATGAAATCGGGCGCAGCATCACTGGCCTCGAGCGGATGCTTAACTTTCGTCTCGGCCTGCGCGGAGCGGATGACAGTCTGCCGCCGCGCTGGTTCGAAGAGCCGATCAAGGTCGGTCCCTTTACCGGTGAAAAGCTTGATCGCCGGCAGTTTGCCGCGCTTAAACAGCGGTTCTATCAGCTGACCGGTCTGAACAGCGAGGGTGTTCCGACTCTGGACTGGCACCGTCAGATTGCCCAAATCGTGACCGGGTACCACATCACGGTCAAATTTCCCCATGAGCTTTTCGGCATCCCGGAACAGGGCATTATTGTCGATAAGCAGGTCGCAAATCTGGCCGAGTTGCGCCAGCTTTTGCGCCACAAGCTGCCTGAGGCCAGGACGCTCTTGAACGATGCGAACCTCAATATCATCCTCAACGGTCAGATGATTCTGGCGGGCGAAGACCAGACTGAAATTCCTAACGGGAGTGAAGTCTGTCTGCTCTCCTACGTGGCCGGAGGCTAGTACTCCCCATGCAGGAGACTCAGGGGTTTTTCTCCATTGATGGGCGGCAGCTCGAGTATCAGCTGTTCGCCCCGTCCAAACCCTGTGATCTGACCCTGGTGCTGCTGCATGAAGGGTTGGGCTGTGTCGCGATGTGGAAGGATTTTCCGCGTCAGCTTGCCGAACTGACTGGTTGTTCAGTGCTCAGCTACAGCCGCGCCGGGTATGGCGGCTCGGATCCTTGCCCCCTGCCCCGGCCCCTCAACTTCATGCACCATGAAGCGCTCGACGTTCTGCCGAAAATACTCACTGCTGCGGCAATAGAACAAGCCGTACTGATCGGTCACAGCGACGGGGCCTCTATCGCCCTGATCCACGCCGGCGGACTTGTCGACCCGCGCATTTTGGGGCTGGTTCTGATGGCCCCGCATGTCTTCGTCGAGGAGCTCACCCTGGCCAGTATTCGTGCGGCCAAAGTCGCCTACGAAAAAACAGATCTGCGCGCGCGGCTGACGCGTTATCATAACGCTAACGTCGATTGTGCCTTTTTCGGCTGGAATCAGGTCTGGCTCGATCCGGATTTTCGGGATTGGAATCTTGAAGCCTATCTGCCGCAGATTGAGGTTCCGGTGTTGCTGATCCAGGGTGAAGATGACAACTACGGTACTGTCCGACAGTTAGAAGCCATCCAGACGCAACTCTCAGGGAATGGGGAGCTGCTGCTCCTGCCTGAATGTGGACACTCTCCCAGTCGTGACCGGCCGGCAGAGACACTGCGGGCCATCACTGATTTTCTGCAGCATCATTTCAAGGTGGTCTCCTAGTCCTCGGGTCTTAAGGCCAGCAAACCGCACTCTTTTCAGAACTGCAGGTGACGGGCTGTATTGAGCTGAAAATCGCTGATCTTCCACCCGGCCAACTGAGAATCAACCCCCTGCAGCAAGGCCAGCTGTTAAGAAAAAAGATGGCAGTGATCAATATTCTGGGCGGCAGTGGGGGAATCAGCAAGCGGAACCACAATGCGCGGTATGGGTGCCTCCTTTTGAGGATGCAGGATTTTTTTTGGCAGAGTGTTACCGCAAGGGTTGAGTGCGATGGAGGCTTGACAGCGCAAATATTTTATATATATATTTGTTTGCATGTTAAGACTGAAGTCCGAGTCGTTCTAAAGCGACTGAAAAGATTTGAGCAGGATCATTGTCCCTGGCCCGAAGGAGAATTTTTTATGACCGTAAATCGTTATCTGCGTATGATCGCAGGTTTTTTTGTTGTATTGAGCGTTGTGCTCTCTCAGATATATTCCCCCAACTGGCTCTATTTTACTGGCTTTGTCGGATTGAATCTGTTTCAGAGCGCTTTTACTAAATGGTGTCCGATGATCAGTATCCTGCGGAAGCTGGGTGTTGCCGACGACTGATTCGGCCATGTTCATCGCTGCGCTGCAGGGCGTAAAAAAAATGGGCTGCCTTGTGAAAGGCAGCCCATTTTTTATCCAGGATCGGGGTGTTAGATCCTCAGTTATCAATGTTAAGTTTGAGCGAGCTTCCCATTTTATGCAGTTGTGAGGTCAGCTTTTCGAGTTCGGCAATTTCATCGGAGATTGCCGATGCGCGGGAAAGGTTTTTCCCGAGGCGTGTTTCTGCCGCATTGAAATGGCTGATCAGGCGCTGGGCGGCCTGCTGTTGAAACCGGTTCGCCTCATTCATGACGACAACCTGTTCTTCACGTTCGGCAAGGCCGCGGTCGAGTTCCCGGGTCGCTCTAACCTGCTCTTCCATGCCGCGGGTGACCTGATCTGCGGCAGACTTCATCTCGGTGACACCATCCTGAATCCGGCTGATACCGGTCCGCTGTTCCTTCACGGCGCGGGCGACTGCCCTGACCGAGCGCAGGCTGGTCACCGCGTCCTTAAGCAGATTTTGCGCTTCGCTCCCCTGACTGATGGTGAGTCGATTTATTTCATCGGTGGCCGAGGATGCGAGTACCACGGAGCTGACAATTTTCTGTAAGGCGCTGTCGGTGTTCAGGGCGAGCACGCGTCCCTGGGCGATTCGTTCTGCGGTGGTTTCAACCGCACCGAGGGCCACATCGGTATCTTGCCGGATTGCCTGAATAATCTGCTGGATATCCTGTGCGCTTGAGGTTGTCCGGTCGGCCAGGTCTTTGATCTCTTCAGCGACGACCGCAAAGCTCTTGCCCTCGTCCCCAGCTTTGGCGGCGATTATGGCGGCGTTAAAGGCGAGAAGTTCGGTGTCACTGACCAGATTCTTGATAACGCCGATGATTTTGCTGACCTGTTGGGCTTGTTTGGACAAGCGCTCCATCGCCGTCGTCGCCTGGGCGCTCTCGGCCACGATCTGTTCGGTCTCCTGCATCGATTGTTTCATCATCGCCAGACCGTTTTCGGCATCGGTCTTGACTTGTTGAACCGATTCGTTACTCAGCGCGGCCCCTTTACGGATCTTCTCGAAGGATTCACCGATAATATCCAGGGACTGGGCAGTCCCCTCGACCGAGCGTGTAATCTCATCCGCTTGATTGGCAACTTCCCGCACGCTGGCGGTCATCTCTTCGACCGCCGTGGTTGTTTCGAGAAATTTAACCGTTGAGTGATCCATCGCCATCGCCATCTCTTCGAGCGAGGCCGAGAGTTGTCGGGAGAGGGCCGCTTCATCCTGGGTGCGGTGTGAAAGCTGCTGCATCATGGCCTGCACATCGGATTGTTTTAATTCCATCACTTCCACATCTTTGCGCGTCGCCTTGGAGGCCAAAAGCCCATCTTTGGCCCGATCGACCAGGTAATAACTGGCCTCACCGAGACTGCGATAATATGGGATCAGCTGATCGGCGGTACTCAGCATCTTCTCGACAAGCGACTGTGTCTGCAGAACCCCTTTCTCCAGGGCACGCGACAGGCTTTCGATCGATTCGTCACTGATCTGAATTTCACCGGTCAAGGGCATCAACATGATTAGCTGTTGGCGAAGCTGTTTTTTGAGAGAGCTGCGTACAAACAGAAAGGATGAAACCGCCAGGCCATAGCCGAAAAAAATACAGAGAAGAATAAAAGGTGCCTGCAGGGCGGCTTCACCGACCATCAGACTGGCGATAAAAGGGAACAGAACCGCTGCAAGCAGGCCCATCAGATGGGTGAAGAAGAAGACCTTCTTCAGGTAGCTGATTTCGGCCTTTACTCTGAACCCCATAAACAGCTCCTGTGAAGAGGGAGGGATATCCGGTTTCTTGTCGACTTTTGGTGCCTAGCGGGATGTGACCTGAAAATGACGAATAATCCCAGTTAACTAGCACAAATATCCGCCCTCAGCAAGAGCTTCCCCTTCCGTCCAGCCGATGCCTGAGCTATGATACAGCAGACTTGTGCCCGTATCCTGAGATTTTAAACCCTAACCATCTGAAAGGATGGAGAAAATAAGAGAGATTTTTTATGCGCGCCTTCTTTTTTCTGCCACTGTTTGTGTTGCTCCTGTTGCCTCAGTCTCTGCTGGCGGCGACGGTAGATATTGCCCAGGCTCTGCGTCAGGATTATCCGAAGCTTAAATTTCAGAAGGTGACGCCTGGTCCCTTCGCCGGGATTTATCAGGTTGTTGTCGATGAGAGTGAGATCGTTTATTACGTCCCGGCCGGCGGCTATCTGGTGACCGGTGAAATCTGGACGCCCGATGCAAAAAATCTGACCCAGCAGGCCAAAGCCGAGTTAATGACCCAGAAGGCGGGGCTGTTCCCCCTCGACAAGGCGCTGGTGATCGGTAAGGGCCCCCATCAGGTGATCGAGATCGTCGATCCTGATTGCCCCTATTGTCGCGAAGGCTCAGCCTTTTTCGCCGGACGCAAAGATGTCACGCGTTATATCTATCTCTTTCCGCTCAATATCCATCCTCATGCTGAAGCGAAAGCAGCTTATATTCTCTCGGCCAAGGATCCGGCAAGCGCTTATGAAGATGTGATGGGCGGCGTCTTCGACACACAGCCTCTTCCGGACTATAAGGATAACGGCCTGCTGAAGGAGCATCAGCTCCTCGGCCAAAAGCTGGGCATCCACGGCACCCCGCAGTACTGGGTTGACGGGCGCTATGTGCCGGGGTCGAATCTGAAGTTGATCGCGCAGATATTAAGTGACAAACAGAACTGATGGCAAAAATTTCAACCCCGCAAAGGGCCGAACTGCTCGCCCCGGCCGGAAGTCTTGAAGCCTTTTTTGCCGCGATGGAAGCTGGCGCCGATGCGGTTTATGTCGGTCTGAAAGAGTTTTCCGCGCGCGCCAAGGCGAAAAATTTCTCCCTGCGCGAACTTGAGCTGGTCTGCCGCTATGTGCGGCGTGAGGGCCGCCGCGTCTATGTCACCCTGAACACTCTGATCAAGGAGCGCGAGCTTCCGCAACTGGTCGAAACCCTCGGTGCCCTGCAGCAGATGGGGATCGACGGGGTCATTGTGCAGGATCTGGCGATCTGGCAGCTGGTCCGGAACTTCTTCCCCGGCCTTGAACTGCATGCCTCGACCCAGATGACGGTGCATAACGCCGCCGGGGTCCAGATGCTTGAACGCATGGGCTTCACCCGCGCGGTCCTCTCCCGCGAACTGACCCTGGTCGAAATCGCCGAAATCCGCCGTCAGACGACTATCGAACTGGAACACTTTATCCACGGTGCCCTCTGTTTTTCCTTCTCCGGGCAGTGTTATTTCTCTTCCTTTCTGGGCGGGATGAGCGGTAATCGCGGCCGCTGCACCCAGCCATGTCGGCGTCAGCATCAGCAGCGCCAGCAGGAAGGGTACTACTTTTCGACTAATGATCTGTCGGCGATTGATCTGGTCCCGCAACTGCTTGAGGCTGGCGTGATGAGCCTCAAGATCGAGGGGCGGATGAAGAGCGCCGAGTACGTGCAGAATGTGGTCGGGGCTTATCGACTGGTCCTCGATGCGCCGCCTCATGGGCAAAAAACTGCGATTGAGGAGGCCAAGCAGCTCTTAAAATCCAGCTTTGGGCGCAAACCGACCAGGGGTTTTCTCAGTGGCAGTCAGCCCGAGGATATCGCAACTCCTGCGGTGAAAGGTGCGACCGGACAGTACCTGGGCGATGTCGAAGGTTTGAGCGGCCGCAACCTCAGTTTCCACAGCAGCGGGCCGGTCGAGATCGGCGATCGCTTGCGGATTCAGCCGCGCACTGATCGTGCCGGAACCGCTTTTACCCTGCGGAGTCTGCAGGTCGGTACGCGCAAGGTCAACCGCATTGAAAAGGGGCTGGTCAGCGTGCCGACCCCGTTCAGTGATCGGTTCAAGATTGGTGATTCGGTGTTCAAGGTTTCATCAAGCGCCGCCTTCAGTATGAGCGAGCAGGCATGCCGCAAAAAGTTGGAACAGCTCCCCGCCCAACGCGCGCCGCTCGATCTGGAAGTGAACATCAGTTCGACAGAGCTTAGTCTGAAGGCAGAAGGGCGGGGACAGGTCTGGCAGCGGGTTTATCCGATTGAGAGCTTCCCGGCCAGTGAGCGCGGGCTGGACACTCAGCTGCTGCACAAGACCTTTGTCGCCACCGATCAGGCCCCTTTCAGTTTGCGGCGGCTTCAGGCGCGGGTGGCCGAAAATCTGTTTGTGCCCCCCAAGCGGCTCAAGGAGATCCGGCGCCAGTTTTACGCGGAGGTCGAACTGGGTTGGCCGGCGGAGGCGAGCGGTCGACTCGCCAGCGTTAGCGCCGCACTTGCCGCGCTTTTGCCGGCAGCGCCACCGCGCGCGGGTGAACGCAAAGGCTTGCGCGTGCAGCTGCGAGAACCCTCAGAACAAAGGCTCTTGCAGGAGGTCGGGGTCGACCAGGTGATGTTGACCCTCAACGCGGCCAACCTGCATGGGGCGACCGTTCTGCGCAAGCGCGCCGATCAGGTCATCTGGGACCTCCCCTTTATCCTGATTGGTGCCGACTGGAACGCCTTGCAGCAGATGGTGCAACAGCTTTATCAGCAGGGGTTCTGCCGCTTCCGACTCAATAATCTGGGCGATTTTCCGCTCTTCGACCAGCTCGATGGGGTCCAGCTCTACAGCAGCTTCCGTCTCTTCTCCCTTAATCATCAGGCGCTGCTTGCCTGGCGTGAACTGGGGATTACCGAAGCCGAACTTTATATCGAGGATGATCGCGATAACATGGCCGATCTGCTGCGGCGTAATGCCGGGATCGGTGTGGCGTTGACGATCTACGCCAGCGTTCCGCTGTTGCGCTCGCGGATCGAGATCCGCCAATTGAAAGCGGGTCAACCGGTCGTCAGCGATCGCGGCGATGCCTATCGCGTCCAGCAGAAGCAGGGGGTCACCAGCCTCGACAGTCTGACCGACTTCTCGTTTAGTGCCGATCAGACCGAACTCGAAAGCTTCGGCTGTCGCCAGTTTGTGGTCGATCTTTCACATCTCGGCGCGCTCTCCAAGGCGGGTAAGGATGTTCTGGATGCCGTGCGTCGGCGCAGCGATCCGCCAGGGACGAGCAAGTTCAATTATCGACAGGGGATGGAATAATGAAAATTGTTGTGCTCGACGGTCATGCTGCGAATCCTGGAGATCTGAGCTGGGATGAGCTGGAAACCTGCGGTGAGTTGCAGGTCTATCCGCGCACCGCCCCGCACGAGCTGCTCGAGCGCGCACAGGGGGCCGAGATACTGCTGACCAACAAGGTCCTGCTGCTGCAGCCCGAGCTGGAGCAGTTGCCGGCGTTGCGCTACGTTGGCGTACTGGCCACCGGGGTTAATGTGGTGGATGTCGACTGCTGTCGTAAGCGGCACATCGCCGTGGCCAATATTCCCGGCTATAGTTCGGCCTCGGTTTGTCAGATGACCTTCGCCCTGATGCTGGGCCTTGCTCATCAATTGCGGCACCATGACGAGCTGGTGCATAATCGTGCCTGGAGTCGCAGCGCTGAGCCCTGTTTCATCGATCGTCCCCTGCTTGAGCTGGCCGGATTGAACCTCGGGCTGATTGGATTCGGTCAGATTGCGCGCGAGGTCGCGCGGGTGGCGCAAGCCTTCGGGATGCAGCTCCAGGTCTACACCACTCACCCTGAAAACTATCGCGAGGCCTGGCCGCAGGTCCGGTTTGTCGGGCTCGACCAGCTGGTCGACTGCAGTGATCTGATATCACTTCACTGCCCTCTGAATCCCCGGACCCGGACGCTGGTCGATGCAGATTTTATCACACGGATGAAGCCCGGCGCCCTGCTGATCAACACCGCGCGCGGATTGCTGGTTGATGAAATGGCGGTTGCCGCAGCACTAAAAGACGGACTTCTGGCCGGTTATGGCGCCGATGTGATGGGGACAGAACCTCCGCCGGCGGATCACCCGCTCCTGGATGCCCCGAACGCTCTGTTGACTTCGCACATCGCCTGGGGGACAGGCGCAGCGCGGCAGCGTTTGATGCGGGTTGCCAGCGAAAATGTCAAATCCTTTATGGCGGGGGGTCGACTAAACCGGATTGATTAACAGGCTGGTTTTGAATCTGGAAAAAAGCATGCAGCTTCTGCTGTTGCATAGACACTTCTAATGGTATATTGACGCATGAAACAAATCTTCCATTCTCTTCTGATCCTCGTCCTGCTTCTGAGTGGCTGTGTTCCCGCCGTGAATTCCCCTGTAAGCGACATTGCACACCCGACCGGAATCAGCGGACAGGTGACCGATCGCGCAGGTCATCCGGTTTCCGGAGCCTGGGTGTACGCCTATCGTAATACCAGCAGCAGCTTGCGCGGCCCGGCAGATTTCGGCGCGCGCACTGATAAGAATGGACACTATTATCTTGATCTGGTAAACGGCTCCTATTATCTGATAGCGCGCTGGCGAAAAGCTGGCGGCGAGGCGGGGCCACCCCAGGCGGGAGATGCCTGGGGACTGTTTGGTCAAAATCCGCTGCAGGTCGTCAGCGCCCGCATCAGCCGAGCCGACTTTCAACTGCGGGGGGTGCAGGCCGGTCAACCGGTGATGCTGCGCGGCAGCAGTCTCAGTCAGGGGAAAACAGGGTTCACCGGACTCCTCCTGGATGCGGCCGGAAAGCCGCTGCCGGGAGCTTTTGCGCTGGCCTATGCCAATCTTGATTTCAGACGAATGCCCGATTTCACCTCCGCAGTGGTCGGTGCGGATGGTCGGTTTCAGCTCTTCGTCCCCACCCTCGGCCGTTATTGTCTGGCGGCACGCACCCGCACCCGTGGGCAACCGATTGCCGGGGAGCCCTACGGACTCTTGGGAAACGGAGAGTCTGGATGTCTGGCGACAGTTAAAGACCGACTTATCGATGTCGGCGAAATTCACCTGAGCCCTTATCGTCACTGAACAGCTTTTTAAGTTATTTTTATCGGCATCACCGGAAGGATTTAATCCACCATGCAGCGTTTTAAAATACAAACCCGAATCCGCAACCTGATGTTGGCCAGCCTGTTGCTTCTGCTCGGCACGACACAGGTCTTTGCCGCACCTAGTTTTGATACTAACCGGGCGCGGCTGCTCGGTCATATGATTGAGCAGGAGTTGAGCCGTCATCATTACAGCGATAAGGCGCTCGACGATAATCTGTCAAAGGCGGCGTACGATCTTTACCTCAAGCAGCTTGATGGCCAGAAACGTTTTCTGCTGAAGGATGATATCAAGGAACTGTCGGCGTACAAACTGCTCATTGATGATGCGCTGCGTACTGGTCGTCTCGATCTGCCGGAGCTGGGGGAGCGGCTGCTTGATCGACGGATCACACAAGTTAAAGCGATTTGTCCTGAAATTCTGGCCAAGGGTTTTGATTTTGAGCGGGTCGATAAGATTGAAACCGATCCGGAAAAAATCGACTATGTTGAAAATGCTGAGCAACTGCATGAACGCTGGCGGCAGATTCTGAAATATCAGACGATCAACCGTTATCTTGGGTTGCTCGAAGATGAACTCAAAACCACCGACCCGCAGGCGTTAGCCAAGGCGAGCGTAGAAGTGCAGAAGCGGCTGCGTGGCGAAGCACGAAAAAAGGTGTTGAAGAGTCAGCTCAGCAGTCTCGATCGGATGCTCGAAGAGACCACCGAGGATCACTACGACCGCTATCTTAACTCCATAGCGCGTGCCTATGATCCACATACCGACTACCTGGCGCCGACCAGTAAGGAAGATTTTGACATCAGTATGAGCGGGTCCCTTGAAGGGATCGGCGCCACCTTGCGTGAAGATGACGGCTACATCAAGGTCGTGAAGATCATTCCCGGCAGTGCCGCTTATCGTCAGGGTCACCTCGAAGCAGATGACATCATCTTGAAGGTTGCCGAAGGGGCGAAGGGGGAACCGGTTGATATTACCGACACCCGTATCCGTGACGCAGTTACCCTGATCCGGGGTAAAAAGGGGACTGAAGTGCGTCTGACCGTGAAGAAACCGGACGGACGTCAGCTGGTAGTGCCGATTGTGCGCGATATCGTTGAAATTGAGGAGACCTTTGTTAAAGGGGAGCTGCTGGTTGATGAGGCGAGCAAGACCCGCTTCGGTTATCTTAAGGTTCCCTCCTTTTACCGGGATTACACCGGCAAGACCGGGCGCAATTGTACCGATGATATGCGCGCCGAAGTCCAGAAGCTGGTCGCTCAAAATATAGATGGTCTGATCATTGACCTGCGCAATAACGGCGGTGGCTCTCTTGGTGATGCCGTCGATACGACCGGTCTCTTTATCGACCAGGGACCGGTAGTCCAGGTTCGTAGCCGGGGTGGAAATATTCGCGAACTGAGTGATGAGAACAGCGGGGTTGAATACGCTGGACCAATACTGGTGCTGGTTAATCGCTTCAGCGCCTCGGCCTCCGAAATTTTTGCTGGCGCCTTGCAGGACTACAAACGAGCGTTGATCGTCGGAGACGAGCACACCCATGGCAAGGGAACGGTGCAGGCGATGCTCGATCTGGATCGTGCGGTGCGGCTGCAGGGGATGGAGAAATATCTCCCCCTGGGTGCCCTGAAAGTGACCATCCAAAAATTTTATCGGATCAGCGGAGAGTCGACTCAGGAGCGTGGCGTCATCCCTGATGTGATTCTCCCCTCACGCTTTGATGGTCTGAAGAGCGGCGAGAAGTACCTGCCGAATGCTCTGCCCTGGGACCACATCAAAAGTGCCGAGTATCAAACCTGGCCGAAGCCGATTGGTAATATTGAAGAGCTCAAAGCCGAAAGTGCCAGACGTGTCGCTGCTTCGAAGAAATTTAAGGAGATTGTCGAGATCGCGGCCAGGTCCAACGAGCGCCGTGCAGATAGCCGTCAGTCGCTCAAACTGGAGCAGATCATCAAGGAGCGCCAGGAACTTCTCGATCTTCAAGGCACCACGTCCGATTCGCCTCACGGCGGATTGAAGCCGAAGAAGAATGAGAGCAAGGACGAGCCCTCACTTAAAGAGAAACTTAAGGACGACCCTTATGTTGCAGAAGCGGAGAAATTATTGTTGACGGTTTTGCACCCGGAGAAAAATTAATTGGTAAGGTATTGAGATTTTAAGGGGCTGCTCTGGTGCAGAAAGCTATTCAGCCTCTAAGTATTGACCCGCAAATCGCACCCGGTTTTTGATGGTTGAGCCCTGTGCTACAGGGTTTTCATAACCGCATCGTATGAACCGTTAATTTCGGAGACCTTGTCATTTGCGAACTTGATAAACTCCGGCGGCAGGCCCTTCCCTTCAATCTTGTCGGGGTGGAACTCAGAAACTTTCAGGCGGTAGGCTTTTTTGATTTCGGCCTTGCTCGCTCCCTGGGGGACACCCAGCACCGCATAGTGTTTTTCAAGACTTAAGGGGCTGGCCGCGCCGGCGCCGGAATGACGACTGCGGATTGTTTGATAGACGCTGTCGGGCAAGCGAAAGGCTTGCTTGGCCTGCAGCAGCATCTCCTCTTCAGCCGGATGCAGTTTGCCATCGGCCAGCGCCACCTCAAACAGAAAATTCATCATGAAGCTGCATAACTGCTGTTCCTGCCAGAAGAGGCCTCCGAACTGCCCGGCATAGTCAGCGAAGCTTTCGTGGCTGTCTTTGGCCCGACTGAAAACGCCGAGGGCAAATTTACGTGTTTGGTCATCAAGGCCCAGTGCCTCGCGTGAAATGCGTTCAATCGTCGCGATTTCATCCTCACAGACCCGCCCATCGGCCTTGGCCAGTTTGCCGACCATCGAAAAGGCCGCAGTGAAGAAGAGCGCCTGCTTGCGTTGGGCGTTTGAAAAACCGATACTGTTCCCCGGTTGCGTATTTCCCCCGCCCATGTTGGCGCCGATCGCCGCGCCGATTAACGCTCCGAAAGGGCCCGCTATCATCGCTCCGATACCGCCCCCGATTATTCCAGAAAGCCAGCTCATGTTGCATCTCCTTGGTGTTTTTACTGTCAACGTCAGGGTTTATAACACGTGAGGCAGGATAAATTGAAGCGGATTGCTGGCAGGTTGCATTCCGGTTCGGGGAAGATTACTCTGCGGGATAAATTCTAATAAAAGGAGAACCAGCAGATGCCGATAATCACTCTGGAAGGTCCAAAAATAGCCAATCTTGACACCCGTCGGGAATTTATTCGTGATCTCACTGATGCTGCGGTCAAGGCCTACGCACTGCCGCAGGAGAAGATTATTGTTATTCTGCATGAAAATAGTCGCGAACAGGTCGGGGTCGGTGGTGAACTGCTCGTAGATAAGGGTTGAATTCCGAAGCGGTGCTTTCACCTTGATTTAGAGGGGAACCGTGAGCCTCCTCACCTTAAGCAGTAAAACTATCATACACGCACTTAGGGTGAGGAGGCTGAAACGCCTAAAATGTCCGGTTTGGAACCACAAAGAACATCTTGAGCTCGATCCCCACGACGAAAGGTATGCGCAAAATTTATTGGAGTGCGGTGATCTTGGAGCCCTGTGTACTAGGTTCTGTACGTCGTCCTTCCGGTGGTGATTCAGGGGGTGCGAAGCCTGGGAGACTGGAACTGTTCGCCAACCGACAACAGGCGATAGAGCATATCGACCTGCGGCATCTGAGTGCCGGCGGTCAGGGCGCGTTGCAGCGGGATGGCGTAGATCGCTTCGAGTTCCAGTTGGCGGCCTTCGAGGCGGTCGATCATCATGCTCGGTCGATAGCCGGTCATGGGATCGCTGAAGGCAAGCATGTGCTCGACAAAGGGCTCAGCCTCAATCGCAATTTTGAGCCCCTGCTGATTCGCTGCCCTGATCACCTCGTGCATCATGCTCGCTATCAGTTGCCGAGTTGGCGGGTGTTGCAGCAATTCGGTTACCGTCTTGCCGGTTAAGGCACAAAGCCCGTTGAAAGGGATATTCCAGACTAACTTTTCCCAGCGGGTGCGGATCAGGTCATCACTTGTTTCGCAGGCAACGCCTGCCGCTTTAAAGTGCGCTGCGAGTTGTTGACTCCTGATTGACGGTTGGTTGGTCCATTCCCCCAGGTGGATACGGCCCTCGCCGAGGTGATGGACTTCGCCCGGTTCGCCGCGATTGCTGCAGAGAAAGGCGACCCCGCCCAGAACCTTGTCCTCACCGAAGGCCGCCGCCAGAAGGTCTTCATTCCCCACGCCATTTTGCAGGGTAAGAATCGCCGTCTCCCGACCAACCAGCGGCCGGACCAGTTCGATCAACTGCTGATTCGCAAAGGTTTTCAGGCCGATCAAAACAAGATCAACCGGTCCAATTTCGGCCGAGGTTCGGTAGCCCTTGATGGTCGGGAGTTCAAAGTCACCGTCAATAGAAAAGACCTTCAGTCCACGGGCGTTGATCGCCTCGAAATCGCTCCGCAGCAAAAATCGGACATCATGCCCTGCGCGCTGTAGCATGGCTCCGTAAAAAAGACCCAGGGCCCCTGCCCCGATGACGCCGATTCGCATGTCGACTCCTTATAAAACCCAAAAGGTCCAGGTTAAAATCGATAATTCAAGACCACCATCGGTACTTGCGGGAGCATGCCCAACTGCAGGTTGAGGCGGGAGCGCATCTGGTGTTTGAAGTCGTTCTTGGTCCGTTGATTAAACTTATGCGCATTGTTGGTCGCATTATAAATATTGCCGCCGTACCAGCCAAGTTCGAAGAAGAGCAGAATTCCCCCGGCCGCATAATTTTGATTATGGATGGCCTCGACTGCGCCGAGAATAAAGGCGCCGTTGAGTAGAAACGCGAGAGTCGCCTGCCGCACGCGACCGGTATAGAGTTGACCTAACCCTGGGAGCAGCGCGGACAGGGTCCCGGCGAGGCGTGGGGATTTTAATTTAAGGGACTGGTAGTTTTCAAGGTCGGTAGCTAATTGATTGCGCTGGGGTTCGGGTAGCAGGCTGAAGCTCCTGGCTGACTGCTGCGGTCGGTCCTGTTCGAGCAGGGACCAGCCGATGCGAAAATTGGCGTAATTGATGGTTGGGGGATCGGTGACCTCTTTCAAGAGGGCACGATAACGTTCGCGCGCCAGGCCGAACTCACCCCTCTCATAGGCGCTGTCGGCATATATGCGCCGCCCCTTGGCGGCTTCAGGGCTTTGTGGATAAAGGCGAAACAGCTCTTCAAGGCTGTTGTCGGCCTGGCTCCAGCGGTGACCGGCAAGCAGGTTTTTAGCAATGGAAAGTTGCGCACGCGGTCGCAGCTCGGAATCAGGATTCAAAAAGAGAAAGCGCTTGTATTCGGTGATAGCGCGATAGTGATCACCCTCGCTGGCCAGGCTGTCGGCAAATTGCAATTGTGTGG
The DNA here is from genome assembly GCF_000384395.1 of Geopsychrobacter electrodiphilus DSM 16401. NCBI lineage: Bacteria > Pseudomonadati > Thermodesulfobacteriota > Desulfuromonadia > Desulfuromonadales > Geopsychrobacteraceae > Geopsychrobacter > Geopsychrobacter electrodiphilus. The sequence goes on from NZ_ARWE01000001.1 coordinate 4,206,605, forward strand.
GCAAATCAGCGGCATGGGTGAGCGTCGGGAAGAACAGGAGCAGCAGCAAGAGAAATCGGATCATTGGGGTCATTTCTCCGGGGTGGATTTAGGATTGAAAAATGAGATCGCATTCTAGCATGAACCGGGGTAACCCTGCAGAGAAAAAGCGTTTTATCTCTTCGTAACAGCCCATATTCCTTGACCATCGGGGGCTGCCATGATATGCTATGTTTTTGCAAAAGGAGAAAGCTATTGTTTAAAAAAGGGGACATGGCAGTCTACCCGACTCAAGGGGTAGGGGTTATCGAAGATATTGAGACTCGCGAATTCTCTGGCCATAGCCAGAGTTTTTATGTGCTGCGCATCGTCGGTAGCGATATGACGATCATGGTACCCACCAATAACGTAGCAAACGTTGGAATGCGTGGCCTGATAGAGCGCAAGAACATCCCTGCGGTTTTTGACGTCCTTGGCGTTCCGGGGGTGGGTGGCAAAATCGCTTCCTGGAGCCGCCGACAGCGTGAATATCAAGACAAACTCAAGTCGGGTGATCTCCACGAAGTCGCCGAAGTCCTGCGTGAACTCTACCTGATCAGTGACAACAAAGATCTTTCCTATGGTGAGAAGAAGGTTCTGGAGCAGGCGCGGCGTCTGCTGGTGACCGAGGTGGCTCTTTCGCAAGGGTCCAAGGAAGAATCTGTCATCGACCAACTGGAGCAGATTTTTCACTGAGGCCGCTTTCAGCTAGGCGAGATTAAGACCGGGTGCTACAGGGCCTGGTCTTCCTTTTTCGAGCGGCATAAACAGGGACGAGAGATCGTTCCTTTTTTTGTGGGCAAAAGATGAACACAACAGTTTTGGTCCCTGCTGCGGGCATGGGGCGGCGCATGGGCGCAGCAATCAACAAACAATACCTTGAGCTTGGCGGTCGTCCGATTCTGGCGCGCACCCTGGAGTTGTTTCAACAGCACCCCGCAATCAGTCGTATCTATCCGATTATACCGGCGGATGAAATTCCTTTTTTTACCAACGAGATTCTCCCGCAGCTTGACCTGCCCAAACTGGCTGGGATCATTCCCGGCGGTAAAGAGCGTCAGGATTCGGTCCGTAATGGTCTGCAGCAATTGCGTCTGTCCGGGACAGCATCCGATTCGGTCGTCCTGGTGCATGATGGGGTGCGTCCCCTGCTGAATCCTGAATTGATCACTATCCTGGTCGAGCTGGCGGTGCTAAAAGGTGGAGCTGTGGTGGGGGTGCCGGTCAAGGACACGATCAAAGAGGTGGAGAACGGACTCATCCTGGGGACTCCAGATCGTCGCCGTTTGTGGCAAGTGCAAACCCCCCAGGCCTTCCGCTTTGACATTCTGTGGAAGGCCTACCAGAAGGCCGCCGAAGATGATTTTTGCGGGACCGATGATGCCTCGCTGGTCGAACGTCTTGGCCTCTCGGTGGCGATGGTCGAAGGGGATTATCGCAATATCAAAATTACCACGCCGGAGGATCTGCTGATCGCCGAGGCCTTGTTGACTCTGGGGAGAAAAAAATGATGCGGATCGGTCACGGTTTTGATGTGCATAGGCTGGTTGCCGGCCGCAGGTTGATCCTGGGGGGGGTCGATATCCCTCATGAACTGGGTCTGCTCGGTCATTCGGATGCCGATGTCCTGTTGCACGCTATCTGTGATGCGCTGCTCGGGGCCCTGGCCGCGGGCGATATCGGCAAGCATTTTCCCGATACCGATCCTGCCTTCAAGGGGATCGACAGCCGCGTGCTGTTGCGGCAGGTGGTTGCCTTGCTGCATGGGAGAGGGTATGTGCTGGGCAATCTGGATGCGACCATCCTTTGTCAGCAACCGAAACTGGCAGCGCATATCCCTCAGATGTGCCTGAATATTGCCGAAGATTGCGGGGTTGCACCAGACCAGGTGAATGTGAAGGCGACGACCACGGAAACCCTTGGTTTTGAAGGGCGAAAAGAAGGCATTTCGGCGCATGCTGTGGTCCTTGTGCGTAAAAGTTAGTCAGCCCCCTGGATTTTTCCCTTGCCCAACCCGCCTTGTGCCAGAGATACTGCCACACTTAGCTGTCATGAATTGTTTAAGTTACAAAATCTCCGGCACTGCTGCCGGAGTTGCCTGAAGTGAGAATGACCAGGATGAGCCAGGAACCGACCAGTAATTTTATCCGCACCATCATCGATGAAGATCTCGCCACTGGCCGTCGTCAGCAGGTGATTACCCGCTTTCCGCCCGAGCCGAACGGCTATCTGCATATCGGTCACGCCAAGAGTATCTGTCTTAACTTCGGCCTCGCCCAGAGCTACGGCGGGCGCTGTCACCTGCGTTTCGACGATACCAATCCGTCCAAAGAGGAGCTGGAGTATGTCGAGTCGATCAAGGCCGACGTGGCATGGCTCGGCTTCGACTGGGGGGAGCATCTTTATTTTGCCTCCGATTATTTTAATCAGCTTTACCAGTGGGCCCTGCTTCTGATCAAAGCCGGGAAGGCCTATGTCGACAGCCAGAGCGCCGAAGAGATGCGCGCCAAGCGCGGCACCCTGACCGAGCCCGGCATCGCCAGCCCTTATCGTGAGCGCAGTGTGGAGGAGAATCTCGAGCTGTTCGAACGCATGAAGAGTGGCGAGTTTGCCGACGGTGCCCATATTCTGCGCGCCAAAATCGACATGGCTGCGCCCAACATGAACCTGCGTGATCCGGCGATGTACCGCATTTTGCATGCCCATCACCATCGCACCGGGGATAAATGGTGCATCTACCCGATGTACGATTTCGCGCACGGCCAGGAGGACTCCATCGAAGGGGTGACCCATTCGATCTGTACCCTCGAGTTTGCCGATCACCGCCCGCTCTACGAATGGTTTCTGCAGGAGCTCGAGATTCACGCGCCGCAGCAGATCGAATTCGCGCGCTTGAATCTTTCGTATACCGTGATGAGCAAGCGCAAGCTGCTGCAACTGGTCAACGACAGGCATGTTGAAGGCTGGGACGACCCACGGATGCCGACTGTTTCCGGAATGCGACGGCGCGGTTATCCGGCGGCTGCGATTCGTAATTTCTGCGACAAGATCGGGGTCGGCAAGGCCCATTCGTGGATCGAGATGTCAGTGCTCGAAGAGACGGTCCGTGAGGTCTTGAACGAGACCGCCCAAAGACGCATGGCAGTGCTTGATCCACTGAAAGTCACCATCACCAACCTGCCGGCCGATCACCTTGAAGAGCTGCAGGCGCCCAATCATCCGCAACAGCCGGAGCTCGGCAGCCGGATGATCCCTTTCAGTCATGAACTCTATATCGAGCGTGAAGACTTTATGCTGGAACCGCCGAAGAAATTCTTCCGGCTCGGCCCGGGCTGTGAGGTCCGGTTGCGTAATGCTTATATCATTCGCTGCGATGAGGTCGTCAAAGATGCGAGCGGCGAAGTCATTGAACTGAAATGCAGCGCTGACCTTGACACCCTGGGCAAAAACCCGGCAGACGGGCACAAGGTCAAAGGGATTATCCACTGGGTGTCGGCCGCACAGGCGCAGCGCCTGCCGGTGCGTATCTACGACCGGTTATTCAGCCAGGAGAACCCTGACAAGGCTGAGAACTACCTGCAGGCCCTGAATCCGGCCTCACGCCAGTTGGTCGAAGCTCTGGCTGAACCCAGTCTGCTGAACGTCAGGTGCGGTGAGACCTTTCAGTTTGAGCGGGTCGGATATTTCTGTGTCGACAGCAAGGAATCCAGCGCCGGTCAACCGGTGTTCAACCGCACGGTCACCCTGCGCGACAGCAGGGGCGGCGGAAATTAACAGGCTTGGAGATTTAAGATGAGTTTACGGGTTTACAACACCCTTAAAGGGAAAAAAGAAGATTTTGTCCCCCTGGAGCCGGGTAAGGTCAAAATGTACGTCTGTGGCGTGACGGTATATGACTACTGTCATATCGGCCATGCGCGCGCCAATATCGTGTTCGACATCATCTACCGCTACCTGCAGTTTGCCGGTTTTGATGTCATCTATGTGCGCAATTACACCGATGTCGATGACAAGATCATCAAGCGCGCCAACGAACGCGGTATCAGCAGCAAGGCGCTCTCCGAGGAGTTTATTCAGGCCTTTGATGAGGATATGGCGACCCTGGGGCTGGCGCTGCCGACCCATCAGCCGAAGGCGACGGAGTATATTCCGCAGATTCTTGAGATCTGTCAGAAGTTGATCGACAAGGGGCTCGCCTACGCGTCGGGTGGCGACGTTTACTACAGCGTCAACAAGTTTCCTGATTATCTCAAACTCAGCAAACGCAAAATGGATGAGATGCAGGCCGGGGCGCGCATCGCGCCGGGGGAGCAGAAGCAAGATCCGATGGACTTCGCACTCTGGAAAGCCGCCAAACCGGATGAACCAAGCTGGGAATCCCCCTGGGGGCCAGGACGCCCCGGCTGGCATATTGAATGTTCGGCGATGAGTTCCTCGCTGCTGGGTGAGACTTTCGATATCCATGGCGGCGGTCGAGATCTGATCTTCCCGCACCATGAAAACGAGATCGCCCAGTCCGAAGGGGCGAGCGGCAAACCCTTCGTCAACTACTGGCTGCATAACGGCTTCGTTAATATCAATCAGGAGAAGATGAGCAAGTCCCTCGGCAACTTCTTCACCATTCGCGACATCCTTAAACGCTATAACCCCGAGGTGCTGCGCTTCTTTATCCTGAGCGCGCACTATCGTTCGCCGATCGATTTTTCCGATCAGAATCTGATCGAGGCCGAAAGCGGGCTCAGTCGCTTCTATGAGGCCCTGCTCGCCGGCGATGAAGCCATTGCCGGAGCGGATGCCGCAAGCCCTGCGGAAGATGGTACAAAGCTTGAAGAGAATTTCCGTGCCGCGATGGACGATGATTTCAACAGCGCGCTGGCCATCGGCCATCTGTTTGAAGCGGTGCGCACGATAAACCGGCTGGTCGCGACCAAAAAGTTCAGTAAACAAGGGGGCTTGGTAGCCACAGTCGCCGATCTGCTGCAGCGCATCCGGTGCTATGCCGGGGTACTGGGGATTCTGCAGATCGATCCAGAGTCCTGGTTAACGCAACAGAAAGTTGCCGGTTTGGCCGATTTGGGGATTAATCTCAGCGAGATCGCGGCAGCAATCACGGCACGCCTGCAGGCGCGGGCGGACAAGGATTACGCCCGCGGCGACGAAATTCGTGACGAACTCGATGCTCGCGGTATCCTGCTGCTCGACACGCCACGTGGGACAACCTGGAAGTTGAAATGATCTGCCGTTATCGAGATGAGCCAAGCATCTCGATTTTACGTTGACTGCTGTGGAGTGATTAATGATGATTCGGACAAGCTTGTTATGCGGTATCGGTCTGTTGTTGTGCGCCACTCTTGCATTGGCCTTTGACCCACCGGTGATCGTGAAGATGAAGACGCCGCAGGGGGATGTGCTGTTTCATCACCAGGCACATCAGTCGGCGGTCAATGGCTGCACCGACTGTCATCACATGGGGGTCGAGGCCGGGGGCTGTCGTGATTGTCATGGCGTTAAACGGGGGGTGCCGAGCGTGAAACATGCTTTTCATCGCCAGTGTCGCAACTGTCACATCAAGAATGGTGGTCCGACTGCGTGTGATACCTGCCATCACAAAGAATAGGCGGGCATTCCCCGTTCAGCACAAATGACAAGGGCCACCAGATACTGGTGGCCCTTGTCGGTTAAACACTCGTCTGGATGCCACCGTGGCGGATGATATCGCCATCAACCAGGTAGACAACATCCTCAGCGATATTAGTCGCCAGATCGGCCATTCGTTCCAGATAGCGTGAAATCGAAAGATAGAGGACCAAACCATCAAGATTGTTCAGATCTTGCCGGATTGCTTCTTTGACGTTGGTAAAGTTAGCCTTGTGCATTTTATCGACATCATCGTCGAGATGGATCGTCTGGCGGGCCAAATCGGTGTCTCTCTCTACCAGGGAGTCGAGGGCCATCTTGAGCATTTTTTCAACCAGTTCGGCCATGGTCGCAATGTCGTAGGGGCACTTCAGGCGGGGTTCATTGTCTAAATCGATCGATCGCTGTGCAATATTTACAGACAGATCGGCGACGCGCTCAAGATCGTTATTGATCTTCAAGATCGTAACAATAAAACGCAGGTCGGTCGCCACCGGCTGGTGCAGAGCCAAAACCTTGAGGCATTCTTCCTCGAGGGCGACTTCCAGATTGTCAATTATTGCGTCCCCGCCCTTAACCTTTCCCGCCAATTTGCGATCTCGGGTCAACAGTGCTTGAACCGCCTGAATAACGCGTCCTTCGACCTCGGCGCTTAGGGATAAAAGCATTTTTTTAAGTGTATCAAGCTCTTTTTGCATTAAAGCGGTCATGCCCTCCATCCTTTCATGATGTCAGATCAGCCGAAACGGCCGGTAACATAATCCTCGGTCTGTTTTTTGGCCGGGTTGGTAAAGATTTTCGTCGTCGGTCCGAACTCGACAATCAGCCCCTGATAAAAGAAGGCCGTATAGTCTGAGATCCGCGCAGCCTGTTGCATGTTGTGCGTGACGATGACGATGGTGTAGTTGTCTTTGAGCGAAGCGATCAAATCTTCAATCTTGGCAGTCGCCACCGGATCGATGGCCGAGGTCGGTTCATCCATCAGCAGGACTTCCGGCTCAACGGCGATCGCTCGGGCGATACACAGCCGTTGTTGCTGGCCACCGGAGAGCGCCAGACCCGGCTTGTCGAGTTTCTCCTTGACCTCTTCCCACAGCGCCGCCTGACGCAGAGCGGTTTCGATGCGGCCCTGCAGTTCGCTGCGGCTCATGCGGTAATGCAGGCGCAGCCCATAGGCGACATTATCGAAGATACTCATGGAGAAGGGGGTCGGTTTCTGAAAAATCATCCCCACGCGGCGCCGCAATTCCAGAATATCCCAATCGGGATCAAGCAGATTCTTGCCGTCGAGCAGAATTTCGCCGCTGACACGTTGATGGCGATAGAGCTGGAAGATGCGGTTGTAGGTGCGCAGATGAGTTGATTTACCGCAACCTGAAGGTCCAATGATAGCAGTGACCTTGTTGCTGGCGATGTCGAGGTTATTATCAGTCAATGCCTGATTTTCGCCGTAGTAGAAATTGAGGTTGCGCACCGAGATCTTCACCTCGGGCTTTTTCTCCGGCCGCGCGGCAGACCGGGCCGATATGACCGAGGATTGAGGCTCATCGATCGGGGTTGGGTTATTCGTCTGAGTTGTTGTTTTATCCATTATTTATGACTCCAGAACCACAACAGGGAACGGGTGAAGATGGTAGCACCGAGCACCCCCGCCGTGATCAGAAAGGAGGCCCCCCAGGCCATGGCTTGCCAGTCGGGATAAGGGGACATGGCGTAGTTAAAGATGGTAACCGTCAGGTTACTCGTCGGTTCGTTGAGTGATGAAATCCAGTAGGGGCTGTTGAGGGCGGTGAACAGCAGCGGGGCGGTTTCACCGCTGACCCGGGCGACCGCAAGCAGAATGCCGGTGACCAGACCGTTGCGGGCGGCGCGGAAGACCACGTTCAGGGTCACTTTCCAGCGGGGTGCGCCCAGGGCCAGGGCTGATTCGCGCAACGCGCTCGGGACCAGGTTGAGCATATCCTCGGTGGTCCGGGTGACCACCGGCAGCATGATGATCGCCAGTGAGACGGCGCCGGCGTAGCCGGAGAAGTTTTTCATCGGTACAACGATGATGATGTAGACGAAGATACCGATGATAATCGACGGTGTTCCCATCAGCATGTTGGTGGTGAAGCGGACCCATCCCCCCAGGCGGGTATGCTGGCCGAATTCGGCGAGGTAAACCCCGGCCATCAGTCCCGTCGGCACCCCGATCAACATCGCCAGACCGGTCATGACCAGGGTGCCGACGATTGCGCTCGCGACACCCCCACCAGCCATTCCTGGAGGGGCCGGATTCTCGGTAAAGAAATCCCAGTTTATGGCGCTGATGCCGTGGGCCAGGACCACATACAGGATCCAAACCAGAAAGGCGATCCCGACAAAGGCCGCCAGACTCGCCAGGCAGCGAACCAGCAGGTCCCTGAGGCGTCGTCCAACCATCGAGCGTTCTCTCATCAGGCCACCCCCATCTTGCTTTTGGTCCGTTTTAACCACCACTGTGCCAGCAGCTCCAGCAGGAAGGTGACCCCAAACAGCACCAGTCCAAGCTCGACCAGCGAACTGAGGTAGATCGGTTCGGAGGCCTCGTTGAATTCATTGGCCAGGGTCGAGGCGATACTGTTGGCGGCTGAGAAGAGTGAGGCGGAAATTTCGTGGCGGTTGCCGATGACGAAGGTGACCGCCATGGTCTCGCCGATGGCCCGGGCCAGACCGAGGAAGCAGGCGCCGAGAATCCCCTGAATTCCGTAGGGGATGGTGACCTTGCGGCTGACCTCCCAGGTTGTTGAGCCCATGCCGTAGGCCGACTCCTTGACCACCGCCGGTACCATCAGAAAGATAGCGCGGGTCACAGACGTTATAAAAGGGAGGATCATCAAGGCCAGGATGATCCCGGCGGTGAGCATGCCGATCCCCATTTTTGCGCCACTGAAAAAGGGCAGGCCGCCACCGATTCTGGCCAGAAACGGCTGCACATAATCGGCCATAAACGGGGCGAAGACGAACAGGCCCCACATGCCGAAGATGATACTGGGAATGGCCGCCAGAAGTTCGATGGCCGCACCGACAAAGCGGCTGAGCCAGGGCGGAGCCAGTTCAACCAGAAACAGGGCGATGATCAAGCTCAGCGGCACGGCAATACACATGGCGATGGCGGTTGAAACCAGGGTGCCAAAAATACTGCTCGCTGCACCAAAATCCCCCGTCACCGGATTCCATGCCTGGGAAAAGAGAAAGCCGATTCCGAATTTGGCCAGAGAGAGTTGAGAACCGCGGATCAGTTCCCAAAAAATACCGACGACTATAATCAGAACCAGCACGCCACTGAGAGTCGCAATCCAGCGGAAGGCTGGATCAAAGTTTTTTTGCCGATGCAGTTCCATCAGGGACCCTTATGTAAAGGTTAGGTTTGGTTCCACGCGCGCGGCGGATAATTCTTCGATATTCCCCGGTTCCACCGAACGGAAACAAGCCGGCATGAAGCTGGATTGATCCGCTTCATGCCGACTTTACATCTATTTACGAGTGAGTTTCTTCCCGCTTAAGGGATCGAACGGTGAATCCGTTATTTCCAGACTTGCTGACCCTTGGCACGGATATCCTTGGCCCAGGTTTTCTCAACCATGGTGATGACAGCTTCCGGCATCGGCACATAATCAAGTTTCAGCGCAGTCGGCTGACCATTTTTGTAGCACCAGGCGAAGAAGTCAAGGACCGTCTTGGCGGTTTGCGGGTTCGCCTGATCCTTGTAGACCAGAATGAACGAAGCGCCGGTGATCGGCCAGCTCTGCGCCCCGGGCTGATCGGTCAGGACCATGTAATAACCTGCGGCATGTGCCCAGTCGGCGTTGGCGGCGGCTGCCTGGAAGGCTTCGCTGGTCGGTGCGACGAACTGACCGGCATGGTTTTGCAGCAGGACATAGTTCATTTTATTCTGCAGGGCGTAAGCGTATTCGACGTAACCGATTGAGCCTTTGACGCGCTGGACATAAGCGGCAACTCCTTCGTTCCCTTTACCGCCGACACCGGCAGGCCAGGCCACGGCTTTATCATTGCCGACTTTGCTCGCCCAGGCCGGAGAGACCTTGGTCAGGTAGTTGGTGAAGATCCAGGTGGTCCCGGAACCATCGGCACGATGGACTACGGTGATATCCTGGTTGGGGAGTTTCAGTGCTTTGTTTTCGGCTGCGATTCTGGCATCGTTCCACTTGGTGATCTTACCCAGATAAATGTCGGCGAGCAGATCGGCCGAAAGGCGCAGTTGCCCCGGTTTGATCCCTTCGACATGCACCACCGGGACGACACCACCCATGATCATCGGGAACTGCATCAGGCCTGCGGCGTTCAAGGCTTCGGCGGTAAGCGGCGCATCGGACGCGCCAAAGTCAACGGTCTTGGCTTTGATCTGCTTGATCCCGCCGCCCGAACCGATCGACTGGTAGTTGAGACGCACTCCGGTCTCTTTTTCGTAGAGATAAGCCCACTGACCATAGACCGGGAAGGGGAAGGTCGCGCCTGCACCGTTGATGGTGGTGGCGGCATGCGCTGGTGTCATGGGGACGGTGACAAACAGACTGCAGACAGTCAGCGTCATCAGTAGAATCTTGAAGAACTGGGTACCTTTTTTCATCAGGGTTAATCTCCTTGATAGCAATATTTGTGGTTGTCGATTGTCTTACAGTGGCCATTATGGCCAGTAATGTTAGGATTCGGTGAGCATCAGGTTAGAACTTTTCCTGCATACAAATTTTTTTATCATCACCTTCGCCTGACCTCTTCTCCTCCTGATCCGGGGAAAGCATCCTGAGGCGTTCCTCCGAGCAAGTAAAAGTCAGCTGATTGTAAATTTTTGTTTGTTATCAGCCTCGGCGGGGTCAGTTCCGTGCAGAGGAGAAATGGAGATCCAGACAAACACCAATAACCTCCCTGCTTGAGGTTTGGCTGAGGCTAAGGGGTCAATGTTTCTGTTTTGTTATTAATGTGTCAGGAGTTCGTGAAATCTTTGACGTGGTAAGGCTCTGGCCTCAGGGATTTTCGGCGGGCTCTTCTGGCTGGTGGATAATCAGACGATCGCCTGGGTGCAGCGGGCTGTTGAGGTCGATGCGGTTCCAGATCAGGATCGCGGCCAGAGGGACGCGAAATTGATCGGCAATGGTTGAGAGGTTATCTCCCGGCTGGACAATATAAATCCGCTCCTGCCGCTTCTGTCGCCATTCTGCGTGCAGCTTCTGGAAGCGTTCTTTAAATCCCGGCGGGGTCTTTTCGGGGAGGGCTAAACGGTAGGTTCCCGCGGCCAGATAATGTCCGCGCAACTCCGGGTTCAAATCCTTGATCCGCTTGAAATCAGTCCGGGCCGCCTCTGCCACCACGGTCAAGCTGGTCTCTTCATAGCTGGTCAAATCGATGGTCGTGAACCTGAGGGGAGGATAATAGTCGCTTTTTTGCAGGTGGAAGCCGAAACGCTCCGGTTGCGTCAGAATCAGTTTCGCCGAAAGAACCCGGAAGAGGTAACGCTGGGTCTCCAGGGACAGGTAAAGACGATAGAAGTTGCTGACGTGCTGGGCCAGAATTTCCGCCTGCAGACCCTCTTCCCCCATGTTGAATGCCGTTGCCGCGAGGCTCCAGGAGCCAAATTTATTAAACAGCTCCGTATAATACGCCGCCGCCGCCCTGGTCGAGGCGTCGAGGTTCCGACGTTGGTCGATGGATTCATTGACCGTCAAGCCATAACGTCGGGCGGTCTCCGGCAAAAACTGCCAGAAGCCGATGGCGCCCTTCGCCGATCCGGCATGCGGGCGCAGGGCGCTCTCCGCCAGGGCGATGTATTTCAGGTCATCTGGCAGCCCGGCCCTGGAGAGCGCGGCCTCGATCGTTGGAAAATAACGGGTGGAGCGCTTCAGCCATAGAATGGCCTGATCACGGTCCCAGAGCGAGAGCAGGAGCTCCTTCTCGAGACGCTCACGCACATCGGGATCGTCCAGCGGGACAGGCTCGCCACAAAAGGTTAAAGACTGTTCGAGGTGCAGGCTTTCCAGCAAGGGCGGAATCGTATCCTTTTGGGCCAGTGCGCGGGTGGGCGCGCTGAACAACAGGTATGCTGCGAGCCAGCCGATGATCCAGAAACGCAAAAACATGGGTACTCCTTAAGGGCTGGGCCTCAGGTCTTGTCATGCCGCACCGATGACAGCCTATGCCTTTAGTTTCTGAACCAGCCCGAAGTCTGAGTGGCGGATCTCTATCGTCAATATGGTATTGACCGTTGGTTGATTCTATCATCTGAAGCAGATCAAATGTCCACCCGGCGATCAAACAAAACGGTTTAGTCAGGACTGGGTGAACTCTTCCTGGGAAAGGCTGGTAAAATTCTAACATTTCACACATTTAAACTGAATATTCGCATCTTGGTTTGCCTAACACGATGGAGGCGACATTGAACGAAGTTCGAATAAACAGCTGGGCCGAACTGCAGGATGAACTTTTTGTCGACGCCTGGAATCAGGAGCTGGGTCGTTTCCGCTCGCGCTTCGCCTTTCGCGGCCTGTCCGACGCCAGCTACCAGCTGGACACCACCCTGATCCGGCTGGGCGGCGATTTTGTGTCCCTGGAACATCATCTGTTGCGCAACTTTAAAAAATACGCCCGCCGCACCGTGGTCGAGCAGGATTCGGTCTGGGACTGGCTTTCGGTGGCCCAGCATTACGGGCTGCCGACCCGTCTGCTCGACTGGACCTACTCACCTTATGTGGCCCTGCATTTTGCCACCGCCAACCTCGAACGCTTCGACACCGACGGCGCCATTTGGGCGGTCAACTATTTAAAAGCCCATCAGCTCTTGCCACAACGCCTGCGCGACAAGCTGGACGATGAAGGCGCCAATGTCTTTACCGTCGAGATGCTCTCCGAAACCATCACCAGCCTGGCGGAATTTGGTCGGATCACGCCGCACGACTACTGTATTTTTCTCGAACCCCCCTCCATCGACGATCGGATCACCAATCAGTTCGGGTTCTTCTCGGTCATGCCTGACGCAGGCCGTGCCCTCGATAGCTGGCTGAATCTGCATCCTCATCTGTGGCGCCGGATTATCATCCCCGCCGCGCTCAAATGGGAGATCCGCGACAAACTCGATCAGGCCAATATCACCGAAAGGGTGCTTTTCCCGGGGCTGGATGGCTTGAGTCGCTGGCTGAAACGCCAATACAGCCCCAAAGCCGGGCTCTGATCTGACTCCTGTTGCCCGATGACTCGGGAGAGGAAACGTGAACGGATCTGCACGGGGTTTTGGGCTGGTAACATTTTTATCGGCTGACCTTTCTGAAAGGGCCAACTTGACTGGTAGCAACAGGCATGTCGTTGACAAACATGATCAAGGTATCATTCAATATTAAAACTGTGGGCGACCTGGGTTTTCAGCGGGTTTTCCCTGTAGCGCCGGTATGACAGGGAGTCAGGTTTTTGCCAAAGGCTCTATGTAGATATCTATTTTTCTCGTGTCATCAACAAATGAAATGGCTGAAAAAATGGAGCAATTATTTCAGGATGAGATGGAGAAGGCCAAACATGAAGAGGCTATCGAGCGATTATGCAGTGAATTTCCGGATCGGTCTGACTTTGTTCGTAGTTGTTATTTAGAAGTTCTCGGAAAAGTTGCAACCGATGCCACTATCCGCACTTACCTCCCCGTTTTAATCACCCGCGAAGTCAAAACATTGCTCAAAATTCAGGAATTGACCAATTCGGATTGAAGACCTTGTTTAATAACCGATCATCTTTCCGAAGACAATTAATGGCCATCCCGAAAAGCGGAGTGGCCATAATCTTTTTTCAGAGTTAGTGGTGAAAGCCCACCAAATCAGGTCTTTCTGGCCGACATGACCCCGGCACCGTTAGGCAAATCCAGCTCGAGGCGCTCAACCTGCTCCAAACCTGCCTGCTGTAACAGGCTCGCCAGTTCCGGTTCGCTGTAGGCCTGTCCTTGCGGGGTGCCGGCGAGCATATTCAAAGAAAAAAGTGCCGGGAAGAGCGGGGCAGCACGATCAGCCTGCAGGATGAACTCCTGCACCAGCAGCAGACCGCCCGGTTCGAGGGCTGCCGCGGCCTTGGCGAGCAACTGCGCACAGTTCTGCGGCCCTTCGCTGTGCAGCACATGCGACAACCAGACAACGTCGAAGCTGCCCGGGAGGGGCGTCGTCTGAAAATCACCCGGGCAGAAGCTGATCCGCTCCGTCATGTCGACCCGCTTCAGGGTCTTTTCGGCGAAGGGACGGGTTGTCGGCAGATCAAAGATCACCCCCTGCAACTCGGGATTCTGCCGGCAGAAATGAATGGCATAGGTCCCCGGTCCGCCGCCCAGATCGAGCAGGCGCCGGCGACCTGACAGGTCAATGCTGGCGGCAATGCCGGGCGCGATAAGCATCGCCAGATTGAACATCCCCATCAGAAAGCTTTCCCGTTCTTCTTCCTCGGCCTCGTGCGAAACACGGCTGCGCACCGGGCTGCCGCTGCTGACGGCCTCGTCGAGTCGGCTCCAGCTTTCGACCAGGTGGTGATGGTGGAGAATGATATGGCCCAGATAACCGGAAGCGGTACGGCTGAGAAAGGTCGCAGCAAAGGGGGTTGCCGTGTAGCGATCATTCTGCTTGTTCAAGAGTTCAAGCGCCGTCAGGGCATCCAGCAGCATTGACAGTCCGCGGGCAGGAAGGCTCAGCTCGGTGGCCAGTTCGGCGGCCGTAAGCGGGCGTGCCGCCAGGGGGGTGAAGAGGTCAAGCTTGACGCCGGCGTGCAGCGTACAGGTGCTCCAGTAACCTCCCGAGAGTTTCAGCAGTTCGGCCGGGGACCAGGTGAACGTTTCCATAGGGTCTTTCCTCCGTAGGCAGGCAAAAGGATTTTCCCTTTTATAGCATTTCTGCCGATAATTTCAGCTATTGATCACCAGCGCCGAGGAAATTGCGGCCATCCTGGTTGATCTGGTCGTCACTTGTCACCGTGCTCTGCACCCGTGAGTCCTTTCTCCTCGGCAGGCACTCCACCCTTATGGAGACAGATCGCCTGCCGCGTCCGCCCGATAAAGGCGCCGTGGGTATAGCCGACTACAGTAAAATCCTGAGACAGGCGTAGGGCCAGTGCCTCATAGTTGTCACTCTTGGCACGCATACAGCTGGAGAGATGCACGACATCGACGCCGAGCTCTATCAGCTTGGCAATCTTCTTTTCGAGGTCACCGCTGTCCTGGGTAAAACCGACCAGCTGGGTCTTCTCGTCATAGGCGGCAAAGGCATCGAGCCGCTGAAAAAAGGCCTTCAGGCAGCCCTTGCCGGTGCACTTATCCAGAGTTGCGTTGCGTACGATAATGGCAATTTTCATTTGAATTGACGTTCCTGACAGAAGAGGTGATCGGGTTGGGAACAGTGACAAATTCGGTCAACAAAAGCAACAGCTTGTCAGATGGGTGGAGCAATGGCTGTCACCTCGCTAAAGCTTAATCCGTTAAGCGCCAACGTCCCTTTGCCCCCAAGAGTCCGACGGTATCACCAGTTAACAGTGAAGCGGGATTATCCATGAACAAGCGATTTAAAATGTGCTCTGTGACCTAATTCCGCGGGGCCTGGTCCATTCTTGAATAATCTATTCAGCCGGCCTCGCATGCCGGCATTAGTGAGCGAGCTGCAGTTTATCGTATCTACCGGCAAGATGTTGAGCCACGACTGCTCCGGGCGATGTCTTCACGAACTTCTTTGACACTGCGCTGGTAGATGATCTCGCGGCCCATAATGCTTCCAACGTAGGCCAGGAGATTGCGGGTCGGCTCCAGCTTGCATTTGCTGCTGTGCGGGCCCTCACCGATCAGTATCCAGATGGCATCAGGCTGAAGACTGGTGACTTGCACGTTGATGACCTGACCGGACTCGGTCTCTACTTTGATTCTGTCGGCATTTTGCATAGGGAGAGCTCCGTAAGAGAGGGGTCAAAAATCGATCGGGCTGGAGTTAAGTATCAGACTGGAGGGGCTTTCGGAGCTGCGAGCAAGGCCGGCGGCACCTGGGCCTCGCAGGGGATCTTGACCTGGCAGAGGCCGCAGGGCGTGGCACCGGTGCCGTAGTTTCGGGTGGCGTAGGGTGTGGTTGTCTCGCGGATGTAGTTGAAGCAGGCCCCCTTGTCATGCCCCGCGCCGGTAGTGATGGCATCGGCCGGGCAGCGCTTGGCGCAGGCGCCGCAGGTCCCTTTGGCATACCAGAGGCACCAGGCGCGAGGATCATCGCCGTAGGCCCGCGCAGTCACCGGTAGCTCGATACGCGCCACCACCGAGCCGAATCGCACCGCCTTTCCCCAGCGGGTGATCATGGCATCTGAGAGGCTGAAGGTGCCGTGGCCGGCGATGAAGGCCGCATGGCGCTCCGACCAGTTGGAGGCCAGGCCGAAGCGCTCCGACTGCTGGTAGGCGAACCCGGGCAGACGCTCGGGCGCCACCGCCGGGTACCCGGCCCGGGTGAGGCTCTCGGCCAGGTGCAGACGCAGGGCGCAGTTGAACTCTTCGCCATGGAACCGCGAACGCGCCCAGCGTTCGGTCGGCAGGGTCTGTTCCCGACGCTGGTCGGCACGGGTCTGAGGGGTTTGTGGCAACACATAGCTGATGACCCGCAGTTCGTCGGCCGGCGCCGGGGCCTCGGGGAAGGCCAGGGCGTAGGCCTCTTCCGGAGTCCAGAGGAAGGGGCCGATCAGCTCTTTGTGGTGTAGGAACAGCGGATCATCCCCGCGCGCGATGGCGACATGCGGCTCAGCCCAGGCCTTCTCGCCGCTTGGGAGATGCAGGCTGTTACTCGGGGCGCTGGCCCAGAAGTCGTGGATGATCGTTTCGACCTGAATAACCGAATCCATTGCCAAGCTCTCTCTCTCCATCCCTGCGCTAGACCTCAAACCGAAACATCATCAAATGACATTCGCTTCAATAAGGATTCGACAGATTACCTGCAAAGGCAGAGCTGAAGCAAACTCGAATCACGAACGCAGACGCGCCACCCAGTTCTGCAGCGCACCAAGCTGCTCAATGACCATCCCTTGTATTTTCTCATTGATCAGATTGCCCTTTTCGTCGTAACTGCCGTCGAAGGCGCTACTGAAGACTTCCGGTTTATTGTACAGGTGCAGGTTGAGAAACACACAGACCTGGCGCAGGTGGTATTGGGCGCGCGCAGTCCCCATGCCGCCGCCGGCACCCATGATCGCGGCAGGCTTGCCGGCGAGAAGATAATTGTCGGTTTCACGCGAGGCCCAGTCCAGCGCGTTCTTCAACGCTGGAGCCAGGGAGTAATTGTATTCCGGGCAGGCGAGCAAGAGAGCATCGGCCTGTTTGATGTCGGCTAACAACGCCTGAACCGCGGCAGGTTTTTGTTTGAGGTCCGCATTGTAGAAGGGGACCTCCCCCAGTGCCGCAATATTGATCTCCATCCCTGCAGGGGCATGCTCCCGGGCAAAACGCAACAGGCCCATGTTGGTGGAGGCCGCACGCAAACTGCCGCAAATTCCCAGAACTTTTATCGGCTTCATATGTTTCTCCTATCTCATTCTGCAATTAATGCAGCGGGACATCTATACACAGGATTTCGGCCTGACTCAGCGCCTTGACCTGCACCTGACCCTCATCGCCATCAGTCGTCAAACCGAGGGCATCGCGTCTGTCGAGTTTAGTGCCCTCGATTTCGACCGAGCCCTCTATGATAAAAAAGTACAGGCCATTTCCGGTGCGCTGCTTCAAGTAACTGAGAGAAGTCCCCGCATCGAGATTTGTCATGGAGAACCAGGCCTGCTGGTTGATCCAGATCGCATCACCCTCCTTCTGTGGAGAAACCAACGTCTGAAAGCGGTTGTGCCGGTTCGCCTTGTCGAAACGTTTCTGTCCGTAGCGGGGAGTGATGTTCTTCACTTCAGGGAAGACCCAGATCTGCAGAAAATTGACCTCCTCCTGATCCGAGTTGTTGTATTCCGAGTGGGTCAGGCCGCTACCGGCCGACATGATCTGGACCTCACCGGCGGTGATCATGTGCTTGTTGCCCATGCTGTCCTGATGGCGCAAGGCACCGGACAGCGGGATCGAGACGATCTCCATATTTTCGTGGGGATGGGTGCCGAAACCCATGGCGGGCTGGACAATGTCATCGTTTATCACGCGCAGCATGCCGAAGTGCATCCGCGCCGGATTGTGATAGTTGGCGAAGCTGAAGGTATGTCGACTTACCAGCCAGCCGTGATCGGCCAGTCCGCGCGAGTCGGCCTTATGCAGGATATGCGTCATGGTTTCATCCCTTCTTTATTGAGGCGGCCCCTAAGTTGGCGCGGCCAATTTTTTTGAGTAATTGAGCCAGCTGCTGTTGCTCCTCCGCGGACAAAACCGCGAATTCCTCCGTGATGATCTCCACATGCCGGGGAAAGACCCTGGCGATCAGGCGCTCTCCGGCCGGGGTCAGCCGCACGGTCACACGCCGCCGGTCATTATCGGTGCGATCCCGCACTACCAGACGCTTCTTCTCCAGGCTGTCGACCACGGTGGTGAGGTTGGCGTTGCTCTTGAGAATCTTCTTGCCCAGGTCGCCCTGACAGAGCGGGCCCAGATGATAGAGGGCCTCTATGACGGCAAACTGACTGTGGGTCAGATTGTCGCCCTGCAGATGACGGTGGGCGTCAGTCGTCAGGCGATTGCTTGCCCGCATCAGTTTGACGAAACAGTTAAGCGCCCGGCGTTGGCTTTCGTTGAGTTGGGGACCTTTCATCTTTTCTCCATTTAATTCGATATCGAAACATTTGATCTAAAAATACCACCGTTGAGGTTATAATTCAACCCTTGACAAAAAACCAGCGAGTGCAAGACTTGCGAGATACACCATCCCGGCCAGGGGACAATATCGGCGCTGAGGGATTTAGTCCAACGCCCCGATCCCGGTGGTAATTCCTGGCCGCAAAAGGAGAGATCGATGAAACTTTTCAGCAGCTATCAACTTGGAGCTATCGCCCTTAAAAACCGCCTGGTCATGGCACCGATGACCCGCTGTCGCGCCCTGGGCAACCTGGCCAACCCGTTGATGGCCGAATATTACCAGCAACGTGCCGGAGCGGGGTTGATCGTCACTGAGGGGACTTCGCCTTCACCAAACGGACTCGGCTACGCGCGCATCCCGGGACTGTACAACACCGCGCAGGCGGATTCCTGGAGACAGGTCAGCGCGGCAGTTCATGCTGCCGGGGGTAAGATTTTCCTCCAGTTGATGCACTGTGGCCGGGTCAGCCATCTTATCAACCTGCCGCAAGGGGCAGAGGTTCTGGCTCCTTCGGCGGTCACCTTCGGCGGCAAGATGTGGACTGATACACAGGGGGAGCTCCCCTGTTCACCGCCCCGGGCGATGACTGCCGCCGAGGTCCATGGCGCGATTGCCGAGTATGTCGAGGCCGCGCGCCTGGCGATAGACGCCGGTTTTGATGGGATAGAATTGCATGGCGCCAACGGCTACCTGATCAATCAGTTTCTCGATCAGGCGACCAATCAGCGCGCGGATGACTACGGCGGCAGCTGGCAAAACCGCAACCGGTTCGCCTTCGAAGTGGCCTCTGCGGTGGTCGCAGCCATTGGCGCCGGACGCACCGGCATCCGTCTTTCTCCGCACGGCGTCTTTAATGACATGACCGAGTATGCCGATCTCACCGCGCAGTATGCCGCCCTGGCCAACGGACTGGGGAAGCTGGGCCTGGCCTACATCCACCTGGTTGATCAGTCGGCACTGGGCATGGCCAAGCCCTTACAGAAAACCACCGATGCTGTGCGCGAAGGCTTCAGAGCGGCCGGTGGCGGCGCGCTGATTCTGTCGGGTGGTTATGACCGTGAGCGCGCCGAGGCCGATCTGCAAAGCGGGGCCGCTGACCTGATCGCCTTCGGTCGTCCCTACCTTGCCAATCCTGATCTTGAGACGCGTCTCGAAGCTATGGCCGAGTTAAACCCCTATGATGAGGCGACTTTCTACATGCCGGATGAAAAGGGCTATGTTGATTACCCCTTTTTAGCGCAGTAATCGCAGCCAGAAATGGAGAGAACCAAGATGCCGGAGGTATTGACCAGGTTTTTAAAAAAAGAATCTGCCGTCGGGATTCTGCTGATGATCGCCACTCTGTTGGCGTTGTTGCTGGCTAACTCGCCACTTCACGGGTTTTATGAATATGTCCTGGAGACCCCGCTTGAATTTCGGCTGGGTCGCCATCTTCAGGTAGCAAAGCCGCTGCTACTCTGGATTAACGATGGGCTGATGGCGGTCTTTTTTCTGTTCATCGGTCTGGAAGTTAAACGCGAGGTTCTGGTCGGCCAGCTTTCCAGCAAAGCACAGATTATCCTCCCCGGAGTCGCGGCGCTGGGCGGCATGATCGTGCCGGCGCTCCTCTATGCGGCGATCAATCGGGGTGATCCGGCCGCCCTGGATGGTTGGGCCATCCCGGCGGCCACCGATATCGCCTTTGCCCTTGGAGTCCTGGCTCTGCTCGGCGAGCGCGTACCCTCCTCCCTCAAAATCTTTCTGCTGGCATTGGCGATCATGGATGATCTGGGAGCCATAGTGATTATCGCCCTGTTTTATTCCAGTGATCTGTCCGTGACCATGCTCGTGCTCGCGGCAATTTGTGTGGCGTTGCTCTTTATGCTCAATCGTCTGCAG
The DNA here is from genome assembly GCF_000384395.1 of Geopsychrobacter electrodiphilus DSM 16401. Lineage (NCBI taxonomy): Bacteria > Pseudomonadati > Thermodesulfobacteriota > Desulfuromonadia > Desulfuromonadales > Geopsychrobacteraceae > Geopsychrobacter > Geopsychrobacter electrodiphilus. The sequence continues at coordinate 4,226,929 of NZ_ARWE01000001.1, forward strand.
GTTGAAAATATTGCACCTTATCTCTGGGTCGGGGCTTTTCTGTGGATTTTCGTGTTAAAATCCGGCGTACATGCAACCCTGGCCGGGGTGGCTCTTGCCTTTGCCATTCCGATCCAGAGTCGAAAAAATCCTGCCTATTCGCCACTGACGTCTCTCGAGCACAGCCTGCATCCCTGGGTGAACTACCTGATCCTGCCGGTCTTCGCCTTCGCAAATGCGGGGATTCCGCTGGCGGACATGGGGATCACTGACCTTTTTCACCCAGTCCCTCTTGGGATTATGCTTGGACTGGTGGTCGGAAAGCTGCTCGGAGTTTTTGGTTTTTCACTGATCGCAATAAAGCTTGGACTCGCCAGTCTTCCGCAGAACGCGAACCTCAGGCACCTGCTCGGCGTCGCTGCTCTCTGCGGGATCGGTTTTACCATGAGTCTGTTTATCGGCGGTCTGGCCTTTGAACATATCGGCGGTGACGCGGTTGCTTATCTGACCACGCATCGGCTCGGTATTCTCTCCGGGTCTCTGGTTTCGGGGCTCCTCGGGTACTCGATTCTGTCTTTAAATAAAAACAGCTAGGAGCTTGTCGGAGGATGGGAGTTGAAACGAAAATCAGGATGGTTGAGATCAGATTTTGGCGCGTTGGTACGTCCATAGCCATGGCTATGGCTATGGCTATGGGGCAAAAAGGAGCTGAAATCTGGGCCAAATCGTCGGATTCGCAGTCAGCTCATGGATAGCCCGACTGTCTCCTCGGAGGCTTATGGAGAAGAGTGGCGAAATCACACTGTCTGAGCAAGAGGCGGTGCAAAGGGGAAGAGGATGAAAATAAAATTAGACGCTGGCAGAATTAAAGTTTTAACCGAAAAGACCCAGGTCTATTTCAGAAACGAGCATGATGAGTCGATTGGTGAGTTAAAAGCGAATATGATCATGGAATTTTTTATCCGGGAGCTGGGGCCTCAAATTTATAATCAGGCGATAGCCGACGCCTATGCGTTTATTCAAGATAAAATTATCGATCTTGAAGGGACGCTTTATGTCCCGGAATAATAGTCCCTGATTGCACAGATTGGTGGCGGCACGGAATCCGGGCGTGCTATTCTGTTGTCTAGATGCCACTTTTTAAGAAAGATACGCCTATGAGCCACCCCTTCGATGGTCTGAACCCCGATCTGATCATGGATGCGGTTGAAACCCTCGGTTATCGCTGCGACTGTCGGATCTTTCCGCTCAACAGCTATGAGAATCGGGTCTATCGGGTCGGGGTAGAGGATGGCGAGCCGCTGATTGCCAAGTTTTATCGCCCCGAACGTTGGAGTATTAAGCAGTTACAGGAAGAACAGGATTTCTGCTTCGAGCTGCAAACCGAGGAGTTGCCGATTCTCGCTCCGCTAAAAATAGCGGGAAAGAGTCTTCATAAACACAAGGGGTACTCCTTCAGCCTGTTCCCCTTGCAGGGTGGTTACGCACCCGAATTCTCCCGCCCTGACACGCTCAAAGCCCTGGGGAGGCTGGTGGCGAGGCTGCATAATGTCGGACGTCGTCAGAGCTACAAGTACCGGCCCACGCTGGACATTGTCTCTTTCGGCCATAATTCGGCTGAATTCATGCTTGATTCTGACTTGATCCCCGAAACCTACCGTCAGGCCTACGAAAGTTTGATCCGCGACCTTTTACAGGCAATCGAGCAGAAATTTGCTCTTATCAGTTCAACCCCGTTGAGGGTGCATGGCGACTGTCATGTCGGTAATTTTTTAGAGCGCAACGAGCGTTTTTATCTGGTTGACTTTGACGATTCTCGCATGAGTTATGCGATTCAGGATCTATGGATGTTTTTGTCAGGTGATGCAAACCAGCAACAGCGGCAGTTAGAGACGCTGCTTGAGGGATATCAGACTTTTGCCGACTTTAACCCGGCCGAATTGCAATTGATCGAAGCCTATCGCAGTTTGCGGATCGTCCATTACGCCGCCTGGTTGGCCCGGCGTCAGGATGACCCGGCGTTTCAACGCTACTTCCCCTGGTTCGGCACCCCTCAATATTGGGGTGAACACATTCTTGAACTCCGTGAGCAGTACGCGGCTTTGAACGAGGGTCCGCTGGAGTATTGACCCAGCTTCCCCCGTTTGGGTCCCCTGTTTTTCCATCCCCACTCTCTCTACATGAAACTCATCCTTTTACTCAGGTTCGCATGGTGACACCTATTGCCTGATCCGTTTCGCCGCGTAGAATCAGAGCCAATAAAAAATGCGTTCAAAGGATTGACAACTCACCCGAGAAAGAGGTTCATTAACAGATGAAAGGTGTTGCGTTATGGGAATAACTGAAAATATGCGACATATTTTGGACGGTATTGAAGAAGCTAAGCGGGGGAACACCTCTTTAGGGCTGCAGTTGCTGGAACGGTCGAAAAAGATCTCGACGCTGCCTGAGGCCAAGGCTTGGTATGGCTACTGTCTGGCCAGAGAGAGAAACGACATCAGGCTGGGCCTTTCCCTGTGTCATGAGGCGCGGCAGTGCTACCCGGCCAGTTCAGATATCTGTCTGGCGCTTGGTCGGATCTATCTGCTGGCGGATCTCAGGGAATCGGCCGTCAAAGTCCTGAATCTGGGACTGAGGACGGATAAAAACCCGGAGATAGCCCGACTGCTGAAGAGTATTGGCGTTCGCAAACCGCCGGTTTTTCCTTTCATAGCTCGAAACCGCAGGGTCAATGTCGCTTCCGGAAGGTTACTCTCCAGAATAGGCATACGTTAGGTTGAAACGAAGGGCTTTATAAGAATCAACGTTCTTATGCCTTCTCCATCTCCTGCGCAGAGTCCTCCTGCTCCCTCCCACTCCAGATCGACCGCCACGCAACCTCGCTACTGAGCAGCATGAGCACATCATCGGCATGAGTTAAGCCAAGGGAACCAAATTAAGATGTTTCGGAGTGAAGGTCAGATTTTGCTCGGAAACCGCAGCCAGATACGCGTGAGTCGCTGATCGCTTGAGGCTCCAACCTGGCCGCCATGCGCTTCTACCAGCTGCTTGACGATTGACAGGCCGATGCCGGCGCCACCATGTTCACGTGAACGGGAGCGGTCGGCGCGAAAGAAGCGTTCGAAGATATACGGGAGGTCGGCGGCATCGATCCCGTCTCCACTGTTGCTGATGGCAACTTCAATCCGGTTTTCGACCATGCGACAGCAGATGCTGACCTGACCGCCCTCGGGGGTGTAACGCAAGGCATTTTCGAGCAGATTGCGCAGTGCCTGCAGCAGCTTGTCATGATCAGCGTTAAGTTTCAGCGCGGGCGGTTCGATCACCACCTGAAGCTCTATCCCCTTGGCCGTGAAGCGCTGATCGAATAGCGCCCGCAGCTGTCCAATGACCGTCGTGAGAGACAGCTCCTGACGTTGCAGAAAGGCCCGGGCCGAATCGGCTTTGGTCAGCTGTTGCAGATCGTCGACCAGATGAACCAGGCGCAGGATTTCGCTCTCAAGAATCTGGAAGGTTTCCGGTGAAGGGGGGACCACCTGATCGCTCAAGCCTTCCAAATAGCCGCGCAGATTGGTCAGCGGGGTCCGCAGCTCGTGGGCGAGGTCGCTGACCATCTTCTTGCGCAGCTTTTCGAGGTGGTCGAGGCTGTCGGCCATGCGGTTGAACGCCAGCCCGAGCTGACCGACTTCATCGGCCGAGACGACTTCGACCCGGCTGGTATAGTTGCCGTCGGCCAGTTCCTGTGAAATGCGCGACATCTGCGACAGCGGGCGCAGTACGCGCTTGGTCAGCAGGTAGTTAAGCAGCAGCGCCAGCACCAGCGCCGCCAGCGCCGCCCAGATCAGATAGCGATGAACCGCTTCAAGGAACATTCGATGGCTTTCCAGCGGCGCGATCGAATAGTTCTCCATCAGGCGCATAAAGTACGTCGCGGCCAGCTTGTCGATCGCCAGCCAGACCACCAGAATGGTCACCGCGATGATCGGCACGATGTTGAGCAGCAGTTTCCACAGCAGGTGCCGTTTCATTGCCAACGCTCTTCGGCTGTGTCTGATTCGGCAAAACGATAGCCGAATCCGCGCACGGTTTCGATGTAGCGGGGGTGAGCGGGATCGGTTTCGATCTTTTGCCGCAGTTTGTTGACATGCACATCGATCACCCGCTCGACCACCGCATCCTCATTATCGTAAAAGCGGCTCAAGAGTTCGCTGCGCGAAAAGACCCGCCCCGGGGCCGCCATCAGCGTCTGCAGTAACTTGTATTCGGAGCCGGTCAGGCTGACTTCTTCCCCCCTGAGGCTGACCCTGTGTTTTTGCGGATCGAGGGTCAGACCCCCCTGTCGGAACACCGCCTCCGGTTTCGACCCGGGTGGCCGCACCCGGCGCAGAATCGCTTTGACCCGCTCTACCAGTTCCCGCGGACTGAACGGTTTGACCACATAATCGTCGGCCCCCAGCGAGAACCCGAGCACCCGGTCGATCTCCTCCTCGCGCGCGGTCAGCATCAGGATCGGCACGTCCGAAGTGGCCCGCAGCCGCTTGCATATTTCGAGGCCATCAATTCCCGGCAGCATCAAATCCAGAATCACCAGCCCCGGGTGCCTGAGCTGAGCGGTCAGCAGGCCACGCTCGCCATCGTTTTCGATCAGGGTTGCAAACCCCTCACGTTGCAGATAGGTTGCAACCAGATTGGCCGTGTTCGGATCATCTTCAACGATCAGCACGCTCAGTTGGGTGGGTGACATCGGTTCTCTCCGCCGCAAATAATTTTCTACATCCAATTCTAGCAGGCTTGTTATTTCCGTGCAGGTCAAGACGGTATAACGCCTGCTCGCCGCAAGCCTGTCTCTTCTGTTACAATGAAGAAGTCTCTTCTCGTCACAATGATTAGCCCGCAGGAGGTCTCCGATGCTCGATCTATCTACCCCTTATATGGGCCTGAATTTAGCGAACCCGCTGGTTGTTTCCAGCAGCAGCCTGACCGGAAACCTGAACGGGGTGAAACAGGCCGCCGCAGCAGGGGCCGGTGCCATCGTCTTGAAATCTCTGTTTGAAGAACAGATTGCGGCCGAAACCGCCGCCCTGGGGAAACATGCCGAGCAGGCCGGACACACCGAGGCCGCCGAATATTTGCAGGGCTACGGCAAAGAATTGGGTCCGCAGGCCTATCTTCAATTGATCAGGGATGCGGTCAAGACGGTGGATGTGCCGATTATCGCCAGCCTTAACTGTTTTTCTCGCGATAGTTGGTCCGATTACGCCAAAAAAATGGAGTCAGCCGGCGCGGCAGCGCTGGAATTGAATATTGGGCTCCTCCCGAGTAACAGCGGCCAGCAGGGGCGAGCGATTGAAGAGCGATACTACCAGATTCTGCATGAGGTCAAAACAAAGGTCAAAATTCCGGTCGCGCTGAAGATCGGCCCATATTTTTCATCCTTTGGCGAGGTCGCCGCGCATCTGGGGCATGACCGTGCCGAAGCCCCGGCCTTTTCGGTCGGCTGGTGCGGGCCGGGCGCAACCAAAACCAAAATCGTCTGGCGCAAGGCCGATGCCCTGGTGCTGTTTAATCGTTTTTATCAGCTGGATATCGACATCGAGAACCTGGAACTGGTGGCGGGCAACCCCTTAAGCAGTTCCAGCGAGATCAACACCTCGCTGCGTTGGATTGCTCTGCTTTATCAACGGGTTGAATCAGACCTGGCCGCCACCACCGGCATTCATGACAGCCGCGATGTGATCAAGCAGTTGCTCGCCGGTGCGACGGTGGTTCAGCTCTGTTCCACCCTGATGAAGAACGGCTTCGGCCAGATTGAACGTATCCGCAAGGAGCTGGAAACCTGGATGCAGGCTCACGATTTCAGCCGTATCGACCAGTTCCGTGGTCGCCTCAGCCAGGCCCGGAGTCAGCATCCGGCAAATTACGAACGCCTGCAATACATCAAGCTGTTTGTCGGGTTGGACTAGGAGACTGTCGGATGATTGACGCTCTGGTGCTAACCCCGGCTGAACGGCCAGTGTTTCCAGTGTGAACCAACTCACCGGTCTGATCAAAGCCGACGCCGGCGGCTCGGAGGGTCAAACTTCAGCTTGCTAAAGCTTCGCCAACGCCCGTCGCACATCCTCCTGCAGGTCGGTGACATCTTCCAGGCCGACATTCAAACGCACCATCCAGCGATCATGGTAGCGGGAGCTCTCCGACTGGGCAAACTTGCCGGCGGTGACCAGGCTTTTGAAACCGCCCCAGCTGTAGCCGATGGCGAACAGCTCGAGGCTGTCGACAAAACGTGAGAGTGCCTCTTCAGCGTATTGCGGTTTTAAAACAAAAGAGAAAATCCCTGCGGATCCATCGAAGTCCCGTTGCCAGATGGCATGTTCCGGGTGGCTTAAAAGGGCGGGGTGCAGTACCGCATCGACGGCGGGCTGTGCTTCGAGCCAGGTTGCCAGCGCGAGGGCCGAAGCTTCATGCTGTTTCAGGCGAATTGTTAAGGTTTTCAAGCCGCGCAATGCCAGGTAACAGGCATCCTGAGAGGCGAAAATCTCGAGGGACCGGCAGAGTTTGTGAAATGTGGCGTAGCAGGCCTCACTCACCGTTGCGCTGCCGAGCAGCACATCGGAATGGCCCGAGATGTACTTGGTCACCGAATGGATCGAGATATCAACACCATGTCTGAAGGGGCTGAAAAAGAGCGGTGTCGCCCAGGTGTTGTCGATAGCGGTGAGAATTCCGTGCTCGCGCGCCAGCTTGACAATCGCCGGCACATCCTGGATTTCAAAGGTGTTGGAGCCGGGAGACTCGAGCAGAATCAGTCGGGTTTCAGGCCTGATGTAATTGGCGATGTCCGCACCGGCATTGGCCGGGAAATAGCTGGTCGTAACCCCGAATTTTTCCAACAGGTTCTTCGCGAAGCGGCGCACCGGGCCGTAGACGCTGTTGCAGACAAGAAGATGGTCGCCGCTCTGCAAAAAAGCCTGCAACACGCTGGTAATCGCCAGCAGTCCTGAAGGGAAGGCCTTGGTCCAGTAGCCGCCTTCCAGTTCGGTTATGGCCTGCTCAAATGCGCGCTGGGTGGGGCTGCCGTCGGTGCCGTAGGTAAAACCGTCATACTGGCCCTGCCCCACGGCCTTGAGCTCAGCATAGTCGTCGAAGAGCACGGTCGAGGCATGGTAAATTGGTGGATTGATCGAATGGTAACGTTCAAGGCTGGTGCTCTTGCCGCTATAGCCGCTGGCGATAATCTGGGTCGATTTTCCCTTCATGTTTTGGCCTTTTCCCGTCTGTCTGCTGAGATTAAAACTGCAAAATAGCATTCAATACGTCCGAAGTCAGGGCTATTTTTATCAAAAGATAGCACAGAAAAAGCCCCTGCTGTGATCCTGGTCGTTGAGCCGGGCACGTATCAGGTCTTTTCGGTCCCCTGGTTTATTTTTTTCTCTTCAGGGTCATCATATTTACACGTTCCTAACCCGACCCTGACATGCTCGCCACAATTCTCGGGCAGACTCAGCCCCGTCAGACGTCCCCCTGGCTCAGGGGAACGTCTGGCGCCTCGCGGAAAGAGAATTTATTATGGAGGTTAAAATGACCAAAGATTCACTCAAGGATTTCTCCGGAATCTGTTTTGAAACCCTCTGCCGTTCCTTGCTCAGCCTGCTCCTTCTGGTACTGTTGGTCGGGATGGCATTCGGCATCCTGCGCGCCGGCCTGGATCTGATCCACAATGCCGACCTCTTTGCCCCTGCCGGGCTACACATGGCGATCAAGGAATTAATCATCAATGTCCTGATGGTGCTCGCGGTGCTTGAACTGTTTCGTACGGTCAAGGCGTACTTTACCGAGGGACGGATCAAGGTGACATACATTATCGATACCGCTCTGGTGGTCGTCATCACCGAGGTGATGGGATTCTGGTACCGCGAGATAGAGGTTGCCCGCGTAGGTCTGGCGATTGCGCTGATGGTGGCGTTGATGGGGATTCGGGTGATGGCTATCCGATTTTCGCCGATAAAGCGCGATCTGCTGGATGGTCTCTAGCCTTTAGTCCAGGGCCCATCAATAATTATTTCAGCGCGGCGCCAGGTTCTTGCTATACTCCGGGACAATCGAAATCGGCGCGGCTCACGAAACCCGAAGGAATGAGTTTGATGCCAGGGGAATTCCAGAGTCAGGCGATCCAGGGTGAGGGTATATGACCGAGTCAAAAAAGACCGTGCTGGTGGTAGAAGATGAAGAAGATATTCTCGCCCTGCTTCATTTCAACCTGATCAAGGCCGGCTACCAGGTTGAATGCGCGACTCATGGCGAAGAGGCCCTGAGCCTGGCCTTCGCCAGGCGACCTGATCTGGTTCTGCTCGATCTGATGCTCCCCGGGGTCAACGGCCTTGAGATCTGCCGCCGCCTGCGTGACAGGGAATCGACCCATGACCTCCCGATAATCATGCTCACCGCTTGCGGCGAAGAGGAAGATGTCATCAAGGGTCTTGAGCTGGGGGCCGATGATTATGTCACCAAACCGTACAGCACCAAGGTGCTCCTGGCCCGCATTCAGACCGTCCTGCGACGCCGGACCGATGCCCTGCCGGTAGCAGATGGCGATGAACTGGTGCGCGGGGAGCTGCGCATCCACCCGGGACGCAATCTGGTTCAGGTCGAGGGGCAGAGCGTTGAGCTGACCTTTACCGAGTTCAAGGTGCTTGAAGCCCTTGCCCGCCGTCCTGGCTGGGTTTTTACCCGTTATCAAATCGTCAATACGGTGCGCGGTGAGGATTACGCGGTCACCGATCGGGCGGTCGACGTGCAGATCGCCGGCTTGCGTAAAAAACTGGGTCCCTGTGGCGCCTATATCGAAACGGTGCGCGGGGTGGGATATCGTTTTCGGGAGGATTTGTGAAACTGACCCGCCGTCGTCTTGTCTGGCAGCTCTACACCTCTTACCTGCTGATGATCCTGCTGGTGCTGCTGGCAGTTGCCTGGTACCTCTCGGGCGAACTGCACAGTTTTCACTATCATCAGACCGCCGGTGACTTAAGTGCGCGGGCCCGGCTGGTTGGGCCTGAACTCGTCGAGCTCTTCGCCGAAACGCCTTCCGCTCACCTGACCCGGATGGTGAAACTTCTGGGGGAAAAAGCGGAGACACGGATCACCGTAATTCGTAAGGATGGGCTGGTGCTGGCGGATTCGCAAAAAGATGCGGCGCAGATGGACAACCACAGTCAACGCCCCGAGGTTCAACAGGCCCTGCTCGGGCAACAGGGAACCTCGGTTCGCTACAGCAGAACCCTGGGTAAATCGTTAATGTACGTCGCCATCCCGATCTCGCGCAAAGGGGAGATTATCGGTGTCCTGCGTACCGCATTGCCCATCTCTGATATCGACGCCACGCTCAACGCCATCTACCTCAAACTTCTGCTGGGCGGGTTGGCGATTGCCCTGCTGCTGGCCCCGGTCAGCTGGTGGTTTTCCCGGCGCTTCAGTCAGCCTCTCGAACAGATGACGGTCGGGGCTCAACGTTTTGCGCGGGGCGATTTGGATACTCCTCTCGATGTGAGCGGCTCTGAGGAGATCAGCCGGCTGGCCAGGGCCATGAATCAGATGGCCATCGATCTGGCGCGGCGTATTGAAAGTGAAGTCAGTCAACGCGGCGAGATTGAGGCGATTCTCGGCTGCATGGGCGAAGGAGTGGTCGCCGTCGATAAGCAGGAGCGGGTCATCCGACTCAACCAGGCGGCGCTCGAACTGTTCGGGATCACGTCCAGAAAGTATCCCGGTCGCCCGATACAGGAAGTCCTGCGCCAGGCCGAACTGCAACATTTTATTCGCCGGGCACTCAATCAACAGGAGCAGCTTGAAGATGAGCTGGTGATGCACGGCCAGAAAAAACGCTATCTGCATGTTCAAGCCACCCCGTTAAAGGGCAAAACCGGCGAGCGGGTTGGCGTTCTGATCGTGCTGCATGATCTGACCCGGCTGCGTCAGCTCGAATCGGTCAGGCGTGATTTTGTTGGTAATGTCTCGCATGAACTGAAAACGCCGATTACCGCGATCCGCAGTGCCGTCGAAACCCTGATTGACGCCGGGGGCGGGTCCGATGAAGCCAGTCAGCGGTTCTTGTCGATCATCTTTAAGCAGAACGAACGGCTCAACGCTCTGGTTGAAGATCTGCTTGATCTGTCGCGCATCGAACAGGGGGCCATTCAAGGAAATTGGGAGTTGACGAAAGAGCCCCTCTCGCCGATTCTGGAGAGCGCCCGGGGCGCCTGCGAGAGTTTGATCAAGCAGCAACAGATCGAGCTGCAGTTCAATCTCTCCGGCGATTTAGAAGCAGCCATCAACCCCGCCCTGCTCGAACAGGCCGTCATTAACCTGTTGACCAACGCCATCAAGTACAGTGAAAAGGGCGGCCGGGTCATTCTCGAAGCGCATGAGACGGCGACCCGCATCCGCATTCAGGTGCAGGACTTCGGCTGTGGCATCGCAAAAGAACATCTGCCGCGTCTCTTTGAACGTTTTTACCGGGTGGATCTGGCTCGTAGTCGCAACCTTGGTGGCACCGGCCTGGGGTTGGCGATCGTCAAACATGTGGCACAGGCCCATAAGGGCGAAGTCGAGGTTACCAGTCTGCCCGGGCAGGGGAGTTGCTTCTCTATTCTGTTACCAAAGGCGGTGGGCTGATCCGCGCGACCATTTGATCTGGATAGTGCACTGGTCAGACGCGCGACGCCCTGTGGCAATTGGGCTGATCAGGCCTGCGGCCAGATGGCGGGGGAATGTTTTCCACCGGCTACGACTGTTTTTCTGTCTGAAGAGCAAAGGCGTCCTGTCTGGAAAAAATATAAATTCCTGCTTCTCCACAGCTTTACAGAATCGATCCGAGTGCTAGCCTTTCATGAGAAGAGCAGTTCCCGCACATTTAAAGCTCATGGGAGGAAAATATGACATACGGAAAAGGCAGAACCTATAAGAAGGTTGAAGTGATCGGCGTCTCCAGTGCCGGCATCGAGGGTGCGATTCAGCAGGCCGTCAGCAGAGCCCAGACCTCCCTGGAGAAACTCTCCTGGTTTGAAGTTCAGGACATTCGCGGCCACATTGGCGAAGATGGCAAGGTGAGTGAATATCAGGTGGTTATCAAGGTCGCCTTTGAGTTGAAGTAGCGACCGGCGATCATTCAGCGGAGGTCAAACCATGTCTTATGCGATTCGAATTCATTCAACCGGCGGGCCCGAGGTCATGCGCTGGGAGCAGGTTGAAGTCGTTTCCCCCGGTGCCGGCGAAGTCCGGCTGCGGCATACGGCCGTCGGGCTTAATTATATTGATGTCTACCATCGCAGCGGACTCTATCCCCTGGCCGCGCTGCCAGCCATCATCGGCATGGAGGGGGCGGGTGAAGTCCTGGCCGTCGGCGACGGGGTGACGGAGTTCAGAGCTGGAGATCGGGTTGCTTATGCCGGCGCTCCACCGGGAGCTTATGCCACCGAACGCGTGATGCCGGCGCATCGCCTGGTGAAGCTTCCGCCTGAGATCAGTGATCAGCAGGCTGCGGCGATGATGCTGCAGGGGATGACAGCCCAATATCTTATGTGTCGCACCTATCAGGTCCAGCCCGGCGACACGATCCTTTTCCATGCGGCGGCCGGCGGGGTCGGGCTGATCGCCTGCCAATGGGCCAAATCCCTTGGAGCCAAGGTGATCGGCACCGTAGGTACGCCCCAAAAGGCTGAACTCGCGCGTGCGCATGGTTGTGATCACACCATTCTTTATCATCAACAGGATTTTGTGCAGCAGGTGCGCGATTTAACGGATGGGGAAGGGGTTGCTGTCGTTTACGATTCGGTGGGGCAGGAGACCTTTCTGAAATCCCTTGACTGCCTGCGACCCCTGGGGATGCTCGTTTCCTTCGGCCAGTCGTCCGGCCCGGTTACGAGCTTTGACCCCGGGCTGCTGGCCCAGAAGGGCTCACTGTTTCTGACCCGTCCATCCCTGATGAACTACACCGCCCGGCGCAACGACCTGCTCGCCAGCGCGGCAGATCTGTTTGCCGCGGTGGCCTCCAACGCGGTTAAAATAGAGATCAATCAGGAGTACCCCTTAGCCGAAGCCGCACGGGCCCACCGGGATCTCGAAGCGCGCAGGACCACCGGTTCGACCATTCTGATCCCTTAGGTGCGTGGGCCCAGGCCGCGCCTGACTGCCGGCTTGAGCCTCGGGTCAGCCTAACCTGAATTCGGTCACCAAAGAGACGACCATTCAATAGCGGGGGTGGGCTTAAACACAACGGTTTTGTTCAGTTTTCACGAGAAACAACAGCCGTCACCCCCAGCTTTTTCAATTTCAAAGCTCCTTCCAGGGCGGCGTCATGGGTCGGGAACGGCCCGGCAGTCAACAGCGAGGTCGGCAACATGACCTCTACTTCGTCCAGGGTCGTGGCAAGCCCCAGCGCGGTCAGCCGGCGTTGTCCTTTCTTGGCGCTCTGTTGGCTGAAATAGGATCCGGCGTAGAGTCGGAATCCGGCTTTCCCTCGATTAAGGATAAACCCGCCGGTACTGGCATTCTTCACCTTCAACAGTTCGGTTTTTGCGGCCAGGAGGCTCGAGTAATCACCGACACGCAGCCGAAACACCGTCCTGGGTTGCTTGGTTCCCGTCGTTATCAGCGGGGTCAAGCCGGCTTCTTTGACCTTTCTCCTGGTTGTTTCCAGTTCCGAAGAGACATACTCACCGATTCTCAGCGTGTATAGCGCGGTTTGAGCCGTACTTTTTTTGACCGGCAGCTTTGGTGTGGCGACGACCAGGGGCTTGACGACATCGTTTGTGTCGGGTTGCCGCTTGGTTTTTGCCGGTAGCGGCAGTGCAGCAACCGTCGGTTTTTCAATGACAGCATCGGATTCAGTCGCCAGAATTTTGATGTTTCGCGGAGTGAATGCCGGCTCAGCGAGGTCTTGGGTTCCCAGCGTCAGTTCTTCGGGTTGGGCAATATTGACATGGATGTTTTCTCGCTCAAGCAAGACCCCCGCGTCCCGCCAGAGCAAAGCCACGCTATTGGAGAAGCTCTCCATGGCCTGTGCCTGGGCGACTTTGGCAAAGACCAGATCGTTCTCAGCATTCAACAAATCCTGCACCTTCGAGGTTTTACGTGCGACGCTTTGACGATATTGCTCGATACGCTGCTCAGAAAGGGTGACAGATTTTTCGGCAACCTGGCGCTGAACCCGGGCCGAGGTGAGTGTCCGCATGTCTGTCTCGATACTATCTCTAAGCTGCCATTCGGCGGCGTTTATGCGGTTTCGGGTTTGCTGGGTAAATAATTTGTCGCGGAGATAGGTGCTTTTGGCCACAGTATTTCCCAAGGGCATGCTGAATTGAAGTCCGGCCGACCACCAGCGGCCCTTCCCTTGCCCGATCTGTTGAATACTGTTGTCAAAGGTAGATTCAATACCTCGAAATCCGACACTGGTAGTCAAGGAAAGATCTGGCCACAAACTTTGCTTGGACATCCGTTCCTGGAGTTCACTGGACTTCAGGTCGAGGCGGAGTTGTTTCAGATTGAAACCATTTTCCATCGCCAGAGCTATGGCCTGTTCTGTCGTTTCCATGGGTTCTTCGGTGGAAGGCAGATCGACGGGATTCAGTTTAATCCGTTTCTTGACCCCAATCAGGTAACGAAGCTTAGCTTCCTGGTCGGATATATTCTGGTCGGCATCAACCAGATCATTCAACCTCTGGCTAATGGCATAGCGGGTGTTGGCCAACTCAATACTTTGTTGCTCATTATTTTTGCTCTGCTTGATTGTTGTTAAAAGTTTTTGGGCCGAAGAAAAGGCGGTCTCGCGTGATTTCAAAATCATATGCAAGGTATAGAGGCGATTGTACCCTCTAATTACAGCGTAAACCGTGGCAATGACCGAATCTCGATATTGCTCGATAGACGCTTCATGATTGTTGGCCGCCAGGTTAATTGAGAGTTCAGTGCTCTCCTTGCCGAAATTTTTTAATAGCGGCTGATTAAGAGTGATGCCGGCCGATGAATACCAATCTTTCCAGCTTTGACCCGGGTCCGAGAGCGGGGTGGTATCGCTGGTGCTGGTAAAGGCAGTGAGATTCCCCCCCGAGGGAAGGTTTTGCGTGACCCCAAAGTTGGTGCTGGTGGCTTTGGTGCCATAGTTTTGACCGGTGTAGAAGGTCTCATCATGACTAACCGATATGCTCAGCGAGGGATCATAGATTCCGCGACTCTGTTGCAGGGTGGTTGCGCTAATCGAAGAAGAGAGAGCGTCGACGCGCAGGTCGAGGTTATTGCGAATCGCCATCGCAATGGCTGTTTTCAGTGACAGGTCAACGCTGTCAGAGCTCGGCGCGGCATAGGTGACTGATGCTGTCAGGAAGGGCGCCAGAAACAGAAAAATTCTGAAAAAGCATTTAGACATACATTACCTTTTCACTCATATAGCTCAAAAAACTTGCCCCCCCAAAGGGAGGGCAAGTTATAGAGATCGAATCGATGTTCAACTCGAAAGAGAGAACATTGATCATGCTTTTCTCAGTACTTCGAGATCGCATCGATCTGAGCGGCACTCAGGCTACCGAGTGATCTCATGCTGCCGACATTTTTAATGCCACTGTTGATGAGCGAAACAGAGCTGCCGCGTTTGGACGTCCCGTGGCAACCTGAGCAGTACTGGTTGTAGAGCGCCTGACCGTCGAGGGCCGGAGTCGGAGTCGGAACCGGTACTGGGGTCGGAGTCGGAGTCGGAACCGGTACTGGGGTCGGAGTCGGAGTCGGAACCGGTACTGGGGTCGGAGTCGGAGTCGGAACCGGTACTGGGGTCGGAGT